>NZ_CP139781.1:3814285-4450000 GCF_019679435.2 Actomonas aquatica
TGACCGCCATGATCGAATGGGCATTCGCCGCGGAAAGGATCCACGTGATCAGTTCGTGCTCAGACAGCGGTAAATCACCAAACGATGCAGCCAGCGAAGTCATGGGGGGAAACCGTTGTCGCAAGGCAGACCGGTGGGGGCGAGTCGGAACCGCAGGACTTTTGGGCAAACCGTTGGGCAAATCGGTCGCACAATCGCACGAGCGGGCTGGCGTTGAGAGCCGTTGGCGTTAGACTCGGCATCATGAAAACGATCGCGTCATGTGCGGAAATCGCGGAGGCCCAACTCATCCGCTCCGTGCTGGAGGGGCACGGTATCCAGGCAGTTATTCCCAACGAACAAACCGCCGAGATCGCCCCGCCCTACTTGTGGGCTTCCGGCGGCGTGAAGGTGCAGGTGGCTGAACAGGACGCGGCCGATGCACAGGAACTGCTGGCGACCCTGGCCAAGGAGTCGGACGCGGCGCTGGAGTTGGAGGAATAAGGCGAGCAGCCTTTCGGCGAGATCAACGGGGTTTCGCCCGCGGCCTACCTTTGTTGACGACCCTAGCGTTGCACCGGTGGGGTGGCGACGGCAGGGATGGTGCTGCTGCCTTTGCCGATGTCGTCTGAAGTTGTTCCCCCGCCCTCCCCTGCTGCTGCCTCTGTGGATTCGTCCCGGAACCGATCGCCGTGGGCCTGGGTGCCGACGCTGTATTTTGCCCAAGGTCTGCCCTACGTCGCGGTCAACCTGCTCTCGCTCACGCTCTACAAGAACCTCGGGGTTTCGAACACCGAGATCGCGTTCTACACCAGCTGGCTGAACTTCCCGTGGGTGATCAAACCGCTGTGGTCGCCGCTGGTCGACCTGTGGCGCACGAAGCGGTGGTGGACGACCCTGATGCAATGGGTGATGGCGGTGAGTTTTGGGCTGGTGGCGCTGTCGATTCCGGCCCCGTGGTTTTTCCAGGCGACGTTGCTGGTGTTTTGGCTGATGGCGTTTTGCTCGGCGACACACGACATCGCGGCCGACGGGTTCTACATGCTCGCTTTGGACAAACCGCGGCAGGCGGCTTTTGTGGGCGTGCGCAGCACGGCGTATCGCGTGGCCATGATCGCGGGTCAGGGCGGCTTGGTGTATCTGGCGGGCTATTGGTATGGCACGGGCGGCGACTATGCGGCGGCGTGGGTGAAGGTGTTTGGCGTGCTGGGCGTCGTGTTTCTGCTGGCGGCGTTGTATCACCAGAGCCAACTGCCGCGGCCGGCGGCCGATGGCGTGGCCGAGTCGGCGGGCGCGGAGGGGAGCAGCACCGGCGAGGTGCTGCGCGAATGGTGGATCGTGATGGCGACGTTTTTCCAGAAACCCGGCATCCTGCGCATCTTGGGTTTTCTGCTGCTGTATCGCTTCGCCGAGGCGCAGCTACTGAAGTTGGTCACGCCCTTTCTGCTCGATGAGCGCGCGGTGGGCGGGCTCGGGCTGACGAACGAACAGATCGGCGTGTATTACGGCACGTGGGGGGTGGTGGCGCTGACGGTCGGCGGTTTGGTGGGCGGCTGGCTGGTGTCGCGCTTCGGGCTGCGTCGCATGTTGTGGCCGCTGGTGGCGGCGCTGCATGTGCCCAACGCGGTCTTTTGGTTGCTGGCGATTTATCAACCCGAGAGCGCGTGGCTGATCGGGGGCGGACTGGTGCTGGAGCAACTCGGCTACGGCCTCGGGTTCACGGCCTATCTGGTTTACATGATGATGGTGGCGGACGGGCCGCACAAAACCGCGCACTACGCGCTGTGCACCGGCTGCATGGCCTTGGGCGTGATGTTGCCCGGCATGTTTGCCGGCTGGGTGCAAGCGCAGCTCGGTTACACCCAATTTTTTGTGTGGGTGCTGGTGTGTGCGGTGCCGTCGCTCGGCGCGGTGGCGCTGGCGCAGGGGAAGATCCAGGACGGGTTTGGGCGGAAGGTGGCGGAGTAAGGCTCGGCACCGAGAGGCAGATGCATGTCGGGCATAAAGCCCGACCCACACTAAGAAGTCGCAAGTCCCATGTGGGTCGGGCTTTACGCCCGACATCGCGCTGGTCCGGTTTACTTCGCGACGGGGAAGCCGGCTTTTTTGAGGGCGCGGCGGAGGTCTTTCAGGTGGGCCGCGTCACGCGTCTCCACCGTGCAGACGGCGCGCACTTCGCTCACATCGGGCCCGCTGAAGGCGCGGTCGTGGGCGATGTCGCGCACGCTGGCGCCGGCTTTGGCAATCACACGCGAGAGCGCCTCGAGTCCGCCCGGTCGATCACTGATCGTCACGGTGAGCCGACCGAGACGGCCGTCGGCGACGAGGCCGCGCTCGATCACACGGGAAAGTGTAGTGGGATCGATGTTACCACCGCAGACGGCCAGCACGACACGTTTGCCTTGCAGCTCCGGCAACTGGCCGGCGAGGAGCGCGCCGAGCGGCGCCGCGGCCGCGCCTTCGACGATGGTTTTCTCGAGCTCGAGGTAGCGCAGGATGGCGAGCGCGATCCATTCTTCGGATACAGCGACCACCTGATCGAGCAGCGGGCGGGCGAGCTCGAAAGCATTGGCACCAACCCGCAACACAGCGAGACCGTCGGCGAGGGTGGCACGGCGCGGGATGGTGATGGGGCCGTCGTTCTTGAGTGCGGCGGAGAAACTGGCGGTGGCTTTGGATTCCACGCCGATGACCTGGATATCGGGCTTGAGGGCTTTGGCCGCGATGGCGAGGCCGGCGATGAGACCGGCACCACCGATGGGGGCCACGATGGCATCGGCATCGGGCACCTGCCGCAGAATTTCCAGGGCCATGGTCCCCTGCCCCGCGATGATATCGGGGTCGTCGAAACCGTGCACGTAGGCGAGGCCTTCGCGTTCGACCAGGACATCGGCGGCGGCGCGGGCGGCCGCAAAGTCGACGCCTTCGACGAGGACGCGGGCGCCGAGTTTTTCGCAGGTGGCGACTTTGATGAGCGGCGCGTAGTCGGGCATGACGACCGTGACCGGAATGCCGAGCAACTGGCCGTGGTAGGCGAGTCCGAGAGCGTGGTTGCCGGCGGAGGCGGCGATGACGCCCCGGCTGCGCTGGGCGGCCGGCAGACGCAGGAGCGCGTTGCGGGCGCCCCGCTCTTTGAAGGAGCCGGTGCGTTGGAAGTTGTCCAATTTACAGAAAACCTGCGCGCCGGTGAGGTCGGAGAGGGGAATCGATTCCGGGCAAGGGGTGACCGGAATCCCACTGCGGATGCGACGGGCGGCGGCGCGAATGTCAGCGAGGGTAACAGGCATGGGCGCACTCTGCCCGCTCGACCAAACCGGGTGAACTGCAATCCCAATGAAAGATTCGGGGGCTGCCCCGCGCGGCTACGGAGCAGAGTTATTCCAGTTGTCCGCAGGTTATTCACAATGGGCGGGGCGGGCACAAAAACGCCGCGGCCTGGGGAGGTCGCGGCGTCGTGGGAGGCGCGGGAAATTTGGTGAGATGCTAACGGACTGGAACTGAGCTCAGTTGGTCTGGCGACCGGCGCCTTGGCCGCCGCCGCCTTGGCCCATGCCCTTGCCTTTGCCCTTGCCCATGCGGTCGCGCAGGGCGTCGCGGTGGGCGGTCCACTCGGCGTCGCTGATCACACCGTCTTTATCGGTGTCGATGCGGGCCATGAGGCGCGGGCGATTCACGGCTTCGGCACGCATGGTGGCGTCGGCCGTGGCACGCTCTTCGGCACTGAGGCGACCATCGCCATCGGCGTCGAAACGCTCACGCATGTTGCGCATCATTTCGCGACCGGGACGCTCACCGTTCTGGCGCTTGTCCATCATGGCTTGGTGGGCAACGCCGCGTTCTTCGGCGTTGAGCACGCCGTCACCATCGGTGTCGAAACGTTCGATCATCCAGGCGGGCGGGGTGCCGCCGGGTCCGCGACCGGGAGGCGGATTGGGGGCGTCGGTGTTGGTTTGGGCGAAGAGGAAGGAGCTGCCGAAGGCACTGGCGGCGAGGAGGGTGGTAACAACGAGTTTGCGATTCATGATTTTTAAGGGATTGAGATTCGCTGGTTACTGGGACAAGACGACCGCCCGAGGGTCGGGTTACATTGCCGTTCCCGCTTCCTCTTTGCGCCCATGTTTCAAGTCACCTTTGCCGAACAGGCCATGCACGAGCTCAACAAGCTCGACAAACTCACGCAGCTCACCGCGATCGAGCCGCTGAGTTCGCTGCGTCTGATCGATCTGGAGCGGCCGCGCGAGCCGCTGGGCAAGTTCGCCCGCGGTGGTCGCGATCTCTACCGGCTGCGCAGTGGTGAACTGCGGTTCTATTTTGAGGTCAGGGAGGAGGAGACGTTGCACGTCCTCTACATCCTCCACGAGCACTCGCTGGAGGATTTCCTGCTGCGCAATGGCCTGCCGGTCTCTGAGCAGCAGTTGGTCGAGCAGCACTCGAAGTTCTGGAAATACCTCGAATCGATCACCAAGCGCTAATCCCGACGACGCGGCCACGACGCGTCCGCCACCACTCCCCCACTCTGCATGACTCCCGCTGAACCGCCCCCTCCGGAGCGCGAGGATCCGTTCTCGCCCGAAAACGCGAGCCGCATCTATTTCCTGCCCAACCTGATGACGGCCGGAAACCTGTTCTGTGGTTTCGTGGCCTGCATCAAGTGCGTCCAGGCGCACTATCTCATGCGTGGGTCCGACGTGATCACGCCGGGTGCGAGCGTGCTGTTTTCGGAGGCCGTGTGGCTGATCTTCGGGGCGATGGCGTTTGACGTGCTCGATGGGCGCCTGGCGCGCATGGGTGGCAAGGAGTCGCTCTTCGGCGGCGAGTTCGACTCGTTGGCCGACGTGATCTCGTTCGGCCTCACGCCGGCGTTGATGATGTTTTTCCTCATCCTGTCGCCGACCCAGGGTTATCCCATTTTCCAGAAGATCGGCTGGTGTTTCGGCTTCGTTTACCTGCTGTGTGCGGCGATCCGGCTGGCGCGATTTAACGTGATCACCCACCCGCTCATCATCCGCGACAAAAAGTCGGGCTCGAAGGATTTCGTCGGGCTGCCGGTGCCGGCGGCGGCGGGCACGGTGGCGGCGCTGGTGTTGTTTCTTCTCAACTTGGCCAAGCACGACCGTGAGCTGCAAATGTGGGCGCTGGCCTTGCCGCCGCTGCTGCTGTTGATCGCGGTGCTGATGGTGAGCACGATCCGCTACCCGAGCGGCAAGCAGATCGATATGCAGACGAAGACCCCGCTGGTGTCGCTGGTGCTGGTGGTGAGCGGGGCCGGCGCGATCGTGGCCTTCAAGGAAATCGGCATGCTGGTGCTGATGCTCGGCTACATCTTCTTCGGCCTGATCCGGGCCTTCCGCGAGCGCGGTCAGAAAACCACCCCGACGCCGGATGCGGAAAGCGTGTGAGTAACTTGGGCGTCGTTCACCAACAAGTTTTGGGGTGTTAAAAACCCCCGCTTTGTTCGCAATTGGCTCGCAGTTATTCACAGGTCGGCGGCGAGCTCGGTTTCAGAGGTAAAACGTGGGTTGGGAGCGCAGTTATTGGCCTTTTTCGGACGCATAATAAGACGACTCCAATTACTTATTGAATCAGGTATCTTTTGGGGTTTGTTAACTTCCGCGTTTCACGCCCTCGTGGACGCCAACCCCACGTCATGAAACTCAAGATCAACCGCGACCATTTCAGCAACGGCCTCGCCCAGGTTCTCAACGTCGTCGGCTCCAAGGCCACGATGCCCATCCTCAGCAACGTGCTGATCGAGGCCGAGGGGAACCACATCACGCTCACCACCACCAATCTCGATCTGGGCATCCGCTGTAAGATCAAGGCCGAGGTGAAGGAGGGCGGCGCGGTCACCCTGCCGGTGAAGCGTCTGGCCACCATCGTGCGCGAGTTGCCGAACCAGGACGTGAGTTTCGATTCCTCCGCCAACCACCAGGTGAAGCTCACCTCGGGCGGTTCCACCTTCCGCATCATGGGCATCGGCAAGGACGAGTTCCCGCCGCTGCCGGAGTTTGGCGACGACCGCACCTTCACCCTCGAGCAGAGCGAGCTCATCTCGATGCTCAAGAGCGTCGCTTACGCCCAGTCGAGCGACGAGACGCGCTACATCCTCAACGGCGTGTATTTCAACTTCCGCGACGGCAAACTCTCGCTGGTCGCCACCGACGGCCGCCGTCTCGCCCTCACCTCAAAGGAGATGGAAGTCCCCGAGGACGCGTCCGGCGCCATCATCCTGCCGGCCAAGACGGTCTCCGAGCTGCAGCGCATGCTCGACAAGGGCGCGAAGCTGAAGGTCTCGTTCAACGAACGCCGTGCGGCGTTCCAGATCCAGACCGACAAGGACAGCAGCGGCCTGATCGACTCCATCTACCTCTACTCGAAGGTCGTGGAGGGCAATTATCCCAATTATCAACAGGTTATTCCCAAGGAGACGCATCAGCGCATCAAGCTCGAGCGCGAGCTGCTCCAGCAGTGCATCCACCGTGCCGCCCTCGTCTGCTCGGAGAAGAGCAACTCGGTGAAGCTCAAGATGACCTCCAACCTGCTCGAGATCACGGCGCAGAGCCCGGATTTCGGCGAGGCGCACGAGTCGATGGCGATCGATTACAACGGTCCCGACCTCCAGGTGGCCTTCAACCCGCAGTTCCTGCTCGATCCGCTCAAGGCGCTGCAGAAGGACGAAGTGTTCTTCGAAGTGAAGGACGAGGTGAGCCCCGGCGTGTTCAAGACGCTCGAGAGCTTCATCTGCGTGATCATGCCGGTGCGCCTGAGCTGAGCAGCGCGCCACGGGTAACTTTTCGGGGCCGGGCGTCATCGCGTCCGGCCCTTCTTGTCTCCGCTCACGCTTCATGGATTTCACCTATCCGATCGTCATCGCCATGGTGGTGTCGCTGGTCCTGTTTCAGATCAACCAGCGCCGCTCCTCGCCCCTGTTGGCGATCTTCAATCGCTGGCTGCGCTGGCTGGTGTTTGGCTTCGGCGTGGCCAAGATCCTGGTCGATCTGGAGCTGAGCACGCGGCCCTACTGGGTTTTGGCGCTCACGGCCCTGTTGGTCTATTTCCTGATCGAGACGGTTTATCGTTGGCTGGAGATCAAGGCGCTCAGCCTGAGCCCGATCCCGCTGTTCCCGCGCTTTCACGTGAATTCCAGCGGCGAGGAGTGGCCCACCCAACCCCGACTGCTGAAAGTCCGGGATTGGCTGCGCAAACAGGGTTTCCACGCGGTCCAGTCGCTCAAGGCCGAGCTCGCGCCGGGTTTTGCGCTGCGCATGTCGGTTTATCAGGATTCGTCCAACAAGCTGCGGGTGCAGGTGCTCTTCCTACCGCAGCCGGGCGGCAACATCGTGATGTGCGCCAGCCTGGTGTCGGTGACGACCAACGGACTGCGCTACGTGACCGACAACCTCTACCTGCCCTTCGCGGGGTTTTATCCGGAGAACTGGCTGGTGGATCGGAGTCCGTGGCGGCGGACGCTGGCGGCGCTGGTGAAGCGCCACCGGGAGCGCTTGGAGGATGAGACCGATCCGCTCAGCGAGTGGGAGACCGAGCCGCTGGCCGATCTCAACGCCCAGCAACACGCCATGGAGCAGGTGAACACCGAGCTGGGGTTTCTTTTCCCGCATCACGAGCGCGAGGAGCACGGCAAGATGACCGTGGAGGCGCGCTACCGGGTGTGGAAGGAAGCGTGGTTCCTCAACTACTTCGGCCGCAGCGCGCGGTATGAGTGAGGGAACGGAGGGGTCGGGCTTTATGCCCGAAATCGTTTAAGCGCTCAGCGGAAGTAATCAGCGAGATTGATCGTCGCGGTGGAGTCGACCGCCTGGCCGTCTTCGAGGGCGGGCAGAAAAACGAGTTGGCGGAGGATGTGCTCGTGCTCGGGGCCGTAGAGTTGGCCGGAGCCGGCGAAGCCAGTGAAGTCGCCCTTGGCGTTGATGTTGACGAGGAGCGGTCGATCGAGGCTGCCGGGTCGGTCGAGTGCTTTGAGCTCGGGCGGAGCGAGTTCCCAGACGGGCGAGGCGGGCACGGTCTCACCGCGGTGGTTGGCCGTGTGGTCGAGCAGGAGGTATTGGCGGGCCTCGTCGGTGGTGAGTTGAAAGCGCTTTTCGGAGAGATTGGTGGCGAGCTCCTTGCCGTTGTTGAAAAGGTGGACCTTGAGCTCGAGGATCTCAAATCCGGGGGCGAGGCCCGTTTGCAAGAAGTTAACCTTCTTGGGTTTAGGGCCGACTTCCCCGATCGGTTTGTAGAAATTGATGTCTTCGATTTCGCCGTTGGGGTGGCGGATGCGGGCGAGCGCGACGCAGAATGCGTGGGCCATCGGGGTCGGGGTGGAGACGCGGAACTGGAGGCGCACGGAGTCGTGCGGATTCAGGATTTCCTGGGCCTGTTGTTCCTTGGCAGTGAAGTCTGGATCGGTGATGGCGTCGACGCGGGCGACTTCGTCCAAATGACCGCGGATCTGCGAGTTTACGCCGGCTTGCATGCGTTCGACGGCTTCTGGGGATGGCCCACCCTGCCCTCCTTGTGAGGGCAACGCGGCAATTCCCCGGGAAAGGTTGGCGGCCATCAGGGTGCCCTGGGAGAGCTGGTCCTGCTGGTAATTCATCATGTTGGTCTGGCGCCCCATCCACTTCTTCTGGGGGTCGCTGGCCGGTGAATACGTGGTCTCGTATTCGAGATCCGAAACGGTGGCGCTGAGGTCACTCACCTTGGGCACGAGTTTCCAACGGTAGCCGGTGGTGCGGTCAATTTCGTTGAGCTCGCCGGCGGCGGACTTCGCCAAGGTGGTCTCACCCACGATGTTGCGCACTTCGAGCATCTCGGTGCCCTGGGGCACAAAAAGATCGATGCCGACGAAGAGTTGGTGGGTGTGCTCGGGGGAGGCTTTGGACGTGACGACGCGAGGCTTGGGCTGGGCGACCAAGGGTGAGGTCGTGAGCGCCAGACAAACCAGTGCGGCGGAAACAGCGATGCGCAACGCGGGTCGCCGCTGGCGCGGAAACGTGGTTTGGGACATGAGCAGATGCAGGTGGGGTGGTTTAGGTCGGGAAAGGCGAAGCGGCGAATCTTGAGGGGGCAGAGATTTGGGGCCGCATCTCTGAGATGGCAGGTGCGCGGTAGTGTTCCCGATCCTTGGTCCGGCGCAACCGGGCCTTTCAGTTACTGTGCAGCAGCGGCGGAGCCGAGCGGCTGTGTGCGCTCAACCTCACCAGCCCGTGAGCTGGCGGGCGGTGGGCGCGATCTCGGTGGCGATTTGCTCCATCTGGAAAACCACCGGATGGGCGTTGAGTGGCGTGCCGGGCTGGTGTGACACCTCAACGACGGCGATGCGGTCGGAGTCGAAACCGAGGGCAGGCGCGGCGGTGGCGAGTTCGTGGAGCCAACGATAGAGGGTCGTTCGTTTTTCGGGATCGGAGCTGTCGGGATCGGCCGGATGAGGGTGCTGCATGGGGCTGCCACAGAGGATCACGGCGGCATCGGGGTGCAGGCGATGGAGGCGCGACAGCAGGTTGCGGTAGGTGGACTTGAAATGGGCCGCGTCGGGGACTCCGAGGTTGAAGTCGTTCTGGCCCAGCATGATGACGATCAGATCGGGCGTGTAGCGGCTGTGATCCCAGAGGTATTCGGGGTCGGCGGGCGTCTCGGGATGATCGGGCACGGCGCGCTCGAAGAAGGCCGGCGCGTTGGCCTGATCGGTGCGACCATCCCAGGTGCGGATGAGGCCACGACCGCCGTAAGCGACGATGTTGACCTCGGCGCCTAGGGAGCGCGCGAGGATCCAGCCCCAAGTGCGGGCGGCGTTGTTGGTGCGCGGCGTGGGGTCGGGCGTGGGCGGGAGCTGCTCGACGTAGTGGCCGGTGGTGATGGAGTCGCCGATCACCAGCACGCGACGGTCGCGAGGCGCCGGCGCGGCGAGGAGTTGGGTGGCAGTCGGATCAAACTCGAGTCCGCCAAAAGTCACGATGCCCTGCCATGCCTCGGTGCGGCGAACGAGCGACACGAGCCGACCGGACTCGGGAGCCGGTCCGGATGGCAGCGGGACAAGGTTGTCGCCCTCCTCCAGCTGCAGCACGGCGTCCGGGGCGCCATTGATGGAGAGGTTAAAGAAGCAGGTGTCGCTGTCGGCGTGCAGACGAATCGCGGGCGCCTCACCGGTGTAGGTGAAGCGCAGCTCGATGCCCGGAAAAGCCATGAGCAGACCGGAGCCATCGGCGGTAGGCGCGGTGCGGCCGATCACGGTGAGGGCCGGTGAAGTCGGCGGCAGAGTCTCGGCGTGCGACATGAGAGCGGAAGCGGTGAAGCAGAAGGAAAGACCCGCGGCGGAAAGCCAGCGAGACAGCGAACAACGAAGCATGCCGCTTCATCGCACGACGCCCAAAAGAGCGCAAAACCGGACTGCGGAAAACTGCAGTCACCAAATGGTTGCAGGTAGGCCGGGTTTTGCGCGCTGCCGGTCCTGCCCGTGCCGGCCGGCCGAGGCAAAATTCAAAGATATAAGATTGACCCCTTTGGCTAGGATTTCACCAACGTCACGACGCACTCGAGGTGGCGGGTTTGGGGGAAGAGGTCGAAGGGCTGGACGGCGGTGAGGCGGTAGCCGGCTGCCTTGAAATGGACCAGGTCGCGCATCTGGGTGGCGGGGTCACAACTCACGTAAACGACCGCCCGCGGGCCGTATTCAAAAAGCTGAGACAGGAAACTTTCATCGCAGCCTTTGCGCGGCGGATCGATGAGCACGACGGTGTCGGCCGGCGGCAGGTCCGTCTCGAGTCCGGCAAAGATGGCGGCGGCGTCGCCGGCCTGAAAGGTGGCGTTGGTCAGGCCGTTGGCCGCGGCGTTTTCCGTCGCGAACTGCACGCTGGTTTCGCTGATCTCGATGCCGCGCACTTTCTCAAAGGCGCTGGCGCAACTGAGCGCGAAGAGGCCGCTGCCACAGTAGGCGTCCACCATGTAGCGCGCGCCGGTCGCCGCCGCCTGGTCGCGGGCGTAGCCGGTGAAAGCGGGCAGGATGAAGGGGTTGTTCTGGAAAAAGTCGCGGGCAAGGAAGTGTAGTTTCAGGGCTCCGACTTGTTCGTGAATGATGGCGTCGTGGGAGGTGACGACCCCTTCGGTGGCGTGGCGCAGGAGGAGGGTGGCGCCTTTTTTGTAGGCACCGGCAGCGAGGTTGGCGCGGACTTCGGACCGGATCTGCGGCAGGTGCGCGTTGATCGCGTCGGTTGCGATGAGGCACTCCGGCACGTCGATGATGTGGTTGCGGGTGCCTTGGCGGAGGAAGCCGATGGGTTGCGCCGACGCGTCGTCGCCGTCGCGCGGGAGGTTGAAGTGCGGGGTGATCTTGGAACGGTAGCCGAATTTTTCGGGCGAGCCGATGACGGGGTTCACCGGATGCGTGAGGCCGGCCATGTGTTCGAGCAGTTCCTCGACCTGCTGGCGCTTCCAGACGAGCTGGGCGTCGTAGTTGAGATGTTGATACTGGCAGCCACCGCATTCACCAAAGAGCGGACAGCGCGGGGTGACGCGGTCGGGTGACGGGGTGAGGACTTCGATCAGATCGGCTTCGGAGAAATTCTTCTGGTTGCGGAAAACGCGGGCGCGGACGCGTTCGCCCGGCAGGCTGAAGGGGACCATGACCACCCACGTGGATTTTGGATTCTCGATTTCGGATTCTTGATTGGCCGGCTGGTCGCTGGTCGCTGATTGCTGATCGCTGGCGAGTTCCACGCGGCCGAGGCCTACGCCGCGGTTGGTGAGCGTCGTGATCTCGAGCTCGATTTCGGCGTGATAGGGGAACGGGAAGTCCCGACGGGTTTTGGTCTTATTGCGGCCCACGGAACACACGGAATACACGGAAAGGTGAAAACCGAGTGTTTTCTTTTCGTGTCTTTTGGTGTGTTTGGTGGGCTTTTCGAGCCATGGAACCCGAGGTCATTACCAGTTTGCAGAATCCGCGCGTGAAGCAGCTTGTGAAGCTGCGCGACCGGCGTCCGCGGGATCAGGCGGGTCAGTTTCTGGTGGAGGGCTTTCGGCAGATTCGCCGGGCGCTGGACAAGGGTTACGCGCCGGTGGAGCTGTATGTGTGTCCGGAATGGTATCCGGGTGAACAGGGCAACGAGGCGGGTTTGATCGCCGATGCGCAGGCAGCGGGGGCGCGGGTGTTTGAGTTGAGCAAGTCAGCTTTCGCCAAGGTGGCCTATCGCGAGCGGCCCGATGGGCTGTTGGCGGTGTTGCCGCAGTGGCAGAACGGGCTCGATGACCTGCCGCTCTCCCCCACCCCGTTTTTGTTGGTGGTCGAGGCGATCGAAAAGCCGGGCAACCTAGGCACGATTCTGCGCAGCGCCGATGCGGCGGGCGTGGATGGCCTGATTGTGTGCGACCCGGTGACGGATTTGTTTAATCCCAACGTGGTGCGGGCCTCGACCGGGGTGTTGTTTTCGGTGCCGGTGGCGATCGCCGAGAGTGACGCGGTGCGGGCTTGGTTGCAGGCGAAAGGTATCCGCAGTGTGGCGACAACGCCGTCGGCGACGCAGTTGCACACCGACGCCGATTTGACCGGATCCATGGCGATCGTGATGGGCAGCGAGCAATACGGCCTGAGCGACGACTGGCTGCGCGAAGCGGACGACCGCGTGCGCATTCCGATGGCGGGTCAGGCGGATTCGCTGAACGTGGCGATGGCGACGATCATCACGCTGTTCGAGGCGGTGCGGCAGCGAAACTAGGGAATTTTGAATGGTGAATAGTGAATGGTGAATGGTGAAACCCGGGCCACCTGCAGTCCTTTCACCATTCTCTATTCACCATTCTTCATTCTACGGATCAGTTCTTGGGTGCCTTCGGCCATGGTGATGGTGGGCTCGTAACCGAGGTCGCGCTTGGCGGCGGTGAGGTTGAACCAGTGGTCCTTGGCGAGTTCGGCGGCGATGAAACGGGTCATGGGCGGTTCGCCTTTGAGCGGGAGCAGGCGCCAGAGGGTTTCGCAGACGGCGCCGATGCGGGAGGCGGCGGCGAGGGAAATGCGCTTGGTGAGCGGCGGTTCGCCGAGGCCGGTGAGCAGCTCGTTGATCCAATCCCAGAGGTTCACCGGCTCGTCGTTGGTGATGAAATAAGCCCGCCCGGCCGCTGCCGGAAGTTCCTTATGCGCAAGGGTATCTGCGGAACCGTCACGTAATACGTGACAAGTGGAGAGGGCGGTTTCGGCGGCGAGGTGGGCGGCGGTGGCGTTGGTGATGTGCACCATGTCGACGCGGTTTTGGCCGGTGCCGACGATGCGCAGGCGGCCGGCGCGGGCGCGGGCGAGGATGCGCGGCACGAGGTGCGGGTCGCCGGGGCCCCAGATGAGGTGGGGGCGCAGGGCGGTGGTGAGAAAGCCGGGACGGTTGACCGCGAGCACGGCCTTTTCGGCGATGGCTTTCGTGAGCGGATAAGGGCTGGGGCAGTCGGTCGTGAGCGGCAGGGATTCGTCGGCGTCGGCGAGGTCGCGGCCGTTGTAGACGACGCTGGGCGTGCTGGTGTGGATGAAGCGTTGCACGCCGGCGGTCTGCGCGGCGGCGAGCAGAGTCTCGGTGGCGGTGACGTTGTCGCGGTAGAAGTCGTCATAGCGGCCCCAGACGCCGACGCGGGCGGCGACGTGGAAGACGGTCCCTACGCCTTCCACGGCGGCGGCGCAGGTGGTCGGGTCGTGCAGGGCGCCAGTGACGACGCGGATGCCGCGGGCGGTGAGCGCGGGGCGCGGCTGGCGCGAGACGACGGTCACGTTGCGACCGGCGGCGAGGAGTTGGTCGACGAGATGGGAGCCGAGGAAGCCGGTGCCGCCGGTGACGAGGACGGGAGTGGTGGGAGGTTCGGGTTGCGGGTTGGCCACGGAAGGACGGGGTGTCGGGCGTAAAGCCCGACCCACAGGGAGGGTTGGTCGTTTAGGGGGGGCCCGACGGTTTGGCCGTGGCGGCCCACTTGGCGAGGGTGAGGCGGTGGATTTTGGCGTTGTGGCGGACGTCGACGGGGAAGCCGGGGTGCAGGTAAAAGGCTTCGACGCGGGCGGCGTGGGGGTGATCGGCGGCGAGGGTGCGCAGTTCCGCGATGAGGGTGGTCGCGGCGGTGGGGTTTTGCAGGAGCTGCGGGTCGCGGGGCTCGATGACGAGGGCCGGGCGTTGCGTCGGGCGCTGGCCGAGCCCGACGAGGGCGGTGCGGCGGACGGCGGCGTGTTGGTTGAAGATGGGTTCGACTTGTTCGGTGAAGAGCGGGCCGGTGGCGGTTTCGACGCGCTCGGCGGCGCGGCCGCAGAACCAGAGGCGGCCGTAGTCGTCGAGGTAACCGCAGTCGCCCATGCGATGCCAGGCGGCGGCAGAGCCGCCGGAAATCCCAGGCTCTAAATGACTAAATCCTAAATCGGAGTTGGCGGGGATTTTCGCCCGCGCGGTGGCGTCGGGTAGGGCGTCGTAGGACTGGGTGACGGTGGGGCCGCGGACGATGATTTCGCCGATCTTGAGGGGCGGGAGGGTTTTGATCTCTGACTCGGTGGCGATGGGGTCGTCGGTGAGCGCGATGATTTTGACCTCGTTGGGCGCGATGATGTGGCCGACGCAGGTGCCGGCGCCGGTGCGGGTGGCGGCGGCGGTGTGTTCGATGACGGTGGTGGCGTCGATGGTGGCGACGGGCAGGGCTTCGGTGGCGCCGTAGGGGCTGTGGAGTTCGCCGTTGGTGAGGATGGGCCGCATGAGTTCCCAAAGGGCCGGGGGCACGGGGGCGCCGGCGGAGAGCACGCGCTTCATGGTGGGCAGGGTGAGGCGCTGAGCGTGGCAGTGGCGGGCGATCTTGTGCCAGAGGGTCGGGGAGCCGAAGGAGTTGGTGACCTGTTCCTGGGTGATGGCTTGGACGATCTTGGCGGGGTCGACGGCGGCGGGTTTGGAGGGGTCGATTTCGGGGACGACAGTGGTCATGCCCAGCGCGGGGTTGAAGAGCGCGAAGATGGGCAGCATGGGGAGGTCGACCTCGCCGGGGCGGATTTCGAAGGTGTGGCGGATGAGTTCCACCTGGGCGTTGAACATGCCGTGGGCGTAGCAGACGCCTTTGGGGGCGCCGGTGGAGCCGGAGGTGAAGAGGATGGCGGCGAGTTCGTCGGTGGTGGAGGCGGCGACGGCGAGTTTGCCGGTGTCGCCGCGGTTGGAGAGGCGGGCGGTGGTGTCGCCGCGGGCGGCGATGCGGATGCGGACGGATTTGAAGGCGCCGCGGAAGAGGTGGCTGAGCAGGCGGGCGAGCGGGATGCCGAGCAGGGCGCGGGGTTGGGTGCGGCGGACGCAGGCGAGGAAGCTTTTGCGCCCCATGCCGGGGTCGATGACGACGGGCACGGCGCCGTGGGCAAAGAGGGCGAAGACGCTGGCGATGAGGGGCAGGCCCTGGCGGACCATGACGAGGACGCGGTCGCCGCGTTGCACGCCGGCGTGGCGGAGGCGGTGTTGCCAGGCGGCGGCTTCGGCTTCGAGTTCGGCGAAGCTGAGGGTGAGGTAGTCGATGGCACCGTCGGCGGTGCGGCCGCGGGGGATCTTGAGCGCCGGGGTGTGCGGCTGGCTGGCCGCCATCCGGGGAAGGTGGCGGGCGATGTTGGCGGAGTCGGCTGGCGGAGGCGGTGGCGTCGGCACGGTTGCGAGCCAGCTAAGGTGGGTCGGTGTCGGGCGTAAAGCTCGGGTGGTGGTGCCGAGGCTGGAAGCCTCGGCCACGGGGGGGCGGACGGGTGGCCGAGAGGCAGGGGGCCGAGGGGCAAAGCGAGAGCGGCCGAGACGGCCGCTGCTACAACCGGGCGTCAGGCGTTGGCGCCTTGGGCGAAGGCGGGGAGGTCGCGGATGAGGCCGGCTTGCCAGGGGAGGAGAAGCTCATCGAGTTGCTCGGGGCTGCGCGCGATTTGGGCGAGTTGGGAGCGGTTGGCGATGAGGGTGGGCTCGAGGTTGAGCTTGGTGGCGATCTGGTCGCGGCCGGCTTTGAGACGATCTTGGAAGGCGAGTTCGTTGGGGGTGAGCGGGCGGTGGTCGCGGTTGCGTTGGCGGCGCGGCAGGCTGGCGGGGTCGGTTTCCAGACCCTGGTGCACGGCGGCGGTGAGCGACTTGATGAGGCGGCTGTGGCGGCGGCCGAGGTTGATGGAGGCGAGGATGGTGGCCTCGCTGTCACCGTTTTCGGCGTGCTGGGCCATGGTGAGCAGCAGCTTGTTGTTGCAGACCTTGAAGGGGGGCGTGTCGAGGCGTTCGGCGGTGGCTTCGCGCCAGTGCCAGACGGAGTGGAGGACCCCGAGGCCACGGCCGCGGAGTTTCTCGGATTTGCCGATGCGCCAGGCGTTTTCGTCGCCGGAGGGGAAGCCGGTCTGGGCGGCTTCGATCTGGCGGCGGCATTGTTGCTCGAGCCAGTCGACGCGATCGAGTTTGCGCAGCTCCTTGGTGAGGAGGTTGCGGAGCTCCGGGAGGTGCCAGACGTCGAGGGAGGCGTAGTCGAGGAGCTTTTGGGTGAGCGGGCGTTTGGACCAGTTGGCCTTCTGGGACTCCTTGGACATGATGAGGCCGAAGTAGTCTTCCATGAGGGCGGCGAGGCCGACGCGCTGGCGGTTGAGGAGCTGGGCGGCGAGCATGGTGTCGAACATGCTCTTGCACTCGAAGCGGTTGAGGTCGTGCAGCAGGCGCAGGTCGTAGTCGCTGCCGTGCATGATGAGATGCTTGGTAGCGAGCTTCTCGTAAAGGGGGGCGAAGTTGAGCGGCGCAAGGGCGTCGACGAGGTAGACCTTGCCGTCGACCAGGAACTGCAGGAGGCAGATCTTGGTGCGGTAGCAGTTCATGTTGTCGGCCTCGGTATCGAGGGCGACTTCGTCCACGCGATCGATGGCGTCGAGCAGGGGGGCGAGTTGACCGGGTTGGTCGAGGAGTTGGTAGGCCGGTGCCGTGGGCTTCATTTTAACGCCGAAAAATTGGCGGGCGGGTCGTGGGAGGAAACGTTTGATCATGCGCGGACGTCCTCGCCGGCCCAAGCGGAGAGGAAGGCGTCGACGAGTTGGGGCAGGTCGGCGCTGTAGCCGCCCTCAAGCACGGCGGCGGCGGGAAGTCCGCTGGTGCGCAGCCAGGAGCCGAGGGTGGCGAAATCTGTGGTTTGCAAAGTCATGTTGGTGATCGGGTCGCCCTGATAGGCGTCGAAGCCGGCAGAGACGAGCACAAGGTCCGGGTCGAAGGCAATCACGGCGTCAAGAGAGTGGCGCAAGGCGTCGAGGTGGGCGGCCCGGGGCGCCAAAGGAGGTATCGGCCAATTGTGGCAGTTGCTGAAGCTGGTGAGGCCGGTTCCCGGATAGCAGGGGGATTGGTGGACGGAGGTGAAGAGGAAGCCGGGTTGGTCGGCGAGCAGGGCTTCGGTGCCGTTGCCGTGGTGGGCGTCGAAGTCCCAGACGGCGACGCGGGTGGCGCCGAGGTGGAGCTGGGCGTGGCGGGCAGCGATGGCGATCTGGTTGAGGTAGCAGAACCCCATGGGTTGGTCGGCGGTGGCGTGGTGACCGGGCGGGCGATTGAGGGCGATGACGGGTCCGCGGCCGGCGAGCGCGGCTTCGGCGGCGGCGATGGCGGCCCCGGTGGCGCGGTAGGCGTGGGTGGCGATGTCGGGGAAAAATGGGGTGTCGGCGTCGAAGTCCTCTGGGACGAGCAGGCGTTCGAGGTGGGCCGGGGTATGGCAGAGGGCGGCGTCGGTCGCGGTGGCGAGGGGCGGCTCCTGCCAGATCCAGTCGGGGTGGGCGGCGCGCAGGTGGGGCACGGTGCGGGCGAGGCGGGCGGGTTGCTCGGGGCGCGAAGCGTTGCCGTAGGCGGTGCAGTGCGGGGTATGGAGGAGGAGCATGGGGGGAGCGGCGGCCGTGGGGAGAAAGATAAAGAGAAAGAAGAAAGAGAAAGATTGGGCAATGCGGGGGCGGACGGCTTTTTTGGGTGGGATGAAGGTTGTGGTGTTATGTTCCGGCGGAATGGATTCGGTGGCGGCGCTGTATTGGGCACGGGAGCAGCATGAAGTGGTGGCAGTGCTGAGTTTTGACTACGGGGCGAAGCACAATGCCCGGGAGATCCCGTTCGCGGCGGGGCATGCGGCGGCGTTGGGTGTGCGGCATGAGGTGGTGGAGTTGCCGTTTGTGGACCGGTTGTTTGATTCGGCGTTGCTGAAGTCGGGCGGGGAAATCCCGGACGGCCATTACGAAGACGCCAACATGAAGCAGACGGTGGTGCCGTTTCGGAATGCGATCATGTTGAGCATTGCAGCCGGGGTGGCGGAGAGTGCCGGGGCGACCGGCGTGGTGATCGCGGCGCATGGTGGTGATCACGCGATTTATCCGGATTGCCGGGAGCCGTTTATGCAGGCGATGGGGGACGCCATGCGGCTGGGGACCTATGTAGAAGTAGCGCTTTTGCGGCCGTTCATCGCGATGGACAAGGGCCGGATCGCGGCGGAGGGCGCGCGGCTGGGGGTGGACTTCGGGCGGACCTGGTCGTGCTACAAAGGAGGGGCGCAACACTGCGGAACCTGTGGCACTTGCGTGGAACGGCGCGAAGCGTTTGCAGTAGCGGGGCTAATCGATCCGACCGCTTATAAGGCCTAGTAGACCCATCGGTGAGTCATCTCTTTTTGAAAGCATGGGTTGGACGGGAGGCGTGCAATGTCTCTAGCGTCCTCGGCAAGCATGACATCGACCAAACGTCCGCCATCGCCTGAGGAACTACGTCAAGCTATCGCCCTGCGACTGGGGCTACTGGGTTGCCCGACGGGCCCCAGTGGTGGGTCGCAGGCGTTGACTGAGCTTGCTGACCCCATTTTCTCCCGCCACCGGGAGATGACGCGCCAGATGGTGGAGCGTTATGCGCCGGTGGATGGACGCATCCAGCACTTCATCAACCAGTATCTGGCGGAGCTAGGCGATCCCCCTTCCCTGCCCCTGCGCACGCTGGTCCTCGACCAGCCGGGCCTGGCGCGCGAGCTGTCGCTGCCGGATCGCGGTGACGCGACGGAGTCGCCGTTGCTCTCGAGCTTCCGTCTGCGCAACGGCGTGTTGCACAACCCGGCCAGCGATCGACGCACAACCAAGGGTGTGTTTCACATCGCCGAGGGCGGACTGCCGGTGCCGGAAGACAAGAAGGCGACGCCGAAGCAGGCTTTTGCCAAACTGCTCGAGATGGCTTTCAAGGCCCCCGCCGATATTATGCGGGTGCCCTACTCGGCCGATTGGGAGACGCCGGCCTCGGCCTGGGTGTCGCTCATGCTGCGCCCGCTGGTGGTGCCGGAGGTGAAGGGCTTCACCCGCGCCAAGCGCATGGAGACGCGTTTCTTCGTGCCGGGTTCGTTGGTGGCCAATCTGGACTTTGTGGAGTCGATCTTCGGCAACGGTGGCGACCCCTACCTGCCGGAGAACGATGCCGCGCTCGATATCGACGGTTGGACCGGCCACACCGGCTGCGTGATCCTCGCTCCGCATCTCGTGAGCGTGCCGAAGATCCTGCTCGGTCTCCCCCACTACGACCTCGCCACCCCGCGCCAACGCCGCGACGGCATGTGCTGGAAGGACGAGAGCGAACTCTACAACGACGGCTCGGCCTTCAAGCTGTGCGCCCGCGACGCCCGCGGTGTGGTGGTGACGCTCATCGCCGACAACTACTTCGGCTACTGCAAGAAGGAGGTGAAGACCCAGATCGGTTACGCCGCCAATCTCTACGGTGTCGCCGAAGAGGAGCACGCCGGTGGTGCGTTGGTTTACCCGTCCTACGACCTGGGTGAGGAATTCGCCGGCAGCGTGCACGTGAAGTCGCGCGGTCACTCCTTTGCCGAGGTGGTCGAGAAATACAGCGACCTCATCGACGTGAAGCCCGAGGGCTACGCGGTCGATAAGGAGTATCCGTCAATCTACTACGTGCCGGAAGACGTGCGTTTCGACCTGCCCACCCAGACGGTGGTGTGGACGGGCGATGACGGCGAGACCCGCACTCTGCCCCTGCGCGCCGGCATCACTTACGTGCGTCCGTCGGGCTACAAGGTGGAGCTGGAGCAGCCCCCGGGTCAGACGACCTGGAACCTCGTCGGCACGGTCGCCGAGGGCACGCTGTGCCACAAGCCCTGCACGGTTTCGGGCGGCGGCAAATCGGAAATCTCCAAGGCGATCTCCGACGCCATTCTGCCCGGCACGGTGTTTGTCGCCGACTTCGAGCGCGACATGAAGCGCGTGCAGGAGCTGCTCGATCATCCGTATCACGAGCGCTTCGCCGATCCCGCCCGCCGCGGCAAGGATCACCGCCCGATCCTGAGCCCCGAGCGTTCGCTCGGCTCGGTGATCAAACTGCTCACCCCGTCGAACGACTTCTCCGAAGAGTTCAACGACTGGCTGAAGGTCATCCCGCAATACCTGAAGGAAATCGTCTTCGTGGTGAAGCGCTACTACCAGGCCGACTGGGGCGATGACTGGCGCAGCCACTTCTCGGTGGACATCATCAATGGCACGCCGGGCAACGAGCTGAAGTGCGACAACCGCAAGCTGAGCGCGAGCTACCTGCGCGTCGGTTTCCGCGACGACGGTTCGTGGCGTGTCTTCGGTCTGCGCGAGGACTTCCATCCCGCCGCCAAGGTGCAGATGGAAGACGACATCACGGCCTCCGTGGTGGTGCCGGCCGATCAGTTGCCGGACCGCGCCGCCGGCAGCACCCGTCTCTCGGAAAAGTTTGTCGAGAACTGCGAGACCCGTCTCTTCCAGCGCCCCGACGACGCGATCCATCGCGGTTACGACAAGCAGGCCGAGCGCGACCTCGCCGGCCCGGGCAACTTCATCTCCAACTTCGAACCGCTGACGCGCGAAGACGCCAAGGAGCTGGTGGCCGATGCCGTCAACTTCGACAAGTGGACCGCTCCGGTGAAGAAGTTGATCAAGGAAGCCGCCACGGCTCCCGACGGTGCCTCCTACTTCGTTTCGCCGGCGCATCCGCGCATCGTGGACGGCAAGCCGACCAAGAACCCGCGCTACCTGCAGATGCGCCCCGACCTCGTCGATCCGAAGTCGGCGCACCTGGCGAAGATGGCCACGCGCCTGCATCGCCGCGTCGCCGCCGACGCCGCGGTTTACACGCCGGTCGATGCGGTGGTCCCGGGCCGTCGCAACAACCCGCCGGATGTGAAGGCGGGCATTCGCGCGCTGGCGGTGTTTAACCCGATTCACTACTTCGAACTGCCGGAGCTGTTCCTCGAGTTCATCAGCTCGATGACCGGCAAGTCCCCGTCGACCACCGGTGCCGGTTCGGAAGGCGCGCTGACGAAGGGTCCGTTCAACTGCCTGCCGGCGATCTACGATCTCAATGCCGCGCTGGTTTCGCTGCTGCTCACCGGTCACCCGGTGTTTGTGTCGGCGGCCGGTTACGTGGGTCCGAAGATGCGCGTCGATCACGACGTGAGTCTGCTCATCCCGGAAGTGTGGTGCCGCATGACGCCCGAGGAGCGCGATCCGCAGTTCCTCATCGATCACCTCTACCTCGAGAAGTGCGAAGACATGGAGCACAACGGCGAGAAGGTGCTCTCGAGCCGCCTCGGCTACCGCATCACGGCGAAGTTTGCCCGCACCTTCTTCGGTCGCGTGTTCAACCATCCGCACGTGGTCTTCACCGACGACATGCTGAGGCCCGAGCTGCAGGACATGGATCTCTTTGCCGACGGCATGGAGAACATCTGCGTGACCCACGAGCGCGTGGCCCAGGCCTACTTCGACGACGGCACGATCGCCGATGCCTGCCCGCCGCTGGAAGCGCTGTTGCACATCATGGCCAAGGGCAACTGGAACGGCCATGGACTCGACGCGCCGGAAGTGCGTTCGATGTTCAGCCGCGAAGCGCTGGTGGAGACCGACTGGTATAAGGCCCGTCTCGCGTCCAAGCAGAAGTGGGATGTCGGTCTCTGGGAGCGTCACATCGAGTCGCTCCGACTGGTGATCGACAATCCGCGCAGCGAAGACGTGGCGGAGCGCATGGGCCTCACCGCCAAGTTGTGCGAAGCCGAGGCCGAGTTGGCCCGCGTGAGCAGCGACGATTACCTCGCCTCGCTGGTCGGCACGCTGGGTCGCCAGCCGGTCTGAGCCGCAGCGCGGTCAGCGCGCGCGTAGTTTTGGTTCTGATACAGGGTCCGACGACGTTCAGTCGTCGGACTCTTTCTTTTTGCGGGACTGGTCGACGAAGATGCGGATCTCGGCGTCGCGGCGGCCGAGCACCTCGGTGGCGCGCTTGAGGGCGTCGCGGGTGGAGAGGGTCGGGTTGGTGGGCACCTCGCGGAAGAAGTTCTCCTCGCCGAGGCGCGCGATGAAACCGGAGTTGCGCAGCACGCGGGTGACCTCGCGGCCAGCACCGGAGACGATGAGCTGGCGTTTGGATTTTTTGAGGAAGTCGTGCAGTTCCTCGATGGCGATGGCGGCGGAGGCGTCGAGGTTGCGGGCGTTTTTGAGGCGCAGGATGATGACCTTGAGGGACGGGTCGCGGATGACTTCGCGGATCTGTTGGGAGAAGATCTCGGTGGAACCAAAGAAGAGGTCGCCCTCGGCGTGCAGGATGGAGATGCCGGGCACGTTGCGGCGATCGGGCGTGGGCAGCTCGGCGAGTTGGCCGTCCTGGTTGAAGTTGTATTCGGAGAGCTCGGGTTGGCCGGCCTTTTTGAGGAAGAGCATGATCGACGTGAAGGCGCCGAGGTAGATGGCGGCGTCGATGGTGAGCAGCAGGGCCGAGCTGAAGGTGACGATGAAGACGACGGTGTCGGAGTGGGTGGTGCGCAGCGCCAGCAGGAGGTTGCGGCGGTTGATGAGCGAGCAGGCGATGCCCATGACGAGCACGGCGAGGGCGGCCTTGGGGATGAAGTGAATGAGCGGCCCGATGCTGAAGAGCATCACGGCCACGATGATGCCGCCGTAGACATTGGCCAAGGGGGAGCGGGCGCCGGAGGTGTCGGAGAGCACGGAGCGCGTGAGTGAGCCGGAGGCGTTCATGCCGCCGCAGAGGCCGCTGGTGATGTTGGCCATGCCCATGGCATACATCTCCTGGTTGACGACGAAGCGATGGCCGGCGCGGGAGGCGAGGGTCTTGCCGATGGAGGAGCCCTCGAGGATGGAGACAAAGGCGAGCGCGAGCGCGGGGGCGGCGAGGTCACCGATGAGCTGGTAGTCGAAGGTGCCGGGGAAAAAGCGCAGGTTGCCGAGGTCGAAGGTCTGCAGGTAGGCGATGTCCCAACCGACATAGCGGAACCCGATGCCCATCACGGCGGTGAGCAGGAGGGTGCCGGCGATGTTGGGCAGGAAGCGCACCCAGCGCATGAGGCCGAGGTTGATGGCGAGGGTGCCGGCGGCCATGGCGAGCTCGGGCCAGTGGGTCTGCGGGAGCTGGCGCACGGTGGCGGCGATGATGCCGACAAAGGTCGAGGCGCCGGCGGTGCGCACGCCGAGGATGTTTTGGATCTGGTTGACGAAAATGAGCGCGGCGGCGGCGGTGATGTAACCGGTGATGACCGAGCGCGAGATGTAGTTGATCAGCAATGACGCGCGGGCGATCGCGCCGAGCACGAGGAAGACGCCCACCAGCACGACGAAGAGCGGCACGGCGAGGGCGCGGGTTTCTTCGGGCAGGCCGGTGGAGGCGACGCCGGTGAGCAGCAGGATGGCGGTGGCGTTGGTGGGCCCGAGGCAGATGAAGCGGGTGCCGCTGAAGAAGGGGCCGACGATGGCGGCGACGGCGCAGCTCACCAGACCCATGAGGGCGGGCACGCCGGCGATGAGCGAGAAGGCGATGCTCTGGGGGAAGCCGAGGATGGCGACGTTGAAGCCGGCCTTGGCGTCGGCGATGAGGGTCGAACGTTGCGGGCGGCGGAAGAGGCGGCGGCCGGGGAACCAATCGATCTGCACGGCGCGCACGGTGGAGCGACCCCAGTAGCGCAGGATGCGACCCCAGTGGCGGCGATGGGGGCGGATCGGATCGGGAGAGGGTGCGATGTCAGCGGTTGGTTTCGCCTGCGGGGATGCGGCGGCGTCGCTGGAATCCGGACTGGGTGTCGGGTCGCTCACGGGAATGCGGGAGACGCTGAGGTCAAAGGGGGCGATGCGTCAACCGGCAGGCGCGGGCGGAGCGGTTCGGAATTGTGGCAACCCGTTGAGTTCCGTTGGCTGCTGAATATGGAAAAACGGTTGCGATGGATGACTGGGCTGAGTGTGGGAGTCGGACTGTGGTGTGCGTTGGGCGCCCAAGAGGAAGCGGGGGCGGTCGACGGGAAGTGGGAGGTGACCAAGGAGGAGGCGGCGTGGAAGCCGGATGGGTTGTTTGATTTGGGCAACCTGGAGCAGCCGCCGGTGCCGACGTTTCAGGCGAGGCCCGTTTACCCGATGGAACTACGCGTAGCAGGGATCACGGGGAACGCGATTGTCGGTTTTATCGTGGACTCGCATGGCAAGGTGCGGTCGGCCTACGCGATACGGGCGACGCACCCGGAGTTTGGTGAGGCCGGGGTGGCGGCCGTGTCGCAGTGGAAATTTGAGCCGGGCCGGGTGGGCGGTCGGGTGGTGAACACGCGTATGCAGGTGCCGCTCTATTTTAACATCGTGCCGGATGCTCCCGCGCCGGCGGCAAAGGCACCAGGGATGGAGGAGGAGGAGTGGAAGCCGGATGGGTTGTTTGATTTGAGCGACCTGGAGCAGCAGCCGGTGCCGACGTCCCAGGCGAGTCCCGTTTATCCTCTGGAACTGCGCGAAGCAGGGATCATGGGAAATGCGATCGTGGGTTTTATCGTGGATAAACAGGGCAAGGTGCGGTCGCCCTACGCGGTGCGGGCGACGCACCCGGAGTTTGGCGAGGCGGCGGTGGTGGCCGTGGCGCAGTGGAAATTTGAGCCCGGCCAGAAGGACGGTCAGGTGGTCAACACGCGCATGCAGGTGCCGGTGATTTTTAACCTCCTGCCAGATGATCCCGGTGCCGCTGCGCGCGCCGAGGCGCGGAAGAAGCTGGCGATAGCGTTACCCAAGGTGAAGGACTCGGTCGATGCGGTGGGAGCATCCCATGTCCCGCCGCCCGAGCTCCAAGTGAAGCAAGCGCCGTGGGACGTCGCGCCGCAGCCGCTCAAGCAACGCAAGCCGGAGTATCCCTACGCGATGCGGCGGATCGGCGACGATGGCACGGTCGTGCTGCGCCTCTTGGTGCGGAAGACGGGAGTCGTGGATCAGGTGCACGTGTTGCGCTCGACCAATCCGGGTTTGGATGAAGCGGCGGTGGATGCGGCGCTGGATTGGGTCTTTTCGCCGGCGATCAAAAACGGGTTGCCGATCGATGCGGAGTTGCAGGTGCCGATCATGTTCCGGATCGACGGAAAGAAGGCGCGCGACCGTTGGACGATTTCGAAAAACCTAGGGCCCTGGCCGGAATCGGTGCCGGAGGTCTTTCGCTGGGACACGGCGCCGGAGTTGGTGAGTTATGCCGCGCCGGTGTATCCGCGGGCGGCGCTGATGGACGGCCGCAAGGGCAAGGTGCGGGTGAAGTTTGCGATCGATGAACAGGGGCGCGTGCTCACCGCGCTGCCGGCGGAGGACGGGGATCCGGACCTGATGCAGGCGGCGATCGCGGCAGTGGAGACGTTTCGGTTTAAACCGGCGCGGCGGGAGTGGAAGCCGTGCGGCGCGATCCTGAACATGGAGTTTAACTTCACGACGAACTCGCGATCCGATGCGCCGGTTTCGCGCGACACCATACGGGTGCTCAAGCAGTTGAAGCGAGGTAAGGACCGATTCGCGGACCTGACGGAATTGGATGGTTTGCCTGAGCCGTTGTCGCAGCGCCCGCCGAAGACGCCGCCGCAGTTGCTCAAAGAGGGAAAGGGGGGCGAAGTGCTGTTGGAGGTGGTGATCGATCGGAAGGGTTTTGTGCGTTTGCCCAAAGTGCTGGAGGCTACGGATCCTGCGTTGGGCGCGGCGGCGATTCACGCGGTCAGCAACTGGCGCTATGCCGCGCCGCTGCGCGACGGTGAAGCGGTCGATGTCGTGGCGAAGTTGCCGGTGGTGTTTCGGGTGGAGTGAGTCGCCGGCGGACGCGGCGGGCGAGGAGTTCGCTCAGGGCCCGCGGCAAAAGCGGGGGGCCAAAGCCGCGGCAACGTCGACCGGTGACGCCGTGAATACCCGCTAAACTACGCCGCGCGGAGCTTGCGTGCCCTCAAGGAACCCGCTCGGCTCAAGTCATGATCTTTCAGCGATTTGGGTCATGGTGTTCACCACATAAAATCGCGGGGTTCCTGGCCGGCACCGCTTTCTTCCTCCTCCTCTCCGGAGTCCCTGCAAGGGCTCAGGACCGCGATCCAGCGGAGCTGGACGTGCAGCCCAAGGTCACGCGCCAGCAGAAGCCCATCTATCCTTTTGCGATGCATCGCCTGGGAATCACGGGTCAGGTGATCGTTGCCTTTATTGTCCAGTCCGATGGACGCGTCGGCGCGGCCTATGCCGTCAAGGCCTCGCATCCGAGCTTCCGGCAGGCCGCGATCGACGCTGTCGAGCGGTGGCGCTTCGAACCCGGCCGGAAGGACGGCCGCGCGGTGGACGTGCGCATGCAGGTCCCGATCATCTTTAATATTACCGGTGAACCCCAAAACCTCGGCTGGAAGGTGAAACGACCGCGCGAGTTCCCCGAGACGATCCCGCGCAAGTTTCGCTGGGACGATGCCCCCGTGCTGGTCGACTACAGCCCGCCGGTTTACCCCCGCCAAGCCCTGCTGGAAAAGCGCTACGGCAAAGTGACGGTGAGTTTCATGGTCTCGCCCACCGGGCAGGTCATCCAAACCCAAGCCGAGCCAGACGGCGATCCCGACTTCCAAGGCGCGGCCGTGGCCGCCGCGGAGACTTTCCGGTTCAAGCCGGCCAAACTGGACGACGGGACGCCTTGCGGGGCCATCCTCAAAATGGAGTTCGATTTTTATCTCTCCTCCGACCGGAGCGATGCGCCCTACACCGACGAGATGCGCCGGATCATCAAGGTGCTCAGCCGCAAGCCAGACTCTTTGCCGGGCCTGAAGGATCTCGACAAGATGCCGCGGCCGGTCGCGCAGCGTGCTCCCACGGTTCCCCCGGAGCTGCAGCGGAAAGGTCAACCGGCCAAGGCCATGGTGGAGTTCATCATCAGCCGCAGTGGCCTCGTGCTCCTGCCGCGCGTGGTGGAGACCACCGATGAAGCCTTCGGCTACGCCGCGGTCCATGCGGTGGCCGACTGGGGCTTTGTGCCGCCGGTGATCGACGGTAAACCGGTTGATGTGATCGCGCGGGTTCCCGTCGCCTACAACCCTGAGCCGAGCGGGGATTGATTCTCGAAGCCCAACCGGAAATCCCCTAGCGATCTCCCATGGCCGACGCCGAGACCTCCCCTACCCCGTCTGCGCCTGAACTCGGCCAGGTCGCGATCACGGTGGCCGATTTGGCGGCGGCGACGGCGTTTTATCGCGACGTGTTGGGACTGCGGTTCCTGTTCGCGGCGGGTCCGAACCTCGCCTTTTTGCAAGCGGGGGCGGTGCGGGTGATGCTGAGTGTGCCGCAGGGGCACGGAGCGCCGGGGAAAAACTCGGCGCTGTATTTTAAGGTCGAGCAAATCGTGGAGACGCACGCAGCGATGGTGGCGAAGGGCGCGGTCAACGAGCGGGCGCCGGCGATGGCGGCCCCGATGCCGGATCACGATTTGTGGATCGGGTTTTTGCGGGATCCGGAAGGCAATTTGGTCGGTTTAATGGAAGAAGTGAGACCCCCGGCAGAACGATGAAAGGAACGATTGTAGCGATAGTGCTCTTGGTCGCCGCGGCGGCCGGCGTGTGGTGGTATGCGGATCAGCGCAATGCGCGGATCGCGGCTGAGCGCGAAGCGGCGCGCGTGGCGGCCGAACAAGCGGTGCGCGACGAGCGGCTGGAATTGTTTGGCGAGGAGGCGCTGGCCGAAGGCATTGCCTGGACCGATTCCGGGCTGGGCATCCTGCACCTCGAGAGCGGCAGTGGCGCGAAGCCGTATCCGGGAGCGTATGTGAAATTTAAATACCGCGTGCGGCTGAAGGACGGCACGGAAGTGCAGCGGGAAGACAAACCCACCGAGGCGCGCATCGGCCAGATGATCCCGGGGGTGTCGTCGGGCCTGCAGCAGATGCTGCCGGGTGGGCGGGCGATCCTGTTTATCCCGCCACGCTTGGGTTACGGCGGATCCGCGTATGGTCCGATTCCGCCGAACTCCGGCCTCGTGTTTGAGGTCGAGTTGCTGAAACCGTGAATCCCGCGGCCCCCCCGGATCAGCGGCGGGGTTGCAGGTGCGGGGGCAGTTTGAGTTTCGGCTGCGGGCAGGCACAGCTGCCGCCGCTGGCGCAGCCCACCCCACCCTGCCGTCGTTTGCTGAGGTAGGAAAACGCCAGGTAGCCGATCGCGAGGAGCACGATCAGGGGGGCGACGAGGGACTGCCAGGGAAGGTCGAACATGAGAAACGTTGGGACCTCAGAAACCGAGGGCGGTGCCGGTCTGGTAAATGATCAGGCACAAAATCCAAGCGAAGCCGGTTTGGTAACCGATCTGAAAGAGCGGCCAGCGCCAGGAATTGGTTTCGCGTTTCACGATGGCGACGGTGCTGACGCACTGCATGGCGAACACGTAGAACACCATGAGGGTGAGGCAGACCAGCGGAGTGAATAGCGGGCGGCCGTCCGGCCAGGTGGCGGAACGGAGGGCTTGGAGCAAGGGTTCGGTGTTCTCTTCGTCTTCCTCGACGTTGAAGACGACACTCGTCGCACTGACGAATACTTCGCGGGCGGCGAAGGAGGAGATGAGGCCGATGCCGATCTGCCAGTTAAAGCCGAGGGGCTCGATGGCGGGTTCGATGACGTGGCCGGCCTGACCGGCGAAACTTTGGGCGATCTGTTCGCTGGGCGTGGCGTCTTCGCCGGCCTTGGGGTAGGCGGTGAGGGCCCAGAGCACGATGGAGATGGCGAGGATGATGGTGCCGGCGCGTTTGAGGAAGATGCCGCCGCGCTCGGCCATTTGCAGGGCGACGTCTTTCACTCGCGGCAGGCGGTAAGGCGGCAGCTCCATGATCATGAGCGGCGGTTCGCCCTTGAGCAGGGTGCGCTTGAAGAGCCAGGCGAAAGCAAAGGCGCCGCAGGTGCCGAGGCCATACATCAGCAACATGAGGCCCACCTTGGTGAGGATGGGCACTTCGCGCGACGGCACGAGGGCGGCGATCATGAGCAGGTAAACCGGCAGGCGGGCGGAGCAGCTCATGAAGGGTGCCACGAGAATGGTGACGAGACGGTCCTTGTGGTCCTCGATGGTGCGGGTGGCCATGATGCCGGGAATGGCGCAGGCGTAGGAGCTGAGCAGCGGGATGAAGGATTTACCGTTCAGCCCCACGCGGCTCATGAGGCGGTCCATGATGAAGGCGGCCCGAGCCATGTAGCCGGTGCTTTCGAGGAGGCCGATGAAAAAGAAGAGGATGAGAATCTGTGGGAGGAAGATCACCACGCCGCCGACGCCGGCGATGGCGCCGTCGGTGATGAGGTCGCGCAGGTCGCCGGGCGGCATGGCGGCTTTGACGCCGTCGGCCATGGCGGCGACGGCGGACTCGATGAGTCCCATGGGATACTCGGCGAGGGTGAAAATGCTCAGGAAGAGCAGCGTCATGATCGAGCCGAGGACGGCCCAGCCCCAGAAGCCGTGGGTGACGATGGCGTCGATCCGATCGGAAACGTTTTGAGGCGCGACGGAGGCAGCGGATTTGACGGATTCGGCGGTGAGTTTGCCGATGGCGTCGTAGCGGGCCCCCACGAGGCTTCCGGACCAGTCGGTGCCGTCGTCCTGCCAGCGTTTCGTCCATTGCTGGAGGATGGCGGCGGTGCGCGGGCTGAGGGGTTGGGAGCCGGTCACGCGCACGGGATCCGGGTCGGTGAGCAGCAGCAGGGCTTCGGCGCGGGCGATGAGCGGGGGTTTTTTGTCGGCGTCTTGGAGGGAGGCCTGCAGTTCGGCGACGGCGGGGGCGATGGCGGCGGGGACGCTCCAGCGGTGTTTGGGCAGCGGCAGGTCGGAGCGGCTCATGGCGAGTTTGAGCTCGATGAGCCCGTGGCCGCGCGAGGCCTGGGCGGGGATGACGGGGATACCGAGTTCCTTTTCCAGATGGTCGAAGCGGATCTGCAGACCGGCGTTGGTCGCGACGTCGATCATGTTGACGACGAGAATGACCGGGCGGCCGAGATCCAGGATCTGGTGAACGAGGTAGAGGTTTCGCTCGAGGTTGGAGCCATCGACGATGCAAACGATGCGGTCGGGCATCTGGGTGTCGGCGCGGCGGCCGAGGAGCACGTCGCGGGTGACGGCTTCGTCGGGTGAGCGGGCGGCCAGGGAGTAGGCGCCCGGCAGGTCGATGACGGTCATGGGGTGACCGTGCTGGGAGTAGGCGGTGCCGACTTTGCGTTCGACGGTCACGCCCGGGTAGTTGCCGACCTTCTGCTTCAGGCCGGTGAGCGCGTTGAAAAGGGTGGATTTGCCGCAGTTGGGGTTGCCGACAAAGGCATACACCGGGGTGCGGGAAGGTGTTTTAACGTGCTCGGGCAGATTCATATCCTGGGCGCTGGGAAGTCCGGTCAGGCGGAGGTGGCCTCGACCATGATGTGGTCGGCTTCGGTCTTACGCAGGGTCAGGTTGTAGCCACGAAGCTTGATTTCGATCGGATCGCCCAAGGGGGCACGGCGAAGCAGAGTGAAGGAGGTGCCAGGGAGCATGCCCATTTCTCGCAGGCGCAGAAAGGCGTTACCCGAGAGTGGGTAGGCGCGGACGACGGCAGTGGCGCCGGTGGCCAGGCTGGAGAGGGAAACGGTGTCGGACATGCGAAGGGCGGCGGAAAGAGTCGCGGGAGCGAAGGGTCCCGGGGAGAGACGCTGGGCCGGGGTCGAAGACTCAGGCGGACATCGGCAGGGAGCCGACGGAGATCAGGATGCGGCGGGCGGCGTCGTGGCTGAGGGCGATACGGGTGCCGTTGACTTGGCAGATGATGGTGGAGCGGCCGGAGATCTTTTTGACCGTGGCGGATTCACCGAACCCGAGTTCGCGCACGCGCTGTTTAAAGGTGCCCTCCCCTTGGAGTTCACAAACCAGGCCTGATTCGCCAGCGCCGAGCTGGCAGAGAGGGAGGCGAGTCGATTTGAGATCCTGTTTCATAAGGGTCGGCGAAGTCGACTGAGACTCAGTTTCAATGTCAATCGAGTGTGTGAAGTAGGCACAAAAAAGCGCACCTCGTAATGAGGTGCGCTGAGAAAGTTCTAGGTGAGGCGCAGAGCCGGATCAGGTGGACGGGCTGGCGACGTCGGTCGGGTTCTCGGGAACCTCGGGAGTTTCAACCTCCTCCGGAATGTCAGGAGTTTCGGTGTCGCCGGTTTCCTCAGCCGGAGCTTCGTCGGCTGGAGCGTCGCCGGAATCACCGCTGTCACCGGAATCACCGCTGTCACCGGAATCACCGCTGTCACCTCCGGTGGAACCTTGGGAGGCGGCGTCGGCAATGGCCTGAGAGTCTTGGCCGGTTTGTTCGGCAGCTTCTTGGGCACCTTGCTGGGCGCCGGAAGATGCGGCGGAAGTTACAGCTTGGACGTCACTTCCGGTGTTAGTGGCTGCCTGGGTGGCACCAGAAGTGGCACCAGAGGACGCGGCAGCGGCAACGGATACGCTGTCACCGCCCGAATTGGCGGCGGCGACCACTGCGCCTTGAGTGGCACCAGCGGCCGCGGCTTGGGCGATTGCAGCGACATTACCTCCAGGAGTGGCGGCGACGGTTTCGGTCACGGCTTCGGTCACCGTAGCGGCGACGACTTGGACGATGTCGGCGGTGACAACTTCGGTGCCACCGTCGCTGGAAACGTCGGCGACGATGTCGGCCACGGCGGCTTGAACAGCGGCGGCGTCGGTCAAGTTCACGCCGGCAGCGGCGAGAGCTTGTTGAACAGCGGCTTTACCTTGGGCACCACCCGCGCGGATGGCGGCGCGTTGGGCAGCGGTGAGTGTAACCGTTTGGGCAAAAGCGACTGCACTGATCAGCATGCTGATCAGGAGGCCCTGAGTGAGGAGTCGGATGAATTTCATGGTGTGGTATTAGGAACTGCTGCGGAGCGAGGATGAAATTATGATGATCGCGGGAGGGGCAAGTCAGATGATTCTCGTTACTGATGCAAACAAATAGACGGTAGCCGAGAATTGTTACGTTGCCCCTTTTGCAGCATAATTCCGGCCAAATCGCATGGTGGTGGCGATTTGGCCGTTGAGGCTTCGGCTTAGCGGCGGCGGCGTTTGAGGCCGAGCTGGGCGACGGAGAAGCGGACGACGCTTTCAAGTCGTTCCACTTCGGCGGGATCCAGATTGGTTTCTTTGGCTTCCTTCAGCGCGAGCTGGGCGCGTTGCATGGCTTTCTCGGCGGCGTCTTCGTCGATGGCCTTCTCCTCGATAGCGTGTTCGGCCAAGATGGAGATCTTGTCGCCTTGGACTTGGACAAAACCGTCACCGATGACGAGCGCCTCGGTGGCGGTGCCTTTGGTCACCCGCAGTTCACCGTCGGCCACTTGGGAAAGCAGCGGAAGGTGACCCGGGAGGACGCCGATTTCACCTTCGACGGTGGGAATGACCACGTTGTCGACGGTGTCGGAGTAGACCCGGGCTTCGGGGGTGACGATTTCGAGAGTCAGAGACATGAGTGTGAAGTAGTGAGTAGCGGCTAAAGAGTAGTGAGTAGGTGGGTGGAGGATGCCGTGCGGTATGATGCCGGATGCTCGCTACTCGCTACTGTCTCCTCGCTACTGAATTATTTCTTACCGGCGCCTTCGAGCACCTCGTCGATGGAGCCCTTCATGTAGAAGTCGCCCTCGGGGATGTCGTCGAGTTCGCCATCGAGGATCATCTTGAAGCCGCGGACGGTGTCCTTGACCGAGACATACTTGCCCGGCGAGCCGGTGAAGACCTCGGCCACGTGGAAGGGCTGGGAGAGGAAGCGCTGGATCTTGCGGGCGCGGTAGACGGTGAGCTTGTCCTCGGGGGAGAGCTCATCGAGACCGAGAATCGCGATGATGTCCTGCAGGTCCTTGTAGCGCTGGAGGACGCGCTGCACCTCGCGGGCGACCTGGTAGTGCTCCTGGCCGACCACGTTGGGCTCGAGGGCCTTCGACACGGAGGCGAGCGGATCCACGGCCGGGTAAATACCGAGCTCGGCGATGGCGCGTTCCAACACGATGGTGGAGTCCAAGTGAGCAAAGGTATTGGCCGGGGCCGGGTCGGTAAGGTCGTCGGCCGGGACGTAAACCGCCTGGAAGGAGGTGATGGAACCCTTCTTGGTCGAGGTGATGCGCTCCTGGAGGAGGCCCATCTCGTTGGAGAGAGTCGGCTGGTAACCCACCGCGGAGGGGGAGCGACCGAGCAGCGCGGACACCTCGGAACCGGCCTGGGAGAAACGGAAGATGTTATCGACGAAGAGGAGCACGTCCTGGTTCTTCTCGTCGCGGAAGTATTCGGTCATGGCGAGGGCCGAGAGTGCGACGCGCATACGGGCACCGGGCGGCTCGTTCATCTGACCGTAAACGAGAGCCACCTTGGACTTGGAGATGTCCTCCTGGTTGATGACGCCCGCGTCGGACATTTCGTGGTAGAGGTCATTACCTTCACGGGAACGCTCACCCACCCCGGCGAACACGGAGTAACCACCGTGGGCCTTGGCGATGTTGTTGATGAGCTCCATGATGACGACGGTCTTACCGACGCCGGCACCACCGAAGGCGCCCACCTTTCCGCCCTTGGAGAACGGGGCGATGAGGTCGATGACCTTGATGCCGGTCTCGAGGATCTGCTCCTCGGTGTCCTGGTCGACCAGGGCCGGCGGCTGACGGTGAATGGGATACTTCTTCTCGTGCGGGACTTCGCCGCGGCCGTCCACGGGAGCGCCGGTGACGTCGAAGATGCGACCGAGCACGCCCTCGCCCACCGGGACGGAGATGGGGGCGCCGGTGTCGGTGGCGGTCATGCCACGCTTGAGGCCCTCGGAGGAGGACATGGCGATGGAGCGGGCGATGCCGTTACCCAAGTGCTGCTGCACCTCGAGGGTGAGCAACTCGGATTTGCCATCGACGACAAACTCAACGGTGAGGGCTTGGTAGATGGGCGGGATGCTGTTCTCGGCGAACTGCACGTCGACGACGGGGCCGATAACTTGGACGATTTTGCCGGTATTCATTTCGTGAAAGGGAACGGGATCGGGGCGGATGGCGGAAGGGTTGGAACGGAACAGACGGGATCAGGCCGCGGTGAATTGGGCGGCGGCGATTTCGAGAATTTCCTGAGTGATGGCGGCCTGACGGGCCTTGTTGTATTGCAGGGTGAGATCGTCGAGGAGGCTGGTGGCGTTGTCCTTGGCGGTCTTCATCGCGACCATACGGGCGCTGTGCTCGGAAGCCTTGGTGGAGAGCGCGACCTGGTAGAGGTAACGCTTCACGTAGAACGGCAGGAGAGCTTCGAGGACGGTCTGGGCGTCGGGCTCGAAGATCATCAGCCGTTCGTCGGCGAACTCCTTGGCGCGGTCGTCGGAGTGGTCGTCGGACAAGTGGGAGACGAACTCCTTGAGGTTGTTCAACGGCAACAGCGGGCGATGGGTCGGCTCCTGCACGAGGGTGTTTTTGAAGCGCGGGTAAATGACTTCGATGGTGTCGATCTCACCCTTGAGGAAGAGGTCGATCATGAAGTCGCCCATGGCCTTGATCTCGGCGAAGGGCACCTTGTCGTGGATGCCGAAGTCGGCGACGACGTTGCGCTTGCTGCGCGCGAGGAACTGGGCGCCCTTGCGACCGGAGACGACGAACTTGGCGTCGCCTTTGATCTCGCCGACCAGCTTAAAGAGGTTGGCGTTGAGCGGACCGCAGAGGCCCTTGTCGGTGGTGATGAGCAGGATGCCGCGGGTCTTCACCTCGCGGGGCTGGAGGAAGGGATGGAGGCTGCCGTCGACCTTGTCGGCGAGGGAGGCGAGCATGTCGGCCATGAGGACGGCGTAGGGCCGGCCAGCAGTGGCGGCGGCCTGAGCCTTCTTCATCTTCGACGCAGCGACCAACTCCATCGCCTTGGTAATCTGGCGAGTATTTTTGACCGACTTGATGCGTCGGCGGATGTCGCGGGTGGAGGCCATGGGAATGAAGTAGCGGGTAGAGAGTAGTGGGTAGCGAGTAGGTTGGAGAGTCGGGAATTTTTCTGACGATGCTCGCTACTCGCTACTCGATGCTGGCTACTGGTTTTTAGCCTTGGCTGCTGGCCCACTCGTCGCAGGCGGTCTTGAGTTCGGCTTCGATCTCGTCGGTGAGTTTGGCCGTCTCGCGAATCTTGGTGAGGAGCGCATCCTTGCGGGTGGCGAAGAACTCACGGAGGGACTCGGCGGAAGCCTGCACCTTGGCGGTGTCGATCTTGGCGTAGTAGTCCTTCTGGAGGGCCCAGAGGGTGACGACCTGTTGCTCGATCGGAATCGGGTTGAAGGCAGGCTGCTTGAAGAGTTCGACGATGCGGTTACCGCGGTCGAGCTGGGCCTTGGTTTTGGCGTCGAGGTCGGAGCCAAACTGAGCGAAGGCGGCGAGTTCGCGGAACTGGGCGAGCTCACCCTTGAGTTTACCACCGACCTGCTTGGTGGCCTTGATCTGCGCGGCGGAACCCACACGGGACACGGACAGACCGACGGAAACGGCCGGGCGGATACCCTGGTTGAAGAGGTCGGTCTCGAGGAAGATCTGACCGTCGGTGATGGAAATCACGTTGGTCGGAATGTAGGCGGACACGTCGCCGGCTTGGGTCTCAATGATCGGGAGGGCGGTGAGGGAGCCCTTGCCGTTGAGGCGCGCGGCGCGCTCGAGGAGGCGGCTGTGGAGATAGAAAACGTCACCCGGGTAAGCCTCGCGACCGGAGGGGCGCTTGAGGATGAGGGAGATCTGGCGGTAGGCCACGGCGTGTTTGGAGAGGTCGTCATAGACGATGAGCGCGTCCATGTCGTTTTCCATGAACCACTCGCCGATGGCGGCGCCGGAGAAGGGGGCGAGGTATTGGTTGGCCGGATTGTCGGCGGCCGGAGCGGCGACGATCACGGTGTATTCGAGGGCACCGGCGGCTTCGAGGGCGGCGAGGGTGCGCACGATGTTGGAGTTCTTCTGACCAACCGCGACGTAGATGGAGTAGACCGGTCGGAACTTCGGGTCGCCGGACTCGAGGCCGACCTTGTTGATCTTGGCCTGGTTGATGATCGTATCGATCGCGATGGTGGTCTTACCGGTGCCGCGGTCGCCGATGATGAGCTCACGCTGGCCGCGACCGATCGGAATCATGGAGTCGATGGCCTGGATGCCGGTGAAGAGGGGCTGGTCGACCGACTTGCGGGCGATGATGCCGGGAGCGATGCGTTCGACGGGGAAGGTTTCCTTGGCGTCGATCGGGCCTTTGCCGTCGACCGGGTTGCCGAGGGCGTCGACCGTGCGGCCGAGCAGGGCCTTGCCGACAGGAACGGAAAGGAGCTTGCCGGTGGTGAGGACCTCGTCGCCTTCCTTGAGTTGGGAGACGTCGCCGAGAACCACGCAGCCGACCTCATCTTCTTCCAAGTTGAGGGCGATGCCGGTGACGCCGCCGGGGAAGGTCACCATTTCGTTATACATCACGTCGGAGAGGCCATCGATCTTGGCCACGCCGTCGGCGACGGTGCGAATGCTGCCGGTGTTCTTTTTGACCGCCTTGTTGGAGAGGTTGGCGATCTGGGATTCGATTTGTTCGAGGACGGTGCTCATGGCTGCGCGGGGCGCGGTTGCGGTTTAAGGAGTTTGGATTGTTGAAAAAGGGGTGGGGTCAGACCGAAGCGGCGAGGGCGTCGAGTTGGCCGGCGACGGTGGATTCGTAAACATCGTCGCCGATGCGCACGCGCAGGCCGGCGATGAGGTCGTCGTTGCGCTTGGCGGTCGCGGAGACGTGGCGCTTGTATTTCTGGGTGAGCGCGCCACCGATGGCACCGAGGACGGACTCGGAGACGTCGCCGGCGTGTTCCACGACGGCGTTGGTCTTGGCGAGTTCCTGGGCGATGCGGCGGTGGTAGATCTTGAGCACGGCCAGCGGTTGGGCGGGCGGGTGCTTTTCAAGATAAGCCAGCACACCGGCGACACGCTCGGGATCGACCGCGCCGTCGGAACCAAGGCTCAGCTGGGTGAGCTGCTTGGCGAGTTCGGTGGTTTGTTTGGAGGTGGCCACGGGGGAAAAGCGGAAACGCTGAAATTAGAAAATGCTGAGATCGAGTCAGCTTAGGCGACGGTGAGCTCCTTGGCGGCGGCGTCGTTGTAACGCTTGCGCTCGTCGTCGGAGAGTTCCTTGGCCAGCACCTGGCGGGTGGTGGCGACGACGAGGCGGGCGATCTCGCCGCGAGCTTCGGCGATCATCTTGCGGTGCTCGAGCTCGGTGGCGTGCTGCGCCTTGGTGATGATCTCCTGCGCCTTGGTGGTGGCTTCCTGGGTTTGCTTCTCCATGAAGGCCTTGGCGGATTGGCGGGCCTCATCGATGATCTTGGAGGCTTCGCCCTGGGCGGTCTTGATGATCTCGGCGCTCTCCACCTGGGCGGCGTCGAGTTTGGTCTTCATCTCCTCGGCATGCTTGATGCCGGCGTCGATTTTTTCCTGACGCTCTTCCATCGTGCCGATGACGGGCTTGATGATTTTGAAGTATACGACTGCAAAGAAGATCAGGAAGCCGATCAGCTGCAGGACGATGTAGCGTCCTTCGATACCGAAGTCACCGAGTCCGAATTTCTCCAACACGCCTTGGGTGGCACCGGCTTCGGCGGCGGCGAGGATGAGGTTGTTCAGCATAACGAGAGGAAGTTGAGGAGACGGAATGAAAAGGGGGGACCTCACCGGCCGGTCGAAAACGCGACCGATGAGGTAAAACAAAAACCTAGCTTATTTCGCGAGGAAGAGGGCGAGGATGCCGAGACCTTCGGCGAGAGCCATACCGATAATGGCCTGAACGAGGATCTTACCGGAAGCGCCCGGGTTGCGGCCGACGGCTTCAGCCGCCTTGTAGCCGATGAGGCCCACGCCGATAGCGGCGCCGAGCAGACCGAGACCAGAGGCGATGTTGCCAGAGATTTCAGCGAGGATCATGATGATGTGTTGGGTTTGGAGGTTTGGTTGCAGTTGCCGCCGTGCACGCTCTTGGCATGCTCCCGACGGTAAATTGGGGAAAGCTTAGTGGGCCTCGGCGTGACCCTCCTCGTGGTCGTGATCGTCGCCGTGATTGCAGATGAGGCCGATGTAAACCGCGCTCAGGAGCGTGAAGACCGTCGCCTGAATGAGGCCGACCAACATCTCCATGAAGTAGAACACAAAGAAGAAGCCGGTGCCGTGGAGCAGGTTCTCACCACCAAAGATGTTGCCGAAGAGACGCACCGAGAGGGTGAAGGGACGGATGAAGATGGAGAAGACTTCGATGCAGCCCACGATGAGGAACACGAGGGTCAGGATCGGGTAGAGCCAGCCGGGGGTCTCGGCTTTATCGGCCTTGTTGCCGAAGAGGTCGATGAAGAGGACCTTGGGGCCCGCATACTTAAAGACAATGATTGCCCAGGCGCCGAACGAGAGCAGCGCGAGCGCGATGGTGCCGTTGAAGTCGGAGGTGAAGGGACGGATGAGCGGCGTGAAGTGCTCGTGGCCGGCGGCGTCATGGCCGTGCCAGCCGATGGTGCCGACGCCGGGGATGAGGCCCATCCAGTTGTTCACCAGAATAAAGATGAAGAGCGTGGCGAGCAGCGGGAAGGCGGCCGGGAAGGCCTTCTTGCCGACGATGGGCTCGAAGAGGTCACGCAGACCGGTGATGAGCGCCTCCATGACGGCTTGACCCTTGGAGGGGCGAATGGACGGTTTGCCGACCATCCACATCAAGAGGAGGATGATGACACCGGTGAAAGCCCAGGCGGTGATGATGGCGTTGGTGAAGGTGCCGTTGAAGAAAAGCGGCTCAGCACGCGGCGACACACCGGCACCGTCACCAGCAGCAAACGCCGTGGCGGCGGTTGCAAGAAGGAGGGCAAAATTGCGGAGTTTGGATACCCGGAACATGGAGGTATTAGCGGTGCAAGTAAGGACGAGAAAGAGAGGTGGTAGGGGATCCCCCGGAGGTCCGTCAACCTCTGAAACCCTTGCAAGTTTCCCTGTCACTGAGCTAACGGGCCGGACGGTTCGGGAAAGGGACGAAACGGGGTGTCGGGCGGAAGTGGCGGTGCCCTCCCCTACTCTGCCGACGGCGGCGCGGCGCGCACAGCCACCAACGATTGGAAGCTGGGGGCGCGTGCTTCGAAGACGGTGCGCTGCTCAAACGGCCAGGGCGCGCCGGGCTGGAGCTGCCAATCGGGGTGGGCGGCGACGACTTCGTGGGCGACTTCGAAATACGGGGCGTGGTCGGTGCGGAAACAGAGTTGGCAACCGGGAGCGCAGAGTTGTGCGAGGCGCGAGAGGAACGGGCCCTGGATGAGGCGGTTTTTCCAGTGGCGGCGCTTCGGCCAGGGATCGGGGAAGAGCACGAGGACGTTGCGGGTGAAGCGAGTCCCGGAGGGCAGCGCTTCTAATAAATCCTCGGCGGCGGCGCGCAGCCACGTGACGTTTTGCAGGCCGGCGCGGGTGGTTTTGCGGTCGGCCTTCTCGAGGCGCTCTTTGATGATGTCGATCGCGATGCAGTGCTCATCGGGATGGGCCTCGGCGTAGGCGGCCATGAAGTGTCCGTGGCCGCAGCCGATTTCCAGGGTCAGCGCGGGATGGTCCAGCGGCACGCGGGTGAGCGTGTCGCGCAGGGCGGTCAGGCGCTGGTGTTGGATGGCTTGGGCCTCTTCGATCGGCATGGGCGCGGGTAAAAGGGGCCGCGCGCAGCGGGGCAAGCGTCAAGCGGAGGCCGCCGGCGACTGCGCGTCGGCGGGAGTGGGTCACTCGTGGGTCGTTTTACCGGCCGGGAGGGTGAGAATGAACGTGGTCCCCTGCCCCACCGTGCTGTCGACGCTCACGCGTCCGCCGTGGAGCTGGATAATGTGTTTTACGATGCTCAGGCCGAGGCCGGTGCCGCCCTTGTCGCGGGAGCGGCCTTTTTCTACCCGGTAAAAACGCTCAAAAATGTGCGGCAGATCGGCCTCGGGGATGCCCTGGCCGGTGTCGGCGACGAGGATCTCGATCTCGCTGGTGCGCCGCTTGGCCGAGACCGCGATGCGCGAGCCGGCCGGGGTGTATTTGAGGGCGTTATCGAGGAGGTTTTCGAACACCTGGGTGAGTTTCAGCGGGTCGATCAGGAGGGGCTCGATTGCGGGGTCGATGTCGCCATCGATCTGGTGGTGCTCGGCGGCGGGGCGACCCCGGTAATCCTCGAGAATACCGCCGACGAGGGACTGCAGAGAGGTGGATTCCCGCTGCAGTCCGGGATTGATCGATTCGAGGCGTGAGAGCGTGAGCAGGTCCTCCAGCAGGGAATTCAGACGCTCGGTGTGGCGGTGAATGGTGGCGAGGAAGCGGGTGCGGTCGGCGAGCTCCATCTCGTGATGGCCGTCGACAAGGGTTTCGACGTAGCCCTTGATCACACTGAGCGGGGTGCGGAGTTCGTGGGAGACGTTGGCGACAAATTCCTTGCGGACCAACTCGAGGCGTTTCTGGCGGGTGATGTCGTGGAGCACGAAGAGCGCCCACTTCCCTTTGCCGCCGTCGAGGGCGGGAATGGTGCTGCCGGTGACTTCGACCCAGCGGGTGTCCTGATCTTCGTCAAATTCGATGGCGTGCTGCGGCTCTGCCCTGCCCTTGCGCACGGCATCGACGTAGTTGAGGAAGGCCACGCTGTGGAGGACGACCTCCAGCCGCTGATCGATGATGTTGGTCGCCTTGGGGAAGATGTCCTGCAAGGCTTTGTTAGCCAGTAGGATATGGTTGTGGTTGTCCACCAGCAGCACGGCCTCCTGCAGGCTGCCCAGGGTCGCCTCGAGTTGGGTGATCTGGCTGGACTGCTGTTGCTCGAGTTCGCCGACCTTCAGGATCAGGGCGTTGCTCACCTGGCAAAAGCGGTCCCAGTCGCGGTCGAGGGTGCCGGGATGTTCGTCGCGGAGAAAGGGCTGTCGGCGCTCGAGCGAGGCTTGCAGGCTGCGCAACGCGTTGCGGTGTCGAACCAGTTTACGCCACAGCAGCAGGACGACGACAGCGAGCGCGAGGGTGACGGTGGTGAGCATGCGGAGCGAGACGGGGCGGCACGGTGAAGCGGAGCGACACCGACGACCGCGAGAGAATCGTCGCTTTTAAGCGGATGACTCCTGGGCCCGGCGTTCTGCCATGCGGTAGCCGACGCCGCGGATCGTTTCAATCCATTCGGCTTCTTCGCCCAATTTCTCGCGGAGGCGGCGAACGTGGGTGTCGACGGTGCGGGTCTCGATCTCAGTCTCGTAGTTCCAGACGTTGATCAGGAGGTGCTCGCGGGTTTGGACCCGGCCGCGGCGCTCCATCAGGAGGTGAAGCAGCTTAAATTCGGTCGCGGTGAGCTCAACGACGTCGCCGTTGATTTTCACCTCGTGGCGCTCGGCATCGAGTTCGATGGCGCCGGCGATGAGCTTGGGCTGCGCGTCGACCGGCTTTTCGGAGGTGCGGCGCAGGATGTTCTGCACGCGCAGGACGAGTTCCTTGGTGCTGAAAGGCTTGCAGATGTAGTCGTCGGCGCCGGTCTCGAGGCCCTGGACGCGGTCGTTTTCTTCGACTTTGGCGGTCAGGAAAATGACGGGCACCTGCTTCAGCTTGGGATCCGCCCGCAGCATGCGGCAGATCTGGATGCCGTTGATCTCGGGCATCATCACATCGAGGATGACGAGGTCGGGCAGCATGGAGCGTGCAATGCCGATGCTCTGCGTCGGGTCGTTGACGGTCTCCACCGCGAAGCCCTTTGCCTTGAGGTGATAGGCGACCAAATCGGCGACATCAGACTCGTCGTCTACAACCAGGATTTTCTTGCGAGAGTTCTCGGACATTTTGGCGTGTTTACCTCTTCGCGGGGCGTCGTCCTAGTCGAATCTCCTCCCGTTTCACAATTGTTACAACATGCGCAAAGATGTTGCGAAAAGTATTCAGGCAGGCGGCTTCCGGCGGCGCTGCGCCTCGATAAAGATTAGTAAGATGCTGATATCAGAGGGGTTAACGCCACTGATGCGGCTGGCCTGGCCAAGCGTAAAGGGTTGGGTCTCGGCGAGCTTTTGCGCACTTTCGTGGCGCAGGCCTTTGATTTGGAGGTAATCGAGACCGACGGGAATCTGGACTTTCTCGATGTTGGCGAGCTTGGCGATTTGGCGCTGTTCGCGCTCCAGGTAGCCCTTGTAGCTGACGCGGTAGAGCACCTCTTGGCGCGATTCAGTCGGCAGGTTTTGGAAGTCGGTCGGCAGCTCCGGCCACTCGCCGTCGCCCTGCGATGCGCGGCGAATGCGATCGCCAAAAGTCCCCTGCCCTCCCCCGGGTCGCTTGGATTCAAACCACTCAATCCAGTGATCGACGGTGGCGACTTTGGCCTCCATGCGCGCGAGTCGAGCGGGCGAAACCAGCCCGTGTTCGCGGGCGTGTGGCAGCATGCGGTTTTCGGCGCTGCCGTGGTTAAAGAGCAGGCGGTGTTCGGCCCGACTGGTGAACATGCGATACGGCTCCTTGGTGCCCTTGGTGACGAGATCGTCGATGAGCACGCCGATGTAGCCTTCGGCGCGGCCAATCACGAGCGGCGGCTCTCCCCTCGCCTTATGCACCGCGTTCACACCCGCGATCAGGCCTTGGGCGGCGGCCTCTTCGTAGCCCGAAGTGCCGTTGATTTGGCCCGCAAAAAACAGGTTTTCCACCTTCTTGGACTCCAGGGATGGGAAAAGCTGCGTAGGCGGCGCAAAGTCATACTCGACCGCATAGGCCGGGCGTAGCAACTGGGCCTGCTCGAGGCCGGGCACGGATCGCACCATGGCCATCTGCACATCGAACGGCAACGAGGTGGAGAGGCCGTTGATGTAATACTCGTTGGTCGAGCGGCCTTCGGGCTCGAGAAACAGCAAATGACGCGGTTTATCGGCGAAACGGACAAACTTATCCTCGATACTGGGACAATACCGGGGACCCGTGCCTTGGATCTCACCCGAATACATGGCGGACTTGGCGAGGTTGTCCCGCACGATCTGGGCGGTTTCCTCGGTCGTGTAGGTCATCCAGCACGAAACCTGGTTGGTGCCGGGCTGCCACCCGAGGCGATCCTCGCCGGTTTGTTCCACGTGGAACAAGTGCTCGTCCTGGCGGGTTTCGTGGAATGCAAAGCAGGTCGGAGCCTCGTCGCCACGCTGCTCAGTCATCTTGCTGAAGTCCAAGCTACGGCCCAGCAGCCGCGGAGGTGTGCCGGTTTTGAGGCGTTGGAGCTCAATTCCGGCCTGTTCGAAGGATGCAGAGAGGGTTTTGGCGGAAAAATCCCCCATGCGGCCGCCTTCGTTTTTGTTGGTGCCGATGTGCATGAGGCCGCGCAGGAAGGTGCCGGTGGTGACGACGACGGTGTGCGCGGCGAATTCGAGGTCCAGATTGGTTTGCACGCCGGTGACGCGGTCTTTGGCGAAGGTAAGCCCAGTCACGGTGGCTTGGAAGAGCTGCAGGTTGGGCTGCAGCTCCAGGGTGTGCTTCATCCGAAATTGGTAGGCCTTCTTGTCGGATTGGGCGCGAGGGGACTGCACGGCGAGTCCCTTGGATTCATTGAGCAGGCGGAACTGAATGGCGGTCAGGTCGGTGTTGATGCCCATCTCGCCACCCAGGGCATCGATCTCGCGCACCATCTGGCCCTTGGCTTGACCACCGATGGCGGGGTTGCAGCTCATGGCGGCGACCGTGTCGATGTTTCCGGTGAGGAGGAGGGTGTTGGCGCCCATGCGGGCAGCGGCCAGGGCGGCCTCGCAGCCGGCGTGACCGCCACCGCAAATGATAACGTCGTATGGTAAGCTATTGAATAGCATCTATTTACCTATGCAAAAGGTCGCGAAAAGGCGGTCCAGCATGGCCTCGTTGTCGATCCGGCCGCCGATTTCACCAAAGGCGTCCACCACGCCACGCAGATCGCTGGCCAGCAGTTCGGTGGGGCCGGAAGAGCGGAGGTTGGCCAAGGCGGTTTCGAGGCAATCCGTGGCGCGGCGCAGGGCGTCGGCATGGCGGGCGTTGATCGCGATCTGGTCGCCGGCGTCGCCGGGTCGGAAGCGGTCGGCGATTTCGGTGATGCGTTGCTCGAGCGTGGTCAGGCCCTCACGGGTGCGGGTGGAGAGGGGGAGGGCGGGGAGTTCGTCCGGCGCCTCGGCCACTGGCGGCTGGCCTTGCAGTAGGTCAACCTTGTTTAGCACGACCAAGGTGGTGTTCGGGTTGAGGCGATGGGCAACTTCGGCGGACAGAGGTGGGGCAGGGTGGTTGGCATCCAGCACGAGCAGGGCGAGGTCGGCCTCTTCGATGCGCTCGTAAGTCTTTTGAATGCCCAGCGCTTCGACGGTGCCGGGGGTGGGGTTGAGTCCGGCGGTGTCGATGAGGCGTAGGCAGTGCGGACCCACCATGACCGTTTCCTCCAAGTAGTCGCGGGTGGTGCCGGGCTCGTCACTCACCAGGGCGCGTTCGCGGCCAAGGAGGGCGTTGAGGAGGGAGCTCTTGCCGGCGTTGGGTTCGCCGAGGATGACCGTCTTGATACCTTCGCGGAGCAGGTCACCGTAGCGATGGGTGGCGAGGAGCTGCTGTGTTCCACGTAGAACACTGTTGAGGATATCGACCACGATGACGCGGTCTTCGTCAGGCAAATCTTCCTCGGGAAAATCGATGTAGGCCTCCACGCGAGCGAGGCCTAGCAGAAGCTCGTCGGTGAGGCGGGTAAGGTGCTGGCCAAGGCTGCCGCGGAGCTGTTGATTTGCTGCCGCAATGGCGCGGGCGCTACGGGCGTGGATGAGGTCCATGACGGCCTCGGCCTGACTCAAATCCAGGCGGCCGTTCAGGAAAGCGCGGCGGGTGAATTCGCCGGCGTCAGCGGCGCGACAACCTCGTTTAAATAAATCATCCAGAACGAGTTGAGCGATGAGCGGGTTGCCGTGCGTGGAAATCTCCAGCACGTCTTCTCCGGTGTAGGATTGGGGGCCGGCGAAGTAGGTCACGAGCACATCGTCGACTACGCTGCCGGCGGTATCGCGGTAGGCGCGGTGGCTGGTTTGGCGGGGGCGGAGCGAGGCGCGGAAAATGGCCTGGGCGAGCTGGGCGCAATCAGGCCCGCTGACCCGCACCACGGCGATCGCCGCCGTGCCCGGAGCGGTGGCCGGCGCGGCAATGGTGTCGATGGTATTGGCGGTGTCTTCGATCATGCGGACAGCCAGACCGAACCGCGGAACGCGTCGGACGCAAAACGAAACGGAAGCGCGCGGTTAGTCGCTGCAGCCCTACAAGGGTTCAACCCGGCTGCCGTCGGCGACGCGGTCGCCCGGATACACGATGACGGTGTCGTCTTCGTTAAGGCCGGCAGTGACTTCGGTGACGATGCCGTTGCTCAAACCGACTTCGACCGTGCGCTCCCGGGCTGATCCGCCATCGAGGACGAAGGTGTGCCAGTGGCCGTCGCGTTGAAAGAGGGCGCCGGCGGGGACTTGCAGCGAATCGTCGCGGCGGGCGCGTTCGATGCGTGCTTCCACGCGGTAGCTGTCGCCGAGGGTGGGGCGCTCGGTGATCGGCGTGACGAGGTCGGCGAGCACGTTCACGCGTTGTTCTTCGACGCCGAGGGCGGAGACTTTGGTGAAGGCGGCCGGTTCAACCAGGCGCACGCGGGCCTCCAGCGGTGATTCGCCGCCCCATTGTTCGAGCCAGACGGTGGCACCGGGTTGGATGGCGACGCCGTCGCGCGACAAGACCTCCACCCGCACTTCGAGGTCGGTGGGGTCGCCGACTTCGAGCAGGGGCGTGCCGCCGGCGACGATGCGGGCGCTTTCCTGCATCACCCGCAGCACGCGGCCATCGACCGGCGAGGTGATTTGCATCGTCGCGCTGGCGTTGCCCGCAGGATCGGCAATGCCGCGGTCGAGCACGGCTTGGGCTTGTTCCAGTTCGTAGCGGGCCACCTGCAGCGCGAAGGTGGCGGCGCGGTCCTCCTGGGCAGCGGTGCGCTCGCGGTTTTCGGCAATGTCGAGTTCCTGTTGGGAAACGAGGCGGTCGGAGAACAGGACGCGTTGGCGCTTGGCTTCGGATTGCGCGAGATCGAGGGCAGCAGCGGCGCGTTCGCGCTGGGCTTCGGCCTGGGCCACTTGGCTTTCGGCGGCGCGCACACGGGCTTCGGCTTGAGCGCGGCTGCGGGCATCGAGGATGTCGCCGCTGGCGGGCTCAAGCACGGCGAGCACGGTTTCGCCGGCGATGACGGGGGCGCCGGGCTTGAGGGTGATGCGTCGCAGGTGACCGGATACAGGGCTGGAGATCACGTAACGGTGGCGCACTTGGGTGACACCCTCCTCATTCACGGTGGCAACGAGTGGAGCGCGCACCACGAGGGCGGTTTCAACGGGCAAGGGGGAGGGCCAGAGACCGGCCACGATGAGTGCGAGGAGCACGGCACCGGCGATGTAGCGCCAGCCCTTGCGGCGACGTTGATGCTGATCGCCGGCGGTGGGGTCGAACGGGGTGGGGGGATCGGAGGAGTCCGTCATGGCGGTGTAAGTGAAATACGGATACTTAATCGCGGGCCTTAAGTGCGCTGACCAAATCGAGTTGGTTGAGTTTACGGCAGGCGATGATCGCGGAGAGGGTGGTGGCGAGCACGATGACCAGCGTGGCGTAAGCGTAGTTGCCGGGAGTGAGGATGAGGGGCAGGCGCACCGTCTCGGTATTGATGCTCTCAAGGAGTTGCGCGGCCATGCCGGAGCCGAGCCACAAGCCGAGCGGCAGGGCGAGAGCGGTGAGCACCACGAGTTCGCCGACGAGCACGCTGCCCACATCGCCTTGGCTGAAACCGAGCACGCGCAGGGTGGCGAGTTCGCGGGCGCGCTCGGAGAGCGCGATGCGGGCGCTGTTGTAGACGATGCCAAAGGCGACGATGGTGGCGAAGGTCGAGTAGAGCACCTGCAACATGCCGATACTTTCGGCGGTGGTGTCGCGGAAGCTCTGCCGCATGGCGTCTTTGATGACGACCCCGGAGGCTTGCGGGGTGTCCTTGAGTTCGCGCATGAAGCGCGGCCAGTCATCGCGGGCGACCGTCATGAAGGCGCCGGAGATGCGATCGCCTTCACCGAGGGCGCGGTTGAGCGCGTCGAGTCGCATGTAGGCGGCGATGCCGGCAAAGTCATCGGCGAAGGCGGCGACTGTAGTGGAAAACTGGCGACGTTTGCCCTGCAGCACTTTGATGGTGATGGGGTCGCCGGGGCGCACCTGCAACGCGTCGCCCAAGGTGCGGGAAATGATCACGCCCTCAGCAGGGAGGGTGAGAGGCTCTTGGTTGGGACCGAGCACGCGGTTGAGGTGGCCGTCGGCGGAGAGACCGTTGAGTCCGAGACGACGGGTGCGATGACCGGAAATGAGTTCCACGGACACGCCACGAAAGGGCTCGGCTCGCACCACGCCGGGGAGTTGGGCGAAATCATGCACGGCGCGCAGCGGACCGGGTTCGACGAGCGAGACGGTGACGGACTGCCGCTGCACGACGTCCCATTGGAAATCGAGCACGAAGCGGATGCCGTCGCGAAAGGCGTTGGGGATGATCAGAATGCCGGTGGCCATGGCGAGCGCGATGGCGGTGAAGCAGGCCTGCCACGGTTTACGCTCCAGGTTGCGCAGGGACATGCGCAGCGTGACGGAGAACCAGCGGGAGATGCCGGCGCGCTCCACGAGAGAGGGGCGAAAGCTCGCGGGCGGCTCGGGACGCATCGCTTCGGCGGGAGCGAGACGCACGACCTTGCGCACCGCACCAGCCACACCGAGCAGGGCGGCGGCGGAGCTGGCGATCAACGCGCCGAGGATGGCGCCGGTGGCGGGCACAAACTCCAGCTGCGGGAAGCGGAAGAACAGGTGATACATATCCACCAGTTGATAGCCGAAGGCGAAACCGCCGAGCGCGCCGAGCAGCGTGCCCACCACCACGATGGCGAGGGCGAATTTGATGAAGTGCCATGCGATGGTGCGGTGGTTAAAACCGAAGGCCTTGAGAACCGCGATCTGTTCGCGTTGCAGCGCGATCTGTCGGCTCATCACCGAGTGGGTCATGAACGCGGCGACGCTGAGGAAGACCAAGGGGAAGCCGAACGAGAGGCCTTCGAGCACGCGGATTTCGTCGCTCACGCGCACATCGGAGGGATGGTCGTCGCGGCCGTAGGCACCGAGGCCGCCGTAGGGTTCGAGGATGCGATCGAGCTCGGCGATGACGCCGGAATCGGACGCTCCCGGAGCGAGGGTGAGGGCGACGGTGTTGAAGGCGCCCTCGAGGTTGAAGGCCTCGGCGAGTTCCTGTTCGCGCATCCAGAAAATGCCGAAGGTTTTGTTGTCGGGCAGAGCGGAACCGGGTGGTGCTTCGAAGACGTATTGCGGGGCGAGCACGATGCCGGCGATGCGCAATTCGAGTCGGCTGCCGTTGAGCACGGCGGCGATGCGGTCGCCGGGCTGGAGGTCGTTGGCTCCGGCGAAGGCTTCGCTGACGAGCACCTCGTGGTGGCTCGTTGTATCCAAAAGTTGGCCACGCCGGAGGTAGAGTTGATGCAAGACCTGCGGGCGTCGGTCAGGGAGGGAGTTGATGAGCCCGGAAGCGGGGGCGACGACGGCCGGGAGATCGAGGGTGACGCGCACCTCAATGCTGGTTTCGAGGGCGGCGACGCCGGGGATGGCTGCGAGTTCGTCGCGCACGCTGTCGGGCGCGCGTTTGAGGGCGGCGAAGACTTCGCCGAAGTGGTGTTGCTCGTAGTAGCCGTCGCGCGCGGTGTTGAGCGATTTGATCAGGCTGCGCGTCATGATCATCATTGCGAGTCCGCAAGCCATGACGAGGGCGACGGCGAGGGCCTGCGATTTCAACGCGCGCAGGTCGCGCAGCAGTTTCAGATCGAGCAGGTCCATGAGCAGAAGACGGGTAGGGCGTGACCGCCGGGCGCGCCGTCGGTGGTAATGGCGTCGGAGGGGCAGGGGGGCGGTCGGCCCGGCGGTCCGACCCTATCTTGGCATTGCGGCGCGTTTGTCGTCATCGGCTACCATTCCAGTTCGCTCACGGGGCGCGGGGAGGGATTGAGGCGCGGTTCGCTGAGGTGGCCGTCGGACATGGTAAATACGCGGTCGGCCATCTCGGCGAGGATGGCGTTGTGGGTGATGACCACGGTGAGGGTGCCGAGCTCGCGGTTGATGCGCTGGATGGCTTCGAGCACGAGGATGCCGGTCTTCACATCGAGCGCGCCGGTGGGTTCGTCGCAGAGCAGGATCTCGGGTCGTTTGGCGATGGCGCGGGCAATGGCGACGCGTTGTTGTTCTCCGCCGGAAAGCTGAGCGGGGAAGTGGTGCGCGCGGGCGCTGAGGCCGACGAGATCGAGCGCCTCGGCCGGGTCCATCGGGTCGCGGGCGATCTCGGTGATGAGGCCGATGTTTTCGCGGGCGGTGAGTGACGGGATGAGGTTGTAGAACTGAAAGACGAAACCGACGACGTCGCGGCGATAGGCGGTGAGGCCGGCCTCATCGGCGCGACCGACGTCCCAGCCGCGGTAGTGGAGCGAACCGCCGGTGGGGGTATCGAGGCCGCCGACGAGATTGAGCAGGGTGGATTTGCCGGAGCCGGAAGCGCCCAGGAGGACAACGAGCTCGCCGCCGGGCAGATCGAGGTCGACCTCACGGAGCGCGCGCACTGCGGCGTGTCCGGTGCCGTAGGTTTTGCTCAGGCGACGGGCCACCAACAACGAAGAGGCGTCAGGCGTGCTCACAAACCTGCAGCCAAGTTGCACTGCGCGTCTGGCGCAAGCGTGACGCCGGGATGGACGCGAGATAGCGAACCGGTCTGGGCGGCGCGACGTGCCGGCTAGTTTGCCGGTGGGGTCTGCAGGATGATGGGGAGCATTTTGTCGCGGCGGCGGATCTCGAGTTTCACCGACTCGTCGTGGCCGAGGGTGAAGGCGGCGGTGATCTGCTTTTGCGTCATGTCCAAGGTCAGTTGACTATTGATCGCGATGATCTCGTCGCGGCGCCGCAGGCCGCAGCGGTCGGCGATGCCACCGCGGGTGATCCTGGTCACGTAAATGGGTTTGTTACTGTCGGCGGGTTGGGAAACCGCGAAGCCGAGCACGACGTGGCGCTCCGTGTTCACGTCGACGCGATCCAGTTCAACGACGGTGTCGTCCTCGCTGGCGCGACCGATGGTGGGCGCCAGGGCGAGACAAAGCGGAAGCAGCAGCGCGAGGGTGAGGCGCTTAGTTTTGGTCGTCGTTGGCCTGAGGGTCCGGCGCGGGGGTCGGAGTCGGCGGAGGAGGAGGGGGAAGCGAGATCGTGGGGACACCGATCGAAGGTGAGGTTGGGGATACGGAGGGGAGGGAAGGGGAGGTCGGACCGCCGATGGTCGGCTTGGGCAGAGTGACCTTGGTCGGAGCCGGGGCAACGGGCGGAGCGAAGCTGCGGTCGGGTTCCGGTGCGGAGGCGGCCACATCGCCACGCGGATCGAGTTTGCCGAGCTCAGCCTTGAGGGTCTCGAGGCGGGCTTCGGCTTTGGTGATGCGGTCGGGATACTTGCGCAGACGGTGTTTAACCTGATCGACGGAGCTTTCGCCGATGCCGTTTTCGGCGCCGAGCATGAGCCAGGCGAGGCCTTCGGTGTAATCGCGTTTCACGCCGCGGCCGCTCACATACATGGCGCCGACGTTGTGCATGGCGGTGTTGTTGCCGGCGGCGGCGGCGCGACGGTAGAGATCGAGGGCCTTGGTGTAATCCTGCGGCTGATTGAGCAGGCCGTCGTGGGCGATCTTGCCGAGGCGGAAGAGGGCCTCGTGATCACCGTCGGCGGCGAGTTCGCGCAGGATGGTGAGGGCTTGGGCGGGGTCGGCGTCGACTTTGCCCGGGTAACCCTCCTCCAGCATGATGGCATAGTGAAGGCGGGCGGCGGGATTGCCGGCCTTGGCGGCGGCGATCATCTCGTCGACGTCGGTCCAGGAGACACCGCCGCCTTCGGTGGAGAGCAGGATGGGTCCGCCGTCGGATTGCGCCGACAGGGGGAGGGCAGGCCACGCCAGCGCGAGGCCGGCGAGGCTGGAAACGGTGACGAGGAAGCGACGGGGAGTCTTAGGACTCATCCTTGTCGGCTTCTTCGCCGGTGACGCTGGTGCCGCCGGTGACATTCACTTTGGCGTAGACGGCGTCCATGACCTCCTTGGCGAGCTCGGGCTTTTCCTTGAGCGTGGCCTTGGCGGCGTCGCGGCCCTGGCCGATGAGGTCGCCCTTGTAGGAGATCCAGGCACCGCGTTTCTCGAGGACCTTGTGTTCGAGACCGAGGTCGAGGACGGAGCCGGTGGTCGAGATGCCCTCGTCATACATGATGTCGAACTCGCACTCGGTGAAGGGGGCGGCGACCTTGTTTTTGACGATCTTGATCTTGGTGCGGTTGCCGATGACCTTGCCGTCGGGCTGCTTGAGCTGCTCACGGCGGCGGATGTCGATGCGGACGGAGGAGAAGAACTTGAGGGCGCGACCGCCGGGGGTGGTTTCGGGGGAGCCGAACATCACGCCGATCTTTTCGCGGATCTGGTTGGTGAAGATGCACACGCACTTGGTCTTGTTGACCACGGCGGTGAGGCGGCGCATGGCCTGCGACATGAGGCGGGCCTGGGAGCCGACGGTGGCGTCGCCCATCTGGCCGTCGAGTTCGGCCTTGGAGACGAGGGCGGCGACGGAGTCGATGACGATGACGTCGATGGCGTTGGAGCGAATGAGGGTCTCGGCGATGTTGAGCGCGTCCTCACCGGAGTCGGGTTGGGAGACGAGCAGGTCGTCGAGGTTCACGCCGACGACGCGGGAGTATTTTGGGTCGAGGGCGTGCTCGACGTCGATGAAGGCCGCGAGGCCGCCCTTGCGTTGGGCTTCGGCGATGACGCTCAAACAGAAGGTGGTCTTACCGGAGGATTCGGGACCGTAGATTTCCACGATGCGGCCGCGGGGCAGGCCACCCACGCCGAGGGCGAGGTCGATGGCGAGCGAGCCGGTGGAGATCGTCTCGACCTGCATGCGGGTGTTGTCGCCCAGACGCATGATGGAGCCCTCGCCGAATTGCTTGGTGATGGCGCTGATGGCGAGGTCGACGTTCTTGCGGGCGGCGACTTCGGTGGTGGGGGCGGCGGCGGTGGTTTTGGCGGGGGCGGAACGGGCCATGGAACAGGAAATAGCGGGTTGATGGTGACGGAAATGCGGCGAAACGATGCCGCTTTGACTAAAGAAACGAACCGTGGCGCGGGAATCTTTCAGCGCAAGCGCGGACGCGGGACGTTTGCGGCGAAAAAAGCACGAAAGGATGCTCGAACCTTGCCTGAGCGGGCGGGGGAAGGACCGTCCTCCGGAGCGGTGCGCTGGATCGGAAAACCCGGTCGGGCCGGTGGCTTAGGAGATCAGCCCTGCTCGTCAGCTCCATTAATGAAGGAAATAAGGGGAACTATCCGCTTGATAGGTCCGAAACCCGCTCTTTATTTCCCGGGACTTTTGTCCCGGTTCACACCCAAGCAAATATCTGTCCTATGAAGATCAAAGCCTACCTTAAGCCTCATTGCGGATGGTCGATGGGCGTCCGCGCCATCATGCAGAAGTATGGCCTCCAGTATGAGGACATCGACATCATCAACAACCGCGACAACTACGCCGAGATGGTCCAGAAGTCCGGTCAGCCGCTCTCGCCCTGTGTCGAGATCGACGGCGTGATGCTGGCCGATGTGTCCGGCGAGGAAGTGGAGAATTACATGCTCTCCAATGAACTGGTGAAACCGACCGAAAAAGGAACCGACGTGGCCACCAACGCCGGCTGCTCCGACGAGGAGCACGAGAAGATGGCCTCCCAGACGATTCGGTTCTTCTAAGCGAGGTCACGCCCAGCTTCCACTCTCCGGGGCCGGACTCGCTTTTAGCGACCGGCCTTTTTTATCCCCACGCGAGACCGCGTCCTCGGCGTGGCTCCTGCTCCTTCTCTCCCCGACTTACTGCCAGTTCACCCTCTCCAGCACTTACTATGGCTCAATTGATTCCGTCCCCGCTCTACCATCCTGACCAAGAGCACGACGCCTGTGGCGTCGGCTTCATCGCTAAAATGACGGGCGAGCGTAGTTACGACGTCATCAGCCGGGCGGTCGCCGCCCTCAAGGCGCTGGCGCACCGCGGGGCGATCGACGCCGATGCCGTGACCGGCGACGGCGCGGGTCTGCTCACCCAGATCCCGGTTGAGCTCCTGCGCGAGCATTTGGAAGGCAAGGGCAAGAACCTCTTCGCCGATGAGGACCTCGGCGTGGGTATGATCTTCCTGCCGCGCAACGACGACTACGCCCAGTCGCACTGCAAGAAGATCGTGAAAGAGGCCGTCGAGGCCGAGGGTCTCGCTTGGCTCGGTTGGCGCAACGTTCCCACCTCCAACTCCTGCCTCGGCCGCAAGGCCATCGAGACGGAGCCGGTGATCGTCCAGGCCCTCGTGGGCCGTCCCGAGGAAGTCGACGCCGACGAATACGAGCGCAAGCTGTTCCTCGTTCAGAAGATGGCCGAGCGAAAGGTCAGCGAGGAGAACGTGAAGGGCTTCTACATCTGCTCCTTCTCGTCGCGCACCATCGTTTACAAGGGCATGCTCACGCCGCAGCAGATCCGGAAGTATTTCCTCGATCTGAAGTCGCCCAAGTTCACCAGCGCCTACGCCATCTTCCACCAGCGCTACTCGACCAACACCTTCCCGATGTGGCATCTCGCCCACCCGTTCCGCATGGTGGCGCACAACGGCGAGATCAACACCATCCGCGGCAACCGCAACCTGATGCGCGCCCGCGAGAACTCGCCCTTCCACGGCGTGTGGGGCGATCGCTACGACGACCTCAAGCCGCTCGTCCAGCCGCACGGTTCCGACTCCGCCACCTTCGACAACGCCCTGCATCTGCTCACCCTCGGCGGCCGCAATCCCCTGCACGCTGCCATGATGATGATGCCGCCGGCGTGGGAAACCGACGACGACCTCTCCGACGAGGCCAAAGCCTTCTTCCGCTATCACGCCACCATGATGGAGCCGTGGGACGGTCCGGCTGCCGTGGCCTTCACCGATGGCAAACTCATCGGCGCCTCCCTCGACCGCAACGGTCTGCGTCCCGCCCGCTACAAGATCTATGACGACGGTTACGTCATCCTCGCCTCCGAGGCCGGCCTCGTCTTCGACTTCCCGGGCAAGGTCGTGGAAGCCGGCCGTCTCGGCCCCGGCCGCATGATCGCGATCGATCTCGCCGAAAAGCGCTTCTACCACGACGACGAGATCAAGGCCAAGTTCACCGCCGACCCGCTCTTCAAGCAGTGGTGCGAGGAACACCTCGTGGACCTTCACACCGCCGCCGGTGCCGACACCGCCGGTGCGCCCGACGCCGCCGACTCCACGCCCGCCCAGATCGCCTTTGGTTACGAGAGCGACGAAATGGAGATGGTCATGGCCCCGCTCGCCGAGGGCAAGGAACCGACCGGCTCCATGGGTGAGGACACCCCGCTGGCCGTGCTCTCCCGCCGCCCGCGTCTCCTCTACAACTACTTCAAGCAACTCTTCGCCCAGGTCACCAACCCGCCCATCGACTCGATCCGCGAAAAAGCGGTCATGTCGATTTCGATGTTCATCGGCGGCCGCCTCGGCCTCTTCGAGGAGCTGCCCAAGACCGCCGGCCTGCTCGAAGTCGATACGCCCGTCCTGCTCGATCACGAACTCGCCGCCATCGATGGCATTGAGTTCATGAAGGACCGTGTCGCCCGCCTCTCGGTGCTCTTCGACGCCGCCGCTGGTCCCGCCGCGCTCGAGCCCGCCATCAAGGCGCTCTGCGAAGCCGCCGTGAAGGCCGTCGCCGAGGATCGCGCCAAGGTCGTCATCCTCTCCGACCGCGGCGTCTGCGCCGAAAAGGTCGCCGCGCCCATGCTGCTCGCCGCCGGTGCCGTGCATCAGGCCCTTGTCCGCGCCGGTCTGCGCACCAAGTGCGACATCATCGCCGAGACCGGTGAGGCCCGTGAGGTCCATCAAATTGCCTGCCTCCTCGGCATGGGCGTCAACGCGGTGAATCCCTACCTCGCGCTCGAGATCGTGGCCAAGCTCGCCCCCGAAGGCATCGAGCCCGCCACCGCCCGCGCCAACTACGTCACCGCCATCGGGGCCGGTCTGCGCAAGATCATGGCCAAGATGGGCATCTCGACCCTCTTCAGCTACCGCGGCGCGCAGATCTTCGAAGCCCTCGGCGTCTCCCGCAAAGTCATCGACGAGTGCTTCACCGGCGTGCCGTCGCCCATCGGCGGTGTGGGTTACGCCCAGATCGCCGAGGCCACCCTCGTGCGTCACAGCCGCGCTTTCCCGCAGCTCGATTCGGCCGACCCGGACAACGCTGGCACCGACACCACCCCGGCGCTCCAAGCCGAGGGTTACTACAAGGTCAACAAGCGCGGCGATGGCGAATACCACGCTTGGAGCCCCAAGCTCATCGCCTCGATGAACAAGTTCAACCGTGCCGGCGACTACGACGCTTACCAGCCGTGGAAGACCGAGGCCGACGAGCATCAACCCGTCGCGTTGAAGGACTTGCTCCAAATCCGTTTCCCGGCCGAAGGCATCGACCTCGACGAGGTCGAGGGCATCGAAGACATCCGCAAGCGTTTCACCACCGCCGGCATGTCCATGGGCGCACTCTCCAAGGAAGCGCACGAAGCCCTCGCCATCGCCATGAACCGCATCGGCGGCAAGTCCAACTCCGGTGAGGGCGGCGAAGATCCCGAGCGCTTCTCGGTGCGCGAGAACGGTGACCTCGCCAACTCCGCCATCAAGCAGGTCGCGTCCGGCCGCTTTGGTGTCACCGCCGAATACCTGGCCAACGCCAAGGAGATCGAGATCAAGATGGCGCAGGGCGCGAAGCCCGGTGAGGGCGGCCAGCTGCCCGGCCACAAGGTCACGCCGATGATCGCCACGCTGCGCTACTCCGTGCCGGGCGTGACGCTCATCTCGCCGCCGCCGCACCACGACATCTACTCCATCGAGGACCTCGCCCAGCTCATCTTCGACCTCAAGGAGGTCAACCCGCGCGCCAAGGTCTGCGTGAAGCTCGTGTCCTCCTCCGGTGTCGGCACCGTCGCCGCCGGTGTAGCCAAGGCCTACGCCGACGTCGTGCTCGTTTCCGGTCACGATGGTGGCACCGGCGCCTCGCCGCTCGCCTCGATCAAGAACGCCGGCTCCGCCTGGGAAATCGGTGTCGCCGAAGCCCACCAGGTGCTCATGCAAAACGGCCTGCGCGGTCGCATTACCCTGCGCACCGATGGCGGCATGAAGACCGGCCGCGACATCATCATCGCCGCGCTGCTCGGCGCCGAGGAGTTCAACTTCGGCACCGCCGCGCTCATCGCCGCCGGCTGCGCCATGTTCCGTGTTTGCCATCTGAATACATGCCCGGTCGGCGTTGCCACCCAGCGCGAGGACCTGCGCGCCAAGTTCCGCGGCAAGCCCGAGAACGTGATCAATTTCTTCAACGCCGTTGCCGAAGACGTGCGCCAATACCTGGCCAAGCTCGGTGCCCGCTCGATCAACGAGATCATCGGCCGCGTCGACCTGCTCTCGCAGATCGACGATCCGGTGAACCCGAAGACCAAGTTCATCAACCTCAGCGGTCTGCTCCACAACCCGGATCCCTCCGGCGAGTCCGAGCGTTACCACACCCGCGAGCGCAACGAGCGTTTCGGCAACGAGGGTTCGCTCGACGAGGCCATCCTGCAGGAAGCCCGCGACGTGATTCTCGGCAAGTCCGCCCGTCTCGTCGCCCGCTACAAGGTCACCAACGTCAACCGCGACGTCGGCACCCACCTCTCCGGCCAGATTGCTTACCAGAAGGGCAACGCCGGTCTCGCCCCCGGGACCATCGACCTCACCTTCACGGGCTCGGCCGGTCAGTCCTTTGGCACCTTCCTGGTCAACGGCGTGCGCCTCACCCTCAACGGCGAAGCCAACGACTACGTCGGCAAGGGCATGGCCGGTGGTGAGATCATCATCCGCCCGCGCCCGACCTCGACCTTCGCCTGGCACCAGCAGTCCATCGTCGGCAACACCTGCCTCTTCGGCGCCACCGGTGGTCACCTCTTCGCGGCGGGTCGTTCGGGTGAACGCTTCGGTGTGCGCAACTCCGGTGCCACCGCGGTGGTCGAAGGCGTGGGCGACCACGGCTGCGAATACATGACCGGTGGTCTCATCGTCGTGCTCGGTCCGACCGGTCGCAACTTCGGTGCCGGCATGAGCGGTGGTCTCGCCTTCATCTACGATGAGGAGGGCAAGTTTGAGGGTCGCATCAACCCGGCCATGATCGGGGTGGAGCGCCTCTCCGACGAAGAGGAAATTGCCAGCCTCGCCCAGCTCGTGAGTGTGCACGCCACCGCCACCGGTTCGCCGCACGCCGCCGCGCTGCTCAAGGATTGGGACAACGTCGTGCCGAAGTTCTGGAAGGTCGTGCCGCACCCGCCGACCCCCGAAACGCCCAAGGCGCTCTACCGCTTCGACGAGGAAAAGATCCCCGCCATCGCCTGAGCTACGCCGGCGTAGTTTAAAAGCCAATACACTCTCCACGGGCGCCCCGCAACGGGCGCCCGTTTTGTTGGGCGGGCACGGTGGCCGGTCCCATCGGACGGTGTGTGGCCGCCCTGGTGTGCGGCCGCGAGTTGCCTCTCCGCCCAAACGACCGCACTGTTCCCGCCATGCCCACGCGTTGGAAATTTGCCCTGCTGTATTTCAGCGAAGGCGCGCCGATTGGTTTCCTGTGGTGGGGATTGCCCACGCTCTTGCGGCAGGACGACGTGGCGGTCGAACGCATCGCCGCGCTTACCGCGACCCTCGCTTTGCCGTGGACGCTCAAGTTCCTCTGGGCGCCGCTGGTCGACGCCTGCCGAAGTTCACGCTGGGGCTTTAAGCATTGGGCGGGCGCGGCGCAGCTGGGCATGGGCGCGTGTTTGTTGCCGCTCATCTGGATCGATCCGGCGACGCACTTCGGTGTGTGGTTTGGACTGCTGCTGACGCACGCGGTGTGCGCCGCCACGCAGGACGTCGCCATCGATGCGCTGGCCATCAACGCGGTCGAATCGACGGAGCGTGGCAGCCTCAACGCTGCCATGCAGATCGGCATGCTCGGCGGCCGCAGTCTCTTTGGCGGCGGTGCGATTGTTTTGGTCGGGTGGGGTGGTTGGCCGGTGCTGTTTGGCGCGTTGCTGACCGCGATCTGGTTGTCGTTGCTGGTCTTGTGGCGCGGGGTGGAGGAGCCACCAAAAGCCGAGGGGGAATCGCGGCGCTTCTGGACGACCTTGCGCGCCGGTTTTTCGCGGCGCACGACGTGGCTCGGACTCGGCTTCGCGCTCATCGCGGGCGCGGGTTTTGAAACGGTGGGCGCGCTGGCCGGACCGTTGTTGGTGGACCACGCGGCGTCGAGTGGCACGGTCGCGACCTTCTTCGCTTTTCCGGTGGTGATCGCCATGGCGATCGGCGGTTGGGTGGGCGGACGTTGGAGTGACCGCGGTCCGCGGCCGGTGCGCGCGGGCATTGCGCTCGTCGCGCTCACGCTGGCGGTGCTACTGGTCGCACTCGCGGCCAAGAGCGGCGCGAGTGTGCCGCTGCTCATCACGACGTTGGTGGTGGTGTATCTCACCATCGGCGCGTTCACCGCGATTTCCTACGCCTTGTTCATGGACCTCACCGATCCCGCACTCGGCGCGACGCAGTTCAGCACCTTCATGGCCGCGACCAACGGCTGCGAAGTCTGGGCGGTGGCGGCGGGCGGCCTCTTGGTCGGCCGACTCGGCTACGGTCCCGGCTTCAGCCTGATGGCCCTGGCCGGACTCCTCGGTTTGGCGGTGTTGTGGGCGCTGACGCGAAAAGCGCGCACCGCTTGAGTCGAACGCGGTCCAACCTTACCACTGCTTTATGATCGTCGACTGCCATACCCACCTCAATCACTACGACGAAACCACGACCTCGCCGCTGCAGGCGCGTTACGAGGAACTGCAGGAGTCGCTCGCGTTCAACAAAGTCGACTACGCGCTCATCCTCACGTCCTACAAAGTGAATGAGCACCGGCCTTCGACGCGGGAGGTGGTGGAGCTCACCGCCGATAACCCGAAGATGGGCGTCGTCGCCGGCGTGAGTTTCCTCAATTACCGCGAGCGGGATCTGCGCGAGTTGGCCGACTACCTGAAAGACGGCCTCGTCAAAGGCCTGAAGCTCTACCCGGGCTACGAACCGTTTTATCCCTACGATTCCCGTTGCCGCGTGCTCTACGATCTGGCGCAGGAGTTTGATGTGCCGGTGATGATTCACACCGGCGACACCTACTCGCCGCGCGCCAAGGTGCGTTTCGCGCATCCGCTCGCGGTTGATGACGTGGCGGTGGATTTTCCGGAGCTCAAACTGGTGATCTGTCATGTAGGGAATCCGTGGATACGCGACGCCATGGAGGTGGTTTACAAAAACAAGAACGCCCACACCGACATCTCCGGTTTCGTGCTCGGGGACTTCACCGAGCGTTTTGAGAAGTTCATGCTCGAGCAGGTGAAGGACATGATCCTCTACGCCGGTGACCCCAACTACCTGCTCTACGGCACGGACTGGCCGATCTGCCGCATGCGCACCTACCTCAAGTTTGTGCGTGGTTTGGAGCTGCCCGAGGCGCACTACGAAAAGCTCATGTGGAAGAACGCGAACCGGCTGTTTAAGCTCGGTTTGGAAGCGGAGGGTTAAGGGCCACCTGTGTAGCAACAAGGGCCGCCGCTTGCGGCGTGCCGTGGGTCCGGTCGGTAGGATGCGGCGCGCCGCAAGCGGCGGCCCTACACGGGCAAGACCCCCTCGAATGGGGGAGAGCGCGGCGGTTGATCCGGTGGCGGCGCACCGTCACGCTTTGCGCCATGTCCCAAACCCCTGCTGCTGCCGCGCTGTCCCGTCGTCGTTTCCTGCAATCCTCCGCGCTCGCCACGGGCGCCCTCGTTGCCGCGCCCGCCGTTCACGGCGCGACCCCGGCCCCGGCCCCGACCGGCGCGGGTGCCGATTGCACGCACTTCCCGGCCAACTTCATGTGGGGCGCAGCGACGTCGTCTTACCAGATCGAAGGCGCTGCCGAGATCGATGGTCGCAAGCCGTCCATTTGGGACACTTTCGCCCGCACGCCCGGCAAGGTGCACAACGGCGACACCGGTGACGTGGCGATCGATCACTACCACCGCTTCCGCGAAGACGTGAAGCTCATGGCCGATCTCGGCGTGAAGCACTACCGTTTCAGCATCGCCTGGCCGCGGGTGATTCCGGATGGCCGCGGGGCACTGAATGCCAAGGGCGTCGATTTCTACAAACGACTCCTCGATGCCTTGCAGGAGCACGGTATCGAGCCGGCCGTTACGCTCTACCACTGGGACCTGCCGCAGACCCTGCAGGACGAATACCGCGGTTGGGAAGACCGTCGCATCGTCGACGATTTCACCGCCTACGCCGAAGCCATGGGCAAGGCGTTGGGCGATCGCGTGCCACGTTGGTTCACGCTCAACGAGGTCAGCACCTTCGCCATGATCGGTTATGGCGTGGGATACCCGGGGCACCACGCGCCTGGCGTCGAGTTGCCTGATCGCGCCGCCCTGCATCGCGGCATCTTTCATGCCGTGCTCGCCCACGGTCGCGGCGTGCAGGCGCTCCGCGCCACCTGCAAAGCCGACGCCCAGATTGGGATCGCGGAGAACTATCACGCCTACGCGCCGATCATTGAAACCGAGGAACACATCGCGGCCGCGCACCGCGCCTTTGCCCTCGATGAGGCCAACGCGTCCATCATCATGCCCATCCTCACCGGTCGCTATAACCCGGAGTGGGTGGAGAAGATGAACGGTGCCGCGCCGCAGGCGACCGACGCCGAGTTGAAGGACATCGGCACCCCCATCGATATTCTGGGCTTCAACTGCTACCACGGCGGTTACGCTCAGGCGGCCGACAATGCCGCCGGCTTTGACGTCGTGCCGACCCCACGCGCCTTCCCGCGGATGAACATTTCCTGGCTCACCGTGACGCCGGAGGCGATCTACTGGGGCATTCGCCAAATCGCCGACGTGGCCGGCCAGCCCGACCTTCCGATCGTGATCAGCGAAAACGGCTGTGCCGACGCCGCCGAAGCCAACAGCGCCGGCCTCGTGCGGGACATCGATCGCATCATGTATCTGCGCCAATACCTCGGTTACGTGCAGCGCGCGGTGCGCGAAGGGTATTCGATCGCCGGATACTTCCCCTGGAGTCTGGCCGACAACTTCGAGTGGGCGGAAGGTTACGCCAAACGTTTCGGCATGGTGCACGTCGACTTCGAGACGCAGAAGCGCACGCCCAAGCTCAGCTACCACTGGTTCCAGGAAGTCATCCGCCAGCGTCGGGTGGTTTAAAACATCACGCTTGCCGCTCCGGTGCGGCTGGCCTCTGTTGGGCCTCCCATGTCGCACCCTGCTTCCTTCTCCGACGTCACCGTCGACACCAAGGCCAATGTCTATTTCGACGGCGCTGTCGTTTCGCACACCGTGCACTTCGCCGATGGCTCCAAGAAGACCCTAGGTCTCATCCGTCCCGGCACCTACCACTTCGGCACCGCCGCCGCGGAGCGTATGGAGATCGTGGCCGGCGCCTGCTCGATCGTCCTCGATGGCACGACCGAGTCCGCCGACTACGCCGGTGACACCTTCTTTGATGTGCCGGCCAACAGCGGCTTCACCATCACCGTCGCCGCGGGCGGTGAGTTTTGCGAATACATCTGCTCTTACCTGAGCTGACCCCGACCCCAATCCCGCTCCCGCCATGGCCAAGTCGAAACCCATTCCCGGTTCCACCGGTGAGGTGCTCACCTCGCTGCCGTCCCCCTACCTGCCGCACCCGGCGACCGGCTTGCTCTACCTGCCGCGCATGATCGCGAAGTGCCGCTACGTGCAGCAGCACGGCGAGCTGCCCAAGAGCTATCGCAAAAACTACAAACGCGGGCTCGATCGTTTCCTGTCGATGCATCTGGGCGTGGATCCGGTCCAGATCGAGGAGGCGGTGCACAGCGCGGCCGACGACGCCGAGCTCGATGCCAAACTCCTCGCGCTCTTCCCCGACGATGTGCGCGCGGCCAAGTGGAATCGCGAGCTGGTGCAAAAGGGCATGACTGAAGCCGGTCGCGAATTCCTCGCCGAGGCGCTGGGCAACATGGGCTGCAACGATCGGGTGGGCGAAATCATCAGCGTGCCCGACCTGATCGATTTCGACGAAGGTCGGATCGAGTAGCCGGCGCGGTGGCGCCGGAAATCCCAATCACCAACGGGTCAAATCCCAAGCTCAGGCGCGGTCGGCCCGGCGGGCCGACCCTACCTTAAACTTAACCTTCGACCTTAAACTAAGGCTCGGTCGGAGGCCCGAGCCTACGGCAGCGGCAGGAAGCCGAGGTCGTTGGTCAGGGCACCGTCGACGCCGCCATCCTGCCAGCCGGCCGCGTCGTTGAGGTCGTTCCAGACGACGCCTTCCTCGAAGGTGCCGGTCCACAGCACGCCGGACTTTTCCGGATGGAAGGTGAGGGTGAGCACGTTGGGGCTGGGCAGGCCGTCGTTGGTCTGGGCCCACGTTTTGCCGCCGTCGCGTGAAACCCATACGCCGACGTCCCAGCCGCCCACGGCGAGGGTGTTGGCATCGGTCGGATCGACGGCCACGGCGTAGAGGTTGGCGTCGGCCAATTGCGGCGCGACCTGGTGCCAGGATTTGCCGTCGTCGGTGGAGAGCCAGGCGCCGGTGCCTTCGGTGCCGACCAGCCACACACCGCTGTCGGGCGCGCCGTGGCGCACGCGCAGGATATTGCGAGCGGGCACGGCTTCGACGCGATGCCAGGAATCGGCGCCGTCGGTGGAGAGGTAGAGCCCGGAGGCGTTGCCCAGCAGCAGGCGCTGCGGGTGGGCCGGATCGAGGGCGAAGGAGCGGGTGAAGTGCTCCGGCAGGCCGGTGTCGACGAAGGTCCAGGTCTCGCCGCCGTCGCGGGAGCGCCAGGGGCCCCAGCCGGTGGCGGCGTAAACCGTGTCGCCGTCGGTCGGATCGATCTCGATCTCGTAAACGTCGCTGATGCGCCAGTCGGTGACCATGCGCCAGGAGCGACCGCCATCGAGCGAGCGCACGATGCCGTTACCGCAGGCGAGGAAGATGCGGCTGTCGTCGGCGGGATCGACCGCGGCGCTGTTGACGGCCTGGATCTTCGGGCCGAAGGAGTGCCACTCGCCGCTGGCGGCGCGCACGAAAACGCCCGCGTCGGTCGGGATGGAGGAGTTCTGCTGCGCCTTGGTGAAGGCGGCGGCCATGAACAGCTTGGGCGAGGTTTCGGCGGCGGCGGTCAACGCCGTGGTGACCGTGGCGGCGGCGACAGCGAGACCGAGGGAGGCGTGGAGTCGGGAGAGAGTGAAACGCTTCATGGGGCCAGCGGGACGATGCGGGTGGTGGTGGCGGAGGCGTCGAAATCGAGCTCGCGGCGTTCGGTGCCGAAGCGGATTTCGAGTTGGTGGCTTTCGCGGGCGGCCTGGGCGAAGGGCCCGTCGAAGAGCGGCCAGGACTCGTAGGGGAGCGGCTCGCCGTCGATCAACGGACGCTCGCCGTAGGTGCCGGAGAGCACCGTGCCGTCGAGACTGGTGAAGGTCACGGTCGGCGTGGGTTCGGTGGCGAAGTCGAGCGGCAGGGCTTTGACCGCCGTTTGGAAGTCGGCAAAGGAGGCGTAGGCCGAGACCGGGGCGACTTGGACGACGTAACCGTTCTTCGGATACTCGCTCACGCGCACCCGGTGGCCGGCGCCCCATTCGTCGTGACGGGCGCTGATCCAGGCACCGGCGCCGCCGGCGAGCAGGCCGGTCCAGTCGGAGGGACGCCACTCGCCGGGTTGGAAGGGACGGTAGGCGATGTAGGTCGGACCGCCGATGGCGAAGATCCAGCCGGAGTCGTCTTCGGTGACTTCCGCGAGGTCGCGGGAGAAGAAGGTGTTGAGGTGTTGGAAGGGCGCGTCGGGCGCGATGTCGTAGAGACCGATGAGGGCCGACTTGGATTGGAAGACCTGCTCGTAGGGCGAGCCGCTCATCATTTTGTCGGGCGACGTATAGTCGACTTTGGAGCGGGCGATGAGATCGACCACGTCGTCCCACTCGGCGCCGAAATACATGGTGCCTTCCTTGGCCGAGTAGTGCGGGTGGAGAGCGAAGAAGGTGTTGGCGATGCCGAGCGGTTTTTCCTCAAACCAGTTGAGGCTCCAGGTCTGTTGTTGGATGGGTTGGAGCAGGCCGCCTTGACTGGAACCGAGCAGATAGTCCGGCGTGACGTAGCTGTATTTGTAGACCGGCGTGGTCATGTGGTCCTCGATCTCAAAGGCGTCGGGACCGGCGTGGCGCATGCGCCAGCGGGTGCGTTTGAGTTCGCGGTGCTCGTAGGGCACATCGCGGTAGGTGGCGATGCGTTGGAGGATGGGCGGCGGGGTCCAACCGCTGAGCGCCACGATGAGGGCGGAGCCATTGAGAGTGAGTTCGTGTTGATCCCAGAGCAACCAGGCGAGGGCGCTCGAGGCACCGAGCGCGGGTTGCATGGCGTGCTTCGGGTAGATGCGGCTGTGGGCGCCGCCGTAAACGCCGCCGATGTTTTCCACCGCGAAGTCGAGCAGTTCATACTCGAGCATCATGGTGGCCTGTTGGCGAAGTTCCGGGTCTTCGCACCAACCGGCGAGCAGGCCGAGGGCGGAGACGTAGGGATCGATGTAGTTGGGCGAGTCGTATTCGCCGCGGCCGTAGGCGGTGGTGATCTTGATCCAGTCGAGGATGTATTCCTTGGCTTCGGCGCGGTTCTCGGCGGAGGACTTGCCGTTATACCAAGCCTCGGGCGGCAGGTCGGACCAGGTCTCGGCGGCGAGGTAGAGGCTGGCGTAATACATCAGCCAATGGTTCTCGGTGTCGCCGCGGAAGGGGAAGTAGGTGCGCCAGGCCTCGCGGATAACCGCCCAGTCGGACGGTGCGAGATGGGGCTCACCGGCCTTCATTACGAGCACCATGGGATACATCCAGAACATGGCGCCGGAGGGTTCCTTGGTGAGTTCGCGCAGACGATGGCGGGCCCACTCGAGATTGGTGCCGCGGGCGAAGTTGGCGGCGACCCAGGGGAGACTGCCCCACTCGGGGTTGTCGGCTTGGGTGCGCTCGATGTAACGATTGATGAGCTGCTCGCTCCGCGCGTGATAAGCGGCGGAGATCTCGCCGTCGCTGGGCGCAGTGGGTGGGGTGGCGCGAAGGGCGCAGCTACCGGCGACGATGAAAGCGAGCAGGAGAGCAATCCGGGGGAAGGGAGACTTTCCTGGCATGATAGCCGAACTTGGGTGCGGCGACCGAGCTGGGGAAGTGAAAGTGGAATGAAAGTTTCCGGCGCGCTCCGCGTGGCTGCTTCGCGGCGCCGATTGACCGCAGTCCAAGTCCGGCTATGGTCCGGCCATGTCGAAAGCCAAAGCCACTGCCCCTGCGAAGGTTACGGTCCGCCGCGCAACCCTGCGGGACATCCCCGCGCTCGTTAAGCTCAACATCGCCGCCTACCCGGTGCTCGCCGACGAGAACGTGGTCTGGGGCGAGGCGCACTTGGCCCACCACCTGCGCGTGTTTCCGCAAGGCCAGTTTGTGGCCGAGGTGAAGGGCAAGATCGTCGGCGCGGCGTCGACGCTGGTGGTCGATCTGGGGCCGGATCCGCTGCGCAATCACACCTGGTCGGGCATCACCGACAGCGGTTATTTCAACAACCACGACCTCAACGGCGATACCCTCTATGGCGCCGATGTGTATGTGCACCCGAAGGCGCGTGGACTCGGCGTGGGCGCGGCGCTCTACGATGCACGCCGCAAACTCTGCAAACGACTCAACAAGCGGCGCATCCTGGCGGGCGGTCGTCTGTGGAACTACCAGGATCATGCGGAGAAGTTCTCCCCGCAGGAATACGCCGAGCGCGTCGCGGCCGGTGAGTTCCGCGATCTCGTGCTGAGTTTCCAACTTCGTGAGGGGTTCCAGTTGCGCGGCGTGATGCCGAACTACCTGCGCGATCCCAACAGCCACAACCACGCCAGCCTCATCGAGTGGCTCAATCCCGACTACCGGCCGGCCAAGACCGGTGCGCGCAAGGTGCGGGTGGCCTGCGTGCAATACCAGATGCGCAAGATCAGCTCGTTTTCGGACTTCGCGCGACAGGTGACCTACTTCACCGACGTGGCGGCCGACAGCGATGCCGACTACGTGTTGTTTCCCGAGCTCTTCACCGTCGAATTGCTTTCGACCACCCACACCAAGTCGCCGCAGGAGGGCATGAAGCGCCTGGCCAAGCTCACGCCGAAGGTCGTCGGCCTCCTGCAAAGCCTGGCCGTCAAATACGGCGTCACGATCATCGGCGGCAGCCACCCGACCAGAGTGGGCAAGGAGCTGCAGAACATCTGCACGGTTTGCCTGCCCGACGGCAGCATCCACGAGCAGCCCAAGCTGCACATCACGCCGAACGAAAGCCACTGGTGGGGCATCACGGGCGGCAACTCCCTGCAGGTAATCGACACCCCCGGGGCCAAGATCGGTGTGCTCATCTGCTACGACTCGGAGTTTCCCGAAGCGGCGCGTCATTTGGCCGACCACGGCGCCGAGATCCTCTTCGTGCCCTTCTGCACCAACGACCGCAAAGGTTACCTGCGCGTGCGCTACTGCTGTCAGGCGCGGGCGGTGGAGAACCAGGTCTACGTCGCACTCGCCGGCAATGTGGGCAACCTGCCTGACGTCGAGAATATGGACGTGAACTACGCGCAGGCCGCCGTGTTCACGCCGTCGGACTACGCCTTTGCCCGCGACGGCATTGCCGCCGAAGCCGATTCCAACGAAGAGACGGTGCTCATCTGCGACCTCGATCTCGACGACCTGCATGAAGCACGTGAACTCGGCACAGTGACGCCGCGACTCGATCGCCGCGAAGACTTGTTCAAGATGACCTCCCACGTCGTCGTCCCCAAGGGCGCGGTGATCGACCCGATCGGTCCACTCGGCACCCAGCGTGGTTGGAGCAGCGAGGTGAATCCGGAAGGCGGTTGAGGTCGAGGGGGGGGCGATGTCGGGCGTGAAGCCCGACCCACACTCTGGTGCGCCCTTCTGTTGTGGGTCGGGCTTTATGCCCGACTACCTATTGTGGCGTTATCTGAACCGGTGTCTGCAGCGCGCGGCACTGCGTAGTTTGCGGCATTGCCAAAACGGCGGCGGGGCTTTCGGTTGCTGGGCTATGGTCAAAGGTCAACGCGTCGTCTGCATCAACGACACCTTCTCCGATATGATTCGGGCGCTCTACAAGCAGCTCCCGACGAAGGGGGAGACCTATACCATTCGCGAAGTGTTTCTCGGCCGCGAAAAGGTGGTGAAGGGAGGCGACTCCGCGACGGTGGGATTGCTGCTGGAGGAGATTCACAATCCGCCGGATCCCTTTCACGCCGAGCAACAGGAACTCGGGTTCACGTCCGAACGGTTCGCGCCACTCGAGGAGCTGCCGCCGGAAGAGGCCTCGGCTTACGCCGAAGGTGAAGCCGAATTTGAACTCGTCGGACCGGGCAATGGTGCCGGCGGATCGCCCGACAAAGGTCCACTGAAGTGGGACCTGAATTGATTGAGGTAGAGCCGGCTGCAGCCGGCTCTTTTTTGGGGCGGGCAGGAGCGGTGTCGGAGACGAAGGTGGAGTGCGGTGCGGTGACTCATCCGCTTGGAACGACGCCGGCTGAAGCCGGCGCCACGAGATCGGCGTTCGGTGGGTAGGGCAGTGGTTGTAGCCGGGCGCGGTGAGCCCGGTGGCGTTTTGAGGTGGACCGTCGGCGCGGAGGACCGAGGTCAACGACCTCGGCTACAGCGGAGGGGAGCGTTGCTACGTGATGGGTGTTCGGTGGGATGCGCAGAGGCTTCCAGCCTCTGCCACAGTGGCCGCGGCTTCCAGCCGCGGTGATGTGCTCGGAAACGAAGTGGCCTGCATCGCGTGTTCGCGTGAGGCGTTGCTGGGTGTGCGCACAAAAAAGCAGCCGCTCGTTTCCGAGCGGCTGCTTAGGATGTTGGATCTGGTGAAGGAGCTTACTTCTTCTTGGCAGCGGCCTTCTTGGCCGGGGCCTTCTTAGCAACCTTCTTAGCCGGAGCCTTCTTAGCGGGTGCCGGTTTGGCAGCGGCCTTCTTGGCCGGAGCCTTTTTGGCAGCCTTCTTGGCCGGCGCCTTCTTAGCAACGGCCTTCTTAGCCGGGGCCTTCTTGGCGGGGGCCTTCTTGGCCGGGGCTTTCTTCGCCGGTGCCTTCTTGGCAGCGGCCTTCTTCACCGTCTTCTTGGCTTTAGCCATAGCAGTCTCCTTTTTGGGGATCGTAGTGTTGGTTCTGATCTATCGTTCGGGGTGTTTTGTTCCGCCGAACACTTGGCGCACCATGCGCCGCGTGTCCTGAGAATCAAACACTTGGAATCAATTGCAAGTATCCAGTGATACGAGCTTGCAGATTTCTGTGCGGTGTTTCAGCCCACCCAAATGGGCTCATATCCAATTAATGGATACGTCGGTCCGCGGTTGTGAGCGGGCTTGCCCCGGGGCGGGAAAGTGGCATCAGCATGGAGCATGAACCTGACCGATGCCCGCACCCTGATCACCCGTTGTGCTGAAAGAATGGATACGCTGGGCGGCGGCGTGGTCTTTGATGAATGGGCGGTCGTCACCCTCGGAGCGGGCGGAGCGAAGCTCGCCGCCTATGCGGGGCCGCGGGTGGAATCGTTTCGGCGACGCTTCAACGCCGACATCCGTCCCCTGCAGGCCGAACTGGAAGGGCGGCAGCTGCAGGTGGGTGAGTTTGCCTTTGCCCCGCAGGCCGAGGGCACCGCTTACGATGCCTGTGTGCGCATCGGTCGTGGCGCTTACCTGTGGTGGAACAACACACAGGCGACGTTGGAAGATATCCGCGCGCGTGGGTCGTGGCTGCCGGCGCAAAAGGTGTTCGCTGATTTGTGCGAAGTGTTCCGCAGCGATCCGCTGGAGCAGGAGTAGGGGGGGCGGACACCGTTCTCAGGCGATGAGGCCGGTGTAGACGAACCACGCGTAAGCCACGACGAGTCCCGCCGCGATCGGTCGCGGCAAACGACCCACGGTGAGCAGACAGATGCCATGCACGAGCACGGCCCCGCCGAGAATGATGACGGCGGTTTGAAAAAAGTCGGGCAGCGGCACGGGTTGCAGCACGGCGAAGAGACCGAGACAGAGCGGGATGCAGATGTGGCCGTCGCCGACTTGGGAGCTGTAAACGATATCCGCGCGCCGACGCCATGCGTAGTAGAACGCGAGCAGGGCGTTGGGCAGCACGAGCAGCCAGCCGGTGATCCAGCCGAGGTTGGCGGCGCTGAAGAAACCGGAGTCGGCGGCGCTCAAGTAGGCGACCAACCCATCGAGGCTTTCGTAGATGACCCAGCCGCTGAGTGCGATGAGCACGAGGTCGATGTAGAAGCGCCAGCCGAACGAGCCGCCGCGGCGCACGTTGTCCTTGAGCACGTCGAAGACCTGGAAGCACTGCCAAAAGAGAAACACGCCGATAAGGGCGAGGCCGTCGCCACGATCGAGTTGACCATCGCGACCGAGGGCCCAGGTGAGGCCGGTGAAAAACAGCACGGCGGCCAGGGTGAGTAGCAGCGCGAGGCGACTGAGCTGTTGGGTGCGACGCTGCGATTTGCCGCCTTTATTCGCGACAATGTGCAGCGGCCAGATGAGGGCGGGCAGGCCGAGCAGCAAGGTGAGGTTGGTCGTGTTGTTGACCAGGCTGTTGACCATGATCTCGACGGGCGCGCCTTGGTCGCGCCAGAGCAGAAAGACGAAGACGAGGTTACCCAATCCCGAACAGTAGGGCACGATGAGCGTGCCGAGCGCGGTGCCGTCGAGGCCCTGCTGCAGCATGGCTTCGAGCCGCCAGATCATCAGCCACGACGCGAGCAGGAAGAGCACCGTGAAGGTGGCCGGATGCACGATGCCAAGCTGGTCGATGAGATCGTAGAGCGGATGCACGGGAGGGTGGTCTTACAGAAGGTAACGAAGGGGGCGAAGGGCTGGGAGGCAGGGTGATTTTTTAGAACGGTGGTCGTCGTGGCTGCACGACGATGGTTGGAGCGATGGCGGGTGAGCTCATGCTGCTCTTCGTTTCCTCTTGGTTGAAACAGCGTTGGAGTGGGGCGTGCGCCTTGCGTCTCAGCGACGTTCGATCCACTCGGGGGTGGCGTAAGATTCGGCGAGCGGGTCGAGGGCTTCGTCCCAGAGCTCAGGCCAAGTGGATTCGTGCGCTTCGGCGGCGAGCAACGTGGCGAGGGCGGCGGTGAAGTCGCCGTGGAAGAGTTCCCAGTCGATTTCGCCGACGGCGCCGCGGGCGATGGAGCCTTGGAACAACAGCCCGTGCTTGGAGCGTTTTTGGGCGGCGCCGGCGAGCTTGGCGCCGGTCGTCGCATGAATGACGTCGTGCAACTCCGGTTTGGTGAAACAGACGCCGGGTCCGGGGGCGTCGTCGTCGCAGGGTTCGCAGTGTTCTTTGAGTTCGGCCGCGACGCCTTGGCGGGTGAGGCAGTCGGTGACGGCGCGATGGATGGCGGCGTAGGCTACGGTGGCACGCGCGTCGCCGAGATCGTGACCGCGCGGAATGACCAGCGCATAGGTCCAATCGTCGCGATGGTCGACGACCCCGCCGCCAGTGGGACGCCGACAGAGTTCGAAGTCGCTGGCCGTGATGGTGGCATCAACCGGCAACTGTTCCCGCACCCAGGCGATCTTTTGGCTGTAGCCAAAGGTGATGGCCGGGCGGTGCCAGCCGTAGTGGCGAAAGCGGGCGTGGTCACGCTGCGGGTAGTGCTGCAGCAGCAACAGATCGGCGGCCATGTTGGCGGCGGCGGAATCGGAGCGGGAACTGAGGAGGTCAAAAACCATGGCGGAAGGAAGCGCGTTGGCGGGTGAACGCAGGGTAGAGGAGTAGGGTGGGAGAAGGCGCGCAAGCCGCAGCTCCGCAATGGAGGCAGTTTGCGATTGGCGTGGGCGGTAATTCGTAGATTGCTCGACGCGTGACTCCCGAAGATGCCCCAGAGCCGGCTCCCCCGCAGGTGATTGCGAGGTCATTGGCGTGGGTGGCGGGAGCGAGTGCGGGCGGAGCGGGGGCGTTGGCGCTGGTCCTGGTCGATCGTGGAGCGGAGTTGGCGGCTTGGAGTGTGTTGGGCTTGGGGGTGGGTCTGGCTGGTGGCCTCACTTACGTGCGCTCGTTGGCCCGGATCCACGCCGAACGAAAGTCACGGATGCGATTGCAGGCGGAGGCCGAGGTGCAGCACCTGGCCCTGGAGAAGGCGTTGTTGCAGCTGGACGAAGCAAAGGTGGCGGCGCGCGCGGCGGAGCGGCATGCCGCGCGGGCGCGTGAGTTGGAGGAGCGGATTCTGGCGCTGCAGTCGCAGGCGGCGCTCGGACGCATGGCGGGTGGGGTGGCCCACAGTTTTAACAACATGCTCGTGGGCATCATGGGTTACGCCAGCGCGGTGGAGGAGGTGAATCACCTCACGCCATCGGAGATGCGGCAATACTTGTCGCAGATCAACGCGGCCAGTCAGCGGGCTTCGGCGTTGTGCTTTCAATTGATGGTGGCGGCCGGTCGACGATCGGCCGATGCGGAGGTGGTGTTTCTGCGCCGGTTTCGCGCGGAGATCGAACCCCTGCTCAGTGCCTGCGTCGGACGCGGGGCGGCGCTCACGCTCGAGCTCTCGCCGAATTTGCCGCGCGTGCGTTGCGATCTCGGCGGGCTGCAAATCGCGTTGGCCAACCTCACCTTCAACGCTCTGGATGCGATCGCGGGTCAGGGGGGGCAGCTCACGCTCACCATCGAGGCCACCACGCTGGATGCGTCGCACATCGGGATGACGCCGGAGATGACGACGATCGAGCCGGGACCCTATGTGCGGTTTCGGCTACAGGACGACGGCGTGGGTATTTCCGCGGAGGTGAAGCCACAGATTTTTGCGCCATTTTTCAGCACCAAATCGGGCCGCTTGGGGTTGGGCCTGACTGCGGTCGCGCGGTGGGCGCGCAAGCTGCATGGCGGACTGTTGGTGGAGGCGGTCGAACCGCGCGGCACGCGGGTCGAGTTGTTCCTGCCGGCGCTGCCGGGCTCCGATGATCCGGCCGACAATACGCAGGCGCCGTTTGAGAAAACGCGGGTGGAGAACGAGGAGGCATCCGCCGGGCCCGAACCCGCCGCGGCGGTGGCCAATCGGCGCGTGCTGTTTGTGGATGACGACCAGACGGTGCGCGATCTCGCGGCAATGCTCATTCGTCAGCTCGGTCTGGAGGTGGTGTGTGCGAGTGACGGTCACATGGCCGAAGCGCTGTTGCGGGAGCACGCGCCGGTGGGTTTGGCGATGGTCGACTACTCGATGCCGGGACGCGACGGAGTGGATACCATTCAAGCGCTGCGTCAGGTGCAGCCGGGGCTGCGGGTGGTGTTGATCTCAGGCTCGATGAAGTCGGAGATCGATAACCTCGCCACGGTGGAGCCGTTGGTGGGCTTTTTGCAGAAGCCGTTTAACTACACCGCGGTCAAAGGCCTGCTGCTGAAACTGATGGGCGGGCAGAGCTGAGCGAGGGGAGCGTGTCTCCCGGATCGCCGGCGGTTCAGGTCTCGGGGATGAGCAACGGCGGCAGGTGCCAGTCGACGCGCCAGCGGGGCAGGGTGGTGGCGCTGTGGGTCTTGTCGGAGCGGCGCAGACACAGCACGGCGGCTTTCTTAAAATGGAAGAGGCTGGGGCTGGCGCGGTTGCTCACGAGCAGGCTGGCCAGGCAACCGAGGTGGGGTTCGTGGCCGACCAGGGCGATGTCATGCACGGGTGGATACGCCGCGAGGCGGGTCGCCATCAGGGTCGGCGCGTCGCCGGGGAGCAGGCCGTCGGTCTCGACCAGCGGGGCATCGATCTCCAGGCCGGTGACAAGCGCGTTGGCGGTTTCGTAGGCGCGTCGCAGCGGACTGTGCCAGACTTGGCCCGGGCGCAGGTGGGCGTTGTGGCGGAAGAAGGAGGCGACGTGGGCGGTCTGTTGGCGGCCGCGTTCACTGAGGGCGCGCAGGGCATCCGTGGCGGCGGCTTCGGCGTGAGCGTGACGGATGAGGAAGAGGCGCATGGGGAAAACCTAAAGGGCCGCGTCGAGGAGCTGCCGCACGCTGTTGAGCAGCGCGCTCAGCGCGAACGGTTTGGGCAGGGTCTGCTGTTGGGCGAGCGGGATAAAATCGACGCGATGGGCCTCCCGGTGCGGGGTGCAGAGCACGCGCAAGCCGGCGTGGTGGGCGTGCAGCTCGCGCAGCATGTTGAAGATATCGTCGGAGGGATCGGCGGTATCGACGATCACGAGATGGGGGGCATTGACGTGGCGTTTGACCTCGATGAGGCCGGCGGCGGGAGAGGACGCCTCCATGACATCGTAGCCGTCGGCAGTGAGGATGCCGCTCACCATCTTGCGCACGACGGTGTCCTCTTCGACGACCAACAAGGTTTCGCGGCCGCGGGTGGAGGGCAGGGGGGCGAGGGGGCCGGTTGAGCCGGCGGCTTCCTCCTGCACGAAGGGCAGGTAGATCTCGAAGGTGGTGCCTTGGCCGGGTGCGCTCTGCACGAGGATGTGACCGTTGCTCTGCTGCACGACGCCGTAAACGAGCGCGAGGCCGAGGCCGGTGCCCATGCCCTCATCCTTGGTGGTGAAGAACGGTTCGAATAGGACGGCCTGCGTGGCGTCGTCCATGCCGCAGCCATTGTCACTCACGGTGAGCACGACGTAGTGACCGGGGCGCAGGTCGGTGAGGCGGCGGTTGTAGCCGGGTTCGACGGAGCGGTTTTTGGTGGTGATAACCACGCGACCGGTGGGGCGGGTGGCGTCGCGGGCGTTGAGCACGAGGTTGAGCAGGACCTGCTGCAACTGGGTGGGATCGACGCGGATGTTGCCGACCTCGTCATCGAGCGAGAGTTCGAGAGAGCGCTCTTCGCCGAGGAGGCGGCTGAGGATGTCGGCGTTTTCGCGCACCAGGCGGTTGGGGGAAATCACGCGCGGGTCGAGCGCCTGGCGTCGACCGAAGGCGAGCAACTGGCGCACGAGACCGGAGGCGCGTTGCCCGGCCTGATGGATCTCGAGCACCTCGCGCTTGGCTTTGGGGTTGTCGCCGATCGAGTGCTGCAGGATCTCGCAGTAACCGTTGATGACGGAGAGCAGGTTGTTGAAGTCGTGGGCCACGCCGCCGGCCAGACGGCCGACCGCATCGAGGCGTTGGGCGTGGACGAGTGCTTCCTGCAGTCGGCGCTGTGCCGTCTGATCACTGTAGGTGATGATGAGATGGGTGAGACGACCGCGCGCGTCGCGCAGCGGGGAAATCGTCCAGGCGCAGTAGAGGTGGTGGCCTTGTTTGGTGAGCACGTAACCCTCTGACGTGAGCGGCTCGGCGTCGGGCAGGGAGGCGATCCATTCGCGCAGGGCGGTGAGATCGGCGGGCGTGGGATGCAGGCGAGCATGGCCACGCCCACTCAACTCGCGGGCGGTGTATCCGGTGATCCGGCACAGCGCGGGATTGGCGTGCAGGACGCGCAGGCCGGTGCGACCGAGCTTGGGTTCGGCGATGAGCACGCCCTCGGTGAGGTTGTCGAACACCCCCTGCAGGAGAGTGGGCGACGGGGCCGCCGACTTGGCGGAAGCGGACTTGGATGATTTGGCGGACACCGGCAATGCGGCCCCGTCAGGGGGCGAGTCGTTCGATGATCCAACGATCCTGCTCGCGTCGGTAGCGCAGGCGGTCGTGCAAGCGGCTGGGGCGACCCTGCCAGAATTCGATGGCGGTGGGTGCGACCCGATAACCACCCCAATGCGGCGGCGGCGGGATGGGTTGCCCCGCGAAACGGGCTTCGGCGGCCTGGCGGGCGGACTCCAGCACTTCGCGGCCGGAAACGACATCGCTTTGCGGGGAAGCCCACGCGCCGATCTGGCTGCCGATCGGGCGCGATTGGAAATAGGCGGTCGTCTCCTCGCGGGAGACCTGGGTGACGCTGCCATAGACTTTCACCTGCCGTTCGAGCGCGAGCCACGGAAAGACGAGGCAGGCCTGAGGGTTGGCAGCGAGTTCGCGGCCCTTGCGGCTTTCGTAGTTGGTGAAGAACACGAATCCACGGTCGTCGAAGCCCTTGAGTAACACCGTGCGGGCGGACGGCATGCCGTCGGGCGTGGCGGTGGCGACGGTCATCGCATTGGGCTCCAACACGCCGCCGCCATGGGCTTCGTCGAACCAGCGGCCAAACTGGTCAAACGGATCCGCGGCCAGGTCGGATTCGCTCAGGCCGGCGAGGGTGTAGTCTTTGCGCAATGCGGCGAGATCGGGCATGTTCGGGGCCGACGCTGGCCCGCCCGTCCGGACCTGTCAAAAGCTACTCTTTACAACTGTAGTAGGAGGGTCGCCACAGATTGGAGTTTCGTTGCGCGATCGGACGGCGCAGGCTGGCCGCGCGAAACCGCCCTTATGAGCACGCCTTCCCTCTCCTCTTTTCTCGATCAAAGCGCCGACCGCCTCACCACCCTGCTCCGCGAGCTGGTGCAGTGCGACACCACCAATCCGCCCGGGCGCAACTATGATGCGATGACCCATCTGCTGGTGGATCGGCTGGCCGAGACGGGTCTGAGCGCGCGCCGCCTCAACGTCCCCAAAGCCAAACAACGCGAGGCCCTGCCGCCGGCGCAGTGGGACTACCCGCGCTACAACGTGCTCGGCAAATGGAAGGTGCCCGGCGCGAAGCGCACCCTGCACTTCAACGCCCACTACGACGTGGTCCCGGTATCCGGAAAGTGGCGACACGGTGACCCCTTCGGTGGTCAGGTGGACCGTGGCTGGATCTATGGTCGCGGCACGGCCGACATGAAGGGCTCCATCGCCTCGCTCCTGCTGGCGCTCCAGGCGCTGCGCGCCGCCGGTGTGAAACCCAACCTCAACGTCGAGGTATCCTTCACCGCCGACGAAGAAACCGACTCGGTGCTGGGCTCGGAGTGGCTGGTGCGCCATGCGCCGATCTCACCCGACTATGCGGTTGTCATGGAGGGCGGCGAAGGGGCCGAAGTTTGCTGCGGCCACAACGGCGTGACCTGGCTGGAGGTCGTGGTGCACGGCAAGGCGGCGCACGGCTCGCAACCCGAGAAGGGGGTGAATGCCTTGGAAAAAATGTCCGCACTTGTGCTTGCGTTGGGCGACTACAAACAGCGCCTCGCGGAGCGCACCTTCACCGCGCCCGATGGCACCGTTATGCGCCCCACCATGAACCTCGGTGGCGAGTTTGCCCAGGGGCCGGGCGGCAAGATCAACACCGTGCCGTCCGAGGGCCGTTTCACCATCGATCGCCGCGTGTTGGCGATCGAGACGGCGGCCGGCGCCGAGAAGGAGTTGCGCGCGGAGCTCAAGCGCGCCGCAGCATCGATCCCGGGTTGCCGCATCACCATCAACAAGATCTCCGAAAACCACCCGTGCTTCAGCGCACCGGAAGGGCCGTTTTTCGCCACCATGGCGGAGTGCGTGCAAACGGTGCGACGCGCGCCCACGACCTTCAGCGTTTCGAGCGGCTTCAACGACATGCACTTCTTCTCCGCCGAGTGCGGCATCCCCACGCTGGGCTACGGCCCGGGCGGCGTGGACTACCACGCCATCGACGAACGGGCGAAGGTGAAGGACCTGATCAACTGCGCCAAAATCTACGCGCGCCTGCTGACGACCTTCGAAGGCTGAGGTAGCGGCGCGCTGCGCCGCCACTCTTTCTTGTTAGGGTGTGTCTGGGAAAGCCGAGGTGCCCGCAAGCCCTGCTCCCAAGGCACTAAGCGGCCGTGTAGCCCGCGTTCGGTGGGGTTCCGGCCAGCGGGGAGAACGATAAAGATAAAGAGAAAGAAGAAAGATGGGAGCGGAGTTTCTAGGGTTTCACAGACACACCCTTGGTGATGCGGTGACGGAGCAGAGCTTCTAAGCCCACCCATCGCTTGCGCGGTGCGCATACGTCCTGCTTGTTGGTCGAATCTTGCCTACACCGCTCCTTTACGAATCCCACTGCCACACGCCGTTGTGCAACCATGCCGAGGGCGAGCCGCCCGAGTATGCCGAGGCCGCTCTGCGGGCCGGGCTGAAGGGCATCATCTTCACCTGTCATTGTCCGCTCCCCGATGGCGTCAGCGCGTCGGTGCGCATGTCGCCGATCCAATACGAGTTTTATCACCAAATGATCGCACGCACTCGCGAGCAATTTGCGGATCGGCTCGATGTGCGGGCCGGCTTGGAGAGCGACTACTATCCCGGCGTCGAACCGTGGTTGGAAAACCTGCACGCCCGGCGGCCGCTCAACCACGTGTTGGGTTCGATTCACCCGCAGTTGAAGGACTACCGCGACCGCTACTTCACCGGTGGCGTCTTCGCCTACCAGCAGCTCTATTTTGACCACCTCGCACAGGCCGCCGAGACCGGCCTCTTCGATACGCTGGCGCATCCGGATTTGATTAAAAACATGCCGCCGAGCGAGTGGCGCTGGGAGCGCATCGTGCCCTACATCGAACGTGCGCTCGACCGCATCGCGGCGACGGGCGTGGCGATGGAGCTCAACACCAGCGGGGCGTTGAAAGCGTTGCCCGAAATGAATCCCGGCAAGTCCATGCTGCAGCTCATGCACGCGCGCGGCATCCCGGTGGTGATCGGCGCCGATGCGCACGTGCCGACGCGGGTGGGTGACGGTTACGTTGAAGCACTGCAGACCCTGCGTGACGTCGGCTACACCGAGGTGAACTATTTCCTCGAGCGCCAACGCCAGAGCGTGTCCATCGCCGACGCGCTGGCGTCGCTGCAAGGGTAGGGTGGTTTCTGGGGGCGTCGTCGGAATGGCGCCGTCACTTTTTCGTGTCCATTCGGCGCGAAATCGCACCAATTGGCGCCCGTGACCGCTCCCAGCACCTCTCCACTTTCCCTTCTCGGCCTGACTCGGGCGGAGCTGGGTGAGCTTGTTTCGGACTGGGGTTTTAAGACTGTCCATGCCGGCAAGATCTGGCGGCATCTCTACCTGGAGGGTCGCACCGACTGGGAGGCGATTTACGGCCTGCCCGGGGAGTTGTGCAGAAAGCTCTATGCGGAGACGACGGCGGAGCTGTTGCCCATCGCGCGGGAGACGCATTCCAGCGACGGATTCACCCGCAAATACCTGCTCGCGCTGCATGACGGTCACAAGATTGAGACGGTGCTGATGCGCTACTCGGGTCGGGTGACGGCCTGTGTGAGTTCGCAGGTCGGTTGCGCGATGGGCTGTGTGTTTTGTGCGACGGGGCAGATGGGTTATACGCGCCACCTCACCACGGCCGAAATCGTGGCGCAGACTCTGCACGTCGATCGCATCCTGCGGGAGACCGCGCCGGAGACGCCGGCGCTGGCGGAGTCGGATCATGACTCGCCGCACCATCGCCACGAACGCCTGCGCAACATCGTGCTCATGGGCATGGGCGAACCGCTGCACAACTATGACGCGGTGATCAAAGCCACCCAGATCCTGCGTGAACCCGGCGGCCTCGCGCTCGGCGCGAAGAAGATCACGCTCAGCACGGTGGGCGTGGTGCCGGGGATCCTGCGCCTGGCGGAGGAACGGCAGCCGATTTACCTCGCGGTCTCACTGCATGCGGCGACGCAGGAAAAGCGCGCGGCCATCGTGCCGGCGGCGCGCAAGTGGAAGCTCGATCAGCTCATGGACGCCTGCCGCTATTATGCGGAAAGAATGCAGCGCCGCATCTTCTTTGAGTGGACCCTGATCGAGGGCGAAAACGACCGTCCGGAGGACGCGCATGCGGTGGGCCAACTCCTGCAAACCGTGCCGGGTCAGGTGAACCTGATCCCCTTGAATCCAACAAATGGATACGCCGGCCAGCCCAGCGACAACACCGCGGCCAAACGATTTCAGGAGATCCTCGCCACCTACGGGTTGCCGAGCACCATCCGCCAACGCCGCGGCATCGACATCGCCGCCGGCTGCGGCCAACTGGCCTCCGCGGAAGGATAAGCCCAAAGACGGAGCGGCCCACATCGCGGCCACCCTGTTCGGTTCTGTAGGGCCGTCGCTTGCGACGTGCCGCAGTGTGACGGGATAGCGTGCCGTTCCGCCTGCGCCGAGGCTACGGCGGACAAGGAGACGGCAGCCCTACATGCAGGAGCGGCCCATTTCAGTTTTGCCTTCCCGTCACTGATTTGCGTCGCTCGCCGGACGTTGCCCCGACTCTGGCCTGGCCGGGAAACCCCGCACCGCACCATGCCCCCCGACCCGTTCATTTCCGGACAACAGTCCCGAACAATACTGGCGTGCAACTCTGCGCGTCGAGTTGGGCCGTTCAAGACAAGGACGCGATCAATTTCAGCGCGGACGAAGGTCAGGTCGTGCGCGAATATACTACCGCCGCCCTCCTCGCCCGCATTCGCACCGAACGAGAAAAGCAACCCGATCATCAGAGAAAACCGATCCCCGTATGAGCGAAGAAACCGAGGAACCTGAGGAACGATTCAACGTAACCGCCGAGGCCCTTCGCGAATATGACTGGGCGTCGGTTATCGACTCCTGCGAGCGGAAGGAATGTTTCCACTACTACGAACGCCTCAGCGCAGAATCCGCAAAACTTGATACAAGGGGAGACAAGTTAGGGGGCCGAGTCTTCGCACTGCTTTCGGTGGTCGCTTCGTTTCACGCCAACTACGACGCTTCTGGAAACCCTTACGGCTCCATGTGGAGTGGATTCAACGGTCGTCGTTCTCTCAACGCTGAGGATTTGACTGAGCGAGACCTAGCGGCCCTGGCGGGAGTCGTAGACGAGATTACTGACCCGGAGCTTCGAGCCCGAGTTGCCGATGTCCTTTGGGTTACCAAACGAAACTTCAAAACCGCCAAGTCTGCAATCGTCGCCTTCCTTGAGTCGGCTGAACGGTTGAAAACAAACGACATGTGGCCTCCTTATTCTGACCGGCTGACACGGGCGGCACAGATCGCGGCAAAAAAGGGATTCGAATCCGAAAAGGCGGACGTCTTGCAGGCGATCGAAGCATCAATCACAGAGCACGCAACCGATCTCAAATCAGGTCTTCTTTGTGACCGTCTGATGGGAATCATGGTCGTTCTGAAGGCGGGAAATATGCCGGAATACGCGGGTCTATCGGAGAAACTTGCCCGGCAGTTTTCGGAACAAGGAAACTGGCATTTCGCCGAGGTTTATTGGGAGCGAGCGGAGCTTTGGCACCGGAGGGCGAAGAATGAAGCTGAGGTCCTGAGGTGCCGAATTGCACGAGGTGAGTGCTACGTTTCACGGGCTGAGGCTGGCCCGGTCGGACGGGGAACCAACTACATGTATTCGGCCCACTGGATGGGTAGGGCTGTGGAAATGCTGCGGTCGGCAAAAGCTGCTTCTGAACGAGTTGCAGCCGTAAACAAACGGTTTCTTGAGCTACAGAAGCTTAGTCTCGGCGAAATGGGTCGGGTGGAGGTTCCTGTGGACGAATTGCCCGGATTTCGTGAGGAGGAGCAGAAAGCCCGAAAAGCTGCTGCTGAGCGCGTTCGGGGTGTTGATTTCCCGACCGCGATCGCGCGGTTCGCCCTGATCAACAGACCTACCTCAGTAGAGGGAATGAAAGAGCAATACGCAAAGACTGCGGAAAGCGCTCCCCTGATGCACATTATCGGGGCCTCCGCTATCGATCGAAGTGGGATGACGACGGATCGAATCCCCGCACGACTTCCTCGCGAAGACGATCAGAATGACGAGGCAGCTCGCAAGCAAATGGTCCAGCAGGCCCAAATCGTGAACTGGCCCCTACGAGTCGCGTGGCAGATCAACCCAGCTAGGGAAGCCATCCGCGGCGAACATGGAGTTCGCCTACGAGATCTCTGGTTTCTGGTTGAAAACAATCCCTTTATTCCAGCTGGCCACGAGGGGATTGTTCTTCGCGGCATCCAAGCCGGATTCTGCGGCGACTGGCTAACGGCAATGCATCTGCTGGTGCCGCAAGTTGAGGCGTCTATCCGGCACGTGCTGCAGCAACGCGGAGTGGTCACCTCCACGATGGATGGCGAAGGGCTGCAGAAGGAACTCGATCTGAACCAGCTCCTTTGGATGAAGGAGGTCGAAGAAGTTTTCGGGCTAGATGTTCTGTTCGACCTGAGGGGGATCCTTATTGAGCGGTTCGGTCACAACCTCCGTAACGAACTCGCGCACGGATTGCTTCCCGAAGGAGGGTGCTATCACCCAGCGACTGAGTATCTCTGGTGGCTTCTACTCCACATCTACTGGAGAGGTTTTCATTTCGTCCAGACTTACGAGGTCGATCACCTCGGAAACCATCTGCCTCCCGAGAAAAAGTCTTAGTTCAATACTAGACGTTTAGACCCTAAACCACCTTCACCCCATGAAAGCCCAGGACCTCCAATTCACCCAACTGCTGGAAGGCTCCAAGCAGTTCATCATTCCCATCTTTCAGCGCACCTACAGTTGGGAGTTGGCGCATTGTCAGCAGCTCTGGAACGACATAGTTCGAGTCGGACGCAGTGCTGAACTCAACAGCCACTTCATCGGCTCCGCCGTCTACATTCCCGAAACCAATGTCGACGCCGCCATTCCGCGATGGCTGGTTATCGATGGCCAGCAGCGTATCACGACCATGACGCTGTTTCTGATCGCTTTGAAGCGTCGCTTGGAGGCGGGGGGAATGGATGATCCCGTTTCCGCAGCGCAGGTGGAGGACCTCTACCTGCGCAATCGTTATGGCAAGGGCGAGGCGGCTTATCGACTGTTGCTCACGCGCACCGATAAGGAAACGCTCATTCAATTGATCGACGGCAAGGAGCCACCAGAGGAGGAAGGGTCCCTCCGGATCATCGAGAATTTTCGTTTCTTCACGTCTCAGCTGGCCAGCGTCGATGTGGGCGAGGTCTGGAAGGGAATCAAGAAGCTCATGATCGTGGATGTCTGCCTACAGCAAGGGATCGACAATCCGCAGATGATCTTCGAGAGCATGAACTCGACCGGGAAGGCGCTGACTCAGGCGGACCTGATCCGGAATTTCGTGCTCATGGGGCTAGCCCATGAACACCAAACCCGTCTCTACACCGACTATTGGCGCCCCATGGAGGTGGAGTTCGGCGCGGTGAACTACATCAACGAATTCGACGAGTTTATGCGCTACTACCTCGTCATTCATACCGGCAATGTGCGGATCCGTCGGGGGGATGTGTATGACGAGTTCAAGGGCTACTCCCGGAAGCATGAGGTTGAACCGTTGCTCGAATCCCTGAGGGAGTTCGCCGGTTACTACTGCCGCATCGCCTTGGGCACCGAGAAGGATGCCGCTCTCGCTGCGGCGTTTCACGACATCCGCGAGCTGCGAGCCGATGTCTGCTACCCCATGCTGATGGAGCTGTATCAGGATTTTCGGCACGATCGCCTCTCGCACGATGAGTTTGTCGAGGTGGTGCGTATGGTCGAAAGCTATGTCTTCCGGCGGGCGGTTTGCGATATCCCCACCAACTCGCTGCGCCAAACCTTCGCGACGTTTACGCGGCGGGTGAAAAAAGACCGCTACGTCGAGAGCGTTAAAGCGGCGTTTCTGCTCTTACCGTCCTACCGTCGGCTGCCGACCGACGCCGAGTTCATCCGTCAGATCCAAGTGCGCAACCTCTACAAGTTTAATCGCCGGTCCTACTGGCTGCGGCGGTTTGAAAACCACGGACGCAAGGAACGCGTGCAAGTCCAGGACTATACTATCGAACACATTATGCCCCAGAACGAGGACTTGAACGCCCAATGGCGAGCAGATCTCGGGGAGGAATGGCAGCGGATTCACACGCAATATTTGCACACCTTGGGGAACCTGACGCTCACCGGTTACAACTCGGAATACAGCGACCGTTCTTTCCCCGAAAAGCGCGATATGGAAGGTGGATTCAGGTATAGCCCTCTGAAGTTGAATCAAGGTCTGGGTTCTTGCGAAATCTGGAACGAGTCCGCGATCCAAGAGCGGGCAAAGCGACTGGCTGAAATTGCGGCAGAAATCTGGCAGGCGCCGAAGCTTTGGCAGGACCTTTTGGAGGCCTACAAACCGGCTCCCCCCAAGGGAGCTAACTACTCTATCGCAGATCACCCGAATCTGGCCGGGGGGATAACCCGGGAACTCTTCGAAGCGTTCCGCAAGGAGGTGTTGGCATTGGATGAGTGTGTCACCGAGGAATTCCTCAAGCTCTACGTCGCCTATAAGGCCGAAACAAATTTTGTGGATATTGTGCCACAGTCGAAGGGGCTTCGACTCAGCTTGAATCTGCCGTTCCCGGAAATCGACGACCCCCGCAAACTTTGTCGCGATGTGACCGATCTCGGGCGTTGGGGCAACGGAGACGTCGAGGTCCGGTTAGAACGGATGGAGGATCTCGCCTACGTTGTCGGCCTGGCACGACAAGCATTGGAACGACAACTGGGTGACGAGCCGGCAGAGTGAAAAGCTATTCAGTGAAATCACTTTCACCGCATCCCCAGTTCAGTCGGCTCAAGCGAGAGTTGCGAAAGATCGCGCCCCAGCACGCGGAAGCTTGGGAGCGCCCAGTTTTTCGCTGTGTGGAGCCCAAGTGGGCTCATCCGAAGTATCTGATCGCGGGTGTGGGAACGCGGATTCACGGGAGCCGTTGGATGCCTCGCGGAGTCGCTTCCGCAGTCTACGCGGCATCGACCGAAGCCATTGCGCTGAAGGAAGCGCGGCACAACTTCAGTCGCTACGGCATTCAACCGCGTCAGAAGCCGCGGGTCTTGGTTGAGGTCGACCTGCGATTGAGTGCAGTCGTGGCCCTGCCCGCTTTGGTTGAAGCGCTGCCTGGCATCGTCTTGGCTGAACTATTGGCCGAGTCTTGGGAGGCGGTGAACGACCGGGACTCCGAGTCACTTTCCCAAGCCTTGGGTCGCTGTCTTTGGGATCTTGGTTACGAAGGACTGCGGGTGACTTCGGCCCGGGATGCCAGAGGGCAAAACCTGGTTTGGTTTCCTGACCGTCTACGCCCGGGGAGCTCAGCCTCGATCTGCGGGGAAGAAGAACTCAACCGTTGGATCGCAACCTGACATGCAGAAGTGCATGTATTGTGTTGCGCCTTCCGATGGTCCGTTCCATGGGTGTGGCCTGCGATGAAAACCAAGAAAGCAGTCAAGAAGGCGACGACGAAGCGGGCCATGACCAAGACTCCCGTGAAAAAGGCGGTTAAGAAGGCCATCGCCAAGAAAGCAGCGGCCAAGGTTCGCGGCGCTCCAATGGCATTGAGCGGCGACTACGCGCTTGGGCCTTCCCGCGTCGATACCTTCGCGGTGAAGGAATTCTGCCAACGCTTTCAGATGGTTCGACCGGACCTCACGCGCCTCACTGGTTTTTCGCTGCGGTCGGTCGACAAATGGGCGGCCGGCGAGGAACCGGGCAACCCCGCCAAGAAGCAGCTGAAGGAATTGGTGCGTCTCTTCGATGCCCTCGCCGAGCTGATGGAATCGAAAGATGTCGGCCCCTGGCTCAAGGCTCCCAATCCTGCCTTTGCGCAATCAACGCCTTTGCAGATCATCGAGCGGGGCGAGATCGACCGTATCTGGCGCATGATATATCAGCTCGAAACCGGCGAGCCGGCATGAGCTGACTCATCCCGTCGTGAGGAGGGCGGCTTTGCGGTGAGGGGCGAGGGAAGCGTTACGCACTGGGACGACGCGGTCCGGAGGTTTGTTGGCCTTTGGCGGTGAGACGGTGCCGAGGCAGGGGTGCCTCGGCCACGGAAGGTGCGGGGAGAAAGAGAAAGATAAAGAGGAAAGAGAAAGAGGGTGTGGGCGGTTACTCCTCCCGGGGGCGGAGGGGGTTGGCTAGGTCGGGGCGTTGTTGGGTGAAGACGTGGTGGACGTGGTCGGCGAAACCGGAGCCGGCTTCGGCGTAGAGGTTGAAGGCGGTGTCGAGGCCGAGGCGGCGGAGCTCCTTCACTTCGTCATCAAACTTGCCGGTCGCCGCCACGACGCCTTCGAAGCCGTGGCGTTTGAGCGACTCGGCGGCGTGCACGTTGGCGCTGTGTTTGGGCATGGCGAGGACGACGAGGTCGAGGTTCTCCTTGGCACAGACCCGGGTCCAAAAGTCGGAGTCGGTGGCGTCGGCGAGCAGGACCTTGCGGTCGGCGCGGAGGTGGTGCTCCACCGCGGCGGGGTCGCGGTCGAAACCGATCACCTTACCCGGGAAGCGGTGTTGCAGGGTGCGGTAGGCGGCGATGCCAACGCGGCCCATGCCGAAGATGCCGATGCGTTCGCCGGCGGTTTGGATGGGCAGGTCGTCGGGGTGCTGGCCCTTGGTCTCGAACTTTTTGAGGAAGTTGCTGATGGGGTCGTAGAGCTCGTCGGCTTTGCGAGTGAGCGGGGCGACGAGTAGGATGCTGGCGGAGAGCGAGAGGGCCATGGCGACAAGCCAGTCGCTGCTGATCCAGTCTTTGCCGACGGCGAGGGCGAGCACGATGAGGCCAAACTCACTGTAGGTCGACAGGGTCAGGCCCGACATCCAGGCGGTGCGGGCGCGGAGGTGAAAGCGGGTGAGCAGGAAGAAGAAGGCCAGGCTTTTGAGCGGCAGCAGGAGGAGCAGAAATGCGGCCCAGAGCACGGCCGACAGGGTGATCGCGCCCTGCAGTCCGATCTGCAGGAAGAAGCCAACGAGGAGCAGGTCGGTGAGACCGGCGAGGGATTTGCCGAGCTCCTTGGCTTTGGGGTGGGATCCGACGAGCACGCCGATGAAGAGGGCACCGAGGTCGGCTTTGAGGCCGACGGCGGTGAAGCCTTCGGCGCCGAGCACGAGGGCAAGGAAGAGGCCGCAGAGGGTGATCATCTCGCCGTGGCCGGAGCGGCCGATGAGGGCCTGTATCCATTTTCTACCGACAAGGAGCGCGGCCAGCAGCGGCAGGGCCCAGAGGGTGGGGATCTTGCCGGTGGAGAAGGTGAGGAAGAGGACGGCGAGGATGTCCTGCATGATGAGCACACCGATGGCGATGCGGCCGTGCATGGCGCCCATGTCGCCGCTGTCGTTGAGGCTTTTGACGGCGAAGACGGTGCTGGAAAAGCTGAGGGCAAAGGCGACCAGCAGCGCGGTGTTCCAGTCCATGCCGGCGGCGTGCCCGAGCAGCGCGCCGACGCCGACGAGGGCGGGCGTGAAAAGCAGCAGGACGATGAGCGTGTGCAGGGAGGTGCCGGCCCAGATCTCGGGGCGGGCGAGCGTGCGCAGGCGGAGTTTCACGCCGATGCTGAAGAGCATGAGGGTGACGCCGAGGTTGGCGATGGCGTCGAGGGCGGCGCCGCCGGTTTTGCCCAGGGCCTGGAGAACGAAGCCGGAGATCAGAAAGCCGACGAGCGGGGGCAGGCGAAACTGTTGGGCGAGCAGGCCGAAGAAGAAAGCGACCGCCAGTAAGAGGGCATCCATGCGACGACAGAAGCTACTTATGTGCCCTTGGCCAGTCGGGGTGGGTGGTTGGGGAGGATGGGGGCACGGGGAGATGGAATGGGGCTCTTTAGTCTTTCTCTTTATCTTTCTTCTTTCTCCCCACGGAGCGGATGGGTTTTGGCCGGCGGGGATAAAGAGAAAGATAAAGAGGAAAGTGAAAGATTGGGGGGGGGCTAATGTTGTAGGGCCGTCGCTTGCGACGTGCCGCAGTGTGACGGGATAGGCGGGAGCCGAGAGGCACGGGCGGCGTGCCGCAAGCGGCAGCCCTACATGCACGCACGCGGACGGTCCGGGGGGCCGTCCCTCCTTTGGTTGTGCATAAAATTGCATTGATGTGTTTCGCGGATGGGGGCAGGGGTGGGGGAACCCCTTTTGCTTTATGGTATCCCCTCGTTGGTTGGTTGGTGTGGTCTTGGTCTGTGTCCTCGGATCGGTCGCGGTGCGCGCCGGTGCGTCTTATTATGGGGAGGCCCCGGCGGATCCGGCGGCGGTGGTGTTGCGACCCGGGGCGTTTGGCGCGGTGGGGGATGGCGTGGCCGATGATACGGCGGCGCTGCAGGCGGCGGTGAATGCGGTGCAGGAGCAGACGGTGCGGGGAGTGGTATTGGTCGAGCAGGGGCGTTACCGGCTCACCGACACGGTGCATGTGTGGGCGGGGATTCGCTTGATCGGGTATGGACCCGAACGGCCGGTGTTGGTGTTGGGCGAGGCGACGCCGGGTTTTGATGAGGCGGAGAGTCGTTACCTGCTGCACTACACGTCGTATCGGCCGGAGGAGGGCGGGGAGATTCGGGATGCAAATCCGGGGACGTTTTACAGCGCGTTCAGCAACATCGATGTGGAGATCGGCGCGGGCAATCTGGGCGCAGTGGGCATTCGTTCGCACTGGGCGCAGCATGGGTTCATCGCGCATGCGCGCTTCACGCTGACCTCGGGCAAGGCGGCGGTGGAGGAGGTCGGCAATACGATCTTCGACTGCGAATTTATCGGCGGTGATTATGGTCTGCTGACCGGCAAGCCGTCGCCGAGCTGGCCGTTTACGCTGCTCGATGCGCGCTTTTCCGGTCAGCGGGTGGCGGCGATCCGCACGGAGGAGGCGGGCATGACGATCGTGCGCGGTCACTTTGCCGACGTGCCGACGGTGGTGACGATCAATCCGGAGCGATCAGAGGAGTTGTTTGTGCAGGACTCGCGGTTTGAGCGCGTAAGTGGACCGGCGATCGTGGTGAGCGAGGTGGCCAATGCGCGCACGCAGGTGAACCTGCAGAACGTCGTATGTGAAGCGGTGCCGGAGTTGGTGCGGTTGCGCGAGACGGGTAAGGTGGTGGCGGGCCTGTATCCGGAGGATCCCTACATGGTGGAGCGGTTTTCGCACGGGCTGCATCTGGCGGGCGTGGGGGCGGAGCCGGAGATCAAAACCGTGCTGGAGGCGCGACCGGTGGCGGAGTTGCCGGAGTTGCCGACGAGTGATTTGCCGGCGGTGCCGGCGGTGGCGACATGGTTTAACGTGAAGGACGCGGGAGCGGTGGGTGATGGCGTGACCGATGACACGGCGGCGATCCGCGCGGCGATCGTGGCGCATCGCACGGTGTTTTTCCCGGCGGGGCGGTATGTGGTGAGCGATACGCTGACGCTGCGGGAGGATTCGGTGTTGGTCGGGCTGAGTCCAATCACGACGCAGATCGCGCTGCGCGATCATGCGCGGGCGTTTTGGGGTGAGGGCGCGGATGAACGGGACCCGGCGGAGGTTACGGGTTGGGCGGCGCGCTTTCCGGTCGATCATGGCACGGGCGCGCCGAAGGCCTTGATCGAATCGGCCCGCGGAGGCGCGGCGATTTTGAGTGGGCTGGGTGTCGACCCCGGGGACAATCCGCGGGCGGTGGCGGTGTTGTGGCGAGCGGGGGAACATTCGTTGGTCGACGACGTGAAGTTCTTGGGCGGTCACGGCACTTATCTGCCGGATGGCACAGCGGTGCCGGCTTATAATGAATTTCGCACGGCGGATGGGAATCCGCGGCGGGCGTGGGACCGGCAATACGCCAGCCTGTGGGTGACCGATGGCGGCGGCGGCACCTTCCATGATTTGTGGACGGCGAGTCCGTATGCGGCGGCGGGCATGGTGGTGAGCGACACGCGCACGCCGGGGCGGCTTTATGCGATGTCGAGTGAGCATCACGTGCGGGCGGAGGTGGTGGTGCGACGGGCGGCGAATTGGTCGTTTTATGCGCTGCAGTTTGAAGAGGAGCGATTGGAGGGACCGGCGGCGCTGCCCTTGGAGATCGCGGACAGTGAGAACCTGCTCTTCGTGAACACTTACGTCTACCGGGTGATGTCGACCTACTCGCCGTTTCCCACGGGTATCCAGATTTCGGATTCAAGTAATGTGCGGTTCCGTGGGATCCATGCCTACAGTCCGAGCAAGTTTACCGCCGATGCGACGGTGCGGGATGTGGGCACGGGCGCGGTGGTGTGGTCGCGCGAGATTGCGTGGCTCGATGTCGAGGTGTCGGCGCAGGATGAAGCGGAGGTGGTGGAGGTGACGCCGCACACGGTGGTGGCTGCAGGGTTCAACAACGCGGATGGGTTGGTGAGCGACGCGGTGGGCAACGTGTTGTGGGTCGATGCGCGGTGGCAGCGGATCTGGCGCTGGGAGGCGGCGTCGGGACGCGTGCGGTTGTTGCGCGACGAGCCGTTGGAGCCGGTGGCGCTGGCGGTGGCGGCGAATGGCGAGGTGCTGGTGGTGACGCGCGTGGGCACGGTGTATGCGTTTGATCCGGAGCGACCGGAGCAGGCGATCACGGTGTTGGCGCCGGAGCCGGCGGCGGCGCGACCGGGCGCAACGGCGTGGGTGCCGAGTTCACGGTGGCGCGACGCGCATGATTTCCTCGAGCGCACGATGGTGGCGGCGCCGTGGCATTACGTGTCACCGGATGGCTCGATCTTCATTCCGGCGGAGGATGCGTTTGTGCAGGCCGGGTCGTTTCACTCGAACTATTCGACGATTGATTTGATCCGTTGCTATGGGCTGACGCCGGTGGTGGACGGGCGGCCGACGGCGGTGGCGGATGAGTTTGGTCAGCGCACGTTTTTGTTTGAGACGCACGATGCGGCGGGGGTGTTGGGCGCGCCGCGCTTGCTGGTCGAGGAGGGCGAAGCCACAGCGATCACGGGGCCCGATGGCCGGGTGTATGTGGCGGCGGGCGTGATCTTCGTTTACGAGCCGGATGGCACGGAGGTGCGGCGAATCGTCTTGCCGCAACGGCCGACGAGTCTGGCGTTTGGTGGTAAGGATGGCCGCGTGTTGGTGGTGGGGGCGCGCGACAAGGTTTACGCGGTGGAGGTGAGGGTGGAGTAGGGTTTGGGGCTCTTTAGTCTTTCTCTTTATCTTTCTTCTTTCTCCCCGCGGAGCGGATGGATTTCGGCCGGCGGGGATAAAGAGAAAGATAAAGAGGAAAGAGAAAGATGGGGGCTGGGGCTCGGGCGTTGCGTTGTGGGGAGCGAGGGGCTTGGTGTGGGCGTTGTGAGTCAGTCTGCTGTTACTCAAATTTCCTGTCCCAGTTGCGGGCACGATCAGGACTTCACGTTGTGGAACTCGATCAACGTGGGCTTGGATCCCGACAAAAAGTCCGCGTTGAAGAACGGGTCTTTGACGCGGTTCACGTGCGCGAAGTGCGCGCATGAGACCGATGTGAATTACCCGATCCTATATCACGATCCGGCGCACGCGTTCATGGTGTGGCTGCACGTGGGGGAGGGAGAGGTCGATACGGACACGCTGCCCGGCGGGGAGGTGCTGGAGGGGTATCACCTGCGGGTGGTGGCCTCTCGCAATGCGCTCATCGAGAAGACCCATGTGTTGGAGCAGGGTTTGGACGACCGGGTGATGGAGCTGTTCAAGGCGCTCATGCGGCGGGACCACAACAACGTGCCGGAAGGCGAGCTGTTGTTTGCGGGCACCGGGACCGGTCAGCAGGACGTGGAGGAGCTGCAGTTTGCCGTCGTGGCGGCGGGCGGCACGCAGTTCATCGGCGCGACGCGCAAAGCTTATGATGACTATGCGGCGGTGTTGACGCGGGTGGCGGACGCGGAGCCGCTGGAGGTCGGCAAGTGGTATGCGGTGGACCAGGCGTATGCCCGGCAACTCATCGCGCGGCATCTGCCGGAGGCGGGGTAAGGGGCGAAGGCGAGGTGGCGGTGCCGAGGCAGGGATGCCTCGGCCACGGGGAGGGGGGCTCTTTATCTTTCCTCTTTCTCCCCGGGGAGCGGATGGGTTTCGGCCGGCGGGGATAAAGAGAAAGATAAAGAGGAAAGAGAAAGAGTTAGGCGTGGCGGCGGGCTTTGACGGACTCGGCGAGTTGGGTGAGGACGGGGAGGGTTTTTTCCCAGGAGAGGCAGGCGTCGGTGATGCTTTGGCCGTAGTTGAGCGGGGTGGCGTCGATGGGCTGGTTGCCGCCGAGGAGGTGGCTTTCGAGCATGACGCCGGTGAGGGCGCGGTCGCCGGCGGCGATGCGGGTGGCGAGGTCGGCGGCGACGGCGGGTTGGCGCTCGGGGTCTTTGCCGCTGTTGGCGTGGCTGCAGTCGACCATGACGTGCGGGGGCAGGTGATGTTTTTCCAGGAGGGCAACGGCTTCGGCGACGTGCTCGGCGCTGAAGTTGGGTCCGGCGGTGCCGCCGCGGAGCACGAGGTGGGTGTCGGGGTTGCCGGTGGTGCCCATGATGGCGGGGGCGCCCTCGCGGGTGAGGGTGGAAAACCAGTGGGGCTGGGCGGCGGAGCGGATGGCGTCGATGGCGACCTGCAGGTTGCCGTCGGTGCGGTTCTTGAGGCCGACGGGCATGGAGAGGCCGGAGGTGAGTTCGCGGTGGACCTGGCTCTCGACGGTGCGGGCGCCGATGGCGGCCCAGCTGATGGCGTCGGCGTAGTATTGGCCCAGGGTGGTGTCGAGGAACTCGGTCGCGATGGGCAGGCCGGTGGCGGTGATATCGACGAGGAGTTGGCGGGCGAGGCGCAGGCCGTGGTTGACGCGGTAGGAGTTGTCGCGGTCGGGGTCGTTGATGAGGCCCTTCCAGCCGACGACGGTGCGGGGTTTTTCGAAATAGACGCGCATGACGACGAGCAGGTCGTCGCGGTGACGCTCGGCGGCGGCGGCGAGATGGGCAGCGTAGTCGAGGGCGGCGGCCGGGTCGTGGATCGAGCAGGGACCGGTGATGACGAGCAGGCGGTCGTCCTCGCCGCGCATGATGGCGGCGACCTCGCGGCGGGCGGCGTTGACGCGGGCGGCGGAGGACTCGGGCAGGGGCAGTTCCTCGGCGAGCACGCCGGGAGCGATGAGCGGTTTGGTGGCGCGGATGCGCAGGTCGGCAGTCTGAGGCATGGAACAGCCCGACTATCGGCCGGGGGAGGCCGGTTTGGGAATGCTGAATTCAGCCGGTGGCGCGGCTGGCCGACGAGAGGAGGCGTTTCGGCCCGGTGACGTTGCGCTAACTAATTCACTGGCGGTCGCGCGAGGAGGAGGAGGAGCGGCGGCGGGCGCGGTGTTCGCGCTCGGCGCGTTCCTCCTTGGCGCGTTCTTCGGCGGTCGGCCACCGCAGCTCCGGCGGGTATTGAATGCGACGGATGCGCCAAGCTGTGATGGCCATCGCGATTGCGACGGCCAATCCGATTGCCCCGATCGTGAGGAGCGTGTCGTTCATCTGAGAGGTATACGCGGCTGAGGGTTGACGAAGGGGATGCCGGCCAGCGGCTTAGGGAAATGTCGCGGATTGCATGCAGATGCAACCTTTTAGGTTTATGGCTAAGGTGTAGACCCTACCCCACGCAGGGATTTGGCCCTGAGGGCGCACTCAGGTGCGCGTATTTTGTGCCGAAGGACTGAATGATATGCCCGACGCAGACCTCTCTACCCCTCCGACTCTCGACGTCGATTCCCCCAGCGAAAGCACGGGGTCGGCGCGTGGTGGATTGGTGCCGGGGCAGACCTGGCAGGGGCGCTATGTGATTGAGCGGGAATTGCCGGCCTCGGGCGGTGGGCCGGTGTTTGCGGGCGTGCGCAAAGAGGACGGCGTGCCGGTGCGGTTGCGGCGTTTGGCGGCGTCGGCGGATTCCGAGACGCGGCGGCAGGTGTGGCAGGCGTTGAGTGAGCCGCCGTTGCCGGGTGGGCCGGTGTTGCTGGAATCGGTCGTCGAGGACGAAGGCCGGGTGGAGGTGTGGCAGCCGGTGGAGGGGCCGACCTTGGAGGAGCGTTTGGCGACGGCGAAGTTGGTTACCGAAGAGGTGGCGGAGCTGGTCGGGCCGTTGGCGCGTTCGCTGGCGGCGTTGCACGAGCGGGATTTGGTTTATCTGCAACTGAGTGCGGAGCGGGTGGTGCTGGCGGATTCGCATCTCGGGGATGCGCGGCTGACGCGGGTGGAGATGGCGACGCCGGTGGAGGCCGGGGGCAATTTGGTGTCGGTGCCGACGGATGTGACGCGGGTGCCGCCGGAGGCGTTGGGGCTTTACCGAATGAAGGCGGATGAGGGGTTGAAGGCGTGGGACTGGTGGACGCTCGGGCGGCTGATTCAGGAGCTGTGGCTGGGGCACACCGTGATGGCGCATGCCTTGGGGCGGGATCTGCCGCGCAGCAACGAGGCGGTGCGCAAACACGCCGAGGTGATGCTGAAGGAGGAGAACACCAAGGATCCGCGGGCGGGTGGCGTGGAGCACATGACGGATCTGCCGGTGCAGGTGAAAACGCTGTTGCGCGGCCTGCTGACGTCGGTGCGCGAGGCGCGTTGGGGGGCGAAGGAAGTGCGGGCGTGGCTCGATGGGCAGACGGTGCCGGAGCGTTACGATCTGCCGCGATCGACGATATTGGTGCGCTTTCATGACGAGCAGCTGACGGTGGCGGAGACGGCGGTGCGGCTGCTGCAACCGCAGCACTGGCGCGAAGGCGTGGCGTGGTGGGCGGCCGACACGGCGCCGACCGGATCGTTGCCGGAGGTGTTGGTGAAGACGCGCACGGCGCTGCATCGGGAGCGAGAGTGGTTGGAGGAGGTGCGCGAGGCGGCGAAGACGAGTGGTTTCAAAAAAGTGCCGGACGAGATCGCGCATGAGATCCTCAGTGCGGTGGCGTGGGTGGGTATCGCGGGCGGCAGCACGCGGTTTCGGTGGCGCGGCGAAGAGATCGGCCCGGATCTGGCGGCCGACGTTTTGGCCGAGGAGGACGGGCTCGAGCGGCTGCAGGCGTTGTTGGCCAAACCAGTGATCACGCTGGTGAAACGGGTGGATGCGAACTCGGCCTGGTTGCTCGACACCTGGGCGCGGCAAATCGAGGAGGTGCGGGTGCTGGCGGCGAAGCATAAGTGGGTCGGGGCGAATGCGGCGACGCAGGCCAAGCTGGTGAAGCTGGCGCTCACGGATGCGGCGGATCTGGACCGACGCTTTGCGGAGGCGCGGTTGAAATACCGGCTGTCGACGGATGAAGAGGTGCAGGCGATGTTTGGTGCGCCGAATCCGCCGGGGCCGATGCTGGCCGTGTTGGCGCTGAGTTTTGAGTCGCCGGATGCCTGCGGTTATTTGACGCACGAAGCGTGGCGCGAGCAGGAGCTGGCGCGGCTGCGCGAAAAGGCGGAAGGACTGGTGGACGCGCTTGTCATGGTAGACCTGATACAAGTGCTGAAGCGCGGGTTGCCGGTGTTTGCGCCGATGTGGGTTTGGGCGACCTGTCTGGTGCTCACGCTCGGCGTGACGGCGTTGTTTTGGCCGGGGTGGACGGGCTTGGGCACGATCGGCGGACTCGCGATCGGGTTGCTGGTGCTGCGCCGTCTGCTGCGTCCGCTGGTGCGCGAAGCCAGTGGCATGGAGACGGAGGAGCGTTGGTCGTGGGCGGCGGCGATGAATACGGCGATACGGCGCGGGCGGGCGGCGTTGGGGGGCGGCTCGTTGACGACGGCGGCGCGGTTGCGCACGGCGCTGGCGCGGGTGAATCAGGACATGTTGAAACTCGCGGGCGATGCGGAGATCGAGTTGGTGGCGGAGCGGGGCACGGACGACCGTCTGCGCTACGCGGCGTGGGGCAGTTGGTTGGGGCTGGTGGTGGTGATGAGCGGAGTGTCCTGGCAGGCGGTGCAGCCGCAATGGAGTCCGGGGTGGTCGGCCGGAGAGTGGCGTAAGGAATTTGAAGCGTTGGCCGTGGGGTTTGGGTTGATGGAACCGCCGGAGCCGGAGGTGGAGGTGGTGAAGATCGCGTGGCCGCATCCGACGACGGGCGAAGGCCGCGGCGTGACTTATGAGGAACGGGAGGGGGCGACCGAGGCGCAGCGGGCGCGGGCTGAGGCGTTCATTGCCGAAGTGCAGCGGCTCTACCTGCCGGAGAGTTTGGGTGGCATCGTGGCCATCAATGTCGCAGTGGAAGGCGTGGGTGGCGCGGAGTTGATGCTCATCGATGTGGCGGCCGGGAAACCTCTCAACGGGCTGGTTTACGAAATGAATTATCTCCCACTGCGAGGCACCTGGATGAAGATGGCGAACCGCGATGTGCTGTTTTTGAACGGGCTGTAGTGGGGTGCGGGATGCGGGATGCGGGATGCGGGATGCGGGATGCGGGATGCGGGATGCGGGATGCGGGATGCGGGATGCGGGATGCGGGATGCGGGATGCGGGATGCGGGATGCGGGATGCGGGATGCGGAGGGTGGGGAGAAAGAGAAAGATAAAGAATAAAGAGAAAGAGTTGGGGGGGAGAATTTGCGGGCGGTGGGGGTGAAGTGGGTGTAAGGGCTGCGAGGTCCCCGTCGTTTTCTTGGTATGAATGAAGAAACCCCCGACTCCGCTGCTCCGGTGCCCGAAGAGACGCGCTCGGCCTTGCGCACTCGACCCACGTTGTTGTTTCGTCTGCGCGATTGGCGGGACCAAGCCACGTGGCGGGAGTTCTACGCGTTGTATGAGCGATATGTGTATCGGTATGCGCGGGGGGCGGGCTTAAACCACCACGAAGCGGAGGATTTGGTGCAGGACGTTTTTGCGAAAGTGGCGGACCGGATCGGCGACTTTGAAAGCCGGGAGCAGCGCGGTTCGTTTCGGCGTTGGTTGGGCAACCTGGTGCGCTGGCGCATCGTCGATTTGCGGCGGCGGCAACAGCGGCGGCCGGGCGAGAGTCATTCGGTATCGGCGGCTCCCTTTGATGAGATGGCCGATGCGCCGCCGGCGGAGATGTGGGAAGGTGACTCGGCCGAAGCGGAACGTTGGGAAACGGAATGGCAGCAGCGGGTGGTGGATGTGGCGATGAGTCGCTTGTCGCGCCAGGTCTCACCGGAGCATCTGCAGGTGTTTCAACTGCGACACCAGAAGGGGTGGAGCCTCATTCGTATCTCGCGGGAGTTGGGGGTGGGTTTGGCCAATGCCTACGCGATCAATAGTCGGTTGACCAAACGCCTAAAGACGGAGGTCGAGCGACTGAGCACAGAGCTGCTCTAGATGGTTCTGGGAAGGCCCGGACAGGCAGGATGGAGAAGGACCGCGGGCTACGCGGATGAGATTTGATTGCGCTGGGCGGCACGGGTCCGGCTTGGTGATCGGCCGTGAATCGTCCTACCCCGGAAGCACCTCCACGGATCCCCGATTACGAGATGCTGCGCCGCATTGGGGGCGGGAGCTATGGGTCGGTGTGGTTGGCGCGCACGGCGACGGGAATCTATCGCGCGGTGAAGGTGGTGTGGCGGGACGGCTTTGAGGACGCGGAGCCTTACGAGCGGGAGTTTCGTGGGCTGCGGGAGTTTGAGCGGGTGTCGCTGACGGAGGCGCGGCAACTGGCGTTGCTGCATGTGGGGCGGCGCGATGAAGAGCGGTTTTTCTACTACGTCATGGAGTTGGCCGACGACGTGGAGCGTGGCCGTGAAATCGATCCGGACAGTTACCGTCCGCTCACGCTACGCGAGATGCCGCGGAGTGGACCGCTGTCGGTCGAGCGGGTGGTGCAGCTGGGGGTGGAGTTGGCGCGGGGTCTGGCGGTGTTGCACGATCGGGAGTTGGTGCATCGCGACATCAAGCCGTCGAACGTGATCGTGGTGAACGGCGAGCCGAAGTTGGCGGACATCGGTTTGGTGGCGTCTTCGACCCTGGCGCTCACGTTTGTGGGCACCGAGGGGTTTGTCGCGCCGGAGGGGCCGGGGTCGCCGGCGGGGGATGTGTATGCGTTGGGCAAGGTGCTCTACGAATTGGCGACGGGCTTGGATCGTCTGCGGTTTCCGGAGTTGCCGGAGGGGTTTACGGAGCGGCGGGACCGGCTGGCGTTTTTGGAGCTCAACGCAGTGATTCTGCGGGCGTGTGAACCGGATCTAAAGCGGCGGCATCCGGATGCGCGGGCGTTGTTGGAGGACTTGCTGATGGTGCAGGCGGGCAAGTCGGTGCGGCGGTTGCGGGCGGCCGAGCGCGGGTTGGCGCGGGCGTTGCAGGTTGTGGTGGTTTTGGCGGCGGTGGCGGCGGTCGCGGGCGGTGGCGCGTGGGTGGCGTGGAGTCGGGCGCAACACGAAATGGCGTTGCGATCGGAGGCGGAGGCGGAGCGCGATGCTTTGGCGCGGCGCATGCACTATGCGGGTTTGATGGCGCAGGCCTCGCGGGCGGTGGAGCGGGGGGAGATGGGGTTTGCGCGATCGATTTTGGCGGAGGCGCGGAGCTTGTTCGAGGTGGACCAGGAGGTGCCGTTGGAGTGGCGGTTGTTGCGGGGGCAGGCAGAGGGGGAGGCGGAGCGTTTTCTGCGGGCGGCGGGGGCGCCGGTGAAGCGTCTGGTGCTGCGGCCGGATGGCGCGGAGTTGGCGGCGTTTGATCTGGAGAACGGCGTGGTGTTGCTGGACGCAGAGACCGGGGCGGAGCGAGGGCGCCTGGCCGGAGCGGCGGATCTGGGGGGCTACGCGGCGGATGGTCGCGGGCTGTGGGGCGTAGACGAGGCGGGGAGGCCGACTTACTGGGAGACTGCTTCAGGGGAGGCCAAATCGGCCGACTACGACGGCGGGTTTTTGTGGCCGCTCAGCGGGGAGCAGTATGGTGGTTTTCTGGGCGTGGAACGCGTGTCGCCGGGACGGAGGATTGTCTGGGATGGCGCGGGGGGCGTGCGGGAGCTGGGCAGGTTGCTGCCGGACGATGGGGAAGACTGGAAACTGTTTCGGGCGGAGGCGGACGAAGGAGGGCGGCGCGGGGTGGTGGCCTGGGTGGCGGGGGATGCGGCGACGGCGACTTTTTTGATCACTGCCTGGCGGGGAGACGACGTGTGGTCGACCGCGGCGCGGGTGCGACCGGGGAGTGTGGCGTGGTTTGAAGCAGCGGGCGAAGCACCGGCGGTGGAGTGGGCGAATGATTTGAATGGCCAGTGGGAGCGGTGGACGCCGGGCGCCGGTGTGCCGCAGGTGCAGAGAGGCGAGTTGGGGGAGAACAGCAGCGTGCGTTTTGCGGGACCGGGCGGTCGGGGTGTGCGGCGGGCGGTGGGTTCGCATTGGGAGTGGGTCGGTCCGGATGGCGCGATGCGAACGCTGCGCGGGCACGGCGGTAAAGCGATGGAGTGGGAGGAGGATGAAGCGGGGCAGCGGGCGTATTCGGCGAGTGAGACCGGGGAGATCATCCGGTGGAGTTTGCGTGAGGGCCTCGCGGCGCAGGAGGCGCTGCCATCGGCGGCGCTGCGGGTGCAGTTTACGGCTGGCGGTAGCCGACTGCTCGTGCCGTCGAAGGAGGGCGGCGTCCGGGTGTGGTCGATTCCGGATCGGGCGTGGGTGGATACGTGGGAGGCGCTGGGCGCGCCGTTGGCAGTCGAGGATGGCCGGGCGTGGGGTGTCGACGCGAGCGGTTGTCGGATTGTGGGCTGTGATGACCGGACAGGGGCGGTGAATTGGAGCCCGGCGGAGGCGGGCAAAGCGCTGGCCCTGTTGCAGGTGGGGGTGGCGCCCGCGGGCCAGGGGTGGGTGTATTCAAAAAGTGATCACACGGTGTGGGTTGGAGGACCTGAGCTGCCGAGCCCGCGGTGGGTGACGTCGGTGACGGGTTACCGGTGGGCGCTAAATCTTGATCGGAACCTGGCCCACCTTTGGTGCACGGGGGGCGACGGCCGATTGGAGTGTCATGATCTGAGTGCGGGAACGATCCAGTGGTCCCGCCCCCTGCCGACGCTGGCGGCCGATGTGGTGCTGTCGCCGGATGAGAAGGAAGTAGCGGCGGCGCTGGAGAACGGCGAGGTGTGGTTTTGGGAAGCGGCGTCGGGGCGGTTGTTGAGGCGGTTGCAGTCGGGCACGGCGGCGGCCGAGGTGTTGTTGTATTCAATAAATGGAGACCGCTTGTTGGTGGGGGGCAACGATGGCACGGTGCAGGTGTTTGAAACCGAGACGTGGTCCCACGTGGTGGCGTTGGCCACCGGGGGGGAGGCGGCGCTGGGTCGGATGGTGCTGGCGCCGGGTGATGAGGCGCTCGCGGTGGTCGACCAAAAAGGCCGGTTCGCCGTGTTGACGGCGAAACCGGCCCGATAGCTTTGGTGGTGGTGGGGCGCGATCAGGGATTGTCGCCGCCGGAGCCGCCCGGGGGGATGGGCGGGGGGACGTTGTGGTGACCGGTTTTCATCTCCGGCACGAAGGTGTCGGTTGCGGGCGGAGCGGTTTGGATGAGTGCGGCGTCGAGGCCGACATCGGCGAAGAAGGTGCGGGTCGAAAACTCCACGTAGATGGCGAAGGTGTCGGACTGCGGGTTGATCATCTCCACGGAGTCGGCGACGACCGGGTCGAAGGCATCGACTTTGTAGCTGGTGCTGCCGGTGTCTTTTAGGATGGCCGGCAGGGTTTTCCAGACGGTGTGGCCGGAGGCATCGGTGGTGGCGAGTTGGTAGTCGACGGGCCAGCCGGCGATGGCGGGTCCGTCGATGAGTTCGACGGTGTGGGTGGGGCTTTGGATGCCGAGGTTGGCGAGGCTGAGGGCCTGGCGTTTGGCGACGGAAAATTTGGTGAGATCGACCTTCACCAAGTAGCGATAGACGTCGTCCTGGCCGGGGACTTCGAGGCGGTGTTGCAGGACATAGGCGACAGTGACGGTTTCGTGGGCGTCGTCATCCACCACCATTTCGTAGGTGGCCTCGGCGGACTTGGTTTTGAGATGGTTGTGGGGCTCCACGTTGGTGTGAGCGTGAAGGGGGTTGAAGAGGAGGACGGAGCTGGCGCTGAGAAGCAGCGTGCGGAGGACGGACGTGGTTTTGTTCATGGGATAGGAGGCGTGTTTTGACGCAGCACGAGGGTATCCGAACTCCCCGGGTGGCGGGGGGCGCGGTTGCGACGACTAGAACGCGGTGCGCTCTGCTCTCCTGACAAAAAACTCTACCCAGTTTTAGGGTGCAGCGGTGTCGCTGGCGGCGGGCGGAACTTCATCCCACTCGTGCACCTGCAGGGTGTGGCCGGCGAGGAGGGTGCCGCGGGCGCGCACGGTTTTGCCGACGAGCGGGGCGAGTTCCGGGTCGATGCCGAAGGCGAGGCCGGCGGGCCGCCGCATCAGGTATTCCTGTTGGCCGGTGACCAGCACGAGGGCGTCGCGTTCGCTCTTGGAGCCAAGCGCGAAGGGTTTTTTCACGACGGTGCCCTGAATCTCCGACATGGGTGTATTGGTGCGAGCATGACGCGCGGTTGGCAACGTCAAGTGGGTGCCGGCGGGCTCAGCGACTGCAGAGGTGTTGGACGGCGACGATCTCGCCGGCGGCGTCTTCGATGGCGAGGACGGCGGAGAGTTGGAGCGGGCGACCGGCTTCCGGGTGCGGGGAGGGCTCGAAGGCGATGTGAAAGGCCCGGGGTGGCGCGGTGCGCAGGGCGTGGGCGACGCCGCGGGCTTTGGCGAGGGTCGAGCCTGGTTCGCGGATCGGGTAGGTGAGCACGCGCAGCAAGCGCGGCGGCTTCGCGTGGAAGATGGCGCGCACCTTTTTGAGGAGGCGGGGCGACGGAGTGGTGTCATCGAGCGCGCCGGCCACGGCCTGGGTTTTTTGCAGGGTGAGGCCTTGCTGGTGGGCGAGGTAGCGGCGCGATTTGGTCGCGAAGTTGGGGTCCTCCGTCAGGGTGGCATCGGCGGGGCGTTTGACCGGGTGGATGGAGGGGTCGCCCAGTAGGTTAAATTGAGCGAGGGTTTTGAGTTCGAAGGGGCTGAGGGCGGCGCTGCCGGCGACGAATTGGGTGCGGGCTTCGAGGGTGGAGCGGCCGAGTGAGGCGCCGGCGCGCAGGGCTTGGAAAAAGGAGATGCAGATGAGGTCGGCGAGGGCGTTGCCCTGGCGGGGGCCGTAGGCGATCGTGCTACTGCCGAGGTAGCCGTAGGCGCCTTCCTGGAGGTAGGTTTGACAGAGGGGGAGCGTGCCGAGCGCGCTGGTGGTGGGGTCGAAGAGTTCCGCGCCGTAGCAGCATTCGGCGGCGGTGACGGTGCCGCGGGTGATGTGGCCGGCCAGGAGGCTGGCGTCGTGGGCGACGGGCATGGCGTGTGACGGGGACTCGCCGTAGAAGCGAGGGTCGGAGGGGGCGCCGTGGCAGTTGATGAAATGGGATTTGGGGCGGAGTTGGGGCGGCGTCCAATTGGGTCCGGCGGGCGGGGATTGATGTGGGCGGGCCGGAGAGCCGAAGGCATTGCTCAGGCTGAGCTGGGTGGATGCCTGCCAGATCTGGGCGGTGAGGCCGAAGGGTTGGTCGTAGGCCTTGGCGGGCTGCGAGGTCCAGCGGCTCTGGCGTTTGATCAAGGCGGCGAAGGCGCGGGCGTCGTGGCTGCCGGTGACGTCGGGTAGGCGGCCGACGACGCGGCTCGGGCCGACAAATTGGGTGATGTCCTGAGCGTAGGAGGTGTTGCAGGCGTAGGGAAGGTCGCTGGGGACAAATTGATCGGGATCGGGGGAGCGCCGCGGGCGGTAGAGGGGGTTGTGCAGCTGTTGGTGGGGGAGCACATCCGGGGCGCCGAGGATGAGCAGGTAGTCGGGGGCGTGGTGGGCGTAGATCGCGTCGATGGCGGCCTTGGTCTGGCGCTCGGTGGCGGGGATCGAGACGGGGCGGCCGCCGACCGCGGTCATGCTGGTCGGGTCGTCGAGGTAGATGATTTGGGTCGAAAGGTGGCGGCGGGCGTCGGCTTGGATCAGGGTCTGGAGGGCGGTGTCGATGCGGGTCAGACCGGCGGCATACTTCGCCTGCAAGGCGGCGCGGTGGGAGACAATGATCTTTGTCGGCATGGCGGGGTAGGGAAGGGGGCGGTGGTTCGGACCGGAAAACGCGCGCGGGGTGGGGGCGCTGACAAAAAAAAGCCCCGTCCCGGCGGGGGCCGGTGGCGGGGCGGAAAAAGCGGGGCAGACGGAGGTGGGGTTAGAACCCGAGGTGGGCGCGGGCGGCGGCGACGGTGTCGTCGTCGGTGGGCAGGGCGTCGAGGGCGGGTGCGTCGCTGTTGAGGCGGGAGGCGCGATCGGCGAGGGTGAGGGTGCTGAGGGCCGCGGCGGTGCCGGAGGCCGGATCGGCGAGGGGGGCGGGCAGCGGCGCGAGTTGTTCGCGGGGCAGCACGCCCTTGTCGGCGAGGAAGGTGGAGAGCGAGGTGCCGAGGGAGTCGATCCAAGCGGTGGCGCTGGCGGGCGGGGCGTAGGGGAGACCGTCGGCTTCCTTCCACTCAAAGAAGAAGCGGAGTTGTTGGTGGAGTTTGGCGAGTTCGGCGTCGGCGGTGGCGGGGGTCCACTGGGCTTCGAAGCTCTTGCGCTCGCGGAAGCCTTTGATCTCCCAGAGGCGCAGTTGGAGTTGGAAGTCGCCGTCCTGTTCGCGGAGGGCGCCGGTGACGACGTAGTCGAGGGGGCCGCCGCTGGTGTCGATGAGTTGGCGGATGTTGTCGCCGGTCCAGGCGTTGGGGAAGAGGGCGTAGTGGGCCTGTTCCTTGAGGCCGACGGCGGCGATGGTGGTGTATTGGCTGGAGAAATACAGGGTCTCGGCGAGCCAGAGGGGGAGGCCGCGGGTGAAGCGGCCGAGGGCCTCTTCGGGTTGCTCGGAGCGTTTCTCGAAATCGGGGGTGTCGAGCAGGGAGAGTTGGGCGAAGGCGACGCGTTTGGTGGCGCCTGCTTTGTTGGGGAGCAGGCCGGGCAGGTCTTCGAGGCCGTAGGACCAGATGGGTTTGGAGATGGAGACCAGGTTGATGTGGTGCTCGCGGTTGCCCGGGCTGGCGGTGGTGCCGCGGGAGCCGCGGTTGGCCATGAGTTCGCCGATGGCGTTGGAGAAGCCCCAGAGGCGTTCCTCGAGCTCGGGTTTTTGGAGGGCGAAGAGCAGGTCGAGCACGTGTTGGGCGGACTCGGGGTCGCCGAGGGCGAGGTAGGCCTGGAGGAGGTTGATGCCGGTGGCGGGGCCGTGGCGATCGGCGTCGTAGCGCGGGGCGATGAGCTCGGGGATGAGGGCGATGTTGCCGGTGGCGCCGCAGTCGCCGGAGATGCGCACGAGCACGTCGGGGCGGTCGCCGGCGGTGGAGTTGAGGATCTCCTCGTAGATTTCCTTGGCGCCATCGGTGTTGCGCACCTCGAGCTGTTCGAGGGCGGTGGCGAGTTTGGGGCCGACGGGTCCGATGTCGGCCGCGGGAGCGGGGGCCGGCTCCGGATCCGGATCGGCGGGGGCCGCGGGCGGCGGCGTGGGTGAGCTGCCGTTGGGGGCGGGGCGGGATGGTTTGGCGGATTTGCCGAGCAGGCGGTCGAAGAAACCCATGGGGAGTTTTGAACGAGGGGATGCGGGAGCTGGCGACAGGAAAGTGATGGGGGGAGGGTGGGGGATGGGAGGTTTTCCCGGCAGCTGGGCGGGATTTCCCGGCCGGGCAGTGGTGTGCCTGTGGCATGCTAGGCACGTGTCCGAGACCTTGTTAGATTATTGGCATATGCTTGCATCTGGCTTGGTTGGTGCTGGTCCGACCGGACACGCTTGCCCCTTTCCTACCCCTTCCGATGCCGAATGACTTTCTAGAGCGGGATCGCTTTACGGCGACCGAAGAGTCGAAGCTGCTGCACGATCTGCAGTGCAACATCCTCGCGCCGCATCGTCGCGTGCACAGTGCCCACCTGTTGATCGGTTTGCCGTCGGATGGGGCGCAGGCGCGACGTTATGTGGGGGAGTGGTCGGATCGGGTGACGCGGGCGAGTGAGGTTGCGGAGGACCAGGCGAAACGCACACGAACGTTGAAGCGATGGGGGTGGTGGAATGTCGCGTGGACGGGTCGGTGGAGAATCCGGGTGGGCAAAGCGGTGGGTTGGGATCGGTTGGCCGAGTCGGAGCCCCGACCGGCGCTGAAACGGGGGTTGGTGCGTTCTTTCATGGTGTCCCATGGGGCGTTGCGGGCGGATCGGCTGGGGCGAAGCGAAGAGATCCCGTTGGTGGAGACCGAATTTCGCGCGCTGACTGGTGCGGGCGAGACGGAGCCGATGAGCTGGTCGGCGGGAGCGTGGGAACGACCGTTCAGAGGTAACCAGATCGAGGCGCAGATCCTGTTGGCGAGCGATGATCTCGACGAATTGAAGGAGGCGGTGGCGGCTGAGCAGACCCGATTGGAGACGGGGGACATGGACGGGCGGGTGTTGCAGACGTTGTGGGGGTATGTGGCGAGAGATCGGGAGCGTCGACCGGTCGAGCATTTTGGGTTTGTTGATGGGGTGAGTAACCCGGAGGTGCTCGAGTCGGAGTATCGGTGGGCGACCCGGCGTCACGGCGTTTACCGACCGCGTTTTCCGCTGAAGAGCTTTCTGTTTGAGCTAAACGGAAGTCCGGGCCGCTACGCCTCTTTCCAGGTGTTGCAGAAGATCGAGCAGCACGTGGGGCGTTTTCGGCAGCTATCGCAGCTGGAACAGGAAGCGATGGTGGGGCGGAAAGCGGACGGAACGCCCCTGGAGGCGATGGGGCCCGGTGGCATCAATGATTTTGTCTACGATTTTGAGGCGTCGAAACCGCGTTGTCCGTTTCACGCCCACATCCGCAAATCGAATCCACGACTGACGAAGCTACGTTCCGAGATGGCGGTGCTGTTTCCGCGGCGAGGCATGCTGTATGGGGAGCGAGAGGCGGATGTGACGACGGGAGAGTTTAGGGACGAACCCGATTCGGGCGTGGGGCTGCTCTTCATGGGCTACATGGGGGGCATCCATCGTCAGTTTGGTCGCATGGTGAAGACTTGGATGGCGAACTCGAGGTTTGGAGGAGGCGTGCATACTCAGAATGTGGGGGAGGACCTCATTGGTCCGGCGCGGGAGCCGGATCCGGCGAAGGACTACACCACGGTGCTGGGAGGGGCGTATTTTATGGTGCCGCCGCTCGCGTGGCTGGAGGAGTTCAAGCCGACCGCGGCGGCGGGTTCCGACCAATGATCGACTGGCGGCACATGGCGGAGTTGGCGACGGCCCAACAGGATTTTGGGTGGTTCTGTGTCTTCCTGGCTTGGGGGGCGATGGTGACTTTGGTGGTGATGAGGGGGTCGTGGCGGAAGGGTGACCGGGCGGTGTGGTGGTGGTGGGGATTGACAGCGGTGGGGGCGATGGGAGGAGCGATGGGGGAAGGGGTGATGCAGGTCTGGCCTCCGGCTTCGATTCATGCCGAGCGGGTGGGGTGGGATTGGTGGCTGAGCGGCATGGTGCTGTTGCAGGGGATGGCTTTGATACCGTGGGTGCGAAAGGCGGGTGCGCGTCGAAGTTTGGTGGTGGGGTGGGCGGGGCTGGGGGTGTTGCTGTGGGTGATGCGCGGAAGTGCGCCCACGCTGTTGCGGGGAGGAGGGCTGATGTGGGCGGCGACGACGGCGTGGCTGGCCGTGCGAGGCGTGCGGGCGGAGCGCGATGGTCGTTTTGATGCCCGGTGGGTGGAGGGGGCCGTGGGGCTGGTTGTGCTGGTGGTGGGACTGAGCTCGACCGGCTGGTTGGCGGAGGTGACACACCAACAGCGACGGTGGACGGACCTCTCGTTCCTCGGGTTGCCGGCGGTGTTGTCGCAGGCGGTATTGGCGGGCGCGGTGCTGTGGGCCCTGCGACCGGGAAAGGTGCTGTGGCCACGGGGACTGGGCACGGACGCCACGCGGGAGGTGTGGGTGCATTTTGTGGTCCTGGGGGGCTGGTTGGGGATGGGGGGCGCAATCGCATGGTGGACGGGGAGCGCGGCGCGAGAGGCCTTTGAGGAGACCATGCTGGCGCGGGCGGGGGCGGCTTCCGTGGTGGTGGATCGGGATCGCGTGCAGCGACTGCTGGGGCCGGAGTTTCAACTGACCGACTTCAAGAACATGTCGCAGAGCAGTGGGCGGTTGAATGCGTTGGCGACGGTGTCGACCTTGCCGGAGGAGGGGGCGGAAATCGCGGATCAATTGGCGCGGGTGGAGGCGGTGAATCCGGGGGTGTATTGGGCACATCTGGTTTCGCTGCGGGAAGGGTATATGGTGAGCAGTGTGATTTCCTCCCGCCTGGCGGTGGCGCGGGACGAGGTTTCGCTGATGCGACCGGTGCAGCGGGCGGACTGGTGGCACTGGGTGGAGCGGGAAGGTTTTTTTGAGGGACCGGAGATCGGCCCGTGGGGAGAATTGGTGCGTGCCTACGCGCCCCTGGTGCATGAGGAGGCAGGCATGCTGGGGTGGGTGGTGCTGGATTTTGGCGTGCGGGATTGGCTGGCTGCCCAGGCGCAGGCGAGGGCGCAGACCTTTGCGTTGGTGGCCGCGGGGGCGGTGGTGATTCTGTTGGTGCTGGGTGGGCGGTTGCAGGGCGCGGAGCGGCGGGCGATGCGGGAGCAGGCGGCCGTGGCCCAAGCATCGGATCGGGCCAAAACGGCTTTTCTGGCGAAGGTGAGTCATGAGCTGCGCACGCCGGTGCAGAGTATCCTGGGCTATGGGGAGTTGCTGGATGGTGAGGCGACCGAGGCCTCGACCCGTCGCTGGACGAATGCGATCCGCAGCCAGGGACAGCTGTTGGTGCGACTGGTGAATGACCTGATCGACTTGAGTGCGCTGCAGTCGGGCGCGTTTCGGTTGGTGGAAAAGCCGGAGCGCTGGGTGGCGGTGGTGACGGGGGTGGTGGATTCCCTGCGGAATCGGGCCCGGGCCAAGGGGCTGGAGTTGGTGGTGGAAGCGGAGGCCGGGCTGCCGGAGTGGGTGATGGTCGACGACGACCGTTTGCGGCAGGTGGTGTTAAATCTGGTGAACAACGCGGTGAAGTTTACCGACCGGGGCCGGGTGACGGTGCGGCTGCGGCAGGGGCGGGCGTTCGCTCGGGAGGAGGGGCTTTGTATGGACGTTATCGATACAGGTCCGGGAATCGCGGAGCAGGATCAGGCGCGACTGTTCCGGCCGTTTGTCCGCCTGGATCCCGCCGGCGGCCAAGCGGGGGCGGGTTTGGGACTGTCGTTGTCGCGGGCCATTTGCGAAGGGATGGGCGGTTCCCTCACGCTGCGCAGTGACGGGGTTTCCGGTTGTGTGTTTACGGCCCGTCTGCCGCTGGTGGTGACGGCGGAGGCGCAGGGCGACGACGAGCGGGAGGAGGTGATTGTTCTGACGGGGCGGCGGGTGCTGGTGGCGGACGACAATACCCTGGTGAGGGAATTGTTTGTGACCGGCCTGCGCCAAGCGGGGGCGTGGTGTGACATCGCCACGGATGGTCTGGAGGCGTTGGAGATGTGTGAACGGGTGCGTTATGATGCGGTGATCATCGACGTCGACATGCCGTGGATGGATGGGTTGAGCGTGGCCCGCAAACTCCGCGGGGGCGATGGTGGTCCGGGGCGCATCATTGCGGTGAGTGGCGAATCCCGGGGGGACGGGAAACGTGCGGTGGAGGCCGGGGTGGTGGACGCTTTTATGCTCAAGCCGGTCAAACTGGGGCGCTTGTTGGGGACCGTTGCCGGGGTGACGCCGGACTCCGGGGCGCCGTGGCCGCAACGCGGGGGGGACTTGATTCTACTGCGCAAGCTGCGGGCGATGTTTGAAGTCGAGTCGCTGCGACTGGCGGCGGAGATGCGGGAGGCCCGGTCGGGCGGAGACCACCGTCGGCTGTATTCGACAGTTCACTACATAAAGAACAGCGCGGACGCGGCGGGATACCAGGAGCTCAGTTTGTTGTGCCAGCAGCTCCAGCAGACGCTGGAAGCAAGTGGGCAAGGGTCAGGCGGGGTGGTGGATGAACTCATCACCGCTGTGCTGGAGTCACTTTCTCAACCCGCGGAACGGGGGAAGCCTTCCTAGCCCGCAAGCCGGGTGAAACGTGAACCAAAAACCAATGATGCAATGAGTCAGATCTATCACCTCGAATACTCGGCCCCGTTCAATGGACAGGACGCGACCTTTGGAAAATCCACCGCCACCCTGCCCCTCCCGGAGCAGGGCGGTATAACCGAACTCGTGCTATGTCCGACCGACGGCCATCTGGGACCGGGGCAGACACTGGAGATGAAGGTAACGGCGGCGGAAACCGAGTCTGCCATCGTGATTATCACGGCCGGCAACTGGCCGCGTTCCTGTAACTCGGCCGTCCAGCTCGAGCTGGGCGGGGGCTACAACGAGCTCAGAAAGGAATACGGCTCCAACGGCTACGGCGTGCCGGAACGGAGCGAGGTCACGCTGACTTTCGACGCCGAGGGTTTACTGCAGGTGGCCGCAGCCAAGCTGAACTTCTCGATCGATGTGTCCTCGAACAATTCCGCGACTGATCGCCATGAACACCGGGTGATTGTGGTGCCCAAGCCGAATCTGGACGACAGCACCCGCCTCAGCCAGATCACGGTCGAGCTGAATGGAGTGGCCACGACGCTCAATTGAGGAGGGGTCTGCCGGGCTGCAACGGTTGATCGTTCGCCGTGATGACGCGGTGGGCGGTCGACCGGTTGGCCGAGCTGGCGTGTTGTGAGTCCGTTGGTGACGTGGCGGAAAAAATCACCAGGCTGCCGGGAGCTTTTCCCGGCCCGCGGGCGGGGTCTCCCGTTCGGACACCGGGGCCTGATGGTAGGATTCGGAATGAGCCAAGCAGCGAAAATACTCCTGATCGAAGACCACTCCATGGTGCGCCAGATGATGGCGCATTTGGTGCGGGAGGATTTGGGGCATGAATTGGTGGCCGACTGCACTTCGGTGACGGAGGGCACGGCGGCGGTGCGGGAGCACAAACCCGACCTGGTGATCGCCGACTGGATGTTGCCTGATGGGCGGGGCTTCGAGGTGTTGCGGGAAACCGGTCCGAAGCTGCCGCGCACGCGCTGGTTGTTTGTGTCCTCCAATGAGCAGGGGCATCTGGTGCGTGAGGCGGTGCGGCTGGGGGTGCAGGGTTTTGTGATGAAGCGCTCCGACCTCTCGACGCTGCGCACGGCGATCACGCGGGTGTTGGCGGGGGAGACCTACTATTGCCCGACGGCGTCGGCGTTGTTGGTGGGCAATATGGTGGGCGAGGGGCAGTCTTCAGCGGCCAATCTTTCGCCGCGGGAGCAGGTGGTGCTGCGTGGGTTCGCCAGTGGAGAGAACCCCAAGGCGATGGCCGATCGGCTGGGGGTGAGCGCGAAGACCGTGCAGAACGTGCTTTCCACGATCAAAGACAAGCTGGGCCTCTTCGAGCCGGCGCAGTTGGTGCACTACGCGATCCGGCATGGCTACATCGAGGCGCCCTGAGCGGGATCGCGGGACGGCGGCGAGGTGAACTCGCTGCTTATCGCGGCAGGGAGTGCCGGGTCAGCTCGACGGTATGGTAACTCGGTCGCGTGAGCGGCTGGGGGTCGCGCGCGAAAATGACTTTGCTGGCCACTTGGGCGGAGCAGATGCAGCGGATCGACAACCAGAAGGATGAAAGCATGTGTCGCATGTTGAAGTGCTGAGACTGCAATACGCCTGCCAAGTTCTGGCAAATTTTTGCTATTTGTAGACTGATAACAGGGACGGGCCGGGACTTGCGATGCAGGGGCGGACGCTGGCAGCGTGCCTCCCCAAGATGGTTGACGGAGTGTTGATCGATGTAGTGCCGGTGTGGTTGCGCCGGGTGGCCGTGCACCAGGACTATGCTTGGTTCGTGGTCCTGGTGGTTTGGGCCGTGGTGGTGCTGGTAAGCTGGCGGCACCCGCAGCGGGGGCAGCGTTGGGGCTGGTTGCCGGCTTTGGGGATGATGGCGATCGGGTCGACGGCGGTGCAGTTCATGATCTTTGATCCGACCTTTGACTGGTTTCAGGATCGGTTGGTGCCGGGCACGACCAATGTCTATGAGCCCGCGTTGATCCCGGTGGAGTTGTTGGGGGATTTTCTGATGGTGTTGGGGTGGGCGGCGGTAGCGGCGTGGTGGTGGTGGCGGGCTCTGGCTGGGTGGTGGCGCTGGCTGGGTTTGGCGGCGGCAGCGGGGGCGGGCGCGTGGGCGTTGGGGGCACCGGAGGGAGGTTCGCTGGCGTTGGCTGCGGTTGTCGGACTGGGGGCGTTTCTGCAGGGGCGGCATGCGCCGCGGGGTGTGTCACGGTGGGGTTTGGCGGCGGGAGCGGCGATGATGGGGCTGTCCACGGTCGGTCCTTTGGCGGTGTGGACGGGAGGCGGGCAACGGGAAGCGGCGGCAACGGTGTGGGGATTGGGCGCCGCGGTCTTTTACGGGATGGTGGGCGTGGGGTTGATGGTGGTGGTTGGGCGGGAGGTATTGCGGGAGACGGAGGAATTGATCGATGCCGAGGAGGCGGTGCAGAGACGGCGGGAGTGGTGGCTGTTTGGGACGTTGGCCGCGGTATGGTTGGGGTTGGGGGTGGGCTACGCCCACCAGATGGGATTGGATAATCGGCTGGAGTTGCAGCGGCATCGGCTCCGCGCGGTGGCGGCGGAGGCGATGGTGTTTCCGCGGGAGCCGTTGGCGGATCTGGTGGATGTGCGGTGGCAGTTGGAGCGGGTGGAGGTGAGTCCGTTGGACCGGGAACCGCGCGCTTTGCGGGCGCCGTGGTTGGACAGTGTTGCGGCACAGGCGCTGCGGGAGCAGTTGGCGCAGGTGGTGATGGAAACGCCGTTCTTGGATCGCGCGCGGATTCTGGTGATCCGCGACGGGCTTTTGATCGAGTTGGCGAGCAGTCAGTTGCCGCGGGAGTCCTCCTTTGTGAGGGTGGAGCGAGAGGCGACGGCGGCGGATCGCGCGGCGTGGGCGCGGGCGGAGCCCTACATCGAGCGGGATGTGGTGGGGGAGATCGGGGATGCCTATTTTTGCCGGGCGCCGATTTTGACGCGCGATGGGCAGGTATTGGGTTGGTTGGATTATGTGCGGCAGGAATTCTTCCAGAGTCTGGAGCGTAAGTGGCGAGTGGGTCCGCTCACGGTGATCGCGTTGGGGTTGGTGGCCGGGTTTGTGGTGGTATTGCAACGGCGGTCGGTGCGAGCCCAACAACGGGCGTGGCGACGGGCGGCGGCGGAGACGGAGGCCAATCGGTTGAAGTCGACCTTTCTGGCCAAGGTGAGCCATGAGTTGCGCACACCGCTGCAATCGTTGCTGGGTTACAGTGAGTTGCTGGAGCGGGAGGCGAGCGATGCCGTGCAGCGGGCGCGGCTGGGGCGGCTGCGGGAGCATGGAGACCTGTTGCTACGCATCGTGAATGACCTGCTGGATCTGAGTGCGATGGAGGCGGGGCGGTTGCAGTTGGTGGAAGCGCCGGTGGAGCTGGATCGCTTGGTCGAGAAGACGGTGACCTCATTGGCGGCGCAGGCGGAGGCGAAGGGGTTGAGTTTGGAGTGGGAGGTGGCCGACGAGCTCAAGGGGCGTTGGTGCCTGGCGGACGCGGTGCGGGTGCAGCAGGTGGTCTACAACCTGGTGGGTAATGCGGTGAAATTCACGGACGTCGGGCGCGTGGTGGCGCGCTTGCGGGCGGCGGAAGCGGGGCGAATTCGCCTGGAGGTGGAGGATTCGGGGCCGGGGGTGAAGCTGGAGGATCAGGCGCGACTGTTCAGCGCGTTTGCCCGTCTGGATGCGGCGGCCTTGCAGGAGGGCACCGGGTTGGGTCTGGCGATGGTGGCGGCATTGTCGCGGCGCATGGGGGGCGACGCCGGGGTGACGAGTGATGGCGTCGCGGGGGCGGTATTTTGGTCGGAGTGGAGCTTGGAGGTGGTGCCTCCCCCGGCGTTCGAGCGAGGGGTGGAGTCGCCGGAGATGTTGGCCTCGTTGCGGGGCAAACGGGTTTTGGTGGCGGAGGACAATCCGTTGGTGGCGGAGCTCTTTCAGGCGGTCTTGGCGGAGCGCGGAGCGCGTTGTGAATGGGTGCCGGATGGTGAGTTGGCCTGGCAGCGCTTGTTGGCGGAGGCGTTTGATGCGGTGGTGCTCGATTTGGCGCTGCCGCGATTGAGTGGGATGGAGGTGGCCCGGCGGTTGCGTGCCCCGGGCGCGGGCTCGCGGTCGGTGCGAGTGGTCGGCGTGAGTGCGCATGCGAGCCAGCAGGACCAGATGGAGGCGCTGGCCGCGGGCATGGATGTGTTTTTGTCCAAACCGGTGAGGCTGGCGGAGCTGTGTGCGGCGCTGGCTGGGCCGACGAAAGATGGACGTCGTTCGGCGGCACCGTTTGAGGATCCGGTGAGCCGGGCGCGGGCTCGGTTGGAGGGGATATTCCGGCGGGACGCGCGGCGCCAATGGGAGGACGTGCGCGATGCGGTGAAGGTTGGAGACCCCCTGCGGGTGCGCCGGGCGGCCCACTATTTGGCCAATAGCGCAGGGGTGGTGGAGGACGTGGCGCTGCTGACGCTATGCCGCCGTTTGGAATCGGTGGCGGAGGCGGTCGCGCCACGCGAGGCAGTGAGTCGCGAGCTGGAGGGGGCGATGCAGCGTTGGCTGGCGGACGGTGCGAGCGAGGGTTGATCGCCGACGGCCGTTTCCGGGGGGCAGCGAAAGCGGCTCAGCCGCGGTTGGATGCGGTCCACTGAGCCGCTTGAGCGATCAGCTGGGCGGCGTTGGTGATGCCGAGACGCAGCTTGATGTGCTCTTTGTGGGCATCGACGGTTTTGGGGCTGATACCGAGGGCCACGGAAATCTCTTTGGTGGTGCGGCCGAGGCCGATGAGACGGAAGACCTGGAGTTCCCGATCGGAGAGTTTTTCAACGTCGAAGCCGGGGGTCTGGATGAGGGAGGCGGCGCTCAATGTTGAGACGTTGCTGCCGTCTTGGCGGCCGCGGAGCGCGGCGATGGTGGTCTCGATGCCGTCGGTTTTGTGGACAAAATCGTCGGCTCCGGCAGCGAAGGCGCGGCTGCGGTAGGTTTGGGGCTCCATCATGGTGAGCACGACGATGCGAAGCGAGGGGCGCAGCTGGCGAAGCTCGCGAATGAGGGTGAGGCCGTCCTGGTCGCCCAGCATGAGATCGAGCACGGCGACATCGGGTTTAAGATGCGTGACGGCTTTTTTGGCGCTGATGGCGTCGTTGGCTTCCCCGCAGATCGTCAAGTCCGGGCAGGCTTCCAGCAATGCGGCGATGCCGGCACGCACGAGTGGGTGGTCATCGACGAGGAGGATGCGGGCGGGAGAAGGATCCACGGAGTTCATCCTACGAAGTGGCGGAAGAATGCAAGTCGAGGCTGGAAGCATTGGCTGGGTTTACTTTTTATTTGCCAGCTATTTGCGCAATTTTGCCTATCCCTGATCGGGTGGGGGCACTGGGCCCGATAAGGCTTATTGGTGGTAAGAATTAACCTTATTTTTAATTCTGGACGATTTTTGCATAGCGATAGCGTCAGGCAACCGGTTCATCTAGAGGATGCTCCTGTCGTCGACTCCCCGCCTGGAAGGCAGTGCATTGGCACGGCCCGACTTCCCCCCATCGCTTCGCTCTTGGGCGAGATCAATCAAGAAATGGACCATGGTTGCCGGTGTGATGCTGGGAGCCGCGGTGGCGGGAGCCACTGACAACTGGGCTCCGGAGGGATGGTTCAATTCTCCTCTTTTCACCCAGAACGTCATCGCCGATCGCGTGACCGAAGGGCCGGACGGCAAGCTCTACGCCTCGTTCTACAATGGCGGCGCGATCGACGGTGTGAGGGACCGCGGGCAGTATGGCGCGATCATCCGTCTGCATGGTGACGGGTCGTTGGACGACTCGTTCAACATGGGGCCGCTCCTCACCGACGCATGGGCGATCGCGTTCCAATCTGACGGTCGACTCGTGGTGGGCGGCATTTCTGGCGATGAGACCTACCAGACGGGTCTGCCGCAGTATCGGGTTTATCGCCTGAACTACGATGGCAGTTGGGACTACAGCTTCCAGTCCCCGGTTTTCCGCGGCATTCCGCGCTTCATTGCCGTCGATCCAGTTGACGACTCGCTCATCGTGGTGCCCTCCAGCGGGGATAGTGGCAATGGAGGGATCCCGACGCTGGCCCGGTTGAACGCCGACGGTTCTTTGGATGGCAATTGGAATGAGCCCGATTTGGCGGGTGGCTTTATTTTCGCTCCGCCGGTCATCGACGGGAACGGGAAGATTTTGATCGGTGGGGTGTTCGACAACGTCAACGGAGCGACGCGTCACGGCGTGGCGCGGCTCAATGCCAACGGCACCTTGGATTCGAGTTTCGTGCCCTCGGGCTATAATCCGGATTGGGCACCACACCAGATCCGCGGCCTCGCGGTGCAGACGCAGGGAAACAACGCCGGTAAGGTAATCGTGGCTGGCGGCACGATTCTCGTTCCCGGCTCTGATGACGCTGCGGCCAATCGTCCGCTCATCCGCCTCAACTCGAACGGATCGCTCGACACCACGTTCAGCCTGACGACCCAGGGCGACGCCGGCATGTATGCGCGCCCGCGCTTGGTGGAGGTCCTGCCCGACGACAGTATCGTGATAGTGGGTGGTGGCGTGGCGCGGTTCAGCGCCGATGGCGTGCAGTTTCCGGCGCCGGTCAACGATCCGGGGGAATCCGGAACTTACTCCCGGCCGACTTTTTCCACCGAGTTCTTCTGGATGGAAGCGCTCTCCGACGGCAGTGTGATCGTGCCGCCGCAACAGGGGGCTTGGATCAATGGCGAGTATGCCCCGACGTTTGTGAAGTTTGATCCGACCGGTGTGGTCGACGGTAACTTCAACGCTCCGCAGTTCACGCGCACCGTTTATCCCAGTGGTGTGCACGGATACGGGGAGGGCGATGGTCGTTTCCTCGTTTGGGGTAATTTTGATACGGTGAACGGCGAGCCCCGGCCGGGTATCGTTCGATTCTTTAACAACGGTAGCATCGATTATTCGTTCAGCACCGACTTCGCTTACCCGCCCTCCTACGTCAGTAGCGCGCATGTCGCCGATGACGGCGATATCCTGGTCACGATCTTCGATCCGTTTGGCGGCGGGTCCCAGATCACTCGCCTGACCGACAGTGGTTCGGTCGACACGGGCTTTGCGATCGACGAGTCCCTTGCCGGCCAGCTGGGCGACGTGAGTTTGAATCCGCTCTCCGATGGTTCGATTCTGCTGGTGGGGGTGAACGCCCAGCGACTCTACGACGGCAACCTGCTCATCGCGAAACTGACGGATACAGGAGCCATTGACACCAACTTCAACGGAGCAGCGCTGTTGGACGTCGGCGCGGTTTTCCGCGATGGCGACGATGTGATCCAGGCAATGACCTTGGGTTATCTCAATTTCATGGCTGAGGACGCCAATGGTCGGCTCATCTTCAGCAAGTCGGTCGGACCCTATGTCGAGAATCAGACCTCGATGGATATCACGTTGGTGCGCACGAGCAGCACCGGTGTCGTCGAGGCTCCCCAAACGTTCTCCGCGCCAACGATCAACTGGCTTACCAATGGCGTGACGTTCCCGTCGATCTACCAAACGACCACCGAGAACTACCGGCAGGTTGCCACGACCTACGTCGGTTCCCCTTTCCAGAAGGTGGTGGCGCAACCTGACAACAAGATCATCGTGGGCGGCCTCTTCGAGGAGATCGCCGGTGAAGCCCGCTCGGGCATCGCCCGGCTCAATGCCGACGGCAGCTTCGACTACGGGTTTAATACGGGCAGTGGCGTTGCCTTCGACGCGGCGCCCAATCGGCTCGCGCAGATCACCGATATCATGGTGGCGGGTAATGAGCGCATCTGGCTGACGGGTTACTTCGATTCCTTCTCCGGTGAACCTGCGCCGGGTGTGGTGCAACTTGAGTCCGACGGCAGCCGCGTGGCGAACTTCAACGCCTTCATCGAAATGCTGCCTTACACGGGAAGCGACATGACGATCACGCCGACCGAGGGCGGCTGGGCGATGTTGCTCGGAGGCACCTACCGCACGCAGAACGAATGGTATCCGGTGGCTTTCCACCGCATGCTGCAGCTGCCGCTGGTCAACATCTACGCCCAGCCGCAGAACATCTCTATTCCCTACGGTTACTCCGGCGCGTTGCGCGTCGGTTACGACAACCCGCAGGCCGAGGTGAGCATTCAGTGGTATCGTAACGACGAGCCCATCCAAGGCGCCAACGACGCTGAGTTGAACTTGTTTGGGCAGAATGACACTGCCGGTTATTACTACGCGGTCTTCACCGCACCCAACGGCGAGACCCAGCAGACCAACATGGTCGAGGTGCGTCTCTCCGGCGCGGGCGCGTTCTGGCGGCGCGACTACGGCTTCAACGCGCCCCAACTCACGTCCGACCGTCTCGCCGGCCGGGTGACGTCCGATGGCAACGGCGGCTATTACGGCACTTGGGTGAATGGCAACTACCTCTCCGGCGCCGATGGTGTCGTCACCGGTCCGGTGGTGCACATCAACGCCGATGGCACGGTCGACGGCTCCTTCAACACGGGTGCGGCCCTCAACGATGCCTGGGCGGTTCAGCCGCTGCCGGACGGCGGTGTGTTGGTCGGCGGCGTGGCCTCGGAAGAGAGTGGCATCAGTGGCCAGGCGCTGCCGCGGGTCTTCAAGTTCGACGCTTTCGGCAACCTGGATCCCAACTACCAGTCTCCCGTCCTGGGTGGCCTGCCGCGTTTCATGACGCTGCAGCCGGATGGGAAGTTGATCGTTGTGCCGACCGGCAACAACGGCAGCAACGGCGGCCCGCAGTGGATCGCCCGTCTTAACACCGACGGCTCGCTGGATGAGAGTTTTCACCAAGTCTGGTTGAACGGCGTCATCTTCGCTCCGCCGGTCGTGGATCCCGTCAGCGGCAAGATCTACATCGGCGGCAGCTTCTGGACGGTCGACAACCAATACCGACCGGCGGTCGCTCGCCTCAACGCGGACGGCTCCCTCGATACGGAGTGGTATCCGTCCGGCATCAATCCCAACGACAACGCGCCCTACCAGGTGCGCGGCCTCGCCTTGCAGACCCAGGGCGACAATGCCGGCAAACTGCTTGTCGCGGGCAACCCGCTCTATGTGCCCGACGGGAACGAAGGCACCTTCGACGCGGCGGTCGTGCGACTGAACCTCAACGGTTCGCTCGACACGTCCTTCACTCACGTCAGCCAAGGCGACGCCGGTATGAGCCCGCGCGCGCGTTTGCTGCATCTGCACGCCAACGACGACTTCAGCATCGTCGGTCAGTCGGTCACCCGCTTTGACGCCGACGGTGCACTGCACAGCACCTTCCAAGCGCCCTCCTTCAGCGGCGAGGCCTACTGGTTCGCCGTCGATACCAACGGCAAGATCGTGGTGCCGACCGAATGGGGCACGTTGCTCGAGACGGCGGAGAACACGCCCGATGTGAGTGGCTGGGTCCGCTTCAACAGCGATGGCACCTGGGACACCGATTTCCACGTGGCCCGGTTTGAATTGGCGACCTTCCCCAACCGCTTCGCCATCATGGAGGATGACGGAATCCTCACTTGGGGAGGCTTCTCCAAAGCAGGTGACACGTATTGGCCCGGCATCGTGCGGATCGATTCCGACGGCCGCGTCGATACCAACTTCAATCCCTCGTCCCTCCAGTGGCCGGTCGGAGTCGTCTTCGCCGAAGTGACCCCCGGTAACCAAATCCTCGCCACCACGACCGACCAGGTCACTGGCGAGCGCGGCTTGGTGCGCTTGGACAGCGACGGCACGCTCGACGAGACCTTTGCGGTCGACAGCGAGATCGGCAGCATGACGGGCGTTGAGACCAAGGTGCTCTCCAGTGGGAAGATCCTCGCCTGGGCGGCAGATGCCCAACGGGTGATCGACGATGAGACCGGCTTCACCCGTTTGCTCTCCACCGGAGCGATCGATGACACGTTCACTGGCACTCCGACCCTGCCGGCTCTCGGTGCCGTTTACCGCAACGAGGATGGCTCCATTCGCAATCTCAGTATTGGTAACTTCCGCATCCTCACGGTCGATGCCGACGGCAACTTCTACGCCCGCACGACCATCGATGGTTACGGGGAGTGGACGGGCGGGATGCTCCACACCATTCAGCGTTTCAGCGCCGAGGGCGTTCTGGATACCAACTACAACGCGCCGGGCATCTGGTGGGGCACCTTCGAGAGCTATCCGACAGTGACCGATGCGCAGACCAACGGTGGAGTCGCCGACCAGGTGCGGGCCGATGTGGCCTACACCCCCTTCAATGGGGCGGTCGCACTGGACGATGGTTCGGTCATCGTTTTCGGCCGCTTCACCTGGTATGGCGACCAGTATTCCCCGGGCATCGTCCGTCTGACCAATACCGGTGCGGTCGATTCCGACTTCTCCGCCAGGGTAGGCTCGGGCGCGTCGTTCCTCGCGGCCCCCAACCGCAACGGCAACATCACGGCGGTCACGCCGGCCGGCAACGGTCAGTTCTGGGTCGCCGGCTTCTTCGATAGCTTTAACGGCCACGCGCTGCCGGGCATCGCGTTGCTCAACAACGACGGCAGCTTGGACACGAGCTTCGCGACCGACATCGAATTCCAAGCCTACTTCGCGACGGCGATGGGCGTGGGCGTCGATTCCCAGGACCGATTGGTTCTCGCCGGCTCCTATCAGACCTACGCCGGCGTCAACATCCAACCGTTCCAGCGCTTGGTGAAGACCATCGGCTTTGTGAACGGAGAGCTGCCCTACAACATCACTTACGCTGGCAATGAGACCATCGAACTTGATGCCTCGGTGGCTGGTATGGTTAACCCGGTCTTCGTCTGGAGAAAGGACGGCATCATTCTGCCCGGAGAGACCGGACCGATTCTCACCCTGGAGAACGCAGGGCCTGATGACGCCGGCTTCTATGCTGTTGAGGTCGAGGACGACAACGGACGCTTCGCCGGGAGCACCTCCACGCTCATGATGGCGGGCGCCTTCGCCGGATCGGGTCCGATCTATGGTATCGGCGATCTACCGGGCGGTGCTTTCTATTCACAGGTGCGTGATGCCACGCTGGTCGACGGCGTCATCCATGCGGTCGGCACCTCGGTGCGTCGCGGCAATGAGGGTAGCGCCGGTGACACGGGGGTTTACTGGCGCTCGGACAGCGGCCTCTACCTCTTGCCGGAAATTGAGCCCGACTCCCAAGGTTTTGGCTTTGTTACGGCCAGTGCCATCACGCCCACCGCCTCCCACATCGCCAATCGCACTCGCGTGGCGCTCGACAACACTCGGGCGGCATCGCGCGTTACCGTGGATGGCTTCGGCGTCGAACGCCTGCCGGATCCGACCAACTTCGGCAGTTACAGCGCGGCCACGACGATCTCCGCCGACGGCAACCAGTTGGGCGGTTTCTACTGGGTCGACACCGGAGGCTACCATGCCTTCCTCACCGACCTGAGCACCGATCCCGTTTCGGTCACCGAAATCGTGCCGACGCTACCCGACTACGAATGGGCCTTCGTGGCTGGTGGTCGTGGTATGTCGGCCGACGGCACCGTCGTGGTGGGCGACCTCGAGGACATCGAATCGGAGTATAACACCCTGCGTGGTTACCGCTACGATGTGGGTGCCGGTATGACGGTGCTGCCGACCTTGGAAACCGGCTTCTGGGCCTCCGCGATGGCGGTTTCGGCCGATGGTGTTCACACGCTGCTGCGCGGTGACTCCTCCGATTTCCCTGCTGGTGAGCTCTTCGTGCACAACAGCTCCGACGGTAGCGTGACCACCTTGGGCGCACCCCGCCCGGACGTGTATCCGCTCAACATCGCCGGGACGACGGACGACTTCAGTGTGATCGTTTGCTCCTTCTACGACGTGGATACCCATGAAGGCGGCACCTACATCCACAATTACAACGGTTGGTTCTCCCTCCAGGAGGCGCTGGCCGGAATGGATGCGGGCTTGGATGGCTGGAGCTTTGACGATGGCCTCGGCGTGTCGCGCGACGGTCGTCTGATTTATGGTTCTGGCAGCCGATACGGCCAGCAGCAGGGTTTCGTGATCGAGTTCCCGGCCGGTTATCTGGCCGACTTCGAACCGGCTCCGATGCTCGATGGTCCCAGCGACGACATCATCGTCGGCGCTTGGGTGGCGGGCACCTCTGATCATACCTTCACCGTGATCTTCGACCGTGATGGTTCCTACGTGCACATCGGCCTCGGTATCAACCTCGGTGAGGCCAATGGTTACGAGCGTGGTCACTACGGCTGGGATAAAGAGTCCGGCCTGTTTACGGTGACCACCGTCGCCGACTTTAATGGTGACCAAGGACTCGACGGCATCAACTTCCGCAGTGACCTCACCCTCAGTGTTTCGGGTGACCAGCTCACGCTCACCATTCCAAATGACGAGGTGGTGACGCTCAATCGCGTGACCCATCCCACTCACACGATGGTGGGCGCTTGGTCGCTCAACGACTTCAGCGAACAGGAGAACGGCGGTGCCTACGTCGTTCTGTTGGCCGATGGCACCTACTTCCACGCCGAAGAAGGTGAGCAGGACGCGGATGGTCAGAGCGGCATCGAGCATGGCTCCTGGACCTGGGAAGACATGACGAGCCGGTTCACCGCCTTCGACATTGATGCCGACACCAACGGCCAGTGGGGACTCTCCCACCCGCAAGGCGTTACCTACGCCGGGGTCTGGGACTACAGGTGGACCCTCCTCTACTCCGACGATGGAGGTAGCGCTTCGCTCCGCCGCGTCGCACCGCAACCGGTCGACATCGAAGCCCATCCGATGGGTGGCGATTACACCGAGGGCGACGAGATCACGCTCAGCGTCGGCGTCGTCGGCGAAGGTCCCTTCACCTACCAATGGCGCCATGAGGGCCAGGAAATCCCGGGGGCGACTGGCAGCACCTTGGTCCTTAGCGGTCTCGGTTTCGAAGACGCCGGTTACTACGACGTCGCTGTCACGGGTCCGGATGGTCTGAGCCTCTCCGACGGGGCTTGGATCAACGTGTTTGAAGCCCCGCCCCCCGGCCGGGTGCTGTTGAACTACTCGGCCCGCATCGAGCTCGATCAATGGGAGACGGCCAGTGTGCCGTTCCGCATCGAAGGCAGCGGTGACAAGGAGCTGCTCATCCGCGTCGTCGGACCGGCGTTGGGTGCCCTCGGCATTCCTAATGTCATGGCCGATCCCAGCCTGCTCGTCGTGGACGAACTCGGCTTCGATGTCACCGGCAACGATGACTGGGATTCGACCGGAGGCGTTTTGGCTGCAGCGGCCAGCTCCGTCGGCGCGCTCTCGTTGGCCGACGGTTCGGCCGATGCCGCGGTGATCGCGCTCCTGCCGCCCGGCAGCTACACGCTGCAGGTGGCCGGTGCCGATGCCGGCCAAGTGATTGCGGAACTCTACGACCTCGACGGGTCGGCCTCGACTTCCCGCTTGGTCTATATCGGTGCCCTGGCCCCCAGCACCACTGGTGGCCAACTCAACATTGGGTTTACGACGGCCGATGTCGGTTCCGCCGAACTGTTGGTGCGCGCGATCGGTCCCAGCCTCGGCCTGGCCGGAGCGATTTCCGATCCCAGCCTCACCGTGCTCGCTGGTGGCACCACCCTTGCCAGCAACGACAACTGGGGTGGCACCACGGAGCTGATGACGGCGTTCTCGGATGCCGTGGCTCCCATGTTGGACCCGAGCTCGGCGGATGCCGCGGTCGTGACCGACTTCAATGGCAATTCCGTTTATTCGCTGACCATGAACGGTAACGAGTCCGGCCTGACCCTCACCGAGGTCTACGACACCTATCGGCGTGAGCCGATCGTCTCGCCGGTGCTCCTGCACGCGCCGCAGTCGCTCACGGTGTCGGGCGGATTCACGGCTCGTTTTGAGCCGGTCGTGGCCAGCTCGTCCACCGTGGCCTACCAATGGTTCAAGAACGGTGCGGAACTCACGGGCGCAACGAGCCGAATGCTGGAGATCGCTGATGTGCAGTCGGACGACGCGGGCACCTACGTCCTGCGTCTCACCAACGCCAACGGCACGGTCGACAGCGCCCCCGCGACGCTCACCGTGCTCAGCGGTCCGGACATCACCAGCCAGCCCAGTGGCACCACGATCAGCTCCGGCACCACGGCGACCCTCGCGGTCACCGCGACCTCCGAGGCAGGCGATGCCACCTACCAATGGTATGCGGGCACGAGTGGCGACACCACGGCTCCGATCAGCGGGGCCACGGCGGCGACCTACACGACGCCAGCGCTCGACGCCTCGGCTGATTATTGGGTGCGCGTGACCGATTCCTTCGGCTCCGTCGATTCCGTCACCGCGACGGTGGTGGTGGAAACCGCCTCGGACATTTATGCCACGCATGCGGTGGTCGGCGCGGGTTACCGTGCTGGAGGCACCGTTACGATCGAGACGACGTTCTACTACACGGGAGCGGCCGTCACGGTAGGTTGGTCGGTGGATCTGCCCGCCGGTTGGAGCTTTGCTTCCACCAACGATCCGGGTTTCGCGTGGGTTCCGCCAGAGGAAGGTGATACCGGTAACATTAGCTTCGCGTTCACTCGGGTTCCGGTCAGCCCGGTCACCTTCAGCTACACGCTGAATGTGCCGGCGGGACAAACGGGTTCGGTGGAGCTTACGTCGACCGTGCTCTTCCGCGATGGCGTTAACCCCGAGCAACCTTTCACCGTGACGCCGAGTCCTTTGGTGATCACGGAAGCCCCGGCCTACCATTCGGGTGACAGCGATCAGGATGGCTTCTTCAGTCTGTCCGAATTGCTGCGCGTTATCGAGCTCTACAACACCCGCAATGGCACCACTCGCACGGGCCATTATAAGGTGCAGAGCGGGACGGAGGATGGCTTCGCGTCGAATCCGGACCTCGCCGACAGTGAGTCTGGCAACCTTACGGTGTTCCACAGTGGCGATAGTGATCAGGATGGTAAAATCAGCCTGTCTGAATTGTTGCGCGTGATTGAGCTCTACAACTACCGCCAAGGCACCACCCGCACCGGGCAGTATCATCCGGCCACCGGCACCGAGGACGGTTACGCCCCGGGCCCGGAGCCGACCTCCTGAACTCGCCGTGATCCGCGACTGACAACCCAAATCAGCCCATGAAACAACATCGATCCCTCCTCGCTTCGCTCCTGCTGTTCTTCGTGAGTGCGGCGCTGCTTCGCGCCGAATCCGTGGTGGCCACGCCGGACGTGGATGCCCTCTCGCCCGCCGGCGGTGAAGTTGAATTGACCGTGATCGTCGACTACGGCTCCCCGCCCACCGCGATGGGTTTGCAGGTCAACCTACCCAAAGGCTGGAGCTTCGGCGGTCTCACCGCCGGTCCGACGCCACCGCAGATCGTTCCTCCGGCCGGCACCACCGATAAAGTGGAACTGGCCTGGACCAGCGCGCCGGCGGGCGGAGCGGAGTTTAAGCTCAAACTCGCCTACCCGGCGGGTGCCGGCGGCACTTCGCTCACTGGTCATGCCGAGCTGCGCCGTGACGGCAAGAAGCTCGAACTGAAGCTGCACGTTCCGCTCGGCTAAGGTCCCACGGCCCTCGTCGGCCTGCGTAAGCCCCGCCGCGCCCGTTGCTTGGGCGCGAGCGGGGCTTTCCCGTTTGACCCGGCGGCGTCGCCCTCTAGGCAAAGCCGCTCCCGCGTATGAACCGCGTCTACATCAAAACCTACGGCTGCCAGATGAACGAGCGCGACAGTGAGGCTGTCGCGGCGATGCTGCGCGGCCGGGGTTATCGCATCGTGGACGCCGAGGATCAGTGCGACATCATGCTGCTCAACACCTGCAGCGTGCGTGACGCCGCCGAGCAAAAGGCCCTCGGCAAAGCGTCCTATGTCTCGCACCGGAAAAAGAAGAATCCCGACTTCGTTTTGGGCATTCTTGGCTGCATGGCCCAGAACCGCGGCGCGGCCATTCTCGAGCAGTTGCCCGATGTCGACCTCATCGTCGGCACGCAGAAGTTTCACCAGGTCCCCGATTACCTCGACAACCTGCGCGCCGCCCGCGAGGCCGGGGTGCTGGTCGGTTCGTCCATCGTCGACATTGAGGAGGAGGCCGGTTCGCAGAATACCATCCGCGAGCATTTCGAGCCGGAAGGGGAGCAGAAGGTCAGCGCCTTTGTTTCGATTCAGCAGGGCTGCAACATGTCCTGCCACTTCTGCATCGTGCCGAAAACCCGCGGCGACGAACGCTCCCGGCCGATGGAGGACATCGTGGCCGAGTGCCGTCAGCTCGCCGCCCGCGGCATCAAGGAGATCACGCTCCTCGGCCAGATCGTCACCAGCTACGGCCGCCGCGACTACACCCACACCAACGGCATTTCGCCCTTCGTGCAGCTCATCGAAAAGGTGCACGAGATCGAGGGCATTGAACGCATCCGTTTCACCTCGCCGCACCCGCGCGGTTTTAAACAGGACCTGGTCGAGGCCTATGGTCGCCTGCCCAAGCTCATGCCCTACGTGCACCTGCCGATGCAGAGCGGCAGCGACACGATCCTGCGGGCGATGAACCGCCCGTATTCGGCCGCCCGTTACAAGGAGATCGTCGACGCCCTGCGCGCCGTGACGCCCGACATGTATTTCTCGACCGACGTCATCGTCGGTTTCCCCGGCGAGACCGAGGAGGATTTCCAGCAGACCAAGGAGCTCTTCCGCGCCTGCAATTTCGACATGGCCTACATCTTCAAATACTCCATCCGCACCGGCACCGTGGCGGAAGAGTTGGAGGATCAACTGCCCGACGAAGTGAAGGAACGCCGCAACCAGGAGCTGCTCGATGTCCTGCGCGAGAACTCCCTGCGCCGCAACCAGTCGCTGGTCGGCAGCACACAGGCGGTCCTGATCGAGGGGCCGGACAAAACCGGCGAACACTTCACCGGGCGCACCCCGGGCAACCGCGTGGTCATCGTCGATGCCGACCCACGCTTGGTGGGCGAGGTGGTGCAGGTCAAAATCCACCGCGCCACCATCAGCACCCTTTACGGCGATCTGGTGCTGGAGGGAGTGGAAAGCTGATGTCGCGCCCACAGGAAACCGCGACACCGGCCAAAAATCTCTTCGCGCTCCTTCGCGTTATTCGCGGTTAATCAACCTCTCCGCCATGTCACTCACGCTCGCCACTCTCATCACCGGTCTCCTGCTGCTCGCGCTGGGCGTGGCTTTCATCGTGCCGTCGCCGGTGGTGGTGTCGTCGATCAAACGCTTCCCGCGTTCCCGTTCGCTGGCCTTCATCCTCTTCGGACTGGGCGCGATCTGGTTCCTCTACCGCGTTTGGCACCTGTCGGAGGCCGACTTCGGGCAGTTCCGCAAACAACTCTTTGTGTTCTTCGCGCTGGTCGCGGTCGGCGCCTTCATCTGGGTGCCGGACTTCCTCGCGGTGCGCGGGGTCTGCGTGCTGGTCCTGCTCGGTGCCACCAACCTGTTGGAACCGAGTTACATGAATTGGAACTACGGTGAACTCACCGATGGCGGGCGCATCTATCTCTACAAGGTCGCCGTGTTTGTGGCCGCCGGTCTGGCCGTCTACCTCGGCGCGTCTCCCTTCCGCGCCCGCGATTTTCTCAACTGGCTCTATCGTAAACCTGGCCGCGCCAAATTGGTGGGTGGTCTGATCGCGGCCTACGGCCTCGCCGTCACGACGGTCGCGTTCACTTACTGAGCCCCTTTTCGACTGTCTCCGTTTCATGGCTGCCGACTCCGCCGCTCCTTCTTCGTCGATTGATAACACGCCCGTGTTGCTGGTGCTCGCGGGCCCGGCCGGTTCCGGCAAGACCACGCTTTGTGAACGCATGGTGGCCGAAGTCCCGGGTTTCTCCCGCGTGGTGACCACCACGACCCGCGAGCCGCGCCCTGGTGAGGTGAACGGCGTGCACTATCACTTCTTCACCGCCGAAGAGTTTGACCAGCACCTTGCCGAGAATGCTTTCCTCGAGTGGGCCTGGGTGCACCGCAAGAACCGCTACGGCACCCTCGCGTCCTCCGTGCTCGATCCACTGGCGGCCGGTCACAGCCTCATCATCAATGTCGATGTGCAGGGCGTGGACAACTTCCGGCGCGCCGCTGCGGCCAATCCGCTGCTCGCCCGCCACATGGGCACGGTCTACATCGACGTGCCGATTCCCGAGCTGCGAGAGCGCCTCGAAGGCCGCGGCGAATCGACCGAAGAGATCGATCGCCGCATGATCACCGCCGAGCGCGAACAACAGGAGCGGGAAAAGTTCGATTACGTGATCACCAGCGCTTCCAAAGAAGCAGATTTTGTCGCCTTGCAGGCCATCTGGAAGCAGCTGCAGACTCGTGTGCAAGAGGGCTGAGGGCCACGCCCTTTTCCGCGCCAGCGCAGGTCCAAAAACACCCGCCGCAAAATTTGCGCAGTAATCGGGTTTGCATTCCCGAACCCCAATATGTTGGGGTGATCTTTGCCGCTCGACACAACCTGTGGGAGCCAGCGGCGCCTCTTACCCCGCCACCTTCAGCGTTAACTGTGGAGTTTTGTGTATATGAATCTTGATCCGTCTCTGTCCTCGTCTGTCTCCGAATCCGTCCCTTCTGCCGCCGCGTCGAGTCCTCGTCCGGTGCGTCATGATGCGAATGGGTTGGAAGACTACATCGCGGTGTCCCGTTACGCCCGTTACGACGAACAGAAACGCCGACGCGAGACGTGGGAAGAGGCGGTGGAGCGCGTGCAAAACATGCACCTGAGCCACTACGCCGATCGTTCGCTCCTCGAGGAGGCGGCGACGGCCCTGCGGCGGGGTGAGGTGGATGCGCGCGCGATGGCCAAGCTGGGTTCGCTCGGCTCGCTGCACGACGCGATCCGCGATGCTTTTGGAGCGGTGGCCGGCAAGCGGGTGCTGCCGTCGATGCGCAGCCTGCAGTTTGGCGGCGATGCGATCCTCAACAAGCACACCCGCATCTACAATTGTGCCTTCATGCACATCGACCGGCTGGAGTCCTTCAAGGAGAGCCTCTACCTCCTGCTCTGCGGGTGTGGCGTCGGCTTCTCGGTGCAACAGCAGCACGTGTCCCGCCTCCCGGCTCTGGCGCCGTTGCCGGCGGCCGATGCTCCGATGACCACCTGGGTCGTGGGTGACACCATCGAAGGCTGGGCCGATGCGCTGCACGAGCTCATGTGCTCGGCCGTGGAAGGTCGTCGTGTCCAGTTTGACTACTCCGACATTCGCCCGGCGGGCGCACCGCTGCGCACGTCCGGAGGCAAGGCCCCGGGCCCCGAGCCGCTCATGTATGCGCTCAAGAAGATCGAGACCGTGCTGCATGGCGCTGCCGGTCGCCAGCTCAAGTCGATCGAGGCCTACGACTGCCTCATGTGGGGCGCCAAGGCCGTGCTCTCCGGCGGTATCCGCCGTTCCGCTACGATCTGCCTTTTCTCCGTCGACGACGAGGACATGCGCAATGCCAAGACCGGCAACTGGTTTGAGAAGAACCCGCAACGCTCGGCTTCCAACAACTCCGCGGTGATCGTGCGTTCCGAGGCGACTCGCGAGCAGTTCGATATGCTCTTCGAGGCGCAGAAGCAGTTTGGCGAACCGGGCTTCTATTTCGTCGAAGATGCCGACCACGGCGCCAACCCCTGCGTGGAAATCGGTCTCAATCCGAAGCTTACGGTCACGCCCGACGTCGCCGACCGCCTCCGCGAACTCGGCCACGAGGGTGAGCTCAACGAGGGCGACGTGCTCTCCGGGGTGCAGTTCTGCAACCTCACCACACTGTCCTCCGCCGCCGCTGATTCCCCGGCCAAGTTCTACGAGCTGTGCGCGCAGGCCGCCCTCATCGGCACCCTGCAGGCCGGCTACACCGACTTCCAATACCTCTCGCCGGTTTCCCGCCTCATCACCGAGCGCGAGGCGCTGCTCGGCGTGTCCATCTGCGGCGTGCTTGATCGCCCGGACGTGTTGCTCGACGCCAATGTCCTGCGCCAGGGCGCCGAGGTCGTCAAAGCGGTCAACCTCATCGTCGCTCGCGCGCTCGGTATTCACCCGGCCGCCCGCACCACCTGCGTGAAGCCCGAGGGCACCGCCAGCCTCCTGCTCGGCACCTCCAGCGGCGTGCACCCGCACCACTCACTGCGCTACTTCCGCCGCGTGCAGTCCAACACCCTCTGCCCGGTCTTCCAGCACTTCAAGAAGCACAACCCCCACATGGTGGAGCAGAGTGTTTACGACCCGCACGGCCGCACCGAAGTCATCACCTTCCCGGTCGAAGGGCCGGAGTTTGGCATCTATCGCGAGGATCTCGATGCGCTCACCCACCTCGACTACATCCGCCACGTGCAGACCAACTGGGTGCAGGCGGGCCGTCGTCACGAGAAGCACTCCAAGGGCCTGCATCACAACGTCTCCTGCACCGTCACGGTGAAGCCGGACGAGTGGGACGCCGTCGCCAACATGATCTGGGACAACCGCGATTCCTTCACCGGTGTCGCCCTGCTCCAGGACTGCGGCGACAAGGCCTACGCCCAAGCCCCGCGCGAAGCGGTGAGCACCGCCGCCGACGTCGATCGTTGGAACCGCCTCCAGTATCGCGAAGTGCGCTACACCGACCTCTGCGAGGACGAGGACATCACCGAGCTCAAGCAGGTCATCGCCTGCGCCGGTGGCGCCTGCGAACTCGCCTGATCAGACGAATCCGACCAACGCTTTTGCGGGCCACCACGGTGGCCCGCTTTTTTTTGGTCTTAGCGTAAGCTCTCGCGCAGTGCGCGAGCGAGTTCGGCGCGTTCAAACGGCTTCTGCAGGAAAGTGGTGTAGTCGTCGGTTTCGAGGATGGAGCTGATCGATTCCTGGCTGAAGCCGCTGACAAAAACCACGGGAAGCTCGGGATACTCCGGGCGGATACGGCTCAGCAGTTCGACACCGGTGATGTCGGGCATCGTAAGGTCGAGGAAGATCACACTCAGGTCGGGAGTGGCTTTGATGATGGCGAGGGCCTCGTCGGCTTTGGCCGTGTCGTGGCACTGCAGGCCCAGTTTCTCCAGATGTCGCCGCAACACGAGCCGCACACTGTCTTCGTCGTCGATGATGAGGGCTTGACGACCGGCGGGCGCCACCCAATCGGCCGACCAAGCGGAGGGAGGGGGCGGGGCTTCGCGGACTTTGGAGGCCGGCAGGTAGATGTCGAAACGCGTGCCCACGCCATCGGCCGAGATGACGTTCAGGCCACCGTCATGCAGGCGCAGGACGTTGAAGACGATGGCCAGCCCAAGCCCACGCCCGGTGAATTTGGTGGAGAAGAACGGGTCGAAAATACGGTCGAGCGTCGCACTGGCGATGCCGCAGCCCTCGTCCTCGATGCTGACGCACACCCAACCCTCCGGTGGCTTCAATCCGGTGGGAGGGGCGAGCCGGAGATTGTCGGGCAGGGTGGGCACGGCGCGGCTGGTTATTTCGAGGTTGCCGGCCTTGCCCTCCATGGCTTCGAGGCCATTGAGGACGAGATTGGTAAGGAGTTGTTGGATACGCCCGGCGTGGCCGTCGATCGGGGGCAGGTGCGGGTCGAGGTCCAGCTTCACGTGGATGCCCGCCGGCAGGGAGGGGGGCAGGAGCTTGGCGCTTTGCTCGAGGATGGGGGTGATGTTGATCGGGCGCCGCTCGAAGCCACCGCTTTCGGCGTAGGAGAGCATCTGTTCGCAGAGGTGGGCGGCCCGTCGGCCGGCATCTTTGATCTGGGCCAAATAATCCTTTTCGCGGGCGGGCACGGCGTCGCAATCGGCGATCATCTCGGCGTGGCCCATCATGATCGCGAGCAGGTTATTGAAGTCGTGAGCGATGCCGGCGGCGAGCACCCCCAGGCTCTCGAGGCGCTGGGCTTCCTGCATGCGGCGTTCGCCCATTTGCCGCAGTTGCTCGAGCTCCCATTTTTCGGTGGCATCGCGAAAGATGATGATGGCCCCAGTGACCTTGCCCTCGTCGTTGCGGATGGGCGCCACCGAGTCGTCCACCCGGCGGAGCTCTCCGTCGCGATTCTCAATGGTGTAGTTTTCGTCGAAGTGGAGCAACTCTCCGTCCTCGAGCACGGGTGCGAGCGCGTCTTCCACCAGTTTCTTGTTGGCCCGGAGTTTAAACACCTCGTGGTAGGGGCGGCCGATGGCGGCTTGGCGGGTCCAGCCGGTGACGGCTTCGGCCACTGGGTTGAGGAAGGTGACCCGGCGGTCCAGGTCGACCGTGATGACACCGTCGCCGATGCTGTGCAGGGTGGTGCGCAGCCAGCGTTCCATCTTGCGCAACTGGGAATCGGCGTCGTGGCGGTAGGTGGCAGTCTCGATGGCAGCGCGCAGTTCCTGGTCTTCGAAGGGTTTGACGAGGTAGCCGTAGGGGCTGGTGCGTTTGGCGCGGTCGAGGGTGGCCTGGTCGCTGTGGGCGGTGAGGAAGATGATGGGAATGTCGTGCAGCTGGCGGATGCTGGCGGCGGTGCTGATGCCGTCCTCGCTTCCGGCCAAATGGATATCCATCATGATGAGGTCAGGTTTGCTCTCCTGCACGACGCGGCGGGCGTCTTCGGCGTTGTCGACGGTTTCGATGACCTTGTAGGACTGGCGTTCGAGGGATTCGCGCAGATCTTCAGCTAGAATGGCTTCGTCTTCGACAACGAGGATGCGGATGGGGGCGTTCATGAGGAGGATCGAAAATGGAGTGGGCGGCGGCGTTGGTGCTGCAGGCGTGATTTACACGGACGACACACGTTTGATGGGAGAGGTGGGTTCGTCGGGATGGTCCAGACTCCAGCTGAGCGTAAAGCTGGGGGCGGACCCGGCTGCCGGGAGTTGCAGGTTTACGCGGGCTTGTTTGCTGAGCAGACGAATGAGACGGAAGCCGAGGGTTTTACTGGTTTCGGGATCGAAGCTTGCCGGCAGGGGCGGTCCGTCGTTGCTGAAGTGGAGCGCCGCGCCATCGGCTGGGGAGCGAGTCAGGCGCAGGGTGATGCCCAGCGCAGCCCCGTCCTGACGGCCGTATTTGCAGGCATTGGTCAGGATCTCGTTGGCGATGAGGCCGAGAGGCACCACGGTGTCGGGCGGAAGGGCGATGGGCTCCAGATCCAAGTGGAGGTGGATGGGCCGTTCCGGAGCGGTGAAGGTGCGCACGAGGCTCTGGGCGAGCTGGCGCAGGTAGGTGTCGAGCTCGATGCGGGCCAGGTCGGTGTGGGCGTAGAGCATCTCGTGCACCATGGCCATGGTCTGGATGCGGCGCTGGCTTTCGCGGAAGGGTTCCAGCACGGCTTCGTCGTGAATCTGGTTGGCCTGCAGGTTGAGCAGGCTCTTCACCAGCTGCAGGTTGTTCTTCACGCGGTGGTGGATTTCGCGCAGCAGGACCTCTTTTTCAGCGAGGGAGTCGGTGATACGGTCGAGGTTTTTTTTGCGTTCGGTGATGTCCTCGCAGACGCCCACATAGCCGGTCACCGAGCCCTGGCGATGCAGGGCGGAGGCGGTGGCGTGCACCCAGCGCTGGCTGCCATCGGGGTGCTGGAAACGGAACTCCAGATCGATCTCGGGGCGCAGGATGTCGGCATCCTGCCAAGGGGCCAAAAACGCGTCCCGATCCTCGGGGTGCACGTGATCGCTCCAGCCCAGGCCCTGGGCCTGCTCGGCGTCGAGGGCAGCCATGGTTTGCCATGCGTGATTGGTGTAGACGCAGAGGCCCTGGGGGTCGGTCTCGAAGATGCCGACGGGCAGGGTCTGCGCGAGGGTGCGAAAGCGTTCTTCGCTGGCGGTGAGGGCGAGTCGGGAGCGTTTGGCGGTGTCGATGTCCTGCAGGGTGCCGAAGAGGCGCACGGCTTTGCCGGCCGCAAACTCCGCCTGGCCGACGGCGCGCACCCAACGTTCGCGTCCTGTGGCGGTGATGATGCGCGCTTCGATGTCCCAGGGCGCCCCGGTTTGGGTGGCGTGTTCCACGGCTTCGGTGAGGTGGGCGCGGTCTTCGGGGTGGTAGTAGGCGATGGCCTCCTCGACCTGCACCTCGGTGGTGCCGGGCAGCTCATGCAGTGCGTAGGTTTGTTCGGTCCAGAGCAATTGGTGCTTGGCGATATGGTATTCCCAGCCGCCGATCTCGGCGATGGTCTGGGTGGTGCGGAGCAGTTCGTTGGTTTTGTGGTGTTCGGTGATGTCGAGGTCGCCGCCGACGTAGCCGACCACCTCGCCGTCTCGTTCCACTGCCGTGCCGGTGGAGTGCACCCAGCGGATCTGTCCGTCGGGTCGAACCCAGCGGAATTCATAGACGAAGATGCTGCGCTTTTTTACGGCTTCGAGCCAGGCGGCCAGCATGGGTTCGAGGTCATCAGGATGGACGGCGTCGCGGTAGCCGTGACCCAGTGCCTGCTCAAAACTGAGTCCGGTGATTTCCTGCCACGCGTCGTTGACGTAGTGGCACTCGCCGGCGGAATCCACTTCCCACAGGCCGACGGGCAGGGTGGTGGCAAGCATGCGGTAGCGGGACTCCTCGGCGGCGAGGGCGAGTTGGGTGCGCTTGGAGTCATCGATGTCCTGAAGGAGCCCGCGGATACGGTGCACGCCCCGGTGATCCCGCTCGGGGCGACCGGCGAGGCGCACCCAGCGGCCGGCGGACTTGGGGGCGGATGCGCGTTTAAGTTGGAGCTCGATGTCGAAGTCACGCTGGTCGTCCAGAGCTGTTTGCAGGGCGCGGGCGAGGCGGGCGATGCCTGGCGGGTCGAAGAGGTTAAAGAACTGTTCCCAGGTGAGGCTGTGGGTGGAGGCGAGGGTGGAGATCTGAGTGGTTTCGGCGGCGAGGTGAAACTGCTGGCGAGCGACGTCGTAGTCCCAACTACCCATGCGGGCGAGCCGTTGGGTCTGGTTGAGTTGTTCGAGGTATTGGCGCCGGGGGGTGATGTTGGTGCGGATTGCGATGAAGCTCTCGGGTTTACCCTTGGGCCCGAGCATGGGCACGATGGTGGTATCGACCCAGTAGAGTTCGCCGTCTTTGGTGCGGTTGCAGATCTCGCCGTGCCAGATTTCGCCGTGACTGATGGTCTTCCAGAGGGTCTTGAAGAAGGCCGGGTCGTGTGTCCCGGAATTCAGCAGTCGGTGGTTCTGGCCGATGAGCTCCTCGCGGCGATAGCCGGAGATGCGGCAGAGCATGGCGTTGACCTCGGTGATGGTGCCGCGGCGGTCGGTGATGGCTACGATGGCGTGCTCGTCGAGCGCACGATTGAGCGACTCGAGGCGGGCGAGGGATTGCGCCAGTCGCTTTTGGGCGAGGTGGAGTTCGGAGTTGTCGGTGGCTACGCCGAGGTAGCTGGTGGCCACGCCTTTTTCGTCCCGGATAGCGGTGACTGATAGCAGGACCGGCACACGGGTGCCGTCCTTGCGCAGGTAAGTCCACTCGTGAGTGTTGGGCAGGCCGAGGTCGGCCTTGGCTACGAAGGTCGGAAAACCAACCTGAACGGCAGCGCCGAGTTCGAGGGAAAATTGTTGGGCGCGGGCGGCGACTTCGGCGGGGTCGTGAAAGGCGGCCGGGGTGAGCTTTCCGATCATCTCTTTGCGGGTATAGCCCAGCAGGCGTTCCGCTGCCGGGTTGAAGATGGTGATCGTGCCTGAGAGGTCGGCGGCGATGATCGCGGCGCCGGCATGGTTGAGAACCGCTTCGTGCAGGCGGGAGGCGGCGGTGAGTTTGTCGGTGGCGGCTTGAGCGGCGGCGCTCTTGTGGCGGTAGTTGGCGCTCAGGGTGGCTATGACGACGAACAGCAGCACGTCGATCACGACGCCAGTGGCCGCGATGAGGGCGGGTTGCAGGGTCGTGGTGGCCGTCTCGAAGCGGGCGTTGGTGGAGAATTCGAGGGTCCAGGGCTGGCCGGAAATGTTGATGGTGCGTTGCTCGCGGTAGGAGGCGTCGGTCAGCGCTCCGGCTTCCAAGGAGGCCGCAGCGGCCGTGTCGTGCAGAAAGTTGGCTTCGCCGACGGCCGTTCCGTCGTAGACGCGCACGTCGACCTCGCGGCGGGTGTGGTCGAGGATGCCCTCCATGAGGTTGCGCAGGCGGAAGGGGGCATACACGTAACCGCGGAGAGCGGCGCGCCGCTGGGTGACGTTGGCTGTGGGCATGCCCTCGGTGTAGAGCGGCAGGTAGGTGAGCACGCCGGGTTGCACATCGGTCTCGGTCTCCTGCAGGAGGATGACCTTGCTGGTCATCGCCGGGAGCCCGGTGTCGCGTGCGCGCTCCATGGCGGCCCGGCGCACCGGGTGCGAGAACATGTCGTAGCCGAAGGCGCGGCGGTTTCGGCGGTCGAAGGGTTCGAGAAATTCGATCGAGGTGTAGATCTCGCGCGGCCCCACCGGGCTGATGGCGAAGTCGGGAAAGCCTTCGTCGCGCAGCCGTTGCTCAAAGGCCGGCACGTCCTGCGGGGCCACCTGGCGGGCGAAGCCGATGCCTTGGATACCGGGGAAATAGTCCTCCACGCGGAGTGTCGCTACATAGTCGCGCCACTCCGCCCGGGTGACCTCGCCGGACGCGTTGAAAAGGCCCACCCCGCCGCGCAAGACCTGCTCGTATTCGAGCATGCGCTTCTCAATGAGATCCGCGGCTTCGTTGGCCGAGAAGGCGAAACGCTCTTCAGCGCGACGCTCAGCATAGCCGTTGGACACCCGCCACCCCACATAGGTCACAACGAGAGATGTGCACAAAATGACCCAAGCGGTCGTAGGATGGTGGAGAATCCGGCGCAGCACGGCGGCGAGGTAACAGAGCGAAAGAGTGGGAAGCTTGGTCCGGCAAATGCAAGTGGCTTGCCCGCTCTGGAGGCAAGGGACCGTAATTCGCTATCGGTGTAAAGCTTGCGGGCTTGAGCGGGAAACTCCGGCGCGCGCACACGGCGGCGCCGGGCGTGCCGCTGGCGCCGCCGTGCGCGGGTAGACTGTGGCGGTGGAGCGGGGGGCGGCCGTTAGCGCCGGGCTCAGCTGGTCGGCTCGGGGCCGGGGGCGAAGCCGTCGACGGTCGCGGCGTCGCGGTGGTATTCGCCCGTGCGGGTGGTGCCGTCGCGGGTGTTGTAGAGCTCGATCACCCGCAGCAGTTCCGACAACGATACCTGCGCGTCACGATCGTAGTCGGCCGAGTGGTAGCTGCTCAGACTGGCGGGCGCATCCAGGACGGTGGTCGGATCGGGGGCAAAGCCGTCGGTCGTGCCGGCGTCGACCAGGTAGCGGCCGGTGCGGGTGGTGCCGTTGCGGGTGTTGTAGAGCTCGATGACGCGCAGGAGCTCAGAGAGGTCGATCTGGTTGTTCTGATCGTAGTCGGCGCTGTGGAAACCGAGCGCGGTGGTCGCATCGACGGCGCTCAGCTCGTCGAGACGCAGGGAAACGGCGGCGGTGCCATCGAGTTGGCCGCCGGAAAGGCGCACGATTTCGACCGCGGCGGGGTCGAAGCTCGGGTCGGCCGTCCAAGCCACCACGGCGGGCAGGCTGGTGACGGCGATGGCGGCGTAGGCGGAGTTGCCAGCGGTGTCGAACAGGCGGAGCTCGACGGAGGTCGCGGCATTGTCGGGCAGCGTGCTGGCTTGGAGGGAGAGGGCGTTGTAGGCGCTCAGATCCAAGGGCGCGGACGAAAAGTGGAGCTCGAGGAACGAGTCGGCGTCGTTGAGGACGCCGGTGCCGGTGATGTCGTAGGTGCCGCTGCCTTGGGCAAAGCTGCTGGCCGGGGCGGTCGTGCCCGTGATCGAGCCGCTCGCCTCCCAGGTGCCGGCGAAGTAGGCGTCGCTGGCGCTCAGGTCATCGAAGGACTCCAGGGTGGATTGAGCGGAGAGCGCGGTGGCGGCGATCAGCCAGGCACCACCGCAGAGAAGCGAAGAGAGGGAGCGTTGCCGGTGTTGCATGGCGTCAGAGGGAATAGGGGAGCGGAAGGACCAACGGCGTGGAGCCGGTGACGCCGCTGCGCTTGATGATGCGAATGGGAGTGCCGGCCGGAATCACGACCGCACCGCGGTTGGTGGTCGCGCCGGGAGCGCGGACCCATTGGCTGCCGTCGTGGTAGTAGTTGACCCAGGAGGCGCCGGTGGCGACGGCGAGCAGATCGGCCTGATCGACGTCGGAATTGCTGGCCCAGCCCGCGAGGTGCGTCTGCAGCGCCAGACCATCGAGCGTCACATCGAGCGGGAAGCCGGTGTGAGTGAAGGTGGTGCCGAGGTCGGCCACCGGGATGTTGGTGGCGGTGACGGGCGCGGCACCGGCGAGGGTCAGGGTGAAGGCGTCGGCCTTGCGCACCACTGCGATCATGCCGTTGGGCGGGAGGCGCGTGGCGCCAGCATCGTCGGTCGCGCCGGTGGTGAGCTGCCATTGGCCGGCCGTGGTGTTGTAGTAGTAACTCAGGCGGGTTTGTTCGCCGAGCGCGATGACGTCGGCGGCCTCAGGGCTCTCGCCGCCGAGGAAGGTGTCGCTACCGAAGAGCGAATCGAGGGTGTCGACGGGCAGGAGTTGAAAGTGGTCTCCGTCGCTCACGCCGAGGGTGGCGAGGTCGCGGCCGGCAACCGTCAAGGTGTCGGCGGTGTTGGCGGTGACCTGCAGGCGGGCACCGGCGCCCGCGCCGTCGATGATCAGCACGTCGTAAGGGAAAGCGGGCACGGCCAGCGCATCGGCCGTCCATCCGGCTCCGCTCACGGTGAGGGTCGTCGCGCCCACGGTGGTAATCGCGCCGCGTTGCAGTCCGGCAGCCACCGGTCGGTCGACCAAGGTGAGCGCCAAGGGGGTCGTCACGGGAGCGGCGGACGTGCCGCCATCAATGGTGAGCACTTCAACGCCGAGGGGCGGAGTGTAAGCGACCTCGGCGGTTGCCGTGAGGGCACCAGCCACGGCCATGGCCAGGAATTTGGAGTAAGGCAGGTTCATGGTAGGCGTGGGGACCGTCAGTAAGGACTGCCCGGGATCCGGAGTCGGGCAAGCCCAGAAACCACGTAGTCGGGAATTTGGCAGTCGTTTCTAACTCCCGAGCTGGTGGGTGTTTGCGGTATTGGGTATGCCTGTTGTTCGGTTCGACGGGGCAAGGGCGCTTCATTAAGGGTCCGAATTGGCGGTAGAAATTGGTCTATAGTTTGTGCTCTATCGGTCTGCCACCAAGTGATTTGCGAAATCGGGCTCCGGTGGGCGGGGGTAGGTGTGCAGAATATAGGCTTGCGCGGCTTCACGGAGGAAGACTGAGCTGATTGCCCTCCTTCGTTGGCCCAAGCTGTGCAAAATACTGACGAAAAAGAACTAGCACCATTCGGGTGGGGCCGGGGACCCGAAAATATTGAGTAATATCTGTTCATAACTTGGGGAGTTTTACCTATATCTGCTGGCCAATGGCCTGAATCTCCCGAGTTTCTCGCACCTTCCTTGCCTTGCCGACCTGCACCATGCGCTTCTTTCGCTCCCTTCCCGCACCTCGCGTCTCTCTCGCAATCGCCACGCTGGCTTTTCCTTTTGTTGGGCCGACGGTCCAAGCCGCCGACTCCTCGGCCGCAGCTTACAGCCTGCACGATCTGCTGGTCGCGGCGCTGAACACCAATCTGGAGCTGCGGGCCAAGCGCATCGATCCGATCCTGCAGGACCTGCAGGTGGATGCCGCGTGGGGCGAGTTCATGCCCAACGCCGTGATCGCGGGCAACTACTCCAGCACGGAGCGCCCCAAGACCTCGCAGGAGCTCTCCTCCCTCGGCTCCATCTTCGGCGGCGAGGATGACCCGATCCTCAACGACGACCTCGGCCGTCTGCAGGTCGGTCTCACCGGCAAGCTCCCCACCGGTATGACCTACGAGGCCATGACCGGCGTCGATGAGGCCCGCAACGACTACAACAACTTCAACTCGGAGTTCATTTCCAACTCCACCCTCGCCATCACCCAGCCCCTGCTGCGCGACTTCGGCTTCAAGGCCAACCTCGCCGAGGTGCGCCTGCGCCGCCGCGCGGCCGACGCTTCCCGTTTCGAGCTGCGCGCCGTCGCCCTGCGCATCATGCGCGACGTCACCAACGCCTATCACGAGCTGGTTTACGCCGAGGAAAATGTGCGGGTGAAGGAAGAGGCCGTGCAGGTCGCCGAAGACCTCGTGCACGAGAACAACCGTCGCTTCGAAGAGGGCCGCATGGCACCGATCGACGTCACCCAGGCCCAGAGCCGCGTGGCCGAGGCCAAGGAAGAGTTGCTGGTCGCCCGCAACTTCCTCGAGCAGCGCCAGAATCAGATCCTCGAACTCACCCGCGATTCCTTCGATCTCGATGACACCGAGATCGTCGTCGAAACCGACTTCATCCTCGACGACGCGCCGGTCATCGACCGCGAGGCCGCCCTGGTCGACCTCTTTGAGCTCAACCCGTCCTACCTCGGCAGCCTCGAGCTCATCGAAGCCGAGAAGATCCGCGTCGCTTACGCGAAGAACCAGCGCTGGCCGCGCGTCGATCTGCGGGCGACCTTTGGCTACAACGGCATCGGCGGCACGCTCACCCGTTCCTACCGCAACTACTGGGAGCGCACCCAGCCGAGCTGGAGCGCCGGTCTCGTGGTGAACTACCCGATCTGGGACAAGGCCGGCCGCAGCCGCGTGCAACAGTCCGAGATGCGCAAGGAGCAGGCCATCCTCGAACTCAAGCGCACCGAGGTTGTCCTCCTCTCCGCCTTCGACACCGCCCTGCGCGACCTCAACAACGCCGCCGCGCGCATGGAGCTGGTGCAGGATTCCGTGCGCCTCGCCGACTCCGCCCTCAACGCCGAGCTCAAGCGCCTCGCCTCCGGCCTCACCACTAGTTTCAACGTGGCCCAGGCCCAGCGCGACGTCTCGACCGCTCGCTCCCGCGCCCTCGCCACCCGCGTCGATCTGAACCGCGCCTACACCCAGCTTGGTTTTGTGCTCGGCACCCTGCCACGTGACTTGAAGATCGAGATGATCGACGAGTAAGCCACCCCCGCCCCGCTCCCGCTCCGTCCCTTTCGTTCGTCCGCCCATGACCTTGCCCGCCTTCCGCCGTCCGCTGCTCGCCGCTGCCGCGCTGTTGCTCACCTCCCTCACCGCCGCTGCTTACGAAGGCATCGTGCTGCCCTACAAGGAGGTCGTGGTGTCCTCTCCGGTGCAGAGCACGATCGTCGAGGTGCTGCACAAGGAGGGGGATCAGGTGACCGCCGGGGCCACGCTCGCCCAGCTCTACAATCGTATTGAAGAACTGGATATGCAGCGCACCGCCGCGGCTTTGGAAAAGCGCGAGTTCGACTTCGAGGGCTCCAAGAATCTCTACGCCGAGCAGATCATTTCCGAAGACGAAGCGATGAAGGGTCGCATCGAGATGGAGCTCGCCCGTCTGCAGGCTGAGCAGGCCAAGGAAATCTTCCGCCAACGCACCATCACCGCGCCGATCAACGGCATGGTCGTCGAGCAAATGCGCGAGATCGGTGAGGCCGTGACGGCCGCCGAGCCCATGTTCCGCCTCGTCGATATCGACCGCGTCTACGTGCAGATCTACGTGCAGGTCGACGAAGCCTACACCCTCAAGCTCGGCGACACCCTCGAGGTGCGTTGCCGCGCTGCCGACCGCGACGCGGTTTACCAAGGTGAGGTGGAGTTCATCGACCCGCGCGTCGACGCCGCCTCCGGCCTCGTGCGCGTCAAGATCGTCGTCGATAACCCCGGCCATCAGATCAAACCCGGTCTCCGCGCCGAGGTGATCCCCGCCGACTAATCGTTTCCCGCTGCAGCCCCGATCGATCGACGGGCGTCCTTTCTTTCATCTCCCTCCTTTTCCTCCTCCATGAGCAGACTCGACCCTGTATCCTCCGGTGAAGCCGCCGCCCGCCTGGAAGCGTGCCGCTTGTTCGACGGACCGGTGAAGGACTTCTGGCCGATGTTTGCCCGCACCTGCGCCGAGATCGCCGGTGCGGCTGGCACCCGCGTGGTGGTGCAGGCGGGCGAGGAATGGAAACTCGCCGCCGCGTGGCCGAACCCGCGTGACTTCCCGGCCCCCATGCATGGCAGCAGTTTCCAAGCGCTCGCCAAGCAGGCGCTGCATGAGGGCGTCGCTGCCGCCACCGCCGGCGAAGGTCAGCGCGCCGGTCTGCTGTTGGTGGCGCTTTCCACCGGCGATACGAATGATCGCTGTCTGCTCGCCGCCGCCATCGCGCCCGGAGGTCAGGAAGACCTCGCCGAAGCCGGCGCGTTGCTGCGCCTCGCGGCCGACACCCCGCTGCTTTATCAACGTCAGCGCCAACTCGAGCGTTCGAAGCGCGACGTCGAAAACTTCACCCAGGCGCTCGAAATCCTCGCCGTCACCAACCTGCACACGCGCTTCCTCGGCGTGGCGATGGCTTTGGTGAATGAGATTGCCACGCGTCACCATTGCACGCGTGTGGCGCTTGCCTGGCAGAAGGGCGCCTACCTACGCGTGTTGGCGGTGAGCGGCACCGACAATTTCGAGAAACGCATGAATGTCGTGCAGAAGCTCGAGGCCGCGATGGAGGAGACGCGCGATCAGGATGAGGAGATCATCTGGCCGGCCAGCGAACATGCCGAAGTCATCGTGCGTGACCACCAGGCTTACGCCGACATGGAACACGTGCCCGCCATGCTTTCCGTGCCGGTGCGCGTGGATGGCGAAGTCAAAGGTGTGCTGCTGCTCGAACGCGCTGAAGCCTTTGGTGAATTTGATGCGCTCGCGCTGCGCGTGATCGCCGATCAAGTCGCCCGCCGCCTAGACGATCTGCGCACCCACGACCGCTGGTTTGGCGCCCGCTGGGCCGCCTCGTGGCGCCAGGGTCTGGCTAAATTTCTCGGCCCGCAAAACACGTGGTGGAAGGTCGCCGGGATCGCCGGTGCGCTCTTCCTCGCTTTCGCCATTTTTGTGCCGCTGCCCTACCGGGTGAATGCCACCTTCATTGTGCGGGCCGAAGCGCTCGCGCATTTGCCGGCGTCCTACGACGGTTATCTGGCCGAGTCCAAGGTGCGCCCCGGCGACCTGGTGACGGCCGGCCAGGAGTTGGTGCGGCTCGATACCAGCGACCTGCGGGTCGAACTCGCTTCCGCGCTCTCCGAACAACGCCGCTACGCCGCCGAAGCCGAGAAGGCCGAGGCCGATCGCAAGCTGGCCGACATGCGCGCCTTCCGCGCCATGCAGGCGCAGGCCTCCGCGCAGGTGGACCTCGTGCGTTACCGTCTCGATCGCGCCAGCCTCAAGGCGCCGTTTGACGGCGTCGTGGTTGAGGGTGACCTGCGCGAACGCATCGGTGCCCCGGTCCGCGCCGGAGACGTGCTCATGCGCGTGTCGCGCCTCGACGGTCTCTACGTGCAAATGGAAGTGCCCGAGCGGGACATTGATCTCATCGCCGAAAGCGAGACCGCGCAGATCGCCTTCACCACCCGCCCGGAGGACACCTTTGATGTCACCATCGAGCGCATCGAACCCGCCGCCGTGGTCGATCGTGATGGCAACTTTTTTGTCGTGCGCGGACGCCTGCAAAACAACGCCGACTGGCTCCGCCCCGGCATGACCGGCGTGGCCAAGGTCGAGTCCGGCCACCGCAACTTCCTCTGGATCGCGACCCACCGCCTGGTCGACTTCATCCGCCTCAAGTTCTGGTGGTAAACCCGCACCGCCCGCCGATGCCGAACCCGCCGCCACCGTCGCGATGAGCAACGAGAACCGCACGCTTTTTAACGAGTCCTGGCACCGCGTATCCGGTCAGCGGTTACGCTTGCGCCCGTCCGTCACCCTGCGCCGACAACGCTTCCGCGGGGAGAACTGGTTCGTGGCCCGCGATGGGTTCACCAATACCTTTTTCCGTTTCCGTCCCGAAGCCTACGACTTCATCGCGCGCCTCGACGGCCGCAAAACGGTCGAGGAGATCTGGATGGGTTGCCTCGAACGTTCGCCCAAGAACGCTCCCGGGCAGGGTGAAGTCGTCTCGATGCTGGCGCAGCTTTACCAGGCCAACCTGCTCGCGGCCGACACCACCGCCGACACCCATCGCCTCTTCGAGCGTCATCAAAAGCGCCGGAAGCAGCAGGTCATGTCCCAGGTCTTCGGCATCTTCTTTCTGCGCATTCGGCTCTTCGATCCGGATCCGCTGCTCAACCGCACCTGGCCCTTCCTGCGCTGGCTCGCCAGCAAGACCGCCGCCATTGGCTGGTTCCTCTGGCTCGGACTCGGTCTGAGCGTCGTCGCGTCCAACTGGGACCGCGCCCTCGACCAGTCGCAGGCCGTGCTCGCGCCGGGCAACCTGTTGCTGCTCTACGGTGCCTTCACCCTCGCCAAACTCATCCACGAATTTGGTCACGCCTTCGCCGTGAAAGCCTTCGGTGGGGAGGTGCACGCCATGGGCATCACGCTGTTGGTGTTTACGCCGATTCCTTACGTGGATGCGACGGCCGCGTGGGCCTTCCGTGAGCGCTGGAAGCGCGTGGTGGTCGGACTCGGCGGCATGATTCCGGAGCTGGCCTTTGCGTCGGGCGCCGCGCTGGTGTGGGCGGCGACGGGTCCCGGCACGCTGAACAGTCTGGCCTACAACGTCATGATCGTGGCTTCGGTCTCCACGTTGTTGTTCAACCTCAATCCGCTGCTGCGTTTCGACGGGTATTACATCCTGTCCGACCTCACCGAATCGCCGAATCTGCAGATGCGTTCGGCTCGGCAGTGGCTGCACAATTTTGAATCGCGGGCGCTCGACGTGAAGACGCTCGAAAGTCCGGCCAGCACCCGCAAGGAAGCCGTATGGTTGTCGGTCTTCGGCGTCGCGAGCTGGTGCTATCGCATGTTTATCACCGTCGCCATCATCCTGCTGGTGGCCGACCGCTACTTCGGTCTCGGTTTGCTGGCGGGCGTGCTGACCTTTATCGGCGCCTTTGTCATGCCGGCGGTCAAAGCCTCTCGCTATCTGGTGCGCGAGCCGCGCATCGAACGCGCCCGCAACCGCGCTTGGGCGTGGGCCCTCGGCGGACTCGCGGTCGTCATCGGCTTCCTCGGCCTGGTGCCCATGCCCAACCATTTCCGCGCCGTCGGCATCGTGCGCGCCGAAGGCTCCTCAGACGTCTTTACGCAGGTCCCCGGCTGGGTGACGCAGGTTCCGTCCGCGCCCGGCGCGACCGTGGCCACCGCCACGCCGCTGGTGGTGATGGAGAACGCCGAACTCGATCTCGCCATCGCCGCCGCTGAAGCCGAGTTGGTCGAAGCCCGCGGTCGCGAACGCCAGATGTTGGCCGGCCTCGCTGCCGGTATTGAACCGTCCCGGGTGCGCCGCGAAGCCGCCGCCGAACGGGTGGACGCGTTGGAGGAAGACCGCGCCGGTCTCACCGTGCGCGCCCAGTCCAGCGGTCGTTGGGTGGCACAGGGTTTGGATGATTGGAATGGCACCTGGCTGCCGCGCGGCGTGCGCCTCGGCGAGGTCGTTGGGGCCGGCCCCGATTGGGAATTCTTTGCCGTCGTGCGCCAGGACAACGCCAGTGAACTTTTTGGCGCGGCCAATGACCGTGCCGAGGTGCGTTTTAAAGGCACCGCCGGTCAGGACATCGTGGTCGACGCGTGGCGGGTGGTGCCCGGTCGCCAGACCCTGTTGCCCAGCGCCTCGCTCGGTTGGCTGGGCGGTGGACCGATCGAGGTGCGCAACGACGACGGCCGTGGTCTCGAGGCGACGGAGCCGTTCTTCCTCGTGGTGGGCCGCATCGCCGCCGAGGACGGTGTCGATCCCGACACCGGTCGCAGCCCGCTCTGGCAAGGTCGCGCCGGCGTGATGCGGTTTGATCTGCCGTGGAGCCCCTTGCTCGTGCAGTGGGCCCGCGACTTCCGCCAACTCCTGCAGAACCGTTACCAAATCTAACCGCTAACCCGCCCGGCTTTTCCGACGAATCCCGCGATGGCTGTCCCGATGGTAGAGGTGCGCCGCACCGAATTGCCCAAGATCGAGCCCCTCCCGAAGGGCTTGGACGGTCTCGTGCATCGTGCTCACGGCTCCTGGCACACCCGCGACAGTTACCGCCGCCGACTCGAGGTGCGGGCGCAGCGGGCACACGCCGCGGCCGGAGAGTTTGCGCCGTTGGGGGATGGTGAATTGCGGGCGGCCATGCGCGAACGCCGTGCCATGGTGCGCCGCGGTGGACGTCCGGTCGCCGAACTCTTTGATGCCGCGCTGCCCGTCGCCGCCGAATTGGCCCATCGCGCTCTCGGTCTGCGCGCCTACCCGGTGCAGCTCATGGGCGCCCTCGGTCTGGGTGACGGTCGCCTGGTCGAGATGGCCACGGGGGAGGGGAAAACCTTCACCATCGCGCTCGGCGCCGGCGTGTTTGGGTGGCAGGGCCGCACGGTCCACGTCATCACCGCCAACGACTACCTGGCTCGGCGCGACGCCGATACCATGCGCGCGGTCTATGAGGCCTTCGACCTAACCGTCGCGGCGGTGACGTCCGAGATGAAACAGGACGCCCGCAAGGCCGCCTACGGAGCCGACGTGGTTTACACGACGAGCAAGGAACTCGTGGCGGACTTCCTGCGCGACCGGCTCGCCCTCGGTCCCATGGCCGATCCGGGACGGCGCACCGTCGCTCGTCTTGTGCGTCGCGGAGATAGCTTGGCCGCCTCCCGCATGGTTTTGCGCGGCTTGCACACGGCCATCGTGGACGAAGCCGACAACCAGTTGATCGATGAGGCGGTGACGCCGCTGATCATCAGTCAGCCGCAGGAAAACATGGCCCTCATCGAGCTCTGCCGCCTCGCCAACGAGGTCGCCGCCGCGCTGCTGCCGGGCGAAGACTACGAGCTGAACATCCGGCACAAGGAGGCCAAGATCACCGAGGAAGGGCACCGCAAGATCGCTGAATGGTGTGCCGAAAAGCAGCGTTCGCGCTTCAGCCAACCCGTTTGGGTGGCCTCGCTGGCCGTGCAGGCGCTCCAAGCCCGCCACTTTTTCATCAAGGACAAGCAATACGTGGTCGTAGATGGGCAGGTGATCATCGTCGATGAGTCCACCGGACGTCTTATGCCCGGTCGTTCCTGGCGTCTCGGCCTGCACCAAGCGGTCGAAGCCAAGGAGGGGCTCGATATTTCTGCGCCCACAGAATCGCTGGCGCGGCTCAGTTTTCAGCGCTTTTTCCGGCTGTTTCGCCAACTCAGCGGCGTGACCGGCACCGGAGCGGAAGCCTCAGCCGAATTCTGGCGCATCTACCAGCTTCCGGTGGTTCAGGTGCCGACGCATCTGCCCTGTCAGCGGCAGGTTTGGCCCACCCAATATTTCCTCCGTGCGGAGGGCAAATGGGCCGCCATCGTGGCCGAAATCGAGCGCCTGCATGAGCTGGGGCGCCCGGTTTTGATCGGCACCCGCAGCGTGTCGGCCAGCGAGCATCTCGGCCGGTTGCTCGAGGCCAAGGGCCTGTCTTTTGCCCTGCTCAACGCCGTCCGGCACGAGCACGAGGCCGCCATCGTGCTCGGTGCGGGCGAGCATCGCGCCATCACTGTGGCCACCAATATGGCTGGTCGCGGCACCGACATCCGCCTCGCGGCCAAGGTCAAAGCCCTCGGTGGCCTGCACGTAATCCTCACCGAATTGCACGAATCCGGCCGCGTGGACCGCCAATTGCAGGGCCGCGCCGCCCGCCAAGGTGACCCCGGCAGCACCCGTTCCTACGCCTGTTTGGAGGACGATTTGGCCGAACGTTTTGTCGCCAAACCGATCCGCCGCCTGCTCCGCACCGTGCTGCCGAGCGGCCGTCCGGCGGCCGGTTTGGCCCGTTTTCTCGCCCGCCTGACCTTCCGTCGGGCCCAGTCGGTGGCCGAAAAATCGACCTTTCGGCAGCGTCGCTTGGTCCTGGAGCAGGACCAAGAGCTAGCACGCGCTCTAATACCCGGACAATCCGTCGATCAGATTTAGTAAACTACTGCAGTGGATATTTTTACAAATCCAATCATTAGCGCTTGCCTGAGGGAACGTCATTTTGACATCTCTGGGGTCCGGCCAATTGAAATGGGTTCTCGTCACGGCCGTCTGCTGCTCACTTTTTCAGCAGTTCAAACTAGGTTCTATACCCTAGGCGTTCCCTCCTCACTCCTTGCGTGAATCGCACTAAGTCCAGCACCCCGGCACCGTCCTATGCCATTGAGCCATTGGAGACTCGTCTCCTGCTCTCGGCTACGGCGTTGCCTGATCAACTGACCCCGATTGCGGGCAGTGATGCGCTGGTGGTGATCCATGCTCCGAGCATGGTTGAGGAACAAACCAACGTTGCCGCGGCTGCCGCCGAAGCCGGGAATGGCCTCTTCGCCGACCTCCCGCTGGCCGAAATGGAGCACGTCGCGGCTCTCAACGAAGAGCCGGCGACGACCGAAGAGACGCCCGCCACGACCGATGAGGGCGAGTCCCCGACCGAGCAGGTTGAGGTGACGCAGACCGCGACCCCGACCGCTCCGACGACGGAAGAACCGGCCCCCACCGATGAGGTGCTGCCGGAGTCCCCGGACGCCACAACCACTCTTGATCAACAAGTTACCACGCTGAACACGGGGCAGGGACCTCCGTCCGGCTCGACCGACGGCACGACTTCCACCCCTGAAACTCCGACCAGCTTGGCCGCGGGCGGGGATTCTGTTGTGCCTGAAGATGCGGGTGGATTGGACACGGGAGACTACACTTTGGGGGCGGGAGAGACCCTCACCATCACGATCGGCGGCACGGCCGACGGTGATTACAACACGATCAACGCCTCGGGCACCGCGACCCTCGCCGGTGACTTGGTGGTCGAGTTCAGCAACGGCTTCAGCCCGACGGTCGGCGACACGTTCGACATCCTGACCTTCGCCGGCATCAGCGGCCAGTTCAGCGGCGCGTCCGGCATCTTCGGATTTGGCGATGGCACCGTCTATCTCGAGATCGTGCAAAAAGCCGACCGCATCCAATTGGTTGCAAAATCGTTCAGCTACGGGACCGATAACTTCGTCTTCGATCTGGCCGGCGACAGCTTCAAGCAGCAGCTCGGCGAATTCCTGAGCTTCAGTTATTTTGCATTAACGTCGGTGAGCGTGACCGGCTCGCTCGAGCTCAGCTCCTTTGCTCAATTGCAAGGCGCTTTCACTTTGACCCGCCTCACCGACCTCGGCGTCACGATCGGTTCCGGCACCGACACGGTCTCCGGCTTCACCCTCGCCGCCACCGATGTGGATCTCTTCGTCGGCACCGGCGGCCCCTACTGGCTCGACACCAATGGCGACGGCACGGTCGACGCCTCCAGTTCGGCCGCGGTCGGCTTCGCCGCATCCGATGTCGATGTCGCGTTGCTCTGGGCCAAGCCCAACGACGAGACCAACGGTTCCCGCTACTACGCGGTCGAAGCCACCGCCGGCACCGCCAGCCTGGTGGGCCTCGGCTCCGATTTCACTTTCTCGCTCGCCGGCCTCAGCCTGACCCTCAACCGCGGCGTCGCCAGCAACGGCAGCTCGGCCGACCCGATCAACTTCTCCGCGCTCGGCACCGGTGGTTATAACATCGTGGTCGGCGGCAGCACGGTCACTCTAGACTATAATAGCAGTGTTCGCCGCGCCTCCGTGAACCAGGCCGTCATCCAGATCGGCGGATTCGTTTCCTTCGAGGGTGGTCTTTCGCTCGATCCGCAGGGCGACCAAACCGTCACCCTCACCGACAGCTCCACCAAGTCCGCCAGCCTGCTCACCCTCACCATGAGCAACGTCAATGCCTTCATCGGCGTCGACGGCCCCTACTGGACCGACTCCAACAGCGACGGCACCATCGACAGCAACGATACCCCGGATGCCAACTCTGTCGGCGTCGCCGTCTCCGGCGTGAACCTCGCCCTCGCGCTCTTCCGTCCGACCGACACCTCCGACACCGCGCGCTACTACGGCCTCAGCCTTTCCGGCACGAGCGGTTCCCTCGTTGGCATCGACGACCTCACCCTCACGGTCAACGACTTCACCTTCGAAGCCAACCGCGTTACCGGCGGCACCGACTCCACCCCGGTCATCGATTTCACCACCTTCTCCGGCGGCGCCCTCAGCATCAGCACCGGCAGCGGTTCGGTCAGCATAGACTACGATGCCCGCGTCTTCCGCGGCACCACCGCCGATGCCACCATCGCGCTCAGCGGCTTCATCTACGTGCGCGGTGCGTTCGCCTTCGATTACAACCCGGGTCTTGCCGAAGCGGTTGACGGCGGCGGCACCCGTTCGCTCGACGCCCTCATCATCGGTTCGGCCGATGCCTACGTCTTCGCCGGCCTCGGTGGTCCCTACTGGGTCGACTCCAATAACGACGGTGTCGTCGACGATGCCGATATCCCGGCGACCGATGGCGCGCTCGGTTTGGCCCTCGGTGGGGTTGACCTCGCTCTCGCGCTCCTTCGCCAGACCGGCGTGGCCGATGCCGACGCGGTCGAATACACCGCCCTCAAGGCGCACGCCGATTCCGCTTCCTTTATCTACTACAGCGACATCGCCACGCTGGAGGCCTCCGACGTCAACATCGAGGTCAACACCGCCAACGACCCGAACGACTCGATCGTGGCCGGCGATTTCAGCAACCTCACCGGCGGTGGCCTCACGGTGGAAACCGGCGGTGACTCCATCCTCATCGATTTTGATGCCGAAGTGCTCCGCGCCAACGTCGGCCTCGGCACCATCCAGCTGTCGCAGTTCATCTACCTGCGCGGCGGTTTTGCCATCGAGAAGCAAAACGACGCAACCGCCAACCTCGTCGGCGGCGGCACGGCCAACCTCGACGTCGTCACCATCGGCGCCAACGACCTCGCCCTCTTCGTCGGCGCGAGCGGCCCCTATTGGGCCGACTCCAATGGCGACGGCGTCATCAATGGCGATGACACGCCCGATTCCGCCGCGGTCGGTTTGGCTGCTTCCGGCGTGAGCGCCGCCATCTTCTTCGGTGAGGGTGCCGACGATTCCCGCTACTACGCGATCAACGCCACCATCGGCACCGCCTCGCTGGTCGGTCTCGACAGCGACATCTTCACCGCGTCACTCACCGGCCTCACCGTTGAGTCCAACTACGCCGCCGACACCGATGGTGCCGAGCTCGACGCCGTCATCGATTTCTCTGCCTTCACCGGCGGCGGTCTCGAGATCGCGACCAGCAGCACGACCTCCATCACGCTGGACTATAATAGTAAGGTCGCCCGCGCCACCGTCACCCAGGCGCTCTTCCAAGTTGGCGGATTCATTTCTTTTGAAGGTGGCCTCGCCATTGAAGACCTCGGCTTCCGCGACTTCACCCTCACCGACAGCGCGACCGTCAACGTCGAGGCGCTCACCTTCACGATGACCGACGTGCGCGCCTTCGTTGGCGTGAACGGACCCTACTGGACCGACTCCAACAGCGACGGCGTCATCGACGACAACGACACGCCCGATGCCAACGCCATCGGTGTGGCCGTGAGCGGCGTCGACCTCGCTCTCGCGCTCCTGACGCCGACCGATCCGACCATCGCGGTGCGTTATTACGCGCTGTCGCTTTCGGGTGACTCCGGTTCCCTCGTGGGCGTCGACTCCGTCACGCTGTCGACGTCCGACTTCGCTTTCGCCGCCAACGGCGTATCCGGCACCACCGACGATTCCGCGCCGGTGATCGACTTCTCCGCCCTCGATGGCGGTGGCCTCTCGCTCGCCACCGGCGGTGACGCGGTCTTCTTCGATTACAGCGACCGCGTCCTCCGCGGCTCCACCGCCAACGCCACGCTTGCGGTTTCCAGCTTTGTTTATGTGTCCGGCGGATTCGCCTTCGACTTCAACCCGGGCCTCGTCGAATCCATCGACGGTGGCGGCACTCGCGAACTCGATGCCCTGATTCTCGGTGCCTCCGATGTCCGCGTCTTCGTCGGCCTCGGCGGACCTTACTGGACCGACTCCAATAGCGATGGTGTCATCGACGACAGCGACACCCCGGCCAGCGAGGGCGCCATCGGTTTCGCCATGAGTGGCGTTGACCTCGCGCTCGCGCTCCTGCGCCAGACCGGCGTCGCCGAAGCCGATGCGGTCGAATACACTGCGCTCAAGGCCCACGCCGACACCGCCGCCTTTGTGGGCTTCGCCGATCTCATGCGTCTCGATGCCTCCGACATCGACATCGAGGTCAACACCGCCTTCGACCCGAACGACAGTATCACCGCCGGTGACTTCAGCGGCCTCTCGGGCGGCGGTCTCACCGTCGCGACCGGTGGCGACGATATGGTGCTCGATTTCGATCGTTACCTCGTTCGAGCCAGCGTGGGTCTCGCGAACATACAAGTCTCCGAGTTCGTCTCCTTCACCGGTGGCTTCGCTTTCGAGAAGGGGGTGCCGATTGTCGAAGACCTCGGTGGCGGCGTCACCCGCAACCTCGACGTGGTTACGATCGGTGCGACCAACTCCTACCTCTTCGCCGGCACGGGTGGCCCTTACTGGACCGACTCCGATGGCGACGGTGATATCGATGGTGATGACACGCCCGACTCCGACGGCGCCGCCGGTGTTGCCATGGGTGGCGTCAATTTCGCCCTCACGCTCATGCGCCAAACCGGCGTCGATGCCGCCGATGCGATTCAATACGTCGCGCTCAAGGCCACCGCCGCCTCCGCCTCTTGGGTCGGTTTCGAAACCGCGGTTTCGTTTACCCTTTCCGACATCACCGTCGAAATTAACAAGGCCGTCGATCCGGCCGGCGTTGTTACCGCGGCCGACTTCTCCGGCCTCGATGGTGGCGGTCTCTCCGTCGCGACCGGCGGTGATCCGATCCTCATCGATTTTGATCAGGAACTGATCCGCGTCTCCATCGGCAACGCCAACATCGGCGTTTCCGAGTTCGTGCAGATCAGCGGCGCCTTAACCCTCGAGCAGGTGACCCGCACCATCACGTTGGCCGACGGTTCCGTCGCCGATGTCACCAGCCTCACTTTGGGTGGTTCCAATGTTTCCGCTTTCGCCGGCATCAACGGCGGCGGCAGCGACGACCAAAAGCGCGGCTTCGAGCTCTCCGGCGTTGAGTTTGCTCTCGCGCTCTTCACGCCCGACGAGGCCCAGACCGATCTCGACGGCATCAACTGGATGTCGCTCAAGGCCTCCGCCACCTCCTTCAGCCTCACCGGTATCCCCGGCCTCACCCTCAGCGGTGGTCCGCTCACCGTTTCGCTTAACCAGGTGCTCGGTCTCGCCGACGGCATCGACGCCAACGGCTGGGTGGTCGACTACTCCAGCTCGTCGCTCAGCGTCGCGACTGGCCCGTCCTCCACGCTGGCCCTCGACTTTGATGGCACCGATGGCGAACTGCTCGAAGTGGGCGGCAACCTCACCGTGGGCATCGGTAGCTTCTTCCACGTTTCCGGTGACTTCGCCTTCCGCCGCTCGCTCGCCGATGTGACTTTGGCCGATGGCGTTGAAGTCGAAACCGACCTGCTCACCATCGGTGGCACCAATCTTTCTGCCTTCGCCGGCGTTAACGGTCCGGCCGATTCCGGCAACGCCGTCGGCCTCGTCCTCTCCGGCGTTGAGTTCGCGCTCGCCATCTTCAGCGAGCGTATCAGCGCGGGTGATACGACTACCATCCCGTCCAGCTGGATGGCTCTGCGCGCCAGCGCGACCTCCGCCTCCTTCGCCGGCCTCAACGGCATCACGCTCGAAACCCGCAGCGTCTCGGTCGAAATCAACCGCGCTCTCGGTCTCGAGCCGGGCGACATCCACAACGTCGTCGACTTCTCCGCTGATCCGCTGGCCGTTCGCACCGGCACCGACTCCACGCTCGATCTCAACTTTGATGGCGCCGACGGCGAACTCCTCGCCGCCCGCGGCATCCTCGACATCGATCTTTACGGCTTCGTCCAGTTCCGCGGTGAGCTCTCCTTCACCCGCAGCGACGACACCGTGACCCTCGACGACGGCACCGAAGTGGACGTGGCCCAACTCACCCTCGGTTCCAACGGCCTCGACGTCTTCGCCGGTCTCGCCACCGATGGTGAACCGTCTCTCGGTTTCCAACTGCAGGACGTCAACCTCGCCTTGGTCGTGCAGACCTCGCTCGCCGATCCGTCCCTCCAATGGGTCACGCTCGATGCCGAAGCCGGCTCGGCTGCCTTCATCGGCGTCGAAGGTCTCACCGTCGAATCCGACACCATCAGCATCGAGATCAACCGCGCCGCTTCCGACGGCTCGATCGTCAACTACGCCACCGACACGCTCACGGTTGCCACCGGTCCGAGCACCTCGCGCGTCATCGACTTCAGTTCCGATGCGGGTGAAACCCTCCGCGCTTCCGGCAACGTTCGCCTCGATGTCTTCGGCTTCATCCAGCTCGAAGGCGGTTTCGCTTTTGAGAAGACCACCCGAACCCTGACCCTCGCGGACGGCACCGAAGTCGACACCGAATTGCTCACCGTGGGTGGCACCGGCGTCACGGCCTTCGCCGGCGTCAACGGTCCGGTCGAATCCGGTTACGCCATGGGCTTCGCGCTCAGCGGCGCCGACTTCGCCCTCGCGCTCGCCAATGGCGAAGTCGACAACACCGCCGTCAGTTGGACCTCTCTCCAAGCCACCGCCACCAACCTCAGCGTGGTGGGTGTGCCCGGCCTCACGGTCAGCGGCGATTCCCTCTCCGTTGCCATTAACCGCTTCAACGGTTCGGTGACCGGCCGCGACAGCGCCGACCTCGTGGTCGATTACGCCGACGGCGCCACCGCGCTCTCCATCGCCACCGGTCCGTCCTCATCCTTCACCTTCGATATGGAAGGGGCCAAGGGTAACCTGACCCGTATCTCCGGCGATCTCACCCTCGTGGTGGGTAACTTCTTCTCGGTCACCGGCGGATTCGGGTTCGAGCAATCCCGCGGCACCGTCACGCTCGCCGACGGTCGTTTGGTCGACGCCGATCTGCTCCTCATCGGTGCCGACAGCGTGGACGCCTTTGCCGGTCTCAACGGCGGCTCCTCCGACGCCCTGGGTCTCTCCCTGCAATCCGGCGATCTCGCCCTCGCGCTGGTCTCCGACCGCGCCAATCCGGGCTGGCGTTGGATGGCCCTGCAGGCCGCCGCCGCCGAGGTGTCCTTCGTCGGCCTCGATGGTTTCACTCTACTCGGCAAGGGCCTCGTGGTGGAGATCAATCAAAACACCAGCTTCACCACCAACACGGTTCTCGCCCTCGATCTCGACGGCACCCTCGGCACGGTCACCTTCACCCTCGGCGCCGACACCTCCTCCTTCGACATCGCCTCCACCGATGACGACACCGCCATCGCCGCCGCGCTCACCTCCGCTCTCGAAGCGCTCGATGGAGTAGGGGAGGGCAACGTGCTCGTCTTCGGCAACCGCGCCGACGGCTTCACCCTCGAGTTCATCGGCGACCTCGCCAGCGACGATCTCACCGGCCTCTCCGTCGCCACTGTCGATCCGACCCTCAATTCCTCGGTCACCGAGGTCACCGCCGCCGTCAACGGCATCAGCGAAGTCCAACGCCTGCGCCTCGCCGCCAACACCGCTGCCTTCGGTTCCTTCGCCCTGCAGTTCGGCGACCAGACCACCGGCACCATCACTTACTCCGCCAACCAGAGTGTGCTCGCCGCCGACATCCAGGCCGCCCTCGAAGCGCTCTCCAATATCGGCGCGGGCAACATCACCGTGGCGGAAGCGACCGGCTCCACCGCCGCCGTTCGCCTCTTCGACATCACCTTCACCGGTGACCTCGCCGGCCAGGACGTCGCCACGCTGCTCGTGCGCAACGTCGTTTCCGGCATCTACGCCAACGCGCACTACACGCTCACCCTCGGTTCGCAGAACGTCACCCTGACCTTCGGCTACAGCAGCGACACCTCCGCCGTCGTCCTCGCCGCATCCGATTCCGACGCCACTATCATCGGCAACCTCACTTCCGCCATCGAATCCCTCGATGGCATCGGCGCTGGCAACGTGCTCGTCGCCGGTAACCGCACCGACGGTTACACCATCGAGTTCGTCAACGCCCTCGCTTCCACCCCGGTCTCCGGTCTCTCCGTCGCCACCGCATACCAGCCGGTGCAGACCTCGGTCACTCAGATTTCCACCGGCGGCACGTCGGCCAACGAAATCCAACAGATCACGATCACCGCCAGCCTCACCGCCCGCGGCACTTACACGATCTCCATCGGTAACTACACCACGGCCAACATCCGCTTCGCCGGCAGCGACGTCACCAACAACGCCCGCTACATCCGCCAGGCTCTCGCCGCCCTCCCGATCATCGGCTCCGGCAACGTCTCGGTCGTTTACGATCAGACCTCCACGATCTCCGAGCAGCGCTACACGGTTACCTTCCGTAACGGTGTCGCCGGCCGCAACTTCCCGACCGCCACGGTCAACAACACCAAACTCACCGGTGCCGCCGTATCCATCACCTCCCTACAGGATGGTTCTTCCGGCGCCCGCGCCGCCCAGCGCATCACCGTCGAAGCCGATGAGGGGGGCCGCTTCCGCCTCTCCATCACCGACAACGGCACGACCTACGTCACCGATTACCTCACCATCGGCGCGTCCGCTTCCGATGTGGCCCGCGCGCTGACCGCCTCCTGGAGCCCGGCCTCCTCCGGCACGGTGGATAAGGAAAACGACACCACCTACGTCATCTCCTTCAACCCGTCCTCCTTCGAGGGTCGCGATCCGTCGCTCATCGTCATCTCCGCGGTTCCGTCCGGCACCGCCGCCGTCGTTTCCCTCGACCAGGCCGGTGGCGCCCAAGTCACCCGCGCCGGCAGCCTGTCGCTCTCCATTTCCACGGTCACCCCGGGTGTTGCCGCCATCGGTGAAACCCAACGCATCGTGATCGACGAAGGCGCCCCGGGCACCTTCACACTTAGCTTCACCGTTGCCGGACAGACCTTCACCACCGCCGCCGTCGATCTCGACGCCGACGCCGATGCGCTCGTCACCGCCGTCTTCGATGCCTTCAAGGCCGACTACGCCACCCTCACCATCACGGTGCGCGAATACGGCAATCGCACTTGGGAGATCGATTTTGAAGGCGACCTCGCCGGTCTCGATGTGGCCGATGCCGTCGTGACGATCAGCGTCACCAACACCGTCGCCTCCCTCACCACCGTCCAAACCGGCACCACCAATACCAACGGCGGCGGCACGGTCATCGATTGGCAAACCGATCCGCTCGACGTGATCACCGGTCCGAGCACCACCCAGACGATCAACATCGATGGTGCCGACGGTAACGTTATCCGGGCCTCCGGTTACGTGCAGGTGGAGCTCTTCGGCTTCGTCACTCTCGCCGGCAACTTCGCCTTCGAGAAGAAGGAGAACACCATTGCCTCCGAGGATGGCACCGCGCTCGAGGACTTCGACATCCTCACCATCGGCAGCGCCGACGCTTACCTCTTCGCCGGTATTGGCGGCCCTTACTGGACCGACTCCAACAACGACGGTGTCATCGACAGCAACGACACGCCCGACACCGCCGGTGCCATGGGCATTGCCGTGGGTGGCGTGACCGCTGCCATCGCCGTGCTCAATGACCGCGCCAATCCGGACATCGCCTACGTGGGCCTCAAGGTCGTTGCCGACTCCGCCGCCATGGTCGGTCTCGGTGACCTCGCCACCATCGATGCCCGCGACATCACCGTCGAAATCAACACCGCCCGCGATCGCACCGATTCGACCGCGACGCCGACTCCGTTTGATTTCAACCGCTTCGAGGGCGGCGGCCTTGCCGTTCTCACTGGCGGTGACACCCAGGTCATCGCTTACAACAGCGAGCTGCTTCGCATCCGCGTTGCCGATGCGACCGTCGCTATCGGCGGTTTCGTTTACATCCGCACCGCCTTCCAACTCGAGAAGAGCCCGTCTGTCGTCGAGGTCCTTGATGGCGGTGCGACGCGCGATCTGGACGTGCTGCTCATCGGTGCGGACAACGCCTACGTGTTCGCCGGCTTGGGTGGCCCGTATTGGGTCGACTCCAACAACGACGGCAAGGTCGACGCCAACGACACGCCCGACGCCGACGGCGCGATCGGCATCGCCATTGGCGGCATGACCTTCGGTCTCGCGCTGCTCAAGCAGACCGGCGTGGCCGATCCGGCAACCTACGTGGCCTTCAAGGGCACGGCCGACTCCGCCGAGCTGGTCGGCATCGAAGACTTCCTCTCGGTCGGCGCCTACGGCATCATGATCGAGGTCAACACCGCCAACGATCCGTCCGGCACCGTTGAGGCCGGTGACTTCAGCTCGATGGAGGGTGGGGGACTGACGATCGCCACCGGCGGTGTCGACGACGTGCTCATCGACTTCGATCACGCGCTGACCCGCGTCCAAGCAACCGACGCGCTCTTCCAGCTCGCCGACTTCATTTACCTGCGCGGTGGCTTCGCTTTCGAGAAGGGCGTGCCCGTGGTCGAGCAACTCGACGGTGGCGGCACCCGCGACCTCGATGTGCTGACCTTCGGCATCAGCAACGCCTACCTCTTTGCCGGATCGGGCGGACCTTACTGGGTCGACTCCAACGGCGACGGTATCGTCAACGGCGACGACACCCCCGACGCTTCCGGCGCTCTCGGTCTCGCCATCGGTGGCGTGAACGCCGCTCTCGCGCTGCTCAAGCAGACCGTCGAGACCGACCCGATCACTTACGTCGCCCTCAAGCTGCACGCCGACTCCGCAGCCTTCGTCGGTCTCTCCGACCTCTTGGTCCTCGAAGCGACCAACATCACCGTAGAGATCAACTACGCCGACGACCCCAGCGGCGTCGTCCGCGCCGGCGACTTCAGCCAGATGACCGGCGGCGGCCTCTCCATCCTGACCGGTGGCGACTCCATCCTCATCGACTTCAGCGACGAACTGCTCCGCGTGAACATCGGCACCGCCAAACTGCAGGTGGCCAGCTTTGTATTCCTCGAAGGTTCCCTCGCGCTCACCCGCACGCCGCAGACCATCACCCTCGCCGACGGCACCTCCGTGGCGACCTCGATGCTCAACCTCGGTGGTTCGAACCTCAACGTGTTCGCCGGCGTCAACGGTCCGGCCGACGCCGAAGGCGCGATCGGCTTCAGCCTCACTGGCGTCGACTTTGGCCTCGCACTCTTCACGCCGGACGAAGGCCAAGACGCGCTCGCCAACCTCACCTGGTTGAGCCTCAAGGCCGAAGTGACCAGCATCGGCGTGATCGGCATCCCGGGCCTGACCCTCTCGGCCACCGACGTGGCGATCGAACTCAACCAAGTTTCCGGTGCCGACGCCGCCACCGCCGATCTCCGCGTGGTCGATTACGGTGCCCAATCCATCACGGTCGAAACCGGCCCGTCGTCTTCCGTCGAAATCGACTTCGCCGGCGAGCTCGGCCAGCTGATCCAGGTCAGCGGTCAGATGAACGCCAACGTGTTTGGCTTCTTCCACGTCGCCGGTGGCCTCGCATTCCGCCAAGCCTCCGAAACGATCACGCTCGCCGACGGCACCGAAGTCGAAACCCGCGCCCTCACCCTCGGTGGCACCGGCCTCACCGCCTTCGCCGGCATCAACGGCCCGGCCGCCAACAGCGGCGCAATCGGCTTCAGCCTGACCGGCGTCGAGTTCGGTCTCGCGATCTTCAGTGAAGTCGTCGACCAGAACGATCCGTCCGCTGTCGCCGGTCGCTGGCTCTCGCTTTCCGCCACCGCCGACTCGGCTTCCTTCGACGGTATCCCGGGCGTGACCATCAATTCCGAGAACGTGGAAGTGCAGATCAATCGCCAGCTCGGTCTCGCCGAAGGTGACACCCCGAACGTGGTCGATTTCAGCACCACGCCCTTCGAGCTGCCGACCAGCAGCAGCACCAGTTTTGAACTCGATCTCGACGGCGCCGAAGGCGAGCTGCTGCGCGCCAATGGTTTCCTCGAAATCGACCTCTACGGTTTCGTTCAACTCCGCGGCAATCTGGCCGTTTCCCGCACCGATGGCAGCGTCACCCTCGACGACGATTCCACCGTCACGACCGACCAACTGCTCATCGGCGGTGAAGACCTCGATGCCTTCGCCGGCATCGCCGTCGGCGGTGAACCGTTCCTCGGCTTCGAACTCGGCAACGTCGACTTCGCGCTCGCCATCCAGACGGACCAAGCCGACGCCACCCGCCAGTGGGTGACTTTCGATGGCGAGGCTGGCCGCGCCGCCTTCATCGGCGTCCCGGGTCTGACGGTCGAAGCCGACACGGTGAACCTCGAGATCAACCAGGCCGCCTCCGACGGCACGATCGTCGATTACGCCACCACGCCGCTCACCGTCGCCACCGGCACGGGCACGAGCCGCGACATCACGCTCTCCGCCGAAAACGGCGAAACCCTGCGCGCTTCGGCCAACATCAATCTCGACGTCTTTGGCTTCGTCCAACTCTCCGGCGGCTTCGCCTTCGAGAAGACCCAGACCCAGGTCACCTTGGCCGACGATACCGTCGTCGACACCGAGGTGCTCGAAATTGGCGGCTCCAATGTCACCGCCTTCGCCGGCATCGATGGCCCGGTCGATTCCGGCGCCGCCATGGGCTTTGGTCTCTCCGAGATGGACTTCGCGCTCGGCCTCTTCACCGGCACGGTTTCCGGCGAGAACGTATCCTGGACTTCACTACAAGCGACGGTCGGCACCTTCGAAACCGTCGGTGTGCCCGGCCTCGAGGTGGATGGCGATACGCTCTCCATCGAGATCAACCGCTTCAACGGTGACATCGATGGCCGCGATTCCGCCGACCTCGTCATCGACTACACCGCGACCAACCTTTCCATCGCCACCGGACCGAGCACTTCCATCACGCTCAATATGGATGGGGCGCAGGGTAACCTGACCCGCATCGTCGGTAACCTCGACGTTTCCATCGTCGGCTTCGTTTCCGTCTCCGGCAGCTTCGGTTTCGAGCAATCCCGCGGTTCCGTCACCTTGGCCGATGGCCGCACGGTTGACGCCGACCTCCTCCTCATCGGTGCGACCAACATCGACGCCTTCGTCGGTCTCAACGGCAACACCGCCGACGAGCTCGGCCTGAATCTCGACAGCGGTGATTTCGCCTTCGCTCTCGTCGCCGACCGCGCCAACCCGAGCTGGCGCTGGATGGCCCTCCGCGCTTCCGCCGATGAAGCCTCCTTCGTGGGCGTCGACGGACTCACCCTGACCGGCAAGGGCCTGCTGGTTGAGATCAACCGCAACCTTAGCTCTTCCAATAACACCGTTCTCGCCCTCGACCTCTCCGGCACGCTCGGCGAAGTGGAGTTTGGTTACAGCGGTTCCACCAGCTCGCTCACCCTTACCCAGGATAGCAACGACGCCAGCGTCCGCGCCGATCTGCTCACCGCGCTCGCCGCCCTCGACGGCATCACCGCCGATGACGTGATCATCTACGGCAGCCTCGCTGAAGGCTACACGCTTGAGTTCATCGGCGCGCTGCAGGGCCAGGACGTGACCGGGCTGACGGTAAACACGACCGCGCCGACGATCACGACCGACGTGACCGAACGCATCGCGGCCGCCGCCGGCGTAAACAGCGTCCAGGAACTGCGCCTCACCACCAACGGCGCGGGCTTCGGTGCCTTCACTTTGACCTTCGGCAGCGAAACGACCGCTGCCATCACGCTGACCGACGACGCCACCGCGCAGGCCGCCACCATCAAGGCCGCCCTCGAAGCGCTCAGCGGCATCGGCACTGGTGACATCACCGTCAGCGAAGCGACCGGCTCGGTCTCCGGTGACCGCCGCTACGCCATCACCTTCGGCGGCAGCCTCGCCGCCACCGAAGTTGCTCTGCTGCGCGCCAAAGTCACGCTCTCCGGCGTGGTGCAAAACGCCACCTACACGCTGACCCTCGGCACCGCCGAATCGACCCTGACCTTCACCTACAATGGCAACTCGGTCGACGTCGCCATCCCCGAGGCCGCCTCCGACGCCTTCATTGCCTCGGCGATCCGCACCAACCTCGAGACCCTCGCCGGCATCGGAGCCAACAACGTCGAAGTCACCGGCACCCGCACCGACGGCTTCACCATCACCTTCATCGGCGCCCTCGCCGGCCAACCCGTCAACGGCCTCACCGTGGCGACCGCGCTGCCCGAGATCACCACCACCGTCGACATCATCGGCAGCGGCACCTCCGGCCAGCTCGAGATCCAGGTCATCACGATCGACAACTCCAGCCTCTCCGGCTCGGGCCGCTACCGCCTCACCCTCAACGGTGAAACCACCGTCGAGATCCGCTTCGCCGGCAGCGACGTTACCAACAACAAGCGCTACATCCGCCAAGCCCTCGAAGGCCTCAGCTTCGTTGGCGCGGGCCGCGTGACGGTGACCTACGACTCGTCCTCCACGATCAGCGAACAACGCTACATCGTGACCTTCGCCTCCAGCGTGTCCCCGCGGATCAGCGGCGTGATGACGGTCAACAACTCGGGCCTGCGCAACGCGACCGTGTCCACCACCCGGACCCAAGCCGGCAGCCTCTCAGCGGGTCAGTCCCAACGCATCACGATCACCGCGCCGACCGGTGGCACCTTCCGCCTGCAGATCACCGACAACGGCGTCACCTATACCACCAGCGTGCTCTCCATCGGCGCGACCGCCTCCGAAGTCGCCCAAGCCCTCACCGCCGCCTGGACCCCGATCTCCTCGGGCACGGTCGAAACGACCGGCACCGACGTTTACGTCATCACCTTCAATCCGGACTCCTTCGAAGGCCGCACGCCGGACACGATCGCGGTGCTCGCCACCCCGACCGGCCCGTCCGCCACCCTGACCTCCGAGATCACCGGCGGTTCGACCAAGAACCTCGGCGGCGCGATCACCGTGGCGGTGACCATGACCACCGCGGGTCAGGCTCCGACCGGCGAGACCCAACGCCTCGTCCTCGGCCAAGGTGCCAACGGCACCTTCACGCTCAGCTGGGTGATCGACGGCACGACCTACACCACCGCCGCGGTCTCCTTCGACGCCACCGCCGACGAACTGGTCGACGCGGTCTTCAACGCGCTGAAGGACGACTTCACGACGCTGACGATCACGGTGACCGAATACGGCAACCGCACTTGGGACATCGAATTTGAAGACGACCTCGCCGGCCGCGATTTGGTCGCCGCCACCGTTGCGCTCACCCTCGACACCACCAGCGCCTCCCTCACCACCATCCAAACCGGCACGACCAATACCGCCGGCGGCGACACGGTTATCGATTGGAAGACCGATCCGCTCGACGTCATCACCGGTCCGGGCACGACCACGACCCTCGATATGGACGGCGCCGACGGAAACCTCGTCCGTGCCACCGGTTACCTCCAGATCCAGATCTTCGGGTTCGCCACCCTCGCCGGTAACTTTGCCCTCGAGAAGAAGGAAAACACCATCGCCTCCGAGGACGGCACCGCCCTCGAAGACTACGACATCCTCACCCTCGGGTCGGCCGACGCCTACCTCTTCGCCGGCATTGGCGGTCCTTACTGGGTCGATTCCAACAACGACGGTGTCATCGACAGCAACGACACGCCCGACTCCGCCGGTGCGATCGGTGTGGCCGTTGGTGGTGTCACCGCCGCGCTCGCGCTCCTCAACAATCAGGACGCCCCGGACATCACCTACATCGCGCTCAAAGCCGTCGCCGATTCCGCCTCCGTGGTGGGTCTGGGCGACCTGCTCTCCATCGATGCCCGCGACATCACCGTCGAAATCAACACCGCCCGCGATCGCAACGACTCCACCGCCACTCCGGACGTCTTCGACTTCAACCGCTTTGAAGGTGGCGGCCTCGCGGTTCTCACCGGCGGCGACACCCAGATCCTTTCCTACGATACCGAGTTGCTCCGCGTGAACGTGGCCGATGCCACCATCGCCTTGGCCAACTTCGTTTGGATCCGCACCTCCTTCAACTTCGAGCGCAGCCCGTCAGTCGTCGAGGTCCTCGACGGCGGCGCCACCCGCGACCTCGACGTCATCACGATCGGCGCGGACAATGCCTACGTGTTCGCCGGCCTGGGCGGCCCGTATTGGGTCGACTCCAACAACGACGGTAAGGTCGACGCCAACGACACGCCGGACGCCGACGGTGCGATCGGCATCGCCATTGGCGGCATGACCTTCGGCCTCGCGCTGCTCAAGCAGACCGGCGTGGCCGATCCGGCAACCTACGTGGCGTTCAAGGGCACGGCCGATTCCGCCGAGCTGGTCGGTATCGAAGACTTCCTCTCGGTTGGCGCCTACGGCATCACGATCGAGGTCAACACCGCCAACGATCCGTCCGGCACGGTTGAAGCCGGTGACTTCAGCTCGATGGAGGGTGGGGGACTGACGATCGCCACCGGCGGTGACGACGACGTGCTCATCGACTTCGATCACGCGCTGACCCGCGTCCAGGCGACCGACGCGCTCTTCCAGCTCGCGGACTTTATTTACCTGCGCGGCGGCTTCGCCTTCGAGAAGGGCGTGCCCGTGGTCGAGCAACTCGACGGTGGCGGCACCCGCGACCTCGACGTGCTGACCTTCGGCATCAGCAACGCCTACCTCTTTGCCGGTTCCGGCGGACCTTACTGGGTCGACTCCAACGGCGACGGTATCGTCAACGGCGACGATACGCCCGACGCCTCCGGCGCCCTCGGCCTCGCCGTCGGTGGCGTGAACGCCGCCCTCGCGCTGCTCAAGCAGACCGTCGAGACCGACCCGATCACTTACGTCGCCCTCAAACTCCACGCCGACTCCGCGGCCTTCGTTGGCCTTTCCGACCTCTTGGTCCTCGAAGCGACCAACATCACTGTTGAGATCAACTACGCCGACGATCCCAACGGCGTGGTCCGCGCCGGCGACTTCAGCCAGATGACTGGCGGCGGCCTCTCCATCCTGACCGGTGGCGAGTCCATCCTCATCGACTTCAGCGACGAGCTGCTGCGCGTGAACATCGGCACCGCCAAACTGCAGGTGGCCAGCTTCGTGTTCCTCGAAGGCTCCCTCGCGCTCACCCGCACGCCGCAGACCATCACGCTCGCCGACGGCACCTCCGTGGCGACCTCGATGCTCACCCTCGGCGGCTCGAACCTCAACGTCTTCGCCGGCGTCAACGGCCCGGCCGACGCCGAAGGCGCGATCGGGTTTAGCCTCACCGGCGTCGACTTCGGCCTCGCGCTCTTCACCCCGGACGAAGGCCAAGACGCGCTCGCCGACCTCACTTGGCTGAGCCTCAAGGCCGAAGCGACCAGCATCGGCGTGATCGGCATCCCGGGCCTGACCCTCTCGGCCACCGACGTGGCGATCGAACTCAACCAAGTTTCCGGCGCCGACGCCGCCACCGCCGACCTCCGCGTCGTCGATTACGGTGCCCAATCCATCACGGTCGAAACCGGCCCGTCCTCCTCGGTCGAAATCGACTTCGCCGGCGAGCTCGGTCAGCTGATCCAGGTCAGCGGTCAGATGAACGCCAACGTGTTTGGCTTCTTCCACGTGGCTGGCGGCCTCGCCTTCCGCCAAGCCTCCGAGACGATCACCCTCGCCGACGGCACCGAAGTCGAAACCCGCGCCCTCACTCTCGGCGGCACCGGCCTCACCGCCTTCGCCGGCATCAACGGCCCGGCGACCAACAGCGGCGCGATCGGCTTCAGCCTGACCGGCGTCGAGTTCGGCCTCGCGATCTTCAGCGAAGTCGTCGACCAGAACGATCCGTCCGCGGTCGCCGGTCGCTGGCTCTCCCTCTTTGCCACCGCCGAGACCGCCTCCTTCGACGGCATCACTGGTGTCACGATCGCCTCCGAAAACCTCGAAGTTCAGGTCAACCGCCAACTCGGTCTCGCGGATGGCGTCACGCCCAATGTGGTCGACTTCAGCACCGAGGCCTTCGAGCTGCCGACCAGCTCCAGCTCTTCCATCGCGCTCGAAATGAACGGCGCCGACGGCGAGCTCCTGCGCGCCTCCGGTCTGCTCGACATTGATCTCTACGGTTTCGTCCAACTTCACGGTAACCTGGCCGTCTCCCGCTCGGACGGCAGCGTTACCCTCGACGACGAGTCCACCGTCGCGACCGACCAACTGCTCATCGGCGGTGAAGACCTCAACGCCTTCGCGGGTGTGGCGATCGACGGTGAACCCTTCCTCGGCTTCGAACTCGGCAACGTCGACTTCGCTCTGGCCCTCCAGACCGACAAGGCCGACGCCACTCGCCAATGGGTCACCTTCGATGGCGAAGCCGGCCGCGCCGCCTTCATCGGGGTCCCGGGTCTGACCGTCGAAGCCGACACCGTGAACCTTGAGATCAACCAGGCCGCCTCCGACGGCACGATCATCGATTATGCCACCACGCCGCTCAACGTGGCTACCGGCACGGGCACGACCCGCGACATCACACTCTCCGCCGAAAACGGCGAAACCCTGCGCGCTTCGGCCAACATCAATCTCGATGTCTTTGGCTTCGTCCAACTCTCCGGCGGCTTCGCCTTCGAGAAGACCCAGACCGAAATCACCCTCGCCGACGACACCACGGTGCAGACCGAAGTGCTCGCCATCGGCGGCACGGGTGTCACCGCCTTCGCCGGTATCAACGGTCCGGCCGACAATGGCGGCGCCCTCGGCTTCAGCCTCACCGGCGTCGACTTCGCGCTTGGTCTCTTCTCCGGCACGATCGCGGGTGAAGACGTTTCCTGGACTTCCCTCCAAGCCAACGCCGCCGGCTTCGCCATGGTCGGCGTGCCGGGCCTCACCGTTGGCGGCGACACGGTCTCCATCGAGATCAACCGCTTCAACGGCGACATCGATGGCCGCGACTCCGCCGACCTCGTCATCGACTACGTCACCGGAGCCACCAGCTTCACCGTAGCGACCGGCCTATCGGATTCCTTCTCCTTCAACATGGATGGCGCGAAGGGTCAGCTCACCCGCATCGTGGGCAACCTCGACCTCGATATCGCGGGCTTCTTCTCCTTCTCTGGTGGCGTCGCCTTCGAACAATCGCGCGGCACCGTCATGCGCAGCGACGGCAAGTCCGTCGACGCCGACCTGCTCCTCGTGGGTGCGGCCAACGTCGACGCCTTTGCTGGCCTGAACGGCGGCTCCTCCAACGAGCTCGGCCTCAAACTCTCCTCCGGCGACTTTGCCTTCGCCCTCGTCACCGATCGCTCGAACCCGAACTGGCGCTGGATGGCCCTCCGCGCCGAGGCGACTCAACTTCAATTTGTCGGCCTCGACGGCATCACCGCTGAAGGGCAGGGCGTTATCGTTGAGATCAACCGTAATCTCAGCTCCTCCGATAATACCGTCCTCGGTCTCGACCTCACCGGCACGCTCGGCGAAGTGACCTTCGGCCTCGGCGGCGAGACGGCCTCCTTCACCATTACGCAGGACAGCTCCGACGCCGACGTCGACGCCGCCCTCAAGACTGCGCTCGAATCCCTCACCGGCATCGGCGCAGGCAACGTCCAGATTCTCGGCAACCGCACCACCGGCTACACGCTGGAATTCATCGGAGCGCTGCAGGGCCAGGACGTGACCGGGCTGACGGTAAACACGACCGCGCCGACGATCACGACCGACGTAACCGAACGCATCGCGGCCGCCGCCGGCGTTAACAGCGTCCAGGAGCTTCGCCTCACCACCAACGGCGCGGGCTTCGGTGCCTTCACCCTGACCTTCGGCAGCGAAACGACTGCAGCCATCACGCTGACCGACGACGCCACCGCGCAGGCCGCCGCCATCAAGGCCGCCCTCGAAGCGCTCAGCGGCATCGGCACCAGTGACATTACTGTCAGCGAAGCGACCGGCTCGGTCTCCGGCGACCGCCGCTACGCCATCACCTTCGGCGGCAGCCTCGCCGCCACCGAAGTCGATCTGCTGCGCGCCAAAGTCACGCTCTCCGGCGTGGTGCAAAACGCCACCTACACGCTGACCCTCGGCACCGCCGAATCGACCCTGACCTTCACCTACAATGGCAACTCGGTCGACGTCGCCATCCCCGAGGCCGCCTCCGACGCCTTCATTGCCTCGGCGATCCGCACCAACCTCGAGACCCTCGCCGGCATCGGAGCCAACAACGTCGAAGTCACCGGCACCCGCACCGACGGCTTCACCATCACCTTCATCGGCGCCCTCGCCGGCCAACCCGTCAACGGCCTCACCGTGGCGACCGCGCTGCCCGAGATCACCACCACCGTCGACATCATCGGCAGCGGCACCTCCGGCCAGCTCGAGATCCAGGTCATCACGATCGACAACTCCAGCCTCTCCGGCTCGGGCCGCTACCGCCTCACCCTCAACGGCGAAACCACCGTCGAGATCCGCTTCGCCGGCAGCGACGTTACCAACAACAAGCGCTACATCCGCCAAGCCCTCGAAGGCCTCAGCTTCGTTGGCGCGGGCCGCGTGACGGTGACCTACGACTCGTCCTCCACGATCAGCGAACAACGCTACATCGTGACCTTCGCCTCCAGCGTGTCCCCGCGGATCAGCGGCGTGATGACGGTCAACAACTCGGGCCTGCGCAACGCGACCGTGTCCACCACCCGGACCCAAGCCGGCAGCCTCTCAGCGGGTCAGTCCCAACGCATCACGATCACCGCGCCGACCGGTGGCACCTTCCGCCTGCAGATCACCGACAACGGCGTCACCTATACCACCAGCGTGCTCTCCATCGGCGCGACCGCCTCCGAAGTCGCCCAAGCCCTCACCGCCGCCTGGACCCCGATCTCCTCGGGCACGGTCGAAACGACCGGCACCGACGTTTACGTCATCACCTTCAATCCGGACTCCTTCGAAGGCCGCACGCCGGACACGATCGCGGTGCTCGCCACCCCGACCGGCCCGTCCGCCACCCTGACCTCCGAGATCACCGGCGGTTCGACCAAGAACCTCGGCGGCGCGATCACCGTGGCGGTGACCATGACCACCGCGGGTCAGGCTCCGACCGGCGAGACCCAACGCCTCGTCCTCGGCCAAGGTGCCAACGGCACCTTCACGCTCAGCTGGGTGATCGACGGCACGACCTACACCACCGCCGCGGTCTCCTTCGACGCCACCGCCGACGAACTGGTCGACGCGGTCTTCAACGCGCTGAAGGACGACTTCACGACGCTGACGATCACGGTGACCGAATACGGCAACCGCACTTGGGACATCGAATTTGAAGACGACCTCGCCGGCCGCGATTTGGTCGCCGCCACCGTTGCGCTCACCCTCGACACCACCAGCGCTTCCCTCACCACCGTCCAGGTCGGTAGCGCCAACCCGAATGGCGGCGACGTGGTCCTCGACTGGTCCGGCGCCAACGCCCTCACCGTCACCACCGGTCCGGGCGAGACCCTCGACATCACCATCGACGGCGTCGATGGCAACGTCACCCGCGCCGAGGCCTACCTACACCTCAACCTCTTCAACTTCGTCAACCTCGCCGGTCTCTTCGCCCTCGAGGTGAAGGAAAACACGCTGCCGGCCACCGACGGTAACGGCACCGAGGACTTCGACATCCTCACCCTCGGCACCGACGACGCCTACCTCTTTGCCGGTGTCGGTGGTCCCTACTGGGTCGATTCCAACGGTGACGGCCGTATCACCGTTTCCGATACGCCGGAAACCGCCGGTGCCTACGGCATCCAAGCCGGTGGCGTTTCCGCCGCCATCGCATTGGTCCGCGCTGCCGGTGGCACCTCCACGGTTTCCTACGTTGGCGCCACCGTCACGGCCGCCACCGCCGGGGTTGTCGGCTTCGACGGTCTCTTCACCCTGACCGCTAACGACATCACGGTGGAGCTCAACCAGGCCAAGGACTCCGCCGACGAGACCGCCACGCCGGACGTCTTCGACTTCACCCGCTTCACCAACACCGGCCTATCCGTTCGCACCGGCGGCACGCCGATCGATGTAGCCTACGACGCCAAGGTGCTGCGCGCTGTCATTGGTGACGCCACCGTGGCTGTCTCCGAGTTCATTTACCTGCGCGGTTCGCTCGCCTTCGAAGTCGGCAACGCCGTCACCATCTCCGACACCGATGGCACCGAACACGAGGTCACTAGCCTCAACTTCGGCGGTGACGGTCTCCATGTCTTCGCCGGCATCGGTGGTCCTTATTGGGCCGATTCCAACAACGATGGTGTAATCAACGGCGACGACACGCCGGACTCCGCCGGGGCGCTCGGTATCGCTCTGGAGAACGTCTCCGTCGGTCTCGGCGTCTTCACCCCGACTGCGGACGGTGCCACCGATCGTTACTACGCGCTCAAGATCGCCGCCGACACCGCCAGCTTCGTGGGCGTCAACGGCTTCACGCTCTCCGCCAGCGGCATCACCATCGAGGCCAACCAGGTCAGCTCCTCCGACGCCAACGCCACGCCGCTCGACTTCACCAGCCTCGTGGCCGGTGGCTTCGATATCCTGACCGGCGGTGACACCATCACCCTCGACTTCGATTCCGAGCTGCTCCGCGTTTCGGTGGCCGACGCGACCATCGCCATCTCCAGCTTCTTCTACATCCGCGGTGGCTTCGCCTTCGAGAAGGGCCGCGAGATGACCATCACCGACACCGACAACGCCACCAAGACGGTGGATGTCGTGACCTTCGGTCTCTCCGACGCCTACGTCTTTGCCGGTATCGGCGGCCCGTATTGGACCGACTCCAACAACGATGGCGTGCTCGACGAAAACGACACCCCGCTCAGCGACGGTGCCCTCGGTGTGGCCATGGCCGATGTCGACGTGGGTCTCGCGCTCTTCAAGCCGACCGACACCAACGACGCGGTTTCTTACACTGCACTCTCTGCCACCGCCGCCACCGGCCAACTCGTGGGCATGGGCGACTTCGTGGGCCTCATCGCCAACGGCATCACGCTCAACCTCAACATCGCCAGTGACCCGGCCGTGACCGAGGCCCCGTGGCCCGCCGCCATCGACTTCACCAAGCTCGACGGTGGTTCGCTCTCCGTCGCGACCGGCAACGATCCGGTTACCCTCGATTTTGATTCCCGCACCGTCGGGGTCTCCATCGCCGATGCCACTCTGACGCTCGGCAACTTCATCTACGTGCGCGGCGCCTTCGCCTTTGAGCAGTCCTCCGCCATGACGATCGACGACGCCGACGGCACGCAGATCGAGGTCGAAGGCATCACGATTGGCGCCTCCAACGTTTACGTCTTCGCCGGTGCCGGCGGTCCTTACTGGAACGACTCCAACAACGACGGCGTTGTGAATGGCGACGACACGCCGGCCGCATCCGGTGCCCTCGGTATCGCTCTCGCCGGTGTCGACGTGGGTCTTACGCTCTTCAAGCCGACCGATGTCGCTTCCACGGTGCGTTACACCTCGCTCAGCGTGGCGGCTGACTCCGCGTCCTTCATCGGCTTCGGCGGACTCGACCTCACCGCCAACGGTATTTCGGTCGAGGTGAACCACGCCTCCGATACGGCCGACGCCAATGCCGACGTGGCCGTGCTCGACTTCACCAGCCTCACGGGCGGCAAGTTCTCCGTGCCGACGGGCGGTGATCCGGTTGACCTCGACTTCGACGCCTCGCTCCTGCGCGTGCAGGTGGCCGACGCGACCTTCGCCATCGGTGAATTCATCTACATCCGTGGCGGTTTCGCCTTTGAACTGCGTGACACCGTCGAGATCACCGACGTCGGCGGTTCCACCAAGGAAGCCCAGCTCGTCACCTTCGGCCTCTCCAACGTCCACGTTTTCGCCGGCGTCGGCGGACCTTACTGGAACGACTCCAACGGCGACGGCGTGGTCGACGGCACCGACACCCCGGATGCAGCCGGCGCCCTCGGCGTGGCTCTCGGCGGTGTGGATGTGGCCATTGCCTTCTTCAAGCCGACCGACGTCACCGACACGATCACCTACACCGCGGTCAAGGTGTCCGCCGACTCCGCCAGCTTCGTGGGTCTCGGCAACGCGCTCCAGCTCTCCGCCAACGGCATCACCATCGAGGCCAACATCGCCAGCGACTCGGCCAACCCGACCTTTGATCCGGCTCCGGTGAACTTCACTGCGCTGACCGATGGCAGCCTCTCGGTCGCCACCGGCAATGGCTCGATCGCCCTCGATTACGCCACGACACTGCTCCGCGTTTCGATCGCCGACGCCGTCTTCCAGGTTTCCGAGTTCGTTTATGTGCGCGGCGCCTTCGCCTTCGAGGCGGGCACCACCGTCACGGTCAACACCGCCGGCAGCACCCCGACCAGCGTCGAAGCCGATGTCATCACCTTCGGCGCCGAGAACGTGCGCATCTTCGCCGGCGTGGGCGGTCCCTATTGGCAGGACAACGACAACGACGGTGACATCGACGCCGACGACGAAGCCCTCGACACCACCGCCACCGGCGTGGCCATCGACGGCGGCACCGTGGCCCTCGCGCTCTTCAAGCCGACCGACGAAGCCAATACCAACAGCTACCTCTCCCTCAGCGCGTCCGCCGCCTCCGCCAAGCTGGTGGGCATCCCGGCCCTCACGCTCAGCGCCAGCGACATTTCGATCTCGCTCAATCAGGTCAGCTCGACCGACAACGAGGCCCCGGTCCTCGATCTTTCCGGCCTGCCGGGTGGTGGCCTTTCCGTGGCAACCGGTGCATCGACCCAGCTGCTCAGCTTCGCCGACAGCGTTCTCCAGGTGGAGATTGGCGATGCGACCCTCGCGGTCTCCGAGTTTATCTACGTGCGCGGCGGCTTCGCCTTCACCAAGGGCGCGACCACCACGGTCACGGATACGGCCGACACGCCGAACTCCATCGAGGTCGACACCCTCAGCTTCGGCGCCTCCAACGTGCACGTCTTCGCCGGTGTCGGTGGTCCTTATTGGGCCGACTCCAATGGCGACGGTCGTATCGACTCCTCCGATACGCCGGACAGCGACGGTGCGGTCGGCATCGCCTTCGGCGGCGTGGACGTTGCCCTTGCGCTCTTCACCCCGACCGACGAGGCGAACCTCTCCCGTTACACCGCCCTCAAGATCGAGGCCGACTCGGCCGAGTTCGTGGGCCTGCCCGAGGACACCTTCACCTTCGAGCTCAACGACATCACGGTGTCCTACAACGCGGCCACGGGGCCGACCGGTCTCTCGCCCCCGCCGTCGGCACTCAACCTCAGCGCACTCACCGGCGGTGGCTTCACCGTCGCCACGGGCGGCGATCCCGTGTCCCTCGACTTCAATGGCGAGCTGCTGAGTGTCTCCGCGGCGGATGTCACCCTCGGCATCGCCAACTTCGTCCAGGTGTCCGGCGCCTTTGCCTTCTCCAAGTCCGGTAGCAACATTCAGGTCGTAGCGAGCAACGTCGCCGCCGGCATCACGGTCGGTGGATTTTCGGTCGGCATCAACAGCGGTTCACTCGCCCTCGTCATCGACGAAAACGGCGGTGTGGCCATGCAGGCCGGTGGCGCCTTCTACCTCACCGGTCTCGACTTCGCCGGCATCACGGTCGATTCGATCGCCCTCAGCTACAACAACTCGGGCGTCGATTACTCCGGCGTCGGCGACGCGCTCGACATCGAGATCGACGGCATCACCCAGACCCTCGCCGTCGCCAACGGCACCGCCGAATCGCCCTTCATCGAGTTTAAGGCCAATAACCTGAGCTTCACCGTTGGCGGCCTCATCTCGGTTTCCGGTGACTTCACCTTCTCCAAGGGCCCGAACGCCGACGGCCTCGATGTCGTTAAGATCGGCATCACCAACTTCGAGACCGCGATCGGTGACGGCACGACTGACTTCCTCTCCATCTCCAACGGCACGGGCGCGATGGTGGTCAACGATGCCGGCTACATCGCCAGCCTCTCCGCCGACGTCGCGGTCGACTCCGGCATCGGTATCAGCCTCACCGCCGACAACTTCACCTTCAACCTCGCCAACGTCACCCGCGTCGTTTCCGAGACCATCGAGGTGGGCGGCCAATCCTACACCCTCGAGGCCAACGCCGGCACGCTCATCAGCGTCTCCGCCGATCCGCTCTCTCTCACCGTCGCCGGGGTCACCCTGAGTGGCAGCTTCTCCTTCAGCCAGACCACCGACACCGATGACAACAGCATCGTGGTCGTCTCCGCGGCCAACATCTCCATCCCGAACTTCGCCGGTCAAGGGGCAGGGGACTCGCCGGTCAGCATCACCAACGCGCAGGGTCTCTTCGTTCTCACCAACGACGGCATCGCCGGTTCGCTCTCCTTCGTCGCCGACCTCAACATCGGTGTCTTCGCCGCGGGTGCCACGCTCATCTTCGAGATCAACGACACCGGCAACGCCATCTCCGCCGAGGGCGTGTTCGGCACCGTCATCCTCGAGGCCGGCAACTACACCCGCATCGTCATCGAGGGCCTCGAGATCTCCTTCCCGGGTGTCACCATCTCCGGCAACTTTAGCTACAAGTCTGCCACGGTTAATGGCTCCACCGCCCAAGTGATCGTCGGCTCCGAGGTCGAAGTCTTCATCGGTGACAGCGGTGTTGGTCTCAAACTCGTCAACGGCGAGGCCATCTTCGTCGAGCAGGGCGGTAAGCGCGCCGGTCGTATCACCGGCACAGTGTCCATCGAAGGCGTGCCCGGCTTCACCCTCGGCGCCACGCTGACCCTGCGTATCAACGATCTCACTACCGCGGTGACCCAGACGGCCATCATCGCCGGCGACACCGTTTCGCTGAACTTCTCCGCCTCCGAAGTCAGCGACGGCACCACGCCGTTCCTCCAGTTCGTCGGCACCGATGTGAAGCTCTCCATTGCCGACACCATCGAAGTCTACGGCAACCTCGCCTTCACCCGCACCGCCAACAAGTTCCTCCTCGGCATCGACAGCGGCTCGGTGTTTGTCGGCAGCGGTCCTTACAAGAACAGCGACGGCACGCTCAACAGCGACGCCATCGGCATCTTGGTGAAGGACATCGAATTTGGCTTGGTGATGTATACCAACAGCGCCACCGCCAAATACGCCTTCAGTGGTTTGGGCACCCTCGGTTTTGTGGGCCTCGACGGACTCGACTCCGCCGCCAGCTCGGTCGGCGCCAAGTTCGGCGTCGCTCTCAACAAGACCGGCGCGGTCGTTTCCGAATCCATCCCGACCGGCGGCACCTCACCGTTCGCGCTGTCGATCACCACCACGACCGACTCCCCGATCTACCGCGGTGGTCTCACCATCAGCATTCCGGATGCGTTCACCCTGAGCGGCACCTTCGACTTCCAGCGTCAGACCAATGGTGACCTCAACATCGGCATCACTTCGGCCTCCCTCTCCATCGGCAGCGGCGACTACGCCATCGGCGGCACCGCGGCCTTCGTGATCTCCGAGACCAACGGCTTCCAGCTCACGTCCTGGTCCATCACCAGCGCCACCATCGCTGGCACGACCCTCAGCTTCGCCAGCGGCGCGTCCCCGAGCGCCGCGTCCTTGCCCAACGGTGGCGAGATCTATGCCGCCACCGGCTCCAGCCCGCCCGTAGCCCAGAGCACCACCGACTTCTCCGTCGGCCCGCTGTCCATCACCGGCCCGGGCGTGTCCCTCGAGGACTTCAACTTCAAGGACAGCAAGCTGATCCTCACGATCGGCATCTCGACCGACAAGATTGCCCTGGCCTTCGGCGGTTCCTCCTCCGCCTCCGCCCAATCCTCTTCCGGCATCAAGGCTGAACTCACCGGCCTGCTCGTTACCTTCGACGTTTCCGTCGACCTCGCTGCCGGCTTCGAAATCGACGCCACCGGCGCGTGGACCGTCGATGCCGACAACCTGCTCATCAGCGTCCCGGGTGTCTTTGAAGTCACCGCCACCGATGTTTCGGTCGGTTACGATCCGGCCGCCGGCGACAGCCAGGAGCTGCTCTCCCTCGGCACCGCGTCGATCAAGTTCCTCGTCAGCGCCACCGGCGACGGCAACGCGCCGCTGACCGCCTCCCTCGCGCAATACACCACCGACGAAGGCACCGTCCTGCCGGGTCTCACGCTGCGCGGTGACGGCTTCACGATTGGTGAAGCGCGCCTCACGGTCGCCAACCCCAACGGCAAGATCTCGATCGCCGGCATCCTCGAGTTCGACGACATCAGCATCGGCGTCACGAACTGGTCTGTGAAGTTCGACGGCACCGAGTCCCCGGGCTTCGACGGCACCATCTTCCTCGCCACCAGCGGTGCGGCCTTCTTCCCGGGTTCCTCGGTCTTCTCGGCCACCTTCTCCGACAGCACCGACTCCGGCACCGACGCGCTACGCGCCGACCTCACCTTCACCGACGGTCGCGTCGATGGCTTCGTCTTCTCCGCCGACATCTTCGAGATGACCATCGGCACCTTCTTGGTGCTCGGCACCGAGAAGTTCACCCTCGATACCCGTGCGGCCGGCACCGACGACGCGCTCGCCATCTTTGGTCAGGTCACCGCCGACGTGAAGATCGGCTCGATGCAGCTCGGTGGTCTCGGCCGCAACTTCTACATCACCGGCAATGGCGACTTTAAGGTCGGCAACCCGAATGACCCGTCCGCGAAGTTTGCGGTGGGTATCCGCCTCGGTGGTGCCACGGGTGAAAACTTCATGTGGCCGTCTTGGCTGCCGATCCGCATCAGCTCGATCGCGCTGGAGTGGGCCGACTTCGAGGCCGATCCGGGCAACTTCGACATCATCCTGTCGGCCACCGTTGCGCCAAATGCGCTGCCGGGCTTCACGCTCACGGGCACGGTCGATGGCATCCGCATCCGTCCAAGCCTGTTGCTCGAGGGTAAGTTCCCGATCGTGGATATCGCTGGCTTCGGCATCACCGCCGAAGGCGCCGGCATCAGCGGCGGTCTCATCGGCGGTATCATCAAGGTCACCGGCAACGCCACCGACGGATATGAACTCGGCGACGAATTCACCGCCGAGTCCGACATCGTCGACCGCATCCTCTTTGTTGGCATCCAGGGCGGCATGGAACTCGCCGGGGCCGCCGGCTTCGGCGTGCAGCTCGCCTTCAGCGAACTCGGCCCGCTGGGCATGATCGTCGAGGCTTCGGTGCCGGGCGGCATCATCCTCGAACCCAACACCGGTCTCGCCATCAACAACTTCGTCGCCGGCGTCGAGTTCTTCAAAACGCTGCCGTCGATCGACGAGCCGTTTGAGCTGCGTAATCCGGAGTTCGATGTCACCGCCGTCGCCGGTGATGCCGGCGCGTGGTTAGCCGCCGTCAAACAGCAGGTCCTCAACCAATGGGTCGGCATCCAAGCCAACCCGGCGCTGGGTGGCTTCGGTGCGGCCTTCACGTCCCCGATGCTCATCAAGGGCTCGGCCAAGATCTTCACCGCCTACGCGTCGCAACAGACCTTCAACGGTCAGGTCGACCTGATCATCAGCACTGACGGCAAGATCCTCATCAAGGGTCAGCTCAACTTCGCCGCCGACCTCATCAGCATCTCGGCCAAGCTCTACATCGACATCTCCAACATCGCCGATGGGGCCGCCACCGTGCTCTTCCTCGCCGACATCCCGGATCAGGTCGAGCTGCTCAGCATCGACGGCAAGTTCCAGATGGGCTTCCGCAATGACGCCGGCGAAGAGGTGGCCATTCCGGTCGTGCCGACGTCCGCCTTCAACAGCACCGCCGTGCCCACCGCCTCGCTGGCCAACCCGACGACGAACGGAGCCAACGCCGGCACGCTCAACCTCTACCTCGACGCCGATGGGAAATATTACATCGACGTCAACTACGAGCCAGGCGCACTCGGCACCCTCAACTACGAGTCCATTCTCGACTCCGGTCAGGAGTTCACCCTGTCGCTCACCAAGGCGGACGGCACCACCGTCAACATCGCGGTCAACGGTCGTCCGACCCCGATCGCCACCGGCTTCGATGCCAATAGTCTGCCCACGTTCTCGGTCGTCACCGGCAACTCCGAGGCCGACCTCCTCGCCAAGCTCAAGAACGAGGGCGTTACCCGCTTCCGTTACCAGATCACCGAAGCCGACTTCGGTTGGCAGCCGGGCACCCTGAGTGTGTCCTTCGCGGCCGGCTCCTTCGCCCAGGTCACGTCTTCGAGTTCGTCCAATGTGCGCCTTATCAGCGAAGGCGGTAAGCACTACATCGATGTCAACCTCGGTGCCGGCAGCACCTCTCTCAACTACGCTGCGATCCTCGAGGATGGCCAGGAGTTCAGCACCACTTACGAACGTGAGGACGGAGACTCACTGCGCCTGACTCTCGACGGCACCCCGGTGGGCCTCAGCACGTCCACCAACGGTAGCGGGGAAACCGTCTACAGCGTGGTCGCCGTCGGTGGTGGCGAAGATGCCGCGACCGTTTACGAGGCTGCCGATGTGCAGTGGTTCCGCTACGAAATCACGGCCGTCGCCAACCTCACGGATCCGGCTGACACTCCGGTGCCCGCCACCGATCTCGCCAGCGGGTCGCTCACTGTAACGTTGGCGTCCGGTCAGGCTTTCGAGACTGCCGTGGGCGCAACCAGTCCGGGCGAAAACGCGGCCCAAACCCTATCGGTGGTCATCGAGGGCCCCACCGCATCGCTCGCATCACTCGGATCGGGTGGGGCGGCCGCCATCCGCGACATCAACCGTCAGGGTTACATCGACATCATCTTCAACCCGACCACCACCAGCGGGGCGACGCTCTCCATCACGGATGCACCGGTGGTCACCCTCGATGGTGCCAGCGCGGCCAACGTCACCCTCGGCGTCGGCACGCTTGTCGCCGGCACTACCGGCACCTACCGCTACACCTTCACCGGTGAATTTGAGGCCGGCGATATCACCCTCAACATCGCGGCGGCCACGTTCGGGGATTCCACGGGCGCAACCAATCTCGCGCAGACTATTGCCCTCACCATCGAAGGCAGCACCGCCTCGGTCGTCGATCTCGTGCCCGGCTCCATCATCGGTCTCACCGTCTTCGAAGATCGTGGTTATATTGACGTCACCTTCTCGGCCGGCACGGGCGCCGGTGTGACCAACGAGTCCATCGTCGATGCTGACGCCGAGTTCATCCTGTCCTTCGCCGATGGCACCGCGCTCACAATCAACGGCGCCGCCACCCAGCCGGGCGATCTCGCGGGCACCGACACCTATCGTTACAGCTTCACCGGCGATATCGTGGCCGGCACTGCCACCATCACCTTCATCGCCGGCTCCTTTGCCGACGAGGATGGTGTGGGCAACTTGGCCAGCACGGTCGAAGTCACCTTCGCCCAGCCGACGACCAGCCTGACCAATGTGGCCGACGGCGGTATCACCGATACCGAGACGCTCAATGGCATGGGTTACTTCGAGCTCGAGCTCGCGGCCGCTCTCGCCAACGGCACCATCGACGCCTCGACGCTCACCGCCGACGATCTGGCGCTCATCGTTTCCAGCATCAAGACCCTGTCCTTCAATGGCACGGCCTTCTCGGGCGACGACCTTTCCAACTACACCGTTTCGGCCACCGACTTCGATGGGGATAACAACACCCTCACCATCGCCAATCACGGCTTCGCCGCCAACACCCGGATCCGCCTCTCCTCGCTCCCGGATCCGGATGACGTCAACGCCACCGTCGCCTTCCCGACCGGCCTCAGTGCCAAGGACTATTACGTCATCGTGGTGGATGCGAATACCATCAAGCTCTCCGATAGTGCGGGCGGCGCGGCCGTCTCCTTCACCACCGGCAGCCTTAAGAGCACCACCAGCTTCCAGGTGCGCGAACAGCCTGCCGCTACCAGCGGCAGCTCCATCACGCTCAACGCTCACGGTCTGAGCGATGGCGACCTCGTTACCCTCAGCGAGGTCACGCTCGGCACGTTGCCGTCCGGTCTCGTCGCGGGCGATTACTACGTCATCCGAGAGGATGCCAACACCATCCAGCTCGCGCTCACGGCCGGTGGCGACGCGGTGGCCTTTACCACCTCCACTTCCAGCGAAGGCGGCGAATTCCAGCTCGTCACGCGCAGCACGGTAACGACCGGTGTCACCATCGATCGCGTGGAGCGCGTCCAGGAGAACGGTGCCGATACCAACCGCTTCCGCTTCTACTACACCGGCACCTTCTCGGTGCCCGATCTCTCCACCCGTTACGAGGTTCGCATCACCATGGCCGAGGGCGCCTGGCAGGACAGCGACGGCAACGACTCCGCCGCCTTCTCCGCCAGCTTCAGCCTGCGCAAGCCCGCCACCACCTTCTTCATGGAGCTCAGCGGTGGTCTCACCCTTAACGCCCTCGGCCTCACCGATGAGCCCATCCTCGATATCCGCGGCAACGTGCTCTTCGAGATCACCGAGGTCGACGGCGGCTCGCAGATCAAGCTCACCTTCAACGGCACCTTTAAGGTCATCTACCTCGGTAACCTCGGTTCCGTCGCCGGTGTCTTTGTGCTCGATACCTCCAGCACCACCGCCAACGAAGCCGTCACCGTGCGCGACCTGCTCTCCGACATGGGCATCACGGTTCCGGACGGCGCGGCCTACGATATTGCCCTGCCGCGCCTCTGGGGTGCCATCGGCCTCGAGACCAATCTCGAGTTCCTCAAGAACATCGGCATCGACATCAAGGTCGCGGGCACCTTCCAGATCAACACGACCAACGTCGACAAGACGGTCACGCTGAGCCTCGAAGGTATCCCGGGTGACCAGTTCGCCACCCTTGATGCGACCGACAATGCCATCGCCGCCCTCAATGACGGCACCATCGATGCCGCGCTCCTCGCGCTCTTCACCGGCGCCAACAGCCTCGATGCGGCCAACTACTCGGTCTACGAAATCGTCAACGATACCCTCTGGCGCATCGTCGATAACACCACCGAAGCCCAATACTTCATTGAACTCAGCCGGACCGGCGGCATGGGCGGCTCCGATGGCTCCGAGAAGAGTGTCTTTAACCTCCGCAACGACAACCAGACCATCGTGCTGGAGTCGAAGACGCTGCTCATCGCGGCTTACGCCTACGCCTCGTTCACCATCGACGGCACCGAGCTCTTCCGCATCAGCGCCGCGTTCTCCTTCAAGCTGAAGACCTCCAGCGTTGAGTTCTTCGCCGACGGCCACATTCGCATCGGCCCCAATGGCACCGAGATCCTCGAGGCCCGCGTGCAGGCCCTGCTCATCGCCGACACCGGCGGTATGGCTGGTAAGTTTAAGCTGGGCGCGAACCTCAATCTCCCGGGCATCGCCATGGGTGGTTCGATCGACCTGCTCATCAATACCCGCGGTGAAGACGTCGTCTACAACGTGCCGGTATTCCTGCGTGCCGCCGTGGGCTACGATACGGTCACGATTTCCGGCACCCCGCAGCAGCTCAACATCGCCCCCGATACCCTGCCTCCGGGCGACGATGGCTCCAGCTACTTCGATCCGATCACCGACGGTGGTGACGTCACCAAGTCCTCCCTGCGCGACGACGACTCCAAGTCGCCCGGTGCCTACATTGCGATCGGGGCCATCGCCTCGGCCGATGTGCTCGGCGTCTTCAACTTCGATGGTATCTTCTTCTTCTCCATCGATGCGTCCGGCATCGAGCTGCAGGCCGCCTTCAACACCCAGCTGAAGACCCCGATCGGCAACAAGGTGCTCTTCGAATTGAGCGGCTCCCTTTCCGTGGTGGTCGATGGCGACGGTGTTTATGGCCGGGCCGAACTGACCATGGTTGATTCCAACGAACCCATGATCCCGGGCTGGACCTGGTCCAACGCCAACTTCCTGTTGGAACTCAACACCGCGACGGTTTCCAAGACCTTCACGAGCTATAGCTACGATACGAGCTCCGGGGCCAAATCGCTGGTGGCCGCGGACGTCACCCTCCAAGGTCTCTACTTCCGCCTCAAGGTCGGCGGCACCCTGGCGTTCCAGACGACTCTCGGTGACGCGGTCGCCCTCACCGGTAGCTTCACCTTCACCATCAACGGCACCGACGGCTACGTGGAGATGTTTGCCAATGCCAAGGCGGAGGTCGCGGGTGCCGAGGTGGGTTCAGCCGCCGGCGGTTTCCGTATCGGTGTGCTCGATGGCACGCCCTACATCGCGGCCTTTGTGCAGATCCAAGTCGGGGCGGGCGCGAGCGTGGATGCGCCAGACGGAGCCGAAGAACTCAGCGGCACCGGCTTCGAGATTCAGTTCCGCTTGGCCTTCTTCGTGAACACCGCCGGTTCGGATATCACGATTGATGGCGTCCTGCTCAAGCAAACCGAGATCAAGCTCGCGGCCTCCGGTTTCATTCAGTTCAACCTCGGCGGCGTCGCCGGTTTCCGCATCGAAGGCGAGTTCTCGATGGTGGCTAACGCCGACGGGTTCGAAGTCGGCGTAGCGGGTTCCTTCAAGGCGCAGCTCGCTGGTGAGGTCATCTTCAGCGCTCGTGCGTCCGGCGCACTCTCCGTCATCGATATCGCCCCGGACGGCGCGCCGACTCCGATTTACGTCATCGCCGGCTTCCTCGAAATCACGGTCGGTGCCGGCAACATCGCTGGCGGTAACGGCTTTGGCTTCGACGCCACCTTCCGTCTCGAGGTCAACACCACCAACGAGGAAAAGGTCTACACCTTCCAGAGCTCCTCCAAGACCCTTGAGGCCGGTATCTATGTGCGCCTCTTCGCTTCGGGCGACCTCTGGATCGGCACCGAGGACACCGGCTTCAACCTCGGCGGCTCCTTCTACCTCGAAATGGGGACGAATGGCCTGATGGTCTCCGTCACGGCCACGCTCGGCCTGCAGGTGGCGGGCACTCAGATCATCGGCTTCGACGCATCTGGCGCTCTGTTGATCAACACCAAGGGCATTGCCGCCCAGTTCAACGTCACCCTTGGCGTGGGCGGCACGTCATTGTTCGATTTGAGCGGCACCTTCACCTTTGAGGTCAATACCACCGGCGACGCCATCAACACCACCATTGGCAACGCCACCGTCGATCTGCCCGCGGGTCCCTACCTGCGCCTCGAGCTCGTCGGCCAGTTGACCTTGTTGAGTATCCTCGAACTCGACGGTAGAGCCCTGTTCCTCTTCGAGAACAACACCCTGACTCTAAGCGTCACTGCGACAGCCGACTTCTCGCCGCTCGGCTCGCTCGGCGCGACCGGCACCCTCACCATCAGTTCGGCCGGCGTCTGGGGCAGCCTCTCTCTGGCCGGTTCCCTCGGCTTCGATCCGGTGACGCTCTCCGGCTCCTTCCGTGTTGCGATCAACACCACCTCCTCGGCGCGCAACATCTTGGTGCTCGACGTCAACACCACCACGGGCGCCGTCGGCGGCACCAAGGAAGAGTCCATCGCCGCCCAGACCATCATCCTGTCCTTCGGTGGCTCCTTCAATGTCGGTCCGTTCTCCATCAAGGGCAGCGCGATGCTGAAGATGTCCTCGAGCGGCTTCACCATCACCTTTGATGCCGGCATCGACCTCGGCATGTTCGGCAGCCTCTCCGTGAAGGGTGGAGCTGAGATCGGCACAAACGCCCAAGGCGCTTACTTCGCCATGTATCTGGGCCTCGGCACCAACGTGCTCGGCTTCGGCCTCATTCAGATCTCCGGCAACTTCACCCTGGTCCTCAACACCAGCTCGCAGTCGGTCACCATCGGCTCCGAGACCATCGCCGGCAGCACCTTCAAGGTCTCCATCGGCATGAAGCTCAAGATCTGGGTCTTCGAGGTGAATGGCTCAGCCTCCATCGGCGTCGAGAACGGTCTGTTCATCATCCGAATCAACAACTTCGGGATGAACTTCTTTAACATCATCACCGTGCGCCTCAGCGGCTACGTCCGCTCCGACGGCCAGTTTGAGTTCACCGCTTCCGCTGGTGTCCGCCTCAGCTTCGGCCCGGTCTACTTCTACGCCAACTTCAGCCTCACGCTGGCCAGCTGGGGCTTCCGGGCCTCCGGCAGTGCCGGTGCCGGTGTGAACATCGACTTCGGTCTCTTCGAAATCGATATCAGCATCTCCTTCGGGTTCACCCTGTCCTTCAACATCCAGAAGGGCGAAGCGACCTTCTCCTTCAACATCTGGAAGTTCAGCTTCGACATCACTTGGAGCTTCGGTGCCCCGCCCATCCTCGCCACCAAGATTGGCTCCACCCTGCGGCTTAACGTGGGTGTCGACGCGCGCCACCGCGGCGGCAGCTACACGTCCGACGGAAACGAGAGCTTTACCGTCACCCATCTCGGTGGTTCTCGCGGCAACGAAACCGTGCGTGTCTCCGGCCTCGGCTTCGAACAGGACTACGGAGGCATCTCCAAGATCCTCGTCAACGACGCCGGCAACGGTAACGACTCCCTCACCATCGGGGCCGGTGTGCTTGCCGATGTCGAAATGAACGGTGGTGTCGGTAACGATACCCTCATCTCCTTCACCTCCGGGTCCAACATCCTGCGTGGTGGCTCCGGCAACGATACCCTGGCCGGCGGCTCCGGCAGTGATCGCATCTACGGCGGTTCCGGCGACGACACCTTGTTCGGTTACAGCGGCAACGACTTCCTCTACGGCGAGTCCGGCAACGACACCATCTTTGCTGGCTCCGGTAGCGACTGGATCGAAGGCGGCGACGGTAACGACACGCTCTACGGCGAATCCGGCAACGACACCTACGTCTTCTCCGGCAACTTCGGCACCGATACCCTCAACGAGACCGTCACGGCCGTCACCAACTCCTCCGGTGACACCATCATCAGCAACAGCACCCACAACGACACCGGCGACACCGTCGACCTCTCCGGCATCGGCGGCGCCATCACCTTCGACCTCACCACCTCCTCCTACAAGGCGACCTTCGGCAGCAACGTCATCAACGACGCCGGTCGCAACCTCGAGATCTGGGTCGGTGGCACCGCCTCCGATCGCTACAACGTCAGCGGCACCTCCTCCAACAACGTCACCCTGCGCGGCACCGTCGCGCCCGACACCTACAACGTCACCATGGGCAACCTCGGCGGCGCGGTCATCATCGACGACTCCAACAGCTCCACCGATGTCGACGTGCTCAACGTCACCTCGACCGGCAACACCGCCATGCGTGTTTCCGATACCTCCGGCGACGCCAAGATCACCCAGAACGGCGACGAGGTGCGCTATGCCCCGGACTTCAACAACGTCGAATCGATCAACATCGTCGCCAACTCCGCCACCGTCACCATCGACGGCAGCGGCACCGAAAAGATCGACCTCCGCGAAGACTTCACCATCGACGCCAACCAGATCCTCTGGAACGGCCGCGTCCACGCCGGCCGCATCGACTTCGACTCCGCCACCACGCTCACGGTCAACTACGACCTCGTCACCCGCGACAACGGCAACATCCGCCTCCACAATACCGCCGGTAACATCCACCTCTCCGCCGGTATCTACGTGGCCTCCGGTAGCGGCTACATCGGCAACGGCAACGGCACCGTAACGCTCACCTCCGACGCCGGTGCCATCACCACCGACGGTGAGGGCTGGGACATCGGCGACGGCGCCGGCGCCGGTGGCTTCGACACCTGGCTCGATTGGGCGCTGCGTTACGCCAAATACACTGCGGACTCCGTCGATACCGATAACGGAGAGATCATCCAAGCCGGCGCCTTCTCTTGGGAAGAGTCCCTCTACCGCTCCAACGGCTCGACCCTCCGCTCCGCCAACGGTGCCTTCATTCAAGCCGACGCCGGTCGCCTTCTCCTCACCGCCCAGAACGGCGTCGGTGCCGCCGTCTCCGGTGCTCAGATTTCGCCGCTCTCCATCTTCATGGACGTCAATGAACTGTCCGTGAACACCCCGACGTCCGTCACCTCCTACATCATCGAGATCGACGACGTCACCAACATCGCCGATTCCACCACCGGCGTCATTCAGCTCATCAGCCTCTTCGGCAACCAGACGGTTCAGGAGCCGATCAACACCACCACCGAGGTCATCCTCTCCGGTAACACCCTGGAAATCTCCCAGCCGGTCATCTCGACCAACACCATCTACGTTTACCCGACCAATCCGTCGCTGGCCTTCACCATCATCCCGACCCTCACCACGCTCGGCAGCGTCCCCGAGGGCTCCGGCGGCCTGATCCTCACCCAGGACGAGGTCGATAACATCCAGTCGAGTAACATCGTTTACTTCGGCTCCGACGAGCTTCTCACCCGCTTCTACATCGGCGACCGCACCATCACCCCGGTTATCTTCTCGGTGCCGACCACCGTCCTGCGTGGTGATACGATCGACATCCTTTCGCCGCTCCAGACCCAGGTGCTCTACATCCTCGGCGACGGCACCACCACCACGCTCTCCGCCGATGTCACCGGTCTCAGCCAGTCCATCAACGACACGGTTGAAGTCGACGGCGTCCGCTCCATGACCGCCACCGCCGGTAGCATCATCATCGGCAACCCGGGTGGTCAGATCGATGGCAACGGCGCCGGCGGGGCCGACAGCCTTTCGCTCTCCGCCACCGGTTCCATCACCATCGCCAACGGTGTCGGCCAAAACAAGGCCCTCCAGGACCTCACCCTCACCGCCGGCAGCACCATCGATATCGGCGGCTCCGTCACCCTCGACGGCGACCTCACCGTCACCGATGCCACCACGCTGCGCTTCCGCGGTTCCGTGACCATCGCCGGTGACCTCGTCATCACCCAAGCGACCGACATCACCTTCGACGGCCCCGTCACGGTCACCGGCAACGTTACGATCGCCGAAGGCGCTTCCATCACCTTCAACGGCAACACCGCCGTCGCCGGCAACGTCACCATCGGCGACGCCAACGACTACTCCAAGATCGCCTCGATCTTCTTCGCCAACAACGCGCGCTTCGACTTCGGCGGTGACACCGCCATCTACGCCAATGGTGCCATCACCTTCGGCAACGCCGTCGGCGGCCTCGGCGCTCCCTACGAGCCCGACAGCTTCACCCTCGGCACCAACGCCACCCTGACCTTCAACAACAACACCGACATCGGCGAATCCACCCCGATGACCGTCGTTCAAGCCGCCGCCGTCAACGTGACCGGCGCGCTCACCGCCGGCGACGTCGTCATGACCAATGTCGCGGGCAATCTCATCCTCGATGCTACCAACGTCGTCCGCTCGCTCGACATCACCTCGACCGGCTCCGGCGTCTCCACTTTCATTCGCATCAACACCCTCGAGGTCGGCGACGGCAACGCCACCATCACCGCCAACCAGCTCAACCTCCTCGGCACCGTTTCCGACACCGGCGCGCAGTCCTCGCTGACCATCAAGCCTTACACGGTCTCCCGTGCGATGGTCATCGGCAACTCGCCGCCCTCCGTCACCACCCCGACCTTCAACAACCGCCTCGACATCTCCGCCACCGAGGTCGGCCTCATCCTCCCGGGCTTCTCGGTCGTCAACTTCGGTGACGCCGCCGCCGGCACCGGCGCGGTCTACCTCGCCTACATGGGCTCGCAGATCTCCACCGGCGAATACTTCAACAAGACCCAGATCTTCGGCGGTTCGATCAACGTCACCCGCGACCACGACATCAACGCCACCGTCCCCGAGTTCCGCCTCGTCGCGCTCACCGGTGACATCAACGTCGATGCCCGCATCGGTTACGCCCAGGACAACACGGCCGCCGATCGCAACCCGTGGGTCCGCCTTGAGGCCGCCGGCAGCATCAACGTCAACGCGGCGATCTACGCCCTCGACCGCATCTCTCTCACCGCGGGCCAGGGCACCGGCAACGGCAGCATCACGGTCGCCTCCACCGCCTTCCTCGCCACCACTTCCACCACCGGCTCCAACAAGCGCATCGAACTCGCCGCCGGTCTCACCTCCGGCAACATCACCCTCACCGGTGCCTCCGCCGAATCCTCCATCCTCAGCGCCGCCGGCGATAACAGCTCCATCGTTCTCTACGCTCGCGCCGGCACCATTACCCAGACCGATGGTCGCCTCGTCGCCGAGCTCTTCACCAGCCAGAGCAGTGGCAACACCTCCGTCCGCACCACGGTCGAGCGGGTAGGGGAAGCCTCCCTCGCCGGCGAAATCTTCACCGATGGCACCCTGCGCACCATCGACGGCGCCCGTATCACCGGCTCCGGTGCCTACACCCAGACGGAAACCGATGACCTCCAGCTCGACCAGATCACCACGGTCTCCGGCGGCATCAACGTCACCACGACCAATGGCGGCACCATCACGGTCGACACCCTAAATTCCTCCACCGGCAACGTGACCCTCACCGCCGCCGGCGCCATCACCGACTTCACCCCGTCCGCCGACACCACCAACAACGTCACCACCGGCGGCACCTTCATCTTCTCCGCCCAAACCGGCGTCGGCACCTTCGGCCTCGCCGACTTCGACATCGCTGTCAGCGCCGTCCAGGGCACCAACGCCGTCTCCGGCGACATCGTCCTGCAGGATCCCAACACCCTCACGATCTCCGGTGCGGTCGCCACCCTCGCGGGCAACGGCAACATCCACATCACCGTCGATGTCGGCACCTTCACCGTCGCCGCCGGCGTCACGGCCCACGGCTCCGGCAACATCGTCCTCAACGCGGTGAATGGCACCTTCACCCAGAACGCCGCCACCACCATCTCCTCCACCACCGGCTCGCTCGACCTCGACGGCAACAGCGTCAACCAGTCCGGCGCTCTCGCCACCGGCAGCACCGGCACGATCGATGTCACTGCCGACATCGGCACCATCACCATGGTTGACGGCGCCACCACCACCACCGTCGACGGCGCCATCACCTACACCGCCGCTGCGACCATCAACGTGGCCACCCTCACGTCCACCACCGGTGACCTCACCCTCACCGCCACCGCCGGTCGCATTTCCGACAACACCGCCGCCGAGGCCGCCAACCTCACCACCACCGGCCAGACGACCCTCACCGCCGCCACCGGCATCGGTGCTTCCGGCGTGGCCGACATCGATACCTCCATCGCCACTCTCCAGGCGACCAACACCGCGACCAACCACATTTATATCCAGGAAACGGATACGCTCGTCATCAACGGCACCGGCGTCCGCACCCTCGCCGGCAACGGTCGCATCGATATCGACGTCGATGCTGGCAGCCTCACCAACGACAGCGTCATCACCGCTCACGGCTCCGGCACCATCACCCTCAACACCGACGCCGGCACCTACACCGCCAACGCCGCCGTCTCCTCCACCTCGGGTGCCATCACCTTCACCGCCGACGCCATCGCGCAAAACGCCAACGTCAGCACCACCACCGGCTTTGTGAGCTACACCGCCGATGTCGCCGGCATCACCATGGCCGATGGCACCAGCACCACGCTCACCACCGGCGCGACCACCTTCACCACCGCCACCGACATCGCCCTGTCCCGCATCGTCGCCACCACCGGCACGATCACCCTCACCGCCACCGCCGGCAGCATCACCGACAACACCGCCGCTGAGACCGCCAACCTCACCACCACCGGTCAGGCCACGATCACGGCCGACACCGGCATCGGCTCCGCCGGCAGCGATGCCGACATCGACACCACGCTCGCCAGCCTCGCCATCACCAACAACACCAGCGGCAACATCTTCATCCACGAGACCAACGGCCTCATCATTAACGGCACGGGCGCTCGCACCCTCGCCGGTAACGGCAACATCAACATCGATGTCGACGCCGGTGCCTTCACCGTTTCCTCCGTCGTTACCGCTCACGGTTCCGGCACCATCACCCTCAACGCCGACGCCGGCGCGCTCACCCTCAACGCGGTCGTCAGCTCCACCACCGGTGCCATCGCCCTGAGCGCCGACTCCATCGCCCAGAACGCCAACGTCTCCACCGGCGACGCCGCCACCATCACCTACACCGCCGACACCGCTGGCATCATCATGGCCGACGGCACCACGACCACCACGGTCACCGGCGACATCACTTACACCGCCGCGACCAACGTCGCGCTCTCCCGCCTCCTCAGCACCGACGGTAACCTCACCGTCACCGCCACCGCTGGTGCCATCACGGACAACACCCTCGCCGAGTCCACCAACCTGAGCACCTCCGCGCTCGCGACCCTCACGGCCGCGACGGGGATTGGAGCGACGGGGGCAGCAGACATCGACACGGCCGTCGGCTCCCTCACGGGTCGCAACACGACTTCGGGCGGGATCGTGATCGAGGAAGACGACGCGCTGACGATCACGCCGGCAGGCCTGATCAACGACGCGAGCGGGCAGCCGATCATCCTGACGACGGAAGCGGGCACGCTGACGATCACGGGCGTGATCACGGCGACGGGCGCGGGCAAGATCCGCCTGAGCGTGGCCGGAGCGACGTCCGACATCATCACGAGTGCCGCGATCAGCACGGGCAGCGGCCCGATCAGCCTGATCGCCGCGCGCAGCATCAATCTCAATGCCGGCACCTCGATCGCCACGACCGGCGCCGGCACGATCGACCTCGAAGCGACGGCCGGCTCGCTCACCCTCTCCGACAACGTGGCAGTGACCACCGCCGGCGGAAACATCCGCTTGCTGGCGCAAATCGACGTGACGCTGTCGGGCCTGAACGCGGCGAGCGGCAACATCTCGGTGACGGCGACGACCGGCTCGATCGCCGACGCCGGCGAAACCCTCACCGACCTCACCGCGACGGCCACGCGCCTGTGGGCGGCGATCGGCATCGGCACGGCCGACGCGATCGACACGAACATCGCGACCCTGGCCGCCGCCGCGACGACCGGTGGCATCCGGATCAGCGAGGAAGACGACCTCACCATTGGCACCGTGGCCGCCGTGCCGGTCAGCCGCGTGACGACGGCCGACACGACCACGACCGCGACCAATACCGCGTCGACCTCGGACCTCGAAGCGACGACCGGCGCCACCGAGATCACCTCGCTGGCCGGCTCGATCCTGCTGACCGACGGGGTGGACGCCGACACCCGCGCGATCCAGTCGACGACCGGCGACATCACGCTGACCGCGGCGAACAACATCACCTTCGAAGCCTCGATCGAATCGACCTCGGGCAACCTGAGTCTGACCGCGCAGACCGGCGGTATCATCGACAACACGGTCACCGAAACCGCGCTGCTGATCACCACGACCGACGCGACGCTCACCGCGGCGACCGGCATCGGCAGCGCGAACGCGGCCGACATCGATACGACGGTCGGGCGCATCACCCTCACCAACACGACCAGCGGCGGCATCTTCATCCACGAAACCGCCACGCTGACCCTCCTCGGTGCGCAGACCCAAGCCGGCAACGGCCCGATCTCGATCCTGGTCACGACCGGCGACCTGCTCACCACCGGCGCAGTCACCGCGCACGGCTCGGGCAATATCTTCATCCAAGCGGCCGCCGGCAACGCGACCCTGCAAGCCGACCACACGTCCACCAGCGGCCACCTCACCGTCCTCGCCGCCCAGACCCTCACCCTCGAAGCGGACCTCAGCACCGGCACGACCGGCACGGTGGACTTGGAAGCCAACGCGATCAGCGCCATCGCCACGGCCGACATCACCACGGCCGACGGCGACGTCCGCCTGCTCGCCACCACCAACATTATCCTCGGCGGCGTCATCACGACCAACACCGAGGTCTCACTCACCGCGACCACCGGCTCGATCACCGACGTCGATACCGACAACACGGTCGACATCGTCTCCAACAAGCTCCGCATCGTGGCCGGCGTCGGAGCCGGCGAATCCACCAACCACCTGGAAACCACCACCGGCACCTTGTCGGCGCGCGCGACCTCGGGCGGCCTGTTCCTGACCGAGACCGATGCGCTCATTATCGACGACGTGGCGGTCACGGTGCAAAAGGTGGGCGTCGACACCGGCGTCACCCCGACGACCGACGCCACTCAGTCCGACCTGATCACGACTGCAGGCAACGGCTCGATCGTCCTCATCACCGGCGGCGACCTCACCTTGGAAGACGGCACGGCCACGGCGAACAACCGCGCGATCGAGGCCAACGGCACCGGCAACATCCTCCTTTCCACGACCGGCACGATTACGGCCAACGCCGACACGCTCGCGGGCACCGGCCACATCAGCGTCATCGCCTCCGACACGATCACGCTCAACGCGACGGCCGATATCGAGACCGGCGGCACGGGCACGATCAACTTGGAGGCCACCAGCGGCTCGATCACCCAAGCCGACAACAGCCGCATCACCTCGGCCACCGGCGACATCCGCTTGCTCGCCAACGTGGACGTTACCCTCGGTGGTATCACCACGGACGCGAACGCGTCCGTCACTGCCTCAACCGGCCAGGTTGTCGACGCTGGCGACGTGAGCGGCGGCGAAGACATCAACGCGGTGGGCCTGCGGATGGTGGCCGGCCTCGGCATCGCCGGAGCGACGACCCACCTCGAAACGCAGGTCACGACGCTCACCGCACGCGCCACCTCTGGCGGCATCTACCTTACCGAAACCGACAGCCTCGGAATCGACGACGTCGCGGTGACGATCCAGCAAGTCGACACCGACGCGACGGTCGACCCGGTTACGGACGCCACGCAGTCCGACGTCATGACGACGGCCGGCGACGGCAATATCGTCCTCGTTACCGGCGGCGACCTGCTCATCAACGACGGCACGGCCGCTACCGATGACATCGGCGTCCAGGCTGACGGTGCCGGTAACATCCTGCTGTCCACGACCGGCACGATCACCTCGAACGTGGATGTCAACTCGACCACGGGTCACATCACGCTGATCGCGTCCAACTCCATCTCGCTCACCGACACGGCCGACGTGCGCACGGGCGGCACGGGCACCATCAATCTCGAAGCGACGACCGGTAGCATCACGCAGGACGACAACAGCCGGATCATCAGTGACGCTGGTGAAATCCGCCTCCTGGCGAACGTGAACATCACGCTGGGCGGCATCACGACCAACACCGACGCCTCGCTCACGGCGACCACCGGCTCGATCATTGATGCTGGCGACGCGTTTGGCGGCGAAGACGTCATTGCGGCAGGCCTGCGCCTGGTGGCCGGCCTCGGCATCGCCGGACCGACGACGCACCTTGAAACGCAGGTGACGACGCTCACCGCACGCGCCACCTCCGGCGGCATTTACCTTACCGAAACCGACAGCCTCACGATCGACGACGTCGCGGTGACGATCCAGCAGGTCGACACCGATGCGACGGTCGACCCGGTGACCGACGCGACGCAGTCCGACGTCATGACGACGGCCGGCGACGGCAACATCGTGCTGGTTACCGGCGGCGACCTCTTGATCAACGACGGCACGGCCGCGACCGACGACATCGGCGTCCAAGCCGACGGTGCGGGTAACATCCTGCTGTCCACGACCGGCACGATCACCTCGAACGTCGATGTGAACAGCACCACGGGTCACATTACGCTCGTCGCCTCCGACTCGATCTCGCTCACCGACTCGGCTGACATCCGCACCGACGGCGGAGCGGGCACGATCAATCTCGAAGCGACGACCGGTAGCATCACGCAGGACGACAACAGCCGGATCATCAGCAACACCGGTGAAGTCCGCCTGATCGCGAACGTGAACATTACGCTGGGCGGCATCACGACCAACACCGACGCGTCGCTCACCGCCACCACCGGCTCGATTATTGATGCTGGCGACGCGTTTGGCGGCGAAGACGTGAACGCCCTGGGCCTGCGCCTGTGGGCCGGCCTCGGTATCGGTGGAGCGAATACGCACATCGAAACGGCCGTCACGACGCTGACCGCGCGTGCGACTAGCGGCGGCATCTACCTTACCGAAACCGACAGCCTCACGATCGACGACGTCGCGGTGACGATCCAGCAGGTCGACACGGATGCGACGATCGACCCGGTTACCGACGTCACGCAGTCCGACGTCTTCACCACCGGCGGCGACGGCAACATCGTGCTCATCACCGGCGGCGACCTGCTCATCAACGACGGCACGGCGGCGACCGACGACACGGGCGTCCAGGCGCACGGCGCGGGTAACATCCTGCTGTCCACGACCGGCACGATCACGAGCCACGTCGACGTCAACTCGACCACGGGTCACATCACGCTGATCGCGTCCGACTCCATCTCGCTTACCGACTCGGCCGACATCCGCACGGGCGGCACGGGCACGATCAATCTCGAAGCGACCACCGGTAGCATCACGCAGGACGACAACAGCCGGATCATCAGTGACGCTGGCGAAATCCGCCTCCTGGCCAACGTGAACATCGTCCTTGGCGGTATCACGACCAACACCGACGCCTCGCTCACGGCGACCACCGGATCGATCACCGACGCGGGTGACGCCTTCGGCGGCGAAGATGTGATCGCGGTGGGCCTGCGCCTGGTGGCGGGTATCGGCATCGCCGGTCCGACCACGCACATCGAAACGTTGATCACGACGCTGAGCGCACGCGCCACCAGCGGCGGCATCTACCTTACCGAAACCGACAGCCTCACGATCGATGACGTCGCGGTGACGATCCAGCAGGTCGACACCGATGCGACGATCGACCCGGTCACGGATGCGACCCAGTCCGACGTCATGACCACGGCCGGCGACGGCAACATCGTCTTGGTCACTGGCGGCGATCTGCTGATCAACGACGGCACCGCGCTCACCGACGACATCGGCGTCCAAGCTGACGGCGCGGGTAACATCCTGCTGTCCACGACGGGCACGATCACCTCGAACGTGGATGTCAACAGCACCACGGGTCACATCACCCTGGTCGCGTCCGACTCCATCTCTCTCACCGATACGGCCGACATCCGCACGGGCGGCACGGGCACCATCAATCTCGAAGCGACCACCGGTAGCATCACGCAGGACGACAACAGCCGCCTGATCACGGCCAATGGCGACATCCGCCTGCTCGCGAATGTGAACATCGTGCTCGGTGGCATCACGACCAACGTGAACGCGTCGCTCACGGCGACCAACGGCTCGATCACGGATGCCGGCGACGTGAGCGGTGGCGAAGACGTGAACGCCGCGGGCCTGCGCCTGTGGGCGGCGATTGGTGCGGGTGAATCAAGCGCACACCTGGAGACTGCGGTCGATACGCTGAGCGCGCGTGCAACCTCGGGCGGCGTATTTATTGATGAAACCGACGCGCTCGTAATCGACGACGTCGCCGTGACGATCCAGCAAGTCGACACCGACGCGACGGTCGACCCGGTCACGGATGCGACGCAGTCCGACGTCATGACGACGGCCGGCGACGGCAATATCGTCCTGGTTACCGGCGGCGACCTCTTGATCAACGACGGCACGGCTGCGGCCGACAACGCCGGCATCGCCGCGCACGGCACGGGTAACATCCTGCTGTCCACGACGGGCACGATCACCAGCAACGTCGATATCAGCAGCGGCACCGGCCACATCAGCTTGATCGCCTCCGACTCGATCACGCTGAACGCGACTGTGGATGTGACGACGGCCGGCACGGGCACGATTAACCTTGAAGCGACCACCGGTAGCATCACGCAGGCCGACAACAGCCGCCTCACCACGGCCGATGGCGACATCCGCCTCCTCGCCAACGTGGACATCACGCTCGGTGGCCTCACCACCAACGTGAATGCGTCGCTCACCGCGACCACCGGCTCGATCATCGATGCCGGCGACGCCTTCGGCGGGGAAGACATCAACGCCGCGGGTCTGCGGATGGTGGCGGGAATCGGCATCGCCGGCCCGACGACCCACCTCGAAACCGCGGTCACGACGCTCACCGCGCGCGCCACCTCGGGCGGCATCTATCTTACCGAAACCGACAGCCTCACCATCGACGACGTCTCTGTGACGATCGAGCAGGTCGACACGGACGCGACGACCGACACCGTCACGGACGCCACGCAGTCCGACGTGATGACGACGGCTGGCGACGGCTCAATCGTCCTGGTGACCGGTGGTGATCTGATGATCAACGACGGCACGGCCGCGACCGACGACATCGGCGTCCAAGCCGACGGCGCGGGTAACATCCTGCTGTCCACGACGGGCACGATCACCTCGAACGTGGATGTCAACAGCACCACGGGCCACATCACGCTGGTCGCGTCCGACTCCATCTCTCTCACCGATACGGCCGACATCCGCACGGGCGGCACCGGAACGGTGAACCTCGAAGCGACGACCGGTAGCATCACGCAGGACGACAACAGCCGGATCATCAGCGCGACCGGCGACATCCGCCTGCTCGCCAATGTGGACATCACCTTGGGCGGCATCACGACAGGCGTGAATGCTTCGCTCACCGCCACGACCGGTAGCATCACCGACGCTGGCGACGCCTTCGGCAACGAAGACATCATCGCGGCGGGTCTGCGGATGGTGGCCGGAATCGGCATCGCCGGCCCGACGACCCACATCGAAACGGCCGTCACGACGCTGACCGCGCGCGCCACCTCTGGCGGCATCTACCTTACCGAAACCGACAGCCTCACCATAGACGACGTCTCTGTGACGATCGAGCAGGTCGACACCGACGCCACGACCGACACCGTCACGGACGCCACCCAATCCGACGTCATGACGACGGCCGGCGACGGCAACATCGTGCTCATCACCGGTGGCGACCTGCTGATCAACGACGGCACCGCGCTCACCGACGACATCGGCGTCCAAGCCGACGGTGCGGGTAACATCCTGCTGTCCACCACCGGCACGATCACCTCGAACGTGGATGTCAACAGCACCACGGGCCACATCACGCTGGTCGCGTCCGACTCCATCTCTCTCACCGATACGGCCGACATCCGCACGGGCGGCACCGGAACGGTGAACCTCGAAGCGACGACCGGTAGCATCACGCAGGACGACAACAGCCGGATCATCTCGGTCAGCGGCGACATCCGTCTGCTCGCCAATGTCGACATCACCTTGGGCGGAATCACCACCAACGTGAATGCGTCGCTCACCGCGACCACCGGATCGATCATCGACGCCGGCGACGCCTTCGGTGGCGAAGACATCATCGCGGCGGGTCTGCGGATGGTGGCCGGTATCGGCATCGCGGGTCCGACGACCCACATTGAAACCCTGGTGACGACGCTCACCGCGCGCGCCACCTCCGGCGGCATCTACCTTACCGAAACCGACAGCCTCACGATCGACGACGTCGCGGTCACGATCCAGCAGGTCGACACCGATGCGACGATCGACCCGGTCACCGACGTGACCCAGTCTGACGTGATGACGACGGCTGGCGACGGTGACATCATCCTGGTGACCGGCGGCGATCTGCTCATTAATGACGGCACGGCGGCGACCGACGACACGGGCATCAGCGCGGACGGGGCAGGGGACATCCTGCTGTCCACGACCGGCACCATTACCAGCAACGTCGATATCACTAGCGGCACGGGTCACATCACGCTGGTCGCGTCCGACAGCATCTCTCTCACCGATAGCGCCGACATCCGCACGGGCGGCACGGGCACGATCAACCTCGAAGCGACCACCGGTAGCATCACGCAGGACGACAACAGCCGGATCATCTCCGATACTGGCGAAGTCCGCCTGGTCGCCGACATCGACATCGTCCTCGGCGGCATCACGACCAACACCGACGCCTCGCTGACGGCGACCACCGGCTCGATCACCGATGCGGGTGATGTGAGCGGCGGCGAAGACATCATTGCTTCCGGTCTGCGCCTGGTGGCTGGCCTCGGTATCGGTGGAGCGAATACGCACATCGAAACGGCGGTCACGACGCTCACCGCGCGCGCGACCTCGGGCGGCATCTACCTTACCGAAACCGACAGCCTCACCCTCGACGACGTCGCGGTGACGATCGAGCAGGTCGACACGGACGCGACGACCGACTCGGTCACCGATGCGACGCAATCCGACGTCATGACGACGGCCGGCGACGGCAACATCGTCTTGGTCACCGGCGGCGACCTGCTCATTAACGACGGCACGGCCGCGACCGACGACATCGGCGTCCAGGCTGACGGCGCGGGTAACATCCTGCTGTCCACCACCGGCACGATCACGAGCAACGTGGATGTGAACAGCACCACGGGTCACATCACGCTGGTCGCGTCCGACAGCATCTCTCTCACCGATAGCGCCGACATCCGCACGGGCGGCACGGGTACGATCAACCTCGAAGCGACCACCGGTAGCATCACGCAGGACGACAACAGCCGGATCGTCAGCGCGACCGGCGACATCCGCCTGTTCGCCAACGTGGACATCACCTTGGGCGGTATCACCACGGGCGTGAATGCGTCCCTCACCGCCACGACCGGCTCGATCACGGACGCTGGCGACGCGGCTGGTGGCGAAGATGTCATTGCAGCGGGCCTGCGCTTGGTGGCCGGCCTCGGCATCGGCGGTGCCACGACCCACCTTGAAACGCAGGTGACGACGCTCACCGCGCGCGCCACCTCCGGCGGCATCTACCTTACCGAAACCGACGCCCTCACCATCGACGACGTCGCGGTGACGATCGAGCAGGTCGCTACCGACGCGACGACCGCCACCGTCAATGACGCCACCCAGTCCGACGTGATGACGACGGCTGGCGACGGCGACATCATCCTGGTGACCGGCGGCGATCTGATGATCAACGACGGCACGGCGGCGACCGACGACACGGGAATTAGCGCGGACGGGGCAGGGGACATCCTGCTGTCCACGACCGGCACCATTACCAGCAACGTCGATATCACTAGCGGCACGGGTCACATCACGCTGGTCGCGTCCGACAGCATCTCTCTCACCGATAGCGCCGACATCCGCACGGGCGGCACGGGCACGATCAACCTCGAAGCGACCACCGGTAGCATCACGCAGGACGACAACAGCCGGATCATCTCGGTCAGCGGCGACATCCGTCTCCTCGCCAACGTGAACATCACCCTGGGTGGTATCACCACGGACGCGAACGCGTCCGTCACTGCCTCAACCGGCCAGGTTGTGGACGCCGGCGACGTGAGCGGCGGTGAAGACGTGAACGCGGCGGGTCTGCGCCTGGTGGCCGGCCTCGGTATCGGTGGCGCGAATACGCACCTTGAAACCGCCGTCGACACCCTCACCGCACGCGCCACCTCCGGTGGCATCTACCTTACTGAAACCGACGCCCTCACCATCGACGACGTCGCGGTCACGATCGAACAGGTCGACACCGATGCGACGACCGCCACCGTCACCGACGCCACCCAATCCGACGTGATGACGACGGCCGGCGATGGCTCCATCGTCCTCATCACCGGCGGCGACCTGCTCATCAACGACGGCACCGCGCTCACCGATGACATCGGTGTCCAGGCTGACGGCGCGGGTAACGTCCTGCTGTCCACCACCGGCACGATCACCTCGAACGTCGATGTGAACAGCGCGACGGGCCACATCACCCTGGTGGCGTCCGACAGCATCTCGCTCACCGACTCGGCCGACCTGCGCACGGGCGGCACGGGCACGATCAACTTGGAAGCGACCGCCGGTAGCATCACGCAAGCCGACAACAGCCGCATCATCAGCGCGGCCGGCGACATCCGCTTGGCTGCCAACGTGAACATTACCCTGGGTGGCATCACCACGGACGCGAACGCGTCGCTCACCGCCACGACCGGCTCGATCACTGACGCTGGCGACGTGAGCGGTGGCGAAGACGTGATCGCCGCGGGCCTGCGCCTGGTGGCCGGCCTCGGCATCGGTGGCGCGACGACGCACCTCGAAACCGCCGTCGACACGCTCACCGCGCGCGCCACCTCCGGCGGCATCTACCTTACCGAAACCGACAGCCTCGTAATCGACGACGTCGCCGTCTCGATCGAGCAAGTCGGCACCGACGCGACCACCGCCACCGTCAACGACGTGGCCCAGTCCGACGTGATCACCACGGCCGGCAACGGCGCGATCGTGCTCTCCACGGGCGGCGACCTGACGCTGAACGACGGCACGGCGGCCGCCGACAACACCGCGCTCTCCGCGCACGGCACGGGCAACGTGCTGCTGCAAACGAGCGCCGGTTCCATCACGGCCAACGCCGACCTGCTCTCGGGCACCGGCCACGTCACGCTGACGAGTGCGGACTCGATCACCTTCACCGCCACCGCCGACCTGCGCACCGCGGGCACGATCACGCTCACCGCGCAAACCGGCGCGATCACCCAAGCCGACGACAGCCGCATCGCCTCGACCGCGGGTGCGATCCAACTGAGCGCGGCGACCGACATCACGCTCGGCGGCCTCACCACCACGGGCAACGTGGCCGTGACCGCGACCACCGGTTCCATCCTCGATGCCGGCGACGCCTTCGGCGGCGAAGACATCCTTGCCTCCGGCCTGCGCCTGTGGGCCGGCACCGGCATCGGTGGCGCGACCACCCACCTGGAAATCAACGCCACGACCCTCACGGCGACCGCGACCAGCGGCGGCCTCTACCTCTCTGAAACCGATACGCTCACGATCGGCACCGTCACGGTCACCACTCAAGCGGTGGACAGCGCCGCGGGCATCACCGCCGTGACCGCGACCGCCCAGTCGGGTCTGTCCACCACGGCCGGCGACGGCAACGTGGTCCTCGCCACCGGCGGCGCGCTCACTGTCACCACCGCGGTCACCACCCACGGCGCGGGCAACCTCCTGCTCGCCACCACCGGCTCGATTGCAATCGCCGCCAACCTCGCTTCCACCAGCGGTCACCTGACCCTGACCGCGACCGACTCGATCACCCTGGCCGCTGCGACCACGGTCACGACCGGTGGCACCGGCACGCTCACCGCGATCGCCACCACCGGCGCGATTACCCAAGCCGACGACAGCCGCTTTATTACCGCCACCGGCGACATCGCGCTCACCGCCGCCACGGACCTCACCCTCGGCGGCCTCACCACCGACGCGAACGCCTCGCTCACCGCCACGACCGGCTCGGTCCTGGACGCCGGTGACGCCTTCGGTGACGAAGACGTGATCGCCGCCGGCCTGCGCCTGACCGCCGGCCTCGGCGCGGGCACCAGCACCGACACTCTGGAAACCGCCGTCACGACCCTGGCCGCGACCGCGACCTCCGGCGGCCTCTTCCTCCTGGAAACCGACGGCCTCACCATCGGCACGGTTGCTACCACCACGCAAACCGTCGGCACCGACGCCACGACCACCACGACCACCACCACCGACCTCACGGGTCTAAGCACCACGGCTGGCTCCGGTGCGATCGTGCTCACCACCGGCGGCGACCTGACCCTCAGCGCCCCGGTTACCACCGCCGCGGCCGGCAACGTCCTGCTTGCGGTCACCGGCACGCTCACCGCCGATGCTGTCATCAGCAGCACGACCGGCCACCTCACGCTCACCGCGACCGACACCCTGGCCCTCAACGCCAACCTCAGCACCGCGGGCACCGTGACCGTCACCGCCACCACCTTCACCCAGACCGACGGCACCCGCATCACCACGACCGGCGATGTGGCCATCGAGACCACCGGCGACCTCACCCTCGCGGGCATCACCAGCAGCGGCAACGTGGCCCTCACCGCGGGCAACATCTTCGATGGCGGCGACACCGGTGGCGCCGATGTGGTCGCCAGCGGCCTGCGTGCTGTGGCGACCGACGGCATCGGCTCGGCCACCGACGCCCTCGAAACCACCCTCGCGACTCTCGCCGCGACCGCAACCGGCGGCGGTATCCACCTCTCCAATACCACTGCGCTCACCGTGGGCAGCGTGGCGGTCAGCACCGCGCAGGTGGGCACCGACGGGACCACCACCGCCGCCGACCTGGCCGCCCTCGCCGGTGTCACCACCACCGCCGCCGACGGCGTGATCGCGCTCACCACCGCCGGCACCCTCACCATCAGCGCCGAGGTCACCGCCCACGGCGCGGGCACGATCGCCCTCACGACCACCACCGGCGACATCGCCTTGGGCGCGCTCGTGAGCTCCACCTCCGGTGACCTCACCCTCAACGCTGCGGCCCGCGTGCTCGACACCACCGCCACTGAAACCCCGCTGCTCATCACCACCGGTGCGCTCGACCTGACCGCGACCGGCGGCCTCGGCCAAACCGGCCTGGGCGACCTCGACGTGTCCGCCAGCAGCCTCTCGCTCACCAACAACGGCGCCGGCTCGATTTACCTCAAGTCCCACGCCACCACGACCCTCTCGGCCACCAGCCTCACGCCCTCGGGCTCGCTCTTCTTCACCCAAGCCACCGGCAACCTCACCGTGGGCGGCGCCCTCACCGTGGCCCAGGGCAACCTGACCCTGCGCGGCGCGGGCACGATCGCACTCAACAACGCCCCGGTCAGTGCCGCCGGCACGATCACGATCCAGGGCGGCACGGTCACCGCCACCGCCTCCTCGCTCACCTCCACCGCCGGTGACATCAAACTGGCCGCCGCCTCGAGCCTCAGCCTCGACGCTAGCTCCAGCCTCACCGCCGCCGGTGACCTCTCAATCGTGAGCGGCGGCAACGCGACCCTCGCGCAGGCGAGCACCCCGGGCCTCCTGGATATCCGCGTGGCGGGCAACCTGAGCCGCGCCGGTGGTGAACTCCAATCGAACCAGCTGCGCCTGACGGTCGGTGGCAGCGCGGGCAGCTCGGGCAACCCGATCATCACGCGCACCAGCGGCACGGCCGATGTGCGTGTGAGCGGTGCGACCTATATACTGGAGCAAAACGCCCTGTCCGCAGGCCGCGGCGGCGTGACCCTGGCGACCACCTCGGGTGGCAGCTCGGTGCTCAACGTGGCCGGTGGCAGCCTCACCTCGACCGGCGGTGGCATCACCGCGACCGGCTCGGGCACGCTCATCCTGCAAAGCGGCGGCAGCCTCACGATCGGCACCAGCGTGACCAGCAACTCGGGCAGCATCACGGTCAACGCCGGCTCCATCGTCGATGGCACCGGTGATGAAGGTGCCTTGTTCGTGACGCCCAACGGCACGCTCACCCTCAACGCTTCCAGCGGCATCGGCAGCGCCGGTTCCGGAGACATCGACTTTACCGCCGCCGCCGTGGGGGCCTCCACCTCCACCGGCAACCTGAACCTCTCGACCACGGGCTCGACCACCACCACCGGCCTCACGGTGGGCTCCGGCTCGGGCACCCTGCAGATCGCCGCCGGCGATGACCTCACCGTCTCGGGCACGATCTCCCACGGTGGCTCGGGCGCGGTCAACGTCACCGCCTCGGACAACCTCAACGCCTCGGGTGCGATCACCGGTGGCACCGGCACGGTCACGGTCACCGCGGGCACCAATGCCAACGTGGGCCGCGTGTCCACCGCGGGCACCGGCGCCGTCACCGTCACCGCTGGCGGCAGCCTGAGCACCGGTCAGGTCAGCACCGCCACGGGCACCCTCGATCTTAACGCCGGTGGCACGGTCACGGCCAATGGCACCGTCTCCAGCGGCTCGGGCCGCATCACGGTCCAAGGCGGCGGCAACGTCACCACCACCACGATCAGCTCCACCTCGGGCAACATCGGGGTGAGCTCCACCTCCGGCCGCATCCAGACCGGCAGCGTGAGCACCGGCAGCGCCGGCACGCTTACCTTCAACGCCGCCACCACGCTGTCGACCGGAGCGCTCACCAGCGCCACCGGCCGGATCCAACTGAGCTCCGGCGGCGCCACCACCGTGAACGGCGCGGTGAACACCACCTCGGGTGCCTTCACCCTGACCAGCGGAGGTAACGCCACCACCGGCACGCTCACCAGCACCACTGGCGCGATCAGCGTCACCGCGGCCGGCTCGGCCACCCTCGGTGCGATCACCAGCCAAAGCGGCAACGTGAGCCTCACCGCGCAGGGCGGTAGCCTGACGCTGTCCACCGTGGCCACCGGCAACGCCGGCACGCTCACGGCCACCGCCGCCACCACCTTTACGGCCACCAGCCTCACGACCGGCACCGGAGCGATCAACGTGACCGCCGCCGGCAACCTCACCAGTGGCGCGATCAGCAGCCAGAGCGGCGCGGTCACCGCGCGCAGCACCGGCGGAGCGACCCAGCTGTCCACCGTGGCCACCAGCGGGGCGATCACGCTCTTCGGTCAAACCGGCCTCACCGTGACCGGTGCGATCACCGGTGGCGCGAATGCGATCACCCTTACCAGCGCAGCCGGAGCGATCAACGCGGCTGGTGCGGTGACGGGCACCGGCGGCCTCAGCGCCACTGCCGCCACCACGCTTAACCTGCACAGCTACACCGGCGCGGGTGCCGTGAGCCTGCAAAGCGGCGGCAACCTCCAAAGCGGCGCGATCAGCCTCACCTCCGGCAACATCGCCGTTACCTCCACCAGCGGCAGCGTGACCCTGGGCACCGTGTCCACCGCTGGCGCGAGCACGCTCACCCTGCAGTCCGCCGGCGCGCTCACCACCGGAGCGCTGGCCACCCAGACCGGCCGCATCTCGCTGACCGGTGGCAACACCACCACTGGCGCGATCAGCACCACCACCGGAGCGCTCACCGTCACCGCCGCGGGCACCTTCCGTGCCACTGGCGCCCTCACCACCACCAGTGGAGCGATCAACCTGTCTGCCACCGGCAACGTCACCCTGGGCACCGTCTCCAGCAGCACTGGAGCGATCACTCTGGCGAGCACCGGCGGCAGCCTGAGCGTGGGCAACGTCGTGACCACCGGGGCAGTCGACCTGGACGCCCAAGGCAACCTGGTGCTCACCGGCACGCTGCAAGGCGGCTCGGGCGCGGTGACGCTGACCAGCGCCACCGGCCAAGTGACCCTCGAAGGGGCGGTCACCACCACCACCGCCTCTTTGAACCTGCAAAGCGCCGGCGCGCTGGTGCTGCGCGGCGGCTTTACCTCGACCCAAGGCGGCACGCTGAGCCTGCGCTCCACCGGCTCGACGGTGAACGTGGGCCGGGTGCAGACCACCGGTCGGGTGGACCTGGAAGCGGCCGGCACGCTGACGGTTGAAGAAGTGGTCGGCGGCGCAGGCGCCGTGAACCTGACCAGCACGGGCAGCTTCATCGAAATGACCGAGCGCATCTCCACGGGCACTGGAGCGATCACCCTGTGGGCCTACGGGGACGCCAAGCTGCACACCCTCAGCTCCTCCTCCGGCCTGATCAAAGTCACCTCCCAGACCGGCTCGATCACCAGAACCACCTCCGGCACCAACATCTTCGCTTCGGTTGCTCCGCAGCTGACGATTATGGCGGCCGGCAAGGTGATCGACCTCACCGTGGAGTCCGACACGGTCGTCGTGAATGGAACGACGGTCTACCGTCGTCCGCCGTCCCTCACCATCAACATCTACGTCGTTCTCTAGCCATGACCGTAGATGCCAAAAATTTACCTTCTTTTGCGTTGTCAGTGGCGAGTGCCGCCAGCTTCCTAAAACCCCTCAAGCGAGGAGAATACGTTTGATAAGCGGCACGCATAATACTTCACCCCGAAAGTCTGCCTTCCTTATCGAAGGGTTGGAGCAGCGCGTGTTGTTGTCTGCGACGCCGATGGCCGTGCCGTTTGAGCCAGTCGTGCCGGTGGGTGCCGTTCAGGTCGAAAGCCCGATGTCCGAGACCTCCGCTGAAGTGATGGCGGCCACGGCAGGGGAGGATGTTTCGCTTTTCTCGCTGGCTGATCTGCCGACCATCGTAATGGAAGCCTCCACCGAGGACGACGCAGCGGCGGCCGGCGCGGATGTGGTGGGGGATGAGGGAAGCGTGGAAGGTGATGATGCTCCGGCGGTCGACGTGATCGATGAAAACGGTGCGGCTGACCCGACCGAGAGCACTGACGATGAGGTCGTGGTGGCGGATGATTCCGGCGCCGATTCCTCCGATGAGCCCACGACGATTGCAGACGACGAGCTGACGCAGCTCGCCGAATCGCTCTTTGGTCCGGGAGCCGGCGATACGACCACCATGATTGGCGGGATCGGCTCGGAAGTGATTCTGCAGGGGGAACACGAAGGCGAAACCGTGACCTTGCTCAGCGACAACACGCTGTTGGTCGGTGACGAGATCTTCATCCTTTCGCCGCTCCAGACCCAGAACCTCGTCATCTTGGGCGACGGTTCGACCACCACGATTTCCACCAACATTTCCGGCACAAGCCAGTCCATCAGCGATACGGTGGAGGTGGACGGTGATCGTTCGATCACGGCCACTGCTGGTAGCATCATCATCAGCAATCCCGGTGGCCAGATTGATGGCAACGGTGCCGGCTTGGCCGATAGCCTTACCATGAGCGCGACGGGATCCATCTCGGTCGCCAATGGGGTCGGGCAGAACAAGGCCCTGCAAAACCTGACAATGACCGCCGGCGGCTCCATTGACATCGGCGGAGCCACGACCCTCACCGGTAACCTCACGGTCAACAACGCCACCACCGTCCGCTTCCGTGGAGCGGTTACCATCACCGGAAATGTCGTTATCACCAAGGCAACTGACATCACCTTTGACGGGGCGGTGACGATCACCGGCAGCCTCACCATCGCCGAGGGTGCGTCCATCACGTTTAATGGTAACACTGCGGTGGCGGGCACGGTATCGATCGGAAGTGCGGTGGACTATACGAAGATCGCCTCGATCTACTTCGCCAACAATGCCCGGTTCGATTTCGGCGGCCTCGCTTCGATCTACGTCAACGGCGCCATCACGTTCGGCAATGCCGTCGGTGGCCTCGGCGGCGCTTATACGCCCGACGGCCTGACCATCGGTCTCAACGCCACGCTCACCTTTAACAACAATATCAATCTCGGATCTTCCTCCCCGTTCAGTGTGGTCAATGCCGCTGAGGTGACCCTGACGGGATCCCTCACCGCCGGTGATGTCACGATGAGCAACGTGGCGGGGAACCTGATCCTCGCGGCCACGACCACGGTCCGCTCCATCGACCTCACGTCCACCGGTTCTGGCGCTTCGACGTCGTTGCGGGTCAACACCCTCGAGGTGGGTGATGGCAATGCCATCTTGACCGCCAATCAGATCAATCTCCTCGGCACCATTTCCGACACCGGCGCGCAGTCCACGCTGACCATCAAGCCCTACACGGTATCGCGTCCCATTGTCGTTGGGCAGTCCCCGCCGTCCACGACCACCCCGACTTTCAATAACCGCCTCGACCTCGAGGCCAGTGAGATCGGCCTCATCCTGCCGGGCTTCGCAGAGGTCAACATCGGTGACGCAGCCGCGGGCACAGGCACGGTTTATCTCGCCTATATGGGGTCGCAGATTTCCACCGGCGAGTATTACAACAAGACCCAGATTTTCGGTGGCGACATCATCGTCACCCGCGACCACGACATCAACGCCACCGTTCCCGAGTTCCGCCTCGTGGCCCGCACCGGCGACATCACCGTCAACGAGCGCATCGGCTACGCGGTCAACAACACCTCGGCCGATCGCAACGACTGGGTTCGCCTCGAAGCCGCCGGCGACATCATTGTCAACAAGGGCATCTACGCTCTGGACCGCATCTCCCTCACCGCAGGCCAGGGCACCGGCACGGGCACCATCACGGTTGCCTCCACTGGGTTCATTTACACCACCGGCACGACCGGTTCCAATCTCCGCATCGAACTCGTCGCCGGTCTCACCTCCGGCAACATCAACCTCGCCGCCCCGTCCGCCGAAGCCGCTCTCCTCAGCGCCGCCGGCGACAACAGCTCCATCGTCCTACTCGCCGCCTCCGGTTCGATCACTCAGACCGACGGCCGTCTCGTCGCCGAGCTCTTCACTGCCCAAAGCAGCGGAACCACTTCCGTCCGCACCACCGTCGAGCGGGTAGGGGCCGCGACCCTCGCCGGCGAGATCTTCGCCGATGCCACCCCGCGCACCATCGACGGTGTGCTCATCACCGGCAGCGGGGCCTTCGTCCAGACCGAGTCCGACGACGTTCAGGTCGACCAGATCACCACCCACACCGGTGGCATCGACCTCACGACCACGAACAGCGGCACCATCACGATCGATTCGATTATCTCCAATACCGGTGGCAGCGTGGTCCTGACCGCCGATGGCGCTATCGCCGACCTCACTCCGGCCAACGACGCAACGGCCAACATTTCCACCACCGGCAATCTCACCTTCACCGCTCAGACCGGAGTGGGTGCCACCGGTGATGCCGACCTCGATATCGCAGTCACCGGCGTCCAGGGCACCAATGCCGTATCCGGCGACATCGTGCTCCAAGACCCGAGCACCCTCACGATCTTCGGTGCCCTCGCCACCCTGGCCGGCAACGGCAACATTCAAGTCACCGCCGATGCCGGCACCCTCGCCGCCAACGCCGATGTCACCGCCCACGGTTCCGGCAACCTCACGCTCACCGCTTCCACCGGCGCGCTTAACCAAGCCGCCTCCACCACCGCCAGCTCCACGTCGGGTAACCTCGACCTCGATGGCGATACAGTCACGCAGTCTGGCGCGCTGAGCACTGGTGACACTGGCACCATCGATGTGGATGCCGACGTCGGCGCCATCACCATGACCGACGGTGCGACCACCGACACGGTCGACGGCGCCATCGCCTACACCGCCGCGACCAATGTCGACCTCAGCGACATCGAATCCGCCACCGGCAACCTGACGATCACCGCCACCGCCGGTTCGATCACCGACAATACCGCCGCCGAGACCGCCAATCTCACCACCACCGGCGACACCGTGCTTACCGCCGATACAGGCATCGGTGGATCCGGCGCCGCCGACATCGACACCACCATCGCGACCCTCGCCGCCACCAATAATACCAGCGGCGACATCGTCATTCAGGAGTCCGATGGTCTCGTCATCAATGGCACCGGTGTCCGCACCCTCGCTGGCGACGGCAACATCGACATCGACGTCGACGCCGGCGCTCTCACCAACGACGCCGTCGTCACCGCCCACGGTGCCGGCACCATCACCCTCAACACCGACGCCGGCGCCTACACCGCCAACGCCAACGTCTCCTCGACTTCCGGCGCCATCGCGGTCACCGCCGACTCCGTCGCCCAAAACGCCGACGTCACCACCACCACCGGCACCATCGATGTCACCGCCGACACCGCCGACGTGGTCATGCAGGATGGCACCACCACCTCGACCACCACGGGGGCCATCACCGTCGGCGCCGCCACCGACATCGACCTTTCCGTTATCAACTCTACCAGCGGTGACCTCACCCTGACTGCCACGGCTGGTGCCATCACCGACAATACCGCCGCCGAGACCGCCAACCTCATCACCACGGGCCAAGCCACCCTCACGGCTGCCACGGGCATGGGATCCGGTGGCGGGGATGCCGACATCGACACGACCCTCTCCACCCTCGCGGCGACCAATACCACGAGCGGCAACATCTTCGTCCACGAGACCGACGGCCTTATCATCAACGGCACCGGCCTCCGCACCCTCGATGGCAACGGCAACATCGACGTCGATGTTGATGCCGGTGACCTCACTGTCGACAGCGTGGTGACCGCCCACGGCTCCGGTTACGTCACCCTTAATACCGACGTCGGCACCTTCACCTTCAACGCCGCCGTTTCCTCGACCTCCGGCGACCTCACCTTCTCGGCCGACGATATCGCCCAAAACGCCGACGCCAGCACCTCCATCGGTGCCATCGTTTATACTGCCGATGTCGCCAACATCACCATGGCCGATGGCACGACCACGTCGACCACCACGGGCACCATCACTTTCACCGCCGCCGACTCTATTAATCTGTCCGCCGTTACCTCCACGTCGGGCAACCTGGATCTCGAAGCCACCGCCGGCGCGATCACCGACAACACCTTGGCCGAGGACGCCAACCTCTCGACGTCCGGTTTGGCTGAGCTCCTTGCGGCGACGGGCATTGGAGCGACGGGAGCAGCAGACATCGACACGGCGGTGGGTTCGCTCACGGGCCGCAACACGACCAGCGGTGGAATCGTGATCGAAGAAGACGACGCGCTGACGATCACGCCGGCCGGCCTGATCAACGACGCGAGCGGGCAGCCGATCATCCTGACGACGGAAGCGGGCACGCTGACGATCACGGGCGTGATCACGGCGACGGGCGCGGGCAAGATCCGCCTGAGCGTGGCCGGAGCGACGTCGGACCTCATCACCAGCGCCGCGATCAGCACGGGCAGCGGCCCGATCAGCCTGATCGCCGCGCGCAGCATCAATCTCAATGCCGGCACCTCGATCGCCACGACCGGCGCCGGCACGATCGACCTCGAAGCGACGGCCGGCTCGCTCACCCTCTCCGACAACGTGGCAGTGACCACCGCCGGCGGAAACATCCGCTTGCTGGCGCAAATCGACGTGACGCTGTCGGGCCTGAACGCGGCGAGCGGCAACATCTCGGTGACGGCGACGACCGGCTCGATCGCCGACGCCGGCGAAACCCTCACCGACCTCACCGCGACGGCCACGCGCCTGTGGGCGGCGATCGGCATCGGCACGGCCGACGCGATCGACACGAACATCGCGACCCTGGCCGCCGCCGCGACGACCGGTGGCATCCGGATCAGCGAGGAAGACGACCTCACCATTGGCACCGTGGCCGCCGTGCCGGTCAGCCGCGTGACGACGGCCGACACGACCACGACCGCGACCAATACCGCGTCGACCTCGGACCTCGAAGCGACGACCGGCGCCACCGAGATCACCTCGCTGGCCGGCTCGATCCTGCTGACCGACGGGGTGGACGCCGACACCCGCGCGATCCAGTCGACGACCGGCGACATCACGCTGACCGCGGCGAACAACATCACCTTCGAAGCCTCGATCGAATCGACCTCGGGCAACCTGAGTCTGACCGCGCAGACCGGCGGTATCATCGACAACACGGTCACCGAAACCGCGCTGCTGATCACCACGACCGACGCGACGCTCACCGCGGCGACCGGCATCGGCAGCGCGAACGCGGCCGACATCGATACGACGGTCGGGCGCATCACCCTCACCAACACGACCAGCGGCGGCATCTTCATCCACGAAACCGCCACGCTGACCCTCCTCGGTGCGCAGACCCAAGCCGGCAACGGCCCGATCTCGATCCTGGTCACGACCGGCGACCTGCTCACCACCGGCGCAGTCACCGCGCACGGCTCGGGCAATATCTTCATCCAAGCGGCCGCCGGCAACGCGACCCTGCAAGCCGACCACACGTCCACCAGCGGCCACCTCACCGTCCTCGCCGCCCAGACCCTCACCCTCGAAGCGGACCTCAGCACCGGCACGACCGGCACGGTGGACTTGGAAGCCAACGCGATCAGCGCCATCGCCACGGCCGACATCACCACGGCCGACGGCGACGTCCGCCTGCTCGCCACCACCAACATTATCCTCGGCGGCGTCATCACGACCAACACCGAGGTCTCACTCACCGCGACCACCGGCTCGATCACCGACGTCGATACCGACAACACGGTCGACATCGTCTCCAACAAGCTCCGCATCGTGGCCGGCGTCGGAGCCGGCGAATCCACCAACCACCTGGAAACCACCACCGGCACCTTGTCGGCGCGCGCGACCTCGGGCGGCCTGTTCCTGACCGAGACCGATGCGCTCATTATCGACGACGTGGCGGTCACGGTGCAAAAGGTGGGCGTCGACACCGGCGTCACCCCGACGACCGACGCCACTCAGTCCGACCTGATCACGACTGCAGGCAACGGCTCGATCGTCCTCATCACCGGCGGCGACCTCACCTTGGAAGACGGCACGGCCACGGCGAACAACCGCGCGATCGAGGCCAACGGCACCGGCAACATCCTCCTTTCCACGACCGGCACGATTACGGCCAACGCCGACACGCTCGCGGGCACCGGCCACATCAGCGTCATCGCCTCCGACACGATCACGCTCAACGCGACGGCCGATATCGAGACCGGCGGCACGGGCACGATCAACTTGGAGGCCACCAGCGGCTCGATCACCCAAGCCGACAACAGCCGCATCACCTCGGCCACCGGCGACATCCGCTTGCTCGCCAACGTGGACGTTACCCTCGGTGGTATCACCACGGACGCGAACGCGTCCGTCACTGCCTCAACCGGCCAGGTTGTCGACGCTGGCGACGTGAGCGGCGGCGAAGACATCAACGCGGTGGGCCTGCGGATGGTGGCCGGCCTCGGCATCGCCGGAGCGACGACCCACCTCGAAACGCAGGTCACGACGCTCACCGCACGCGCCACCTCTGGCGGCATCTACCTTACCGAAACCGACAGCCTCGGAATCGACGACGTCGCGGTGACGATCCAGCAAGTCGACACCGACGCGACGGTCGACCCGGTTACGGACGCCACGCAGTCCGACGTCATGACGACGGCCGGCGACGGCAATATCGTCCTCGTTACCGGCGGCGACCTGCTCATCAACGACGGCACGGCCGCTACCGATGACATCGGCGTCCAGGCTGACGGTGCCGGTAACATCCTGCTGTCCACGACCGGCACGATCACCTCGAACGTGGATGTCAACTCGACCACGGGTCACATCACGCTGATCGCGTCCAACTCCATCTCGCTCACCGACACGGCCGACGTGCGCACGGGCGGCACGGGCACCATCAATCTCGAAGCGACGACCGGTAGCATCACGCAGGACGACAACAGCCGGATCATCAGTGACGCTGGTGAAATCCGCCTCCTGGCGAACGTGAACATCACGCTGGGCGGCATCACGACCAACACCGACGCCTCGCTCACGGCGACCACCGGCTCGATCATTGATGCTGGCGACGCGTTTGGCGGCGAAGACGTCATTGCGGCAGGCCTGCGCCTGGTGGCCGGCCTCGGCATCGCCGGACCGACGACGCACCTTGAAACGCAGGTGACGACGCTCACCGCACGCGCCACCTCCGGCGGCATTTACCTTACCGAAACCGACAGCCTCACGATCGACGACGTCGCGGTGACGATCCAGCAGGTCGACACCGATGCGACGGTCGACCCGGTGACCGACGCGACGCAGTCCGACGTCATGACGACGGCCGGCGACGGCAACATCGTGCTGGTTACCGGCGGCGACCTCTTGATCAACGACGGCACGGCCGCGACCGACGACATCGGCGTCCAAGCCGACGGTGCGGGTAACATCCTGCTGTCCACGACCGGCACGATCACCTCGAACGTCGATGTGAACAGCACCACGGGTCACATTACGCTCGTCGCCTCCGACTCGATCTCGCTCACCGACTCGGCTGACATCCGCACCGACGGCGGAGCGGGCACGATCAATCTCGAAGCGACGACCGGTAGCATCACGCAGGACGACAACAGCCGGATCATCAGCAACACCGGTGAAGTCCGCCTGATCGCGAACGTGAACATTACGCTGGGCGGCATCACGACCAACACCGACGCGTCGCTCACCGCCACCACCGGCTCGATTATTGATGCTGGCGACGCGTTTGGCGGCGAAGACGTGAACGCCCTGGGCCTGCGCCTGTGGGCCGGCCTCGGTATCGGTGGAGCGAATACGCACATCGAAACGGCCGTCACGACGCTGACCGCGCGTGCGACTAGCGGCGGCATCTACCTTACCGAAACCGACAGCCTCACGATCGACGACGTCGCGGTGACGATCCAGCAGGTCGACACGGATGCGACGATCGACCCGGTTACCGACGTCACGCAGTCCGACGTCTTCACCACCGGCGGCGACGGCAACATCGTGCTCATCACCGGCGGCGACCTGCTCATCAACGACGGCACGGCGGCGACCGACGACACGGGCGTCCAGGCGCACGGCGCGGGTAACATCCTGCTGTCCACGACCGGCACGATCACGAGCCACGTCGACGTCAACTCGACCACGGGTCACATCACGCTGATCGCGTCCGACTCCATCTCGCTTACCGACTCGGCCGACATCCGCACGGGCGGCACGGGCACGATCAATCTCGAAGCGACCACCGGTAGCATCACGCAGGACGACAACAGCCGGATCATCAGTGACGCTGGCGAAATCCGCCTCCTGGCCAACGTGAACATCGTCCTTGGCGGTATCACGACCAACACCGACGCCTCGCTCACGGCGACCACCGGATCGATCACCGACGCGGGTGACGCCTTCGGCGGCGAAGATGTGATCGCGGTGGGCCTGCGCCTGGTGGCGGGTATCGGCATCGCCGGTCCGACCACGCACATCGAAACGTTGATCACGACGCTGAGCGCACGCGCCACCAGCGGCGGCATCTACCTTACCGAAACCGACAGCCTCACGATCGATGACGTCGCGGTGACGATCCAGCAGGTCGACACCGATGCGACGATCGACCCGGTCACGGATGCGACCCAGTCCGACGTCATGACCACGGCCGGCGACGGCAACATCGTCTTGGTCACTGGCGGCGATCTGCTGATCAACGACGGCACCGCGCTCACCGACGACATCGGCGTCCAAGCTGACGGCGCGGGTAACATCCTGCTGTCCACGACGGGCACGATCACCTCGAACGTGGATGTCAACAGCACCACGGGTCACATCACCCTGGTCGCGTCCGACTCCATCTCTCTCACCGATACGGCCGACATCCGCACGGGCGGCACGGGCACCATCAATCTCGAAGCGACCACCGGTAGCATCACGCAGGACGACAACAGCCGCCTGATCACGGCCAATGGCGACATCCGCCTGCTCGCGAATGTGAACATCGTGCTCGGTGGCATCACGACCAACGTGAACGCGTCGCTCACGGCGACCAACGGCTCGATCACGGATGCCGGCGACGTGAGCGGTGGCGAAGACGTGAACGCCGCGGGCCTGCGCCTGTGGGCGGCGATTGGTGCGGGTGAATCAAGCGCACACCTGGAGACTGCGGTCGATACGCTGAGCGCGCGTGCAACCTCGGGCGGCGTATTTATTGATGAAACCGACGCGCTCGTAATCGACGACGTCGCCGTGACGATCCAGCAAGTCGACACCGACGCGACGGTCGACCCGGTCACGGATGCGACGCAGTCCGACGTCATGACGACGGCCGGCGACGGCAATATCGTCCTGGTTACCGGCGGCGACCTCTTGATCAACGACGGCACGGCTGCGGCCGACAACGCCGGCATCGCCGCGCACGGCACGGGTAACATCCTGCTGTCCACGACGGGCACGATCACCAGCAACGTCGATATCAGCAGCGGCACCGGCCACATCAGCTTGATCGCCTCCGACTCGATCACGCTGAACGCGACTGTGGATGTGACGACGGCCGGCACGGGCACGATTAACCTTGAAGCGACCACCGGTAGCATCACGCAGGCCGACAACAGCCGCCTCACCACGGCCGATGGCGACATCCGCCTCCTCGCCAACGTGGACATCACGCTCGGTGGCCTCACCACCAACGTGAATGCGTCGCTCACCGCGACCACCGGCTCGATCATCGATGCCGGCGACGCCTTCGGCGGGGAAGACATCAACGCCGCGGGTCTGCGGATGGTGGCGGGAATCGGCATCGCCGGCCCGACGACCCACCTCGAAACCGCGGTCACGACGCTCACCGCGCGCGCCACCTCGGGCGGCATCTATCTTACCGAAACCGACAGCCTCACCATCGACGACGTCTCTGTGACGATCGAGCAGGTCGACACGGACGCGACGACCGACACCGTCACGGACGCCACGCAGTCCGACGTGATGACGACGGCTGGCGACGGCTCAATCGTCCTGGTGACCGGTGGTGATCTGATGATCAACGACGGCACGGCCGCGACCGACGACATCGGCGTCCAAGCCGACGGCGCGGGTAACATCCTGCTGTCCACGACGGGCACGATCACCTCGAACGTGGATGTCAACAGCACCACGGGCCACATCACGCTGGTCGCGTCCGACTCCATCTCTCTCACCGATACGGCCGACATCCGCACGGGCGGCACCGGAACGGTGAACCTCGAAGCGACGACCGGTAGCATCACGCAGGACGACAACAGCCGGATCATCAGCGCGACCGGCGACATCCGCCTGCTCGCCAATGTGGACATCACCTTGGGCGGCATCACGACAGGCGTGAATGCTTCGCTCACCGCCACGACCGGTAGCATCACCGACGCTGGCGACGCCTTCGGCAACGAAGACATCATCGCGGCGGGTCTGCGGATGGTGGCCGGAATCGGCATCGCCGGCCCGACGACCCACATCGAAACGGCCGTCACGACGCTGACCGCGCGCGCCACCTCTGGCGGCATCTACCTTACCGAAACCGACAGCCTCACCATAGACGACGTCTCTGTGACGATCGAGCAGGTCGACACCGACGCCACGACCGACACCGTCACGGACGCCACCCAATCCGACGTCATGACGACGGCCGGCGACGGCAACATCGTGCTCATCACCGGTGGCGACCTGCTGATCAACGACGGCACCGCGCTCACCGACGACATCGGCGTCCAAGCCGACGGTGCGGGTAACATCCTGCTGTCCACCACCGGCACGATCACCTCGAACGTGGATGTCAACAGCACCACGGGCCACATCACGCTGGTCGCGTCCGACTCCATCTCTCTCACCGATACGGCCGACATCCGCACGGGCGGCACCGGAACGGTGAACCTCGAAGCGACGACCGGTAGCATCACGCAGGACGACAACAGCCGGATCATCTCGGTCAGCGGCGACATCCGTCTGCTCGCCAATGTCGACATCACCTTGGGCGGAATCACCACCAACGTGAATGCGTCGCTCACCGCGACCACCGGATCGATCATCGACGCCGGCGACGCCTTCGGTGGCGAAGACATCATCGCGGCGGGTCTGCGGATGGTGGCCGGTATCGGCATCGCGGGTCCGACGACCCACATTGAAACCCTGGTGACGACGCTCACCGCGCGCGCCACCTCCGGCGGCATCTACCTTACCGAAACCGACAGCCTCACGATCGACGACGTCGCGGTCACGATCCAGCAGGTCGACACCGATGCGACGATCGACCCGGTCACCGACGTGACCCAGTCTGACGTGATGACGACGGCTGGCGACGGTGACATCATCCTGGTGACCGGCGGCGATCTGCTCATTAATGACGGCACGGCGGCGACCGACGACACGGGCATCAGCGCGGACGGGGCAGGGGACATCCTGCTGTCCACGACCGGCACCATTACCAGCAACGTCGATATCACTAGCGGCACGGGTCACATCACGCTGGTCGCGTCCGACAGCATCTCTCTCACCGATAGCGCCGACATCCGCACGGGCGGCACGGGCACGATCAACCTCGAAGCGACCACCGGTAGCATCACGCAGGACGACAACAGCCGGATCATCTCCGATACTGGCGAAGTCCGCCTGGTCGCCGACATCGACATCGTCCTCGGCGGCATCACGACCAACACCGACGCCTCGCTGACGGCGACCACCGGCTCGATCACCGATGCGGGTGATGTGAGCGGCGGCGAAGACATCATTGCTTCCGGTCTGCGCCTGGTGGCTGGCCTCGGTATCGGTGGAGCGAATACGCACATCGAAACGGCGGTCACGACGCTCACCGCGCGCGCGACCTCGGGCGGCATCTACCTTACCGAAACCGACAGCCTCACCCTCGACGACGTCGCGGTGACGATCGAGCAGGTCGACACGGACGCGACGACCGACTCGGTCACCGATGCGACGCAATCCGACGTCATGACGACGGCCGGCGACGGCAACATCGTCTTGGTCACCGGCGGCGACCTGCTCATTAACGACGGCACGGCCGCGACCGACGACATCGGCGTCCAGGCTGACGGCGCGGGTAACATCCTGCTGTCCACCACCGGCACGATCACGAGCAACGTGGATGTGAACAGCACCACGGGTCACATCACGCTGGTCGCGTCCGACAGCATCTCTCTCACCGATAGCGCCGACATCCGCACGGGCGGCACGGGTACGATCAACCTCGAAGCGACCACCGGTAGCATCACGCAGGACGACAACAGCCGGATCGTCAGCGCGACCGGCGACATCCGCCTGTTCGCCAACGTGGACATCACCTTGGGCGGTATCACCACGGGCGTGAATGCGTCCCTCACCGCCACGACCGGCTCGATCACGGACGCTGGCGACGCGGCTGGTGGCGAAGATGTCATTGCAGCGGGCCTGCGCTTGGTGGCCGGCCTCGGCATCGGCGGTGCCACGACCCACCTTGAAACGCAGGTGACGACGCTCACCGCGCGCGCCACCTCCGGCGGCATCTACCTTACCGAAACCGACGCCCTCACCATCGACGACGTCGCGGTGACGATCGAGCAGGTCGCTACCGACGCGACGACCGCCACCGTCAATGACGCCACCCAGTCCGACGTGATGACGACGGCTGGCGACGGCGACATCATCCTGGTGACCGGCGGCGATCTGATGATCAACGACGGCACGGCGGCGACCGACGACACGGGAATTAGCGCGGACGGGGCAGGGGACATCCTGCTGTCCACGACCGGCACCATTACCAGCAACGTCGATATCACTAGCGGCACGGGTCACATCACGCTGGTCGCGTCCGACAGCATCTCTCTCACCGATAGCGCCGACATCCGCACGGGCGGCACGGGCACGATCAACCTCGAAGCGACCACCGGTAGCATCACGCAGGACGACAACAGCCGGATCATCTCGGTCAGCGGCGACATCCGTCTCCTCGCCAACGTGAACATCACCCTGGGTGGTATCACCACGGACGCGAACGCGTCCGTCACTGCCTCAACCGGCCAGGTTGTGGACGCCGGCGACGTGAGCGGCGGTGAAGACGTGAACGCGGCGGGTCTGCGCCTGGTGGCCGGCCTCGGTATCGGTGGCGCGAATACGCACCTTGAAACCGCCGTCGACACCCTCACCGCACGCGCCACCTCCGGTGGCATCTACCTTACTGAAACCGACGCCCTCACCATCGACGACGTCGCGGTCACGATCGAACAGGTCGACACCGATGCGACGACCGCCACCGTCACCGACGCCACCCAATCCGACGTGATGACGACGGCCGGCGATGGCTCCATCGTCCTCATCACCGGCGGCGACCTGCTCATCAACGACGGCACCGCGCTCACCGATGACATCGGTGTCCAGGCTGACGGCGCGGGTAACGTCCTGCTGTCCACCACCGGCACGATCACCTCGAACGTCGATGTGAACAGCGCGACGGGCCACATCACCCTGGTGGCGTCCGACAGCATCTCGCTCACCGACTCGGCCGACCTGCGCACGGGCGGCACGGGCACGATCAACTTGGAAGCGACCGCCGGTAGCATCACGCAAGCCGACAACAGCCGCATCATCAGCGCGGCCGGCGACATCCGCTTGGCTGCCAACGTGAACATTACCCTGGGTGGCATCACCACGGACGCGAACGCGTCGCTCACCGCCACGACCGGCTCGATCACTGACGCTGGCGACGTGAGCGGTGGCGAAGACGTGATCGCCGCGGGCCTGCGCCTGGTGGCCGGCCTCGGCATCGGTGGCGCGACGACGCACCTCGAAACCGCCGTCGACACGCTCACCGCGCGCGCCACCTCCGGCGGCATCTACCTTACCGAAACCGACAGCCTCGTAATCGACGACGTCGCCGTCTCGATCGAGCAAGTCGGCACCGACGCGACCACCGCCACCGTCAACGACGTGGCCCAGTCCGACGTGATCACCACGGCCGGCAACGGCGCGATCGTGCTCTCCACGGGCGGCGACCTGACGCTGAACGACGGCACGGCGGCCGCCGACAACACCGCGCTCTCCGCGCACGGCACGGGCAACGTGCTGCTGCAAACGAGCGCCGGTTCCATCACGGCCAACGCCGACCTGCTCTCGGGCACCGGCCACGTCACGCTGACGAGTGCGGACTCGATCACCTTCACCGCCACCGCCGACCTGCGCACCGCGGGCACGATCACGCTCACCGCGCAAACCGGCGCGATCACCCAAGCCGACGACAGCCGCATCGCCTCGACCGCGGGTGCGATCCAACTGAGCGCGGCGACCGACATCACGCTCGGCGGCCTCACCACCACGGGCAACGTGGCCGTGACCGCGACCACCGGTTCCATCCTCGATGCCGGCGACGCCTTCGGCGGCGAAGACATCCTTGCCTCCGGCCTGCGCCTGTGGGCCGGCACCGGCATCGGTGGCGCGACCACCCACCTGGAAATCAACGCCACGACCCTCACGGCGACCGCGACCAGCGGCGGCCTCTACCTCTCTGAAACCGATACGCTCACGATCGGCACCGTCACGGTCACCACTCAAGCGGTGGACAGCGCCGCGGGCATCACCGCCGTGACCGCGACCGCCCAGTCGGGTCTGTCCACCACGGCCGGCGACGGCAACGTGGTCCTCGCCACCGGCGGCGCGCTCACTGTCACCACCGCGGTCACCACCCACGGCGCGGGCAACCTCCTGCTCGCCACCACCGGCTCGATTGCAATCGCCGCCAACCTCGCTTCCACCAGCGGTCACCTGACCCTGACCGCGACCGACTCGATCACCCTGGCCGCTGCGACCACGGTCACGACCGGTGGCACCGGCACGCTCACCGCGATCGCCACCACCGGCGCGATTACCCAAGCCGACGACAGCCGCTTTATTACCGCCACCGGCGACATCGCGCTCACCGCCGCCACGGACCTCACCCTCGGCGGCCTCACCACCGACGCGAACGCCTCGCTCACCGCCACGACCGGCTCGGTCCTGGACGCCGGTGACGCCTTCGGTGACGAAGACGTGATCGCCGCCGGCCTGCGCCTGACCGCCGGCCTCGGCGCGGGCACCAGCACCGACACTCTGGAAACCGCCGTCACGACCCTGGCCGCGACCGCGACCTCCGGCGGCCTCTTCCTCCTGGAAACCGACGGCCTCACCATCGGCACGGTTGCTACCACCACGCAAACCGTCGGCACCGACGCCACGACCACCACGACCACCACCACCGACCTCACGGGTCTAAGCACCACGGCTGGCTCCGGTGCGATCGTGCTCACCACCGGCGGCGACCTGACCCTCAGCGCCCCGGTTACCACCGCCGCGGCCGGCAACGTCCTGCTTGCGGTCACCGGCACGCTCACCGCCGATGCTGTCATCAGCAGCACGACCGGCCACCTCACGCTCACCGCGACCGACACCCTGGCCCTCAACGCCAACCTCAGCACCGCGGGCACCGTGACCGTCACCGCCACCACCTTCACCCAGACCGACGGCACCCGCATCACCACGACCGGCGATGTGGCCATCGAGACCACCGGCGACCTCACCCTCGCGGGCATCACCAGCAGCGGCAACGTGGCCCTCACCGCGGGCAACATCTTCGATGGCGGCGACACCGGTGGCGCCGATGTGGTCGCCAGCGGCCTGCGTGCTGTGGCGACCGACGGCATCGGCTCGGCCACCGACGCCCTCGAAACCACCCTCGCGACTCTCGCCGCGACCGCAACCGGCGGCGGTATCCACCTCTCCAATACCACTGCGCTCACCGTGGGCAGCGTGGCGGTCAGCACCGCGCAGGTGGGCACCGACGGGACCACCACCGCCGCCGACCTGGCCGCCCTCGCCGGTGTCACCACCACCGCCGCCGACGGCGTGATCGCGCTCACCACCGCCGGCACCCTCACCATCAGCGCCGAGGTCACCGCCCACGGCGCGGGCACGATCGCCCTCACGACCACCACCGGCGACATCGCCTTGGGCGCGCTCGTGAGCTCCACCTCCGGTGACCTCACCCTCAACGCTGCGGCCCGCGTGCTCGACACCACCGCCACTGAAACCCCGCTGCTCATCACCACCGGTGCGCTCGACCTGACCGCGACCGGCGGCCTCGGCCAAACCGGCCTGGGCGACCTCGACGTGTCCGCCAGCAGCCTCTCGCTCACCAACAACGGCGCCGGCTCGATTTACCTCAAGTCCCACGCCACCACGACCCTCTCGGCCACCAGCCTCACGCCCTCGGGCTCGCTCTTCTTCACCCAAGCCACCGGCAACCTCACCGTGGGCGGCGCCCTCACCGTGGCCCAGGGCAACCTGACCCTGCGCGGCGCGGGCACGATCGCACTCAACAACGCCCCGGTCAGTGCCGCCGGCACGATCACGATCCAGGGCGGCACGGTCACCGCCACCGCCTCCTCGCTCACCTCCACCGCCGGTGACATCAAACTGGCCGCCGCCTCGAGCCTCAGCCTCGACGCTAGCTCCAGCCTCACCGCCGCCGGTGACCTCTCAATCGTGAGCGGCGGCAACGCGACCCTCGCGCAGGCGAGCACCCCGGGCCTCCTGGATATCCGCGTGGCGGGCAACCTGAGCCGCGCCGGTGGTGAACTCCAATCGAACCAGCTGCGCCTGACGGTCGGTGGCAGCGCGGGCAGCTCGGGCAACCCGATCATCACGCGCACCAGCGGCACGGCCGATGTGCGTGTGAGCGGTGCGACCTATATACTGGAGCAAAACGCCCTGTCCGCAGGCCGCGGCGGCGTGACCCTGGCGACCACCTCGGGTGGCAGCTCGGTGCTCAACGTGGCCGGTGGCAGCCTCACCTCGACCGGCGGTGGCATCACCGCGACCGGCTCGGGCACGCTCATCCTGCAAAGCGGCGGCAGCCTCACGATCGGCACCAGCGTGACCAGCAACTCGGGCAGCATCACGGTCAACGCCGGCTCCATCGTCGATGGCACCGGTGATGAAGGTGCCTTGTTCGTGACGCCCAACGGCACGCTCACCCTCAACGCTTCCAGCGGCATCGGCAGCGCCGGTTCCGGAGACATCGACTTTACCGCCGCCGCCGTGGGGGCCTCCACCTCCACCGGCAACCTGAACCTCTCGACCACGGGCTCGACCACCACCACCGGCCTCACGGTGGGCTCCGGCTCGGGCACCCTGCAGATCGCCGCCGGCGATGACCTCACCGTCTCGGGCACGATCTCCCACGGTGGCTCGGGCGCGGTCAACGTCACCGCCTCGGACAACCTCAACGCCTCGGGTGCGATCACCGGTGGCACCGGCACGGTCACGGTCACCGCGGGCACCAATGCCAACGTGGGCCGCGTGTCCACCGCGGGCACCGGCGCCGTCACCGTCACCGCTGGCGGCAGCCTGAGCACCGGTCAGGTCAGCACCGCCACGGGCACCCTCGATCTTAACGCCGGTGGCACGGTCACGGCCAATGGCACCGTCTCCAGCGGCTCGGGCCGCATCACGGTCCAAGGCGGCGGCAACGTCACCACCACCACGATCAGCTCCACCTCGGGCAACATCGGGGTGAGCTCCACCTCCGGCCGCATCCAGACCGGCAGCGTGAGCACCGGCAGCGCCGGCACGCTTACCTTCAACGCCGCCACCACGCTGTCGACCGGAGCGCTCACCAGCGCCACCGGCCGGATCCAACTGAGCTCCGGCGGCGCCACCACCGTGAACGGCGCGGTGAACACCACCTCGGGTGCCTTCACCCTGACCAGCGGAGGTAACGCCACCACCGGCACGCTCACCAGCACCACTGGCGCGATCAGCGTCACCGCGGCCGGCTCGGCCACCCTCGGTGCGATCACCAGCCAAAGCGGCAACGTGAGCCTCACCGCGCAGGGCGGTAGCCTGACGCTGTCCACCGTGGCCACCGGCAACGCCGGCACGCTCACGGCCACCGCCGCCACCACCTTTACGGCCACCAGCCTCACGACCGGCACCGGAGCGATCAACGTGACCGCCGCCGGCAACCTCACCAGTGGCGCGATCAGCAGCCAGAGCGGCGCGGTCACCGCGCGCAGCACCGGCGGAGCGACCCAGCTGTCCACCGTGGCCACCAGCGGGGCGATCACGCTCTTCGGTCAAACCGGCCTCACCGTGACCGGTGCGATCACCGGTGGCGCGAATGCGATCACCCTTACCAGCGCAGCCGGAGCGATCAACGCGGCTGGTGCGGTGACGGGCACCGGCGGCCTCAGCGCCACTGCCGCCACCACGCTTAACCTGCACAGCTACACCGGCGCGGGTGCCGTGAGCCTGCAAAGCGGCGGCAACCTCCAAAGCGGCGCGATCAGCCTCACCTCCGGCAACATCGCCGTTACCTCCACCAGCGGCAGCGTGACCCTGGGCACCGTGTCCACCGCTGGCGCGAGCACGCTCACCCTGCAGTCCGCCGGCGCGCTCACCACCGGAGCGCTGGCCACCCAGACCGGCCGCATCTCGCTGACCGGTGGCAACACCACCACTGGCGCGATCAGCACCACCACCGGAGCGCTCACCGTCACCGCCGCGGGCACCTTCCGTGCCACTGGCGCCCTCACCACCACCAGTGGAGCGATCAACCTGTCTGCCACCGGCAACGTCACCCTGGGCACCGTCTCCAGCAGCACTGGAGCGATCACTCTGGCGAGCACCGGCGGCAGCCTGAGCGTGGGCAACGTCGTGACCACCGGGGCAGTCGACCTGGACGCCCAAGGCAACCTGGTGCTCACCGGCACGCTGCAAGGCGGCTCGGGCGCGGTGACGCTGACCAGCGCCACCGGCCAAGTGACCCTCGAAGGGGCGGTCACCACCACCACCGCCTCTTTGAACCTGCAAAGCGCCGGCGCGCTGGTGCTGCGCGGCGGCTTTACCTCGACCCAAGGCGGCACGCTGAGCCTGCGCTCCACCGGCTCGACGGTGAACGTGGGCCGGGTGCAGACCACCGGTCGGGTGGACCTGGAAGCGGCCGGCACGCTGACGGTTGAAGAAGTGGTCGGCGGCGCAGGCGCCGTGAACCTGACCAGCACGGGCAGCTTCATCGAAATGACCGAGCGCATCTCCACGGGCACTGGAGCGATCACCCTGTGGGCCTACGGGGACGCCAAGCTGCACACCCTCAGCTCCTCCTCCGGCCTGATCAAAGTCACCTCCCAGACCGGCTCGATCACCAGAACCACCTCCGGCACCAACATCTTCGCTTCGGTCCAGCCTGTCTTCCAAGCTGCGAGGATCATTGACCTCACGGTTGAAGCGGCATCGGCCTCGATCAACGGCACCGTCGTTTATCGTCGCGATTCCGCCACCACCATTAACATCTACGTCGTCTTCTCATGAGCGCTTTAACTTTTGCAAAAGTGATCACTGGGGCGGTGGGACTTTCGCTGGGCGCGGGAACCCTGCTCCATGCCCAAGTGGTCGAAGAAAACCTCGCCGCGCTGGCCCAAGCCGATTCCGCCCTGGTTGCCATCGCTTCGCCTTCGGGTGACTTGGTGCAATCCACCGATGGTGGCGCCAACTTCAGTGTCACCCGCACGGCGACTGCCACGGGCCTGATTAACCTCAATGCCTCGGGCGACACCGTCATAGCCGTGGGCGACGCCGGTTTTATCGTCCGTTCCACTGATGGCGGTTCTACGTGGGCCGGTGCCTCGTCGCCGGCCTTTACCGGAGAATTGCGCGATGTGGTGTCCGATGGCACCCGTTGGGTTGCGGTGGGCACGGCCAATTTCAACACCGCGGTGTTTTACTCCAACAATGCCGGCAGCAGCTGGTCGACCGCGTCGGTTCCGGCCATCAGTGGTGTGCTCCACGGTGTTACCCATGATGCCGGCACGGGCTTGTGGACGGCGGTGGGCACGGACGGCATCTTCAGCGCCCGCATTCTTTCCTCGAGCGATGGTATGACTTGGACGTCAGTGACCGTGCCGACCGGAGCCTCGGGTCTCACCGATGTGGCTGCCGATGGCGCGGGTAATCTGTTGGCCGTTGGCGAGGCGGGTTCACTCCTCGTTTCCAGCGATGGCGGCGCGACCTTCGCGCTCGCGGCCAACTCTGGCCTCGTTTCGGAAAACCTCAACGTGGTCGCCTACTCGTCTACGGCGGGCTGGGTCGCGGGTGGTGACGATCTCGCTCAAATCAGCTATACGACGGGCGGCGGTGCGGTGCTCATGCAGGCACCTGTGCCCGGAGCTGGTGACATAACGGCGCTTGCGGTGGATGCGACCGGTGCGGTGATCACTGCCGGACAGCTCGCTGGTTTCCAGTCCATTACGTTCGCCCCGATCGACGACCAATCACTCTCCGTGGGCACCTTGACGCTCACTGCCACGGCCAGCTCCGGCCTGCCGGTCGCCTTTGAATTGGTCTCGGGCCCGGCTACCCTCGCTGGCGATCAACTCACGCTTACTTCCACGGGCACGGTCACGGTGCGTGCAGTGCAAACCGGTGATGAAACCTACGGACCGGCGGCGCCGGTCGAGCGTTCCTTTGCCGTCGTCTTGGAGGCTGCGACGGTATCGCTGTCCGATTTGAGTGCGACCTACGACGGTTCACCCAAGGCCGCTTCCGCCACCACGGACCCGGCGGGGCTGACGGTTGTCCTCACCTATGATGGCAGTAGCACGGCCCCCAGCGACGCCGGCAGCTACGCGGTTGTCGCCACGATCTCCGATGACACTTATTCTGGCTCGACGACCGGCACCCTGGTCATCGCCAAGGCTGACCAATCGATCACCTTCAGTGCGCCGGCGGATCGTGATCTTGCAGACGGAGGCTTTGTGCTGAGTGCCACTACTTCGTCTGGTCTCCCAGTGAGTTTCACGGTCGATTCGGGTCCCGCTACGCTCGCGGGCAACACCCTCACGCCCAACGACGTGGGCACGATCACGGTGACCGCCAGCCAATCCGGTGGGGTCAACTACAACGCCGCGTCGCCGGTGACGCAGAGCTTTGACGTCACGGTGGCCACTCCGGAGATCATCCTGAGCGACCTCGAGGTGCCCTATGACGGCAGCCCTAAAACGGTGACGGCTACGACTGTGCCTCCGGGTCTCACGGTAGTGATCACCTACGATGGTTCGGCTACTCCGCCCACTGCGGTGGGTTCCTACACCGTGTATGCGGAGATCGATGATATCCAATACTCGGGCAATACCACGGCCACCTTCGTGATCACCAAAGGTGCGCAAACGATCGATTTCCCGGCTCCGGCCGACATCGCCTTCACGGCTGATCCGCTGGCGCTCACCGCAACCGCGAGCTCTGGTTTGCCGGTGACCTTTGAGGTGGTGAGCGGCCCGGCGGCGGTCGTCGATGGTGCGCTCGAGTTGAGCGGTGCGGGCACGATCACCGTGCGTGCGCTCCAGGCGGGTGATGCGACCTACGCGGCGGCCTCGCCGGTCGAGCAGAGCTTCAACGTTTCGGTCAACTTCGGCTCCTGGCGCGCCGAGAACTTTAACCCGACCGAGCTGGGCGATCCGGCCGTCAGTGGCGCCGATGCGGTCTATGCTGATGACGGCATCAACAACCTGTTGAAATATGCGCTCGGCCTGCCGGTGGCCGCCAACACCGTCCTACCGACCGCGATCACGGCCGAGACCGGGGTGTTCGTTTTCACCTTCGACCATCCCGAGTCGGTGACCGATGTGACCTACGAGGTGGAGGTCTCGAGCGACCTGCAGAACTGGTCGACTGATGGCGTGAGCCTTGAATCCACCGGCACCAGCGAAGGTCGCGTGCACTGGCGTGCGACCCACGCGAGTGATGGGGTGCAACGGCTCTTCTTCCGCCTTAAAGTGACGCTTTGAAGGCGTTCGTTGCTGCTGTATTGATCCTGGCCTGAATCGAGCTAACGCTTGTTTCCGCTGGTCCTATCTGCGGGGCTACCCGCTTTCCTATTCACCGAACTGAACGCCCGAACCCGGATTCATTCCTTTTCACTCATGAAGACCACACGCACTTTGCGGATCCTTGCACTCGGCCTCACCGGCCTGCTGATGAGTGGCGCCCTTCGCGCCCAAATTGATAATTTCGACAGCCTCAACGGTTACGCCGCCGGCTTGGAAATGCGCCTGACCAACTGGCACTCCGATCTGAGCACGCTGCGCAGTCCGGCGCAGGGCTGGACGGTTTCCGTCGATGGTGAGCATTTCGAACGTGACGTCGATCCCGCCACCGACCGGCTGAAGCGCGACAACTCCGGTCAGCAATTTGCCCTCAACATCGGTTGGGGCACCACCGAATGGAACGCGGGTGTGTCCGTCGGTATGACCGACGCGAGCAGCGACTACGAAGAGATCAATTCGCCCGCGCCGGTGCCCACCACGGGCTCCGTCGATACCGAAGGCGTCTCGGGTCGCCTCTGGGTCGTGGGTAAGGTGGGAGCGGTCACCATCGATGCGGCGCTCGGCATGGCCGAGACGAGCTACGATGGTATTCGCAACAGCGACATCGGCTCATCGATGGCCGAGTTCGACGGCTCCGACACCTTTGGCTACGTCCGTGCGTCCTACGATTGGGCGGTGAGCGATTCGATCGTCATCGTGCCTTTCGCCGGTCTGGTTTGGGTCGATTCCGATGCCGATGGTTTCACCGAGCAGGGCACCTCGCCGGATCGCCGCATCGTGGGCGACTTCTCCACCAGCGAGAGCAACGCGGTCTTCGGCGCGACCATCATGGCCGCCAAGGGCAACTGGAAGCCCTACCTCACGCTGGGCTACTTCACCGAGCTTTCCTCCGACGCCGCAGTGCTGTCCGTGCAAGCGATCAACGGCTTTGACCTCGGTCAAGGTGTCGTGCCCAACGCCTCGGAGAGTCTCTTCCATGCCTCCCTCGGCGTTGATGCCGACTTGGGTGAAGGCTGGGCCCTGCGTGGCTCCGTCGACTTCTACACCGGCGGTGACGAAGAGCAGACCGGCCTCCGCCTGAGCGTCGGCCGCAGCTTCTGAAGCGGCCCGGTCTCCTTTTCACGTTCCAGACCCCCGTCGTCTTCTGACGGGGGTTTTTTGTATCCATTTGGACAGGACACTGCGGCCCGGCCCGCGCCCCAAAGAAAAGCCGCGTTCCGGGGAGGGAACGCGGCGAGAAGGATGAGAGAAAGGGAATCCTTAGTCAGACCCGGGCTCAGGCCTCGAGCTGCGGACGGTCCTTCTGCGGCCAATCAACGTGGTAGAACTTACCGCGGGGCTGGTCGACGCGCTCGTAGGTGTGGGCGCCGAAGTAGTCGCGCTGAGCCTGAAGCAGGTTGGCCGGGAGGCGGGCACTGCGGTAGCCGTCGTAGTAGGCGAGGGAGGAGGCAAAGGTCGGGGCCGGGATGCCGTGTTCGGCAGCGAGGGCGACCACCTTGCGCCAGTTTTCCTGGGCGGCCTGGATCGTCTTGTTGAAGTAGGGATCGAGGAGCAGGTTGGCCAACTTCTTGTCGCGAGCGAAGGCCTCGGTGATCTTCTGCAGGAAGCCGGCGCGGATGATGCAACCGCCCCGCCAGATCTGAGCGATTTGGCCGAAGTTGAGTTTCCAGCCATACTCGTTTTGCGCCTCGCGCATGAGCTGGAAGCCCTGGGCGTAGGAGCAGATCTTGGAGCAGTAGAGGGCGTCGTGGATGGCCTGGATAAGGGCCTTCTTGGCGCCGGTGTATTTCTTCTTCTTCGGACCCTTGAGGATCTTGGAGGCGGCGACGCGCTCGTCTTTGACGGCGGAGAGGCAGCGGGAGAAGACGGACTCGGCGATGGTCGGGGCGGCGACGCCCATGTTGAGGGCGTTCACGCTGGTCCACTTGCCGGTGCCCTTTTGGCCGGCGGTGTCGAGGACAACGTCGACGAAGGCCTTGCGGGAGGCGGGGTCCTTTTGGCCGAGGATGTCGGCGGTGATCTCGATGAGGAAGGAGTCGAGCGCGCCCTTGTTCCACTCGCCGAAGATCTCGCCCATTTCCTTCGGCTTGAGGCCGAGGATGCCCTGCATGAGGTCGTAGGCCTCACAGATCATCTGCATGTCGCCATACTCGATGCCGTTGTGGACCATCTTCACGTAGTGACCGGCACCGTTTTCGCCGATGTAGGCGGTGCAGGGCACGCCACCCTTGACGGGCTTGCCGGGCTCGGCGCCCTCGAGGGGCTTGCCGGTGTCCTTGTCGACCTTGGCGGCGATGGCCTTCCAGATCTTGGCGAGTTCCTTGAAGGCGGCCTTGTCGCCGCCGGGCATGAGGGACGGGCCGAAGCGCGCACCCTCTTCGCCCCCGGAAACGCCGGAGCCGATGAAGCGCAGACCCTTGGCCTTGAGCTCCTGCTCGCGACGGATGGTGTCGGTCCAGAGGGCGTTGCCGCCGTCGATGATGATGTCGTCCTTGTCGAGCAGCGGGATGAGGCCGTCGATCACGGCATCGGTCGCACGACCGGCCTGCACGAGGATGATGACCTTGCGCGGCTTGGCGAGGGACTTGACGAAGTCCTCCATGGTGGCCGTGCCGACGAGACCGCCCGGGGTGTCGGGATTGGCTTCAACAAACGCATCGGTCTTTGCCGTGGTGCGGTTGTAGACCGAAATCTGGAAACCGTGGTCGGCGATATTGAGGGCAAGATTTTGACCCATCACGGCGAGGCCGATGAGTCCAATGTCGGAGTGTTCTTTGGGCATACGGAAAGGGTGAACGTGCATGAATAACGCCGATGTGGCTATCGCAAAACCCGCACCGGGATTGTGAAAAGACGCAAGCAGTTGAGCGCTTCATCCAATTGATGAACGCACCCATGGCGGGAGCTAACGGGACTGGTAAAACCCCTTGGTGGGGAGGAACTGGGCCAGCACATCGACCACCGGAGTGAGGACCCGCGGTTCGTTGCGTTCGTAGATCCACTGGAAGCCGACGGTGCTGACGAACAGGAATATGAGCAGGCCGAGCACGTATTTATTCATGCGCGCGGCGTGACGCACCAGAATGAGCGCGAGGACGCCACCGGCGATGATCAGGAGCACGTTGATCCAGAAACGCTGCGGCACCGCCTGCAGCTTCTCCAACGTGGTCATGGCCATCAGTAACAACATGGTGGTTTTCCCTAAGGGATACTCCCCCGCATGGACAGGGCAATGGTGGCACTGCGGTTAGTTTGACCAATTTTTGCGCAGCCCGGCTCCGACGTTGCGCGGGTATCGGGCACGGCCCAAGTTGCCGCATTGTGAGCGACGAGCGCCCCCAGTTGAAAAAACCCAGTTTCCCGATCGCGGATCGCTTGCGCGAGTATCTGCTGCACTGGCGGCGAGAGCGGCCCTTGCCGGTGAGTTACGAGCGGTTGCGCGGGTTTGAGGAGTCCTGCCCGTTACCCGACGCCAAGGGAGAGCCGACCCTATGGGATAGCGTGATCTACAGCCGGCTGGAGATGGGTCCTCTGCACGACGACCTCAAACGCATGTATGCGCTCCTGCGCACGGATGGCGACATGTCGGTGATGCAACACCTCTACGTCGACCGCATCGACTACTGTTCGTTCGGCAACTCGGCGCCGTTTCGCATTCGCATCGTCAATGCCTACAACGACAACGCCGACTACTTTTACATCAAGCGCGGTGACGCGTCGCGCGTTTACGGCCTCGAGCTCGAGCACCTGCTCTCACCCAACCGCATGAACTACCTGACTCACGGCGGCACCTTGGTGGAGGAGCATGTGGCGGGGGTGCCGGGTGACGCCTTTACCCAGAACTGGCTCACCGGCCGGGATCTCAAACCCGTGCGCGTCGCCAAGGAGTTGGTGAAGTTCAACGAGCGCTGTTTCGTGCGCCTGCTCGGCGACATGCGCGCCTACAACTGGGTCGTCGTCATCATCCCTGATTTTGAAAACTTCCAGCTGCGCATCCGTGCGATGGATTTTGACCAACAGAGTTACGAGGGGCGCCTGAACTTCTACCGTCCGCAGTTTTTTAAAGAGAACCGAGAGCTGGCGATGTTCTGCATGAAGCACCTGCGGGTGGAGACGGCGCAGCAATATCAACGCGAAGAACACGTCGCGATCCTGCACCGCGCCGCCATCACCCAGACCAAGCTGGCTGAGCTGCTCGGAGCGATGATGGCAGACCGCATCGCGCCCGACGAACACGTGAAGCAACTGCGCGAAGGCCTCGCGGATTACTTCAAGCGCGAGGCGTATCTGCGCTGCGCCTGCATGGGCGAAATCGTGCGCGAAAACCTCGAGTCGATCCGACTCGGCGTGACTTCACCGGTGCCTGGCCCGCTGGCTTGAACGCCGGGCTCGGTGGCCTCGCGATCGCGCGTTTCAGGAGAACTTCAGCGGCAGGCGCAGGCGCACCCAGACGGCCGCACCGTCCTTCTTGGCCGGCTTGAAGACCCACTGGCTCACGGCCTTCACCGAAGCGGCATTGAAGCCGTCGACGGTGGATTTCACCACCTCGGCGGTCGAAACCTTGCCTTGATCGTCGATCACGACCTCGACCAGCACCATTCCGGTCACGCCTTGGGCTTTAAGCTCCGCCGGGAAAACCGGCGGCGGCGTGCGCAGCGGCTGCGGATTTTCATCCACTTGGGAGTGGACGACCGGGTCGCCCGCGACGGCGCACATGGCGCTGCCGACGAAGGCGAAAATCAGACTCAGGAGACGGAGGCGATTCGTATGCTTAGGCATGACGACAGCGCCTTCGGCGCAAGTCGAGGCGACTTGAGCCGATTACATGAATTAATTTCAGGTCGTGTCTAAATTGAGGAGAACTTCTGCTGGCGCTGGAGGCTTCTCCTCATCCTGGCGCTGCCCGCGCCGGCGTGCGGCCGAGCTTCACCTCAGGTCTGCGGCGTGAACTTCAAGGGCAGCTTCAAGCGCACCCAGACGGCGTGACCGTCTTTTTGGGCGGGACGAAAGCGCCAGTTTTTCACCGCTTCCAGCGAAGGAGCGTTGAAGTCGTCTTCGGTCGATTTCACGACCGCGGCGCTGTCGACCTTGCCGGTGTCGTCGACGATCAGTTCGAGCACCACCATGCCGGTGATTCCCTTGATCTGGAGCTTGCGCGGATACTCCGGCGGAGGGGTGCGCAAGGGCTGGGGAAAGACATCCACGGCGGAGTGGATCTCGGGAGCATCCGCGGCGAAGACGGAGCTCGCAATGGCGAGGCAGAGGGCGAGCAGAAGACAGGATGGTTTTGCTGGCATGTCGGCCCTGTTTTCGGCCCGATTGCCGCCGAGTTGAGGTGACGAATTGGTGGCGGGCAGGCAGGGCTTTTGGCCTGACGCGAATTTACCTCTGAAAGCCGGGCAGATGACCGCGCTCAGCCATGAAAACATTTCAGCCAGAAACTGTCCGATGTATTCAAATTAGTAATACTGAAAGGCTTTTGCGGTTGCCGTGTGCCGCCGACTTGAACTCAAGCGAGTGGAGGAGAGGCGTCCGCAAAATCGCCGCGGGTGGCGCAGTTGATCCAGGTGGTGGCGCCGCTGGAGTAGTGTTCCTTTTTCCAAATCGGCACGCGGGCTTTGAGCTCGTCGATGATGTAGCGGCAGGCGTCGAAGGCGGGTCCGCGATGCGCGGCGGCGACGCCCACCCACACGGCCATGTCGCCGATCTGCAGGTGGCCGACGCGGTGCACGGCCTCGGCCGCGAGGAGGTCGAATTTTTCGAGGGCTTCGGCGAGCACGCGTTCACCTTCGCGTTCGGCGAGTTCGGCGAAGGCCTCGTATTCCAGCGAGTCAACGGGCTGGCCCTCGTTGTGATTGCGCACGCGACCCTCGAAGGTCGCGCAGGCCCCGGCCCGCGGATGGTCGAGGGCCGTGGCGAGCGGGGCCGGATCGATGGGTTGGTCGCTGATTTTAAAAGCCATGCTGAGGCCAAGGTTGAACGGAGGCCGGTCTAGTTGTCGACGGCCGGTGCTTCGTAAACCTCGACCATGGCCTCTCCGCTCTGTTGTTGGGCCGAGGTAATCTGCGCGGTGTAAACCCCGGGCGGGAGGTGAACCAGCAGACAGGCATCGTTGCTGTCCTCGGCCAGCGCGAATGCGCCCACTTGGGCACTCACGCCGGGTAGCTGGGAGGCGTTGGGGGCGTCGGTCCAACGACTGTTTTGCAGCAACACCTGCTCGCCTTCGAAGAGTCTGAGCACCGGATCGGGCAGCGGGTTGGCGACGTTGAAGGTGCCCAGAGTGGGGCCGATGCCGCGGATGAGCAGTCGTTTGGGTTGCGGGCCCGAGACCACAAATCCGAGCACCACCGCGCCTTCGCCGGAGCCCGAGACCTGACCTCGGGCAGAGAGGTTGGTGAGCCGGGCGGCGTAGCCCACCGGAGCCTGGCGATCGTAGATTTCGATCAGCGTGACGCCCGGCTCGCCGGAGGCGTCGCTGACATGCATGGTCACCGGACCGGCATACGCTTGGTAGAGGAGCGCGGCGTCGGTGCTGTTTTCATCGAGGGGAAAGGCGCCGACCTGGCTCGCGGTCAGATTGAGTCCGTTGGCGTCGCTGCCCTGCGACCAGTTGTTGTTTTCCAAAAACGGGTAGCCATTGGCGTAGAGCTGCAGGCGAGGGTCGGGCAGGTAACCGGCAATCTGGTAGTTGCTCAGGGTCGGTCCCACGGCGCGGAGCATGGTAGCGAGTCCGCCTTGGCCGCCGACCACGAAGCCAACGATGATCTGTTGATTGGCACCGAGGCGGGTGCGCGTGGAGAGGTTGATCAAGCGCTCGGGGCCGTTGGCTGCCGCTGGCGTGGCAAACAGCGCACCGAAGGTGCCGCCGGTCAGTGTGGCGGTTAAGGAATTGTCATGCAGCGAACCGGCCAGGGTTTGCCCATTGGCGGTGAGTTGGAAGGAGCCATTTGGGGTGATGGTTCCCTGCAGTCGGGTCTGGGTGGCGCCGCTCAGGACGAGTGCCTCGACGTTGCCGTCTCCGAAAACGAAAAGATGGCTCGAGGGCAGTAGGCTGCGCATCGGCGCCAGCGAGTGGTGTCCGATCAAAGCGGATGGGGTGAAGGCGTCGGGTGCGACCGGGGTGGTTTCGAGAACCACGGACTCGTCCGGCAGCGTGATTGTCGCGCCGGTGGGCGTCAGCCCGATCAGGAGTTTGCCCCGGTAGGCGCCAGGGACGGCTTCAGTCGAGGTCTGGGCGAGATCGATCTCGGTGGTGTCGTTGTTGGCGAGGGTCAGGTTCTGCGCGAAGGCGACCAGTCCGGTCGCTGGCACGTGCAGCAACAGCGTCGCCCGGCCGAGGGTGTCGAAGTCCAGGGCGCCAAAATTCGCCGCAGTGGCGGGAGTGCGATACGTGGTGTCGTTGATGGATGAGCCGACTGAAACCGTGACGGCGGGACCGCGGGTCAGCCCGCGCCCATTTCGGGCCGAGAGCATGTAGAAGCCGGCATCACGGGCGGCGAATCCGGGCAGGCGCAGGGTCGGCTGATTTTGGTTCGGAATGATCGTGCCGTCCTTTGTCCACCACAGGTCCGGGTCGGGCCAGCCGGTCACGTGGGCCGCGAGGACGAGCTCTCCACCCGGCGGCACAGCGACGGTGGTGGTGGCCATGGAGATGGTGGGTTTGGTGAACACCGGGAATGTGACCGGCAGGTCGAGCTCGACGATCCGGCTGTTCACCGAGCCGACCCCGTTGGTGACGGTGACCCAGTAGGTGCCGTCGTCGGCGGCCTGCACGTTGTTGAGCGTGAGCGTGGTTCCGGTCTCGCCCTCGATGGGGCCGCCATTGTGGTTCCACTGATAGGTGGGGGCCGGGACGCCGGTGGCCGCGACCGAAAAGGTGACCGTATCGCCAAACGACGCGGAGAGTCCCTCCGGTTGCTGGGTGATCACCGGGGCCTCGCCGGCCAGCACGGTGACGGTCGCGGTGCGGCTGGGGCGGCTGCCGGTGTAATCGGTCGCGACGAGGACGTAGGTGCCGGCGTGGTATGGGCTCGCCGACTGAACGGTGAAATCCGGGGTGCTCAACCCCCGCCACTCTTGCCCGTTTTTCCACCACGTATAGCGCACATCGCTGCCGATGGCCTCGCCGATCAGCGCAAACGGTTCGCCGGGGTTGACGGTCACGTCCTGCGGTTGCGTGACGAAGGTGGGGCCACTCAAAGCATCGACGACTTCGATCACCGCGGGATCGCTTTCGGCCGAGCCCACGTCGTTGGTCACCACCACCGTGAAACTGCCCTCGGGAGAATCGAGCGTTTCGAGAAACAGTTGGAAAGAGGTCGCGCCGGGAAGGGCGACGCCGTCGCGATACCATTGGTAGCGCAGGGGGGCCGTGCCGACCGCGGACACGGTGAGGGGCAACGTGCTGTCGTAGCGCGCGACCACTTTGGATGACGGGTGATAGCGGAGCACGGGAGGCTCCGGCGGTTGAATCACCACGGTGGCGGTCGAAGAGGTGGCTGAGCCGGCGGCATTGGTGACGACGACGTGGTAGTCCCCGGCGGTCGCGGCGGTAGCCTGGTCGATGCTCAGCGAAGATCCGGTGGCTCCGGTGAGGGCGACGGCGTCCTTGAACCACTGATACGTCGCCGTGGAATTGCTGGTCACCTGCACGCTGAGGAACAGGGATTCGCCGGCTTTCACGGTGGTCAAGTGAGCGGGACCGGCGGTGAATTGCGGAGTGTCTCCGCCGGAGCCGGCCCCTACGGTGAGGGTGATGGAGGCGCTGGTGGCGGAGCCAAAGGCATTGGTGACCACGGCGTGGTAGGTGCCGGAGTTTGCTGCGGTCGCGGAGTCGAAGGAGATGTAGGTCTGAGTCTGGCCGGAGAGCGCGCTGTTGTTTTTAAACCACTGCACGCTGGTGAACGGATGGCCGGTGGCGCCGATGGCCACTGCTACGGAGGATCCGACGTCGACGCGGCGGTCCGGACCGACCGAGGTGATCACCGGTGGGTTTGTGGTGGTGGGGATGCTGACACGCGCTGTGCGCGAGGTGACGGAGCCATCGGCGTTGCTTACGACGACATCGTAGTCCCCCGCGCGGCTTGGGTCGGTGGCCGAGAAGAAGAGCGAGTTGTTGGTGGCGCCGCTCACCGGCACGCCGTTGCGTCGCCATTGGTAGGTGAAGCTTAAGTCACTTCGCACATCGACGCTGATACCGATATCGGCTCCACCCACCAGTTGCGTGGATGCCGGGTGCACGAGGATCATGGGGGGCGCACCGAGGACGAATGCAGCCGTGGTGGCGAACAGGATGACCCATGTGCTGCGGATGGCGCGCAGGTGGTTGAGTGAAAAGCGCGGAGGCAAAACGCTCATTGCGAGGCGATTTATGGACCGAGGGTTTAAGTTCAATGGGAGAGGCTTAGCGCGAGGGCGGATCAGTTTGGGCCCGGAGCGAAACCGTCGAGGGTGGTGGAGTCGAGATGGTAGGCGCCGGTGCGGGTGGTGCCGCTGCGGTGGTTGTAGAACTCGATGATGCGGAGGAGTTCGGAGAGCGAGAGTTCCGCGTCGCGGTTGGTGTCGGCGGAGTGGAAGCGCGCGAGGATGGGGCGTTCGCCGGTAGGTGGAGTGAGCGCGGTGGGGTCTGCTTCGACGCCGTCGGGCGTCTCGGCGTTGAGGCGATAGCGACCGGTGCGGGTGGTGCCCGACCGCGTGTTGTAGAGCTCGATGGCGCGGAGCAGTTCGGAGAGTTCGATCTGTCCGTCGTCATTCAGATCGCTGTCGTGTCGCGTGGGGGGTGCGGGCAGGATGAGCGGATCGGGGTTGGCCAGCGAGGCGGTGAGGGAGCCGTCGAAGGAGGCTTCGATGCGGGTTACGAGTTCGGCGTCGGCCGCGCCGGAGGTGTTCTCCAGCAGGTAGGTGAAATGCAGAACGGAAATGGGACCGCCGGTCCATGTCCATTCGGCGAGATCGGTGTCGCCCGGTTCGGTCGAGGAGGTGGCTGTAGTGGAAGATTCGATACTGATGAAGGTCCAGCCGGCGGGCAGGAGGGCCTGGAGCGTGAGTTGGTCCGGCGAGCCCTCGTAGTCGACGGTGTTGCGGATCCACACCCGGGGGCGGCCGTCGTGCCGGGCGCGGTAGGCTTCGTGTCGCGCGACGAGGGTGCCGGGGGCGATGGCGAGATCGAGCCGGGCGGTTTGACTGCTGGCGTGGCCGAAGGGATTGGAAGCGATGACGGTGTAGTTGCCAGACAATGACGCGTTGAAATCGGGCAAGGTGAGGGTGGGGCCGGTGGCGCCGGCGATGAGGCGGCCGTCGCGTCGCCATTGGTAGGTGGGGGTCGGGTCGCCGGAGGCGGCGACGGAGAGGGTCGCGGTCTCGCCGGCGGGGATGGACCGCCCCTCCGGCTGGAGGATGAAGGCCGGTGCGCTCGGGGGCAGCACTTCGAGGCGGGCAGCGTTGCTTGAGACCAGGGTGGTGCCGTCGTGCACCTGTGCCGTGACGTAGCCATCGTCGCTTAGAAGGACTGCGGCGAGCTCCAGGGTGGCGCTGGTCGCGTTCGCCACGGGGGTGCCGTTCAGCAGCCATTGGTAGGAGAGGTTGAGTTCCGCGTCGGAGGTCGCGGTGACGCTGAACGTCGCGGTCGTGCCGGCGTAAACGGTTTGGGCGGCGGGGTGTTCGACGATGACGGGCGGATCTGTCGGAAACAATGTGGTGATCACGGCCGGTCGGCTGTCCCTGCTGACGGCGCGGTTGGTGACGGTCACGTAGTAGGTTCCCGAAAAGGGCTCGTCGGGTGGGAGTCGCAGCGTGGCCCCGGTGGTGTCGGTGGAGGCATCAAAGGGTTCGGGCGAGCGATGCCATTGATAGAAGAAGTTGGCGCCGTAGAGCGACCGCGCAGTCACGCTGAGTTGGGGGAGCGCGGTGGGGTCGGTGATGGTTTGAGAGGCGGGGTGGCTGATGATCACCGGCGCGGTGTCTTCTTGGAGGGTGAGCCGCATGGTTTGGCTGGTGATGGATCCCCAGGCGTTGGTGATCTCGACGTGGTAGTCGCCGGCCGCTGCCGCGGTGAAGTGGGGAAACTCCAGTTCGGGGCCGGTTTCGTCGGTCAAGGGCTCGCCCTTGTGATACCACTGGTAGGCAAAAGGTTCTTCGCCACTGACGTGGACATACAGCCGGACCGGTTGGTCGATGCTCCGGGGCATGCTGCCGGATTGGCGAAGGATGCGAGGGTGAGGTCGAGAGGTGAGGCGCGACACTTCGATTTCCCGCGTCGTGACGGTGCCATCGGGGGTGGTGACGGTGGCGGTGTAGGTTCCAACGGTATCTTCGCTTACGGTGAGCGGAAGAGAGGTGGGGGATGTGCGGAGGAGAGGCTGGGTGATGGGCGCGCCGTTCAGCGTCCATTGGACGTCCAGCGACGGGGCGTAGGGAGCTGCTTCCAGTTCGGTTTCGTAGCCGTAGGCAGCGACGACGTCGCCCGAGACGGAACGAAGGACCGGGTGGTCGGCGAGACGGTGAAAGTGGACGGTGGTATCGGCGCTGCGGGTTGACCCATATTTGTTGCTGACCAGCACGTGATACGTGCCGGCATCGGCCGGCCCGGCCCCCGTGAGGTCAAGTTGCGCGGATTGGCCGTCGGCCAAAGCGACGTCGTCTTTGAACCACTGGTAGGTGAGGGTATAGGTGGAATCGGCCACGATCTGCAGGCGGCCCGAGCTGCCCGCGATGAGCTCCAGGCTGTTGGGCTGTTGATAGATTTTGGGTCCATCGTAGGGCTGGACGGTGAGGGTGGCGGGTTCGCTCTGCACGCTGCCGACGGAGTTGGTCGCGACCACGTGATAAGTCCCAGCGTGGTCCAGGGTCACCTCGCTGAAACGCAGAGAGGAGCCGGTGGCTTCAGCCAGAAGTTGGCCGTCTTTATACCACTGCAGGGTAGGTTGGGGAGAACCGGTCACGTAAAAGTTCTCCCCGAAGGGGACGAAGTCAAAGGTCAGCCCCACACCTTCGAAGGAGCGTTGTCCTTCATCGACGATCCGGCTGGAGGGATGGGCGAGGATAGTCGGCGCACGGTCGGGCATGATGGAAATGTTGGCGTCGAGAGAGCGGGTGCTGGTCCCCTCGCTGGTGGTCGCCACCACGTGGACCGTGCCGGCCAGATTGGGGGAAAGCTGCAGGGTCGAGGAGGTGGCGTCGGGAAGCGCCATGCCGTTGTGATACCATTGCAGGGAGTAGGGCAGGGAGCATTGTGCGGCGACGCGGATATAGTGATTGGACGAGCCCGGGATCAGGACCTGATCGGAGGGTTGACGGACAAAGATAGGCCGAGGCGTATCGAGGGTTTGAACGACGATCACGGGGTCGCTGCGCAAGGTTTTGCCGGTGCTGTAGTCCTCCACTCGATAGTTGCCGGGGGTGTCGACGCGGAGAGACCAATGGGTTTCATCGGGGATGGGCAGGCCGTTGCGAAACCACTGGATTTGAGTCGAGTCCGTGATGTTTGAAGTGGCCAACAGGGTAAGGGACTTTCCCGGGAACAGGGTTCGCTCACCGTCGGCGATGCGGAGGTAGAGTGGGTCTGGCTCGCGGAAAGCGAGTTCCCATGGGTCGGAAGTGATTTCGCCGGCCACATTGGTCAGGCGGACCCGATAAGTGCCGAGGTTGGCAGCGGTGATGTTGGGGATGTCGAACGATGCTTGAACCCACGTTTCCTGCGTCGCGATCACGTCATCGTTGTGCAGGAGCTCGACCGTCATCGGCGGGGTGCCCGTGTGATAGAGGAAAACGCCGAAGTCATCTCCGGGGGAAAGGGAGGCCGGAGCCGATAACAGGGTGATGCGCGGAGCGGTATTGGCAGGGGCGGTCACGTGAAAGGGCGGGAGGGAGCTGCTCCCCGCCGCATTGGTGGCTGTGAAGACGTATTCGCCCGCATCCGTTGGGTAGGAGGGGAGGCCGATTCGCAGAAAGAGATCGGAGCTGTAGGGCTCACCGTTCTTGGTCCATGCGTAGGTGACGGGGAGCGCGCTTTGCACGACCGGATAAATGCTGAGGGCAGAACCGTAGTTGAGCTCCAGGTCGGGGTCACCGGATAGAAAAACGGCGGGTGGAGCCGGTGTGAGCACTTCGAGCGCCACGGGAGCGCTGGCCAAGGAGACCTCGTCCTCGCTGGCTGTGACATGATAGAGACCGGCGTCGGCGGTGGTGGTGGAGTCGATGCGGAACCGACGCTCCGTCGCGCCGGGCAGTGCTTCGCCGTCGTGATACCATTGGAAGCGGAAAGCGCCGGTCTCCGGCGTGGTGATGGCTTCCATGTCCGCAGGCTCGCCGGCGTTGACGATCTGGTTGGGGGTAACCACGACCGTGTCGATGGCCGCTTGAGCCGCGAGGGAGAGCGCGAGGCTGAGGCCCAGGCCGACGGTCAGTTGACGCCACAGAGGTGTGACGACGCGCATGCGGTGAGGCGAAGGCTTCTTCATATCGCAAGGGGGAGACGACGGGAGGAGCCGTCACGGAGGGGTCACGGCGTTGTCGGTCCTAAATGACAACCGACCGCGTCAAACCCGCCGCATTTTTTTTGGGGGGCGCGCGTGGTTGGGGGCGAACTGGATCAGTTCGGGCCCGGGGCGAAGCCGTCTTCGGTGGTCGCGTCGGGGTGGTAGGCGCCGGTGCGGGTGGTGCCGCTGCGGGTATTGTAGAGCTCGATCACACGGAGGAGTTCGGAGAGGGACAGGGTGCCGTCTTCATCGGTGTCGGCGAGGTGGTAGTGCACCAACGCAGTAGGGTCGATCGCCGGCGTGAGCAGATCGGTTTCGAAGCCGTCGGTGCTGTCATGGTTTTCTCGATACCGGCCGGTGCGGGAGGTGCCGTGGCGCGTGTTATAGAGTTCAATGACGCGCAGGAGTTCGCTGAGTTCGAGTCGGCCATTGGCATCGGTATCGGCGCTGTGTCGGGACGGTGGTGGGCCCAGGCGCAGCGGGTCGGGTTGGATGAGGAATTCGGTGGGAGTCCCGTCGCTGGTCCAGGAAATCATTGCGCTCAATTCGGAGAAATCGGTTTGGTCGAGCGGGGCTTGCAGCACGTAGGTGAACGTCAGCGAGTTGGCAGCCGGGGCGTTCCAGGTCCATCCGGCGAGGGAAGTTGTTGCGTCTGCCGGGGCGCTGTCCGCGGTCGAATCACTGGAGATCAAACTCCAGCCTTCCGGGAGCAGGGCCTCCCACGTGAGCGTGTCGATGCCGCTGCCCAGCAGCACTTGGTTTTTAATGGTGACGCGGCGCTGGGTATCCCAGCCCCGACGGAGGACACGATGGGTGCCAATCGCCTGGCCGTCGCCGGGGGCGACGCGCAGCAGGAAGCTGCGACTGGCGACGCGGCCAGCGGCGGAGGTGATCTCGACCGAATAGACGCCGGCGTCGGTTGCACTGAGTTCGGTCAAGGTGAGGGAGGCGGCATCGGCATCGGGCAGGAGCACGCCATCCTTGCGCCATTGGTAGGAAAGGTCCGTGGCGGCGATGGCTTCGACGCTGAACTGAGCGGTCGAACCTAGCGGCAGCGGGGCGCTCGGTCGGGCAAACCCGGTGATAAGTGGGCGGTCCGGCAAGGCGAGTGTGACCCGTGCGGCTTGAGTGGAGGCTACGCCATGGTCGTTGCTCACGATAAGGGAATACAGGCCAACGTCGTCGGTGGACTGCAGGTTCACCGTGTGGGTGAGCTGGGTGGCTCCCGGGATATCCACGCCGTTGTGGCGCCACTGAAATTGCATGGGGGTCGGGCTAGAGACTGAAGCGGTGAGGACTTTTGAGTCTCCGAAAGCGATGGCGGCATCCAGCGGGTGGGCGATGATATCAGGCAGGAGGTTTTTCTCGGGTGCCGGGAGCACCGAAACCGTGGCGGTGTGACTGGTCACCGTGCCAGCCGGGTTCGTGGCGACGACGTGATACGCTCCGCTGATGTCGTCCAAGCCCCAGTCCTTCAGAAAAAAATATTTGTCGGAAGAGGTAGTCAGAGACTCACCGTTGCGGAACCATTCATATTGGAGGCCTCGGATGCTTTCCACCTCGACCGTCAGCGCAGGCACTGAACTCATTGAGGAGGAAATCTGGAGACTGGCGGGGTGTCTGGTGATGGTCGGAGCACCAACAGGTATGACTGCCACAGGGGCGGGCGTGCTGGTGGCGGATCCGTTTTCGTTGGTGACGATGACGGTGTAGTCCCCGGCGTTGTTCGCCGAGAGATTGCCGATTCCGTAGGTGGGGGAGTTGGCACCGGGAATGTCCTCCCCGTTGAGTTGCCATTGATAGGTCATGGGCGACTCGCCCACGGCCGTGGCTTCGAGGTAGAGGTATGACCCTTGGTCGAGGGTTTGGGGAGTGGGATGGAGGCTGAGGTATGGGGCCAGGCCATCCGTGAGTCGGGACACTTCAACGGGCGGCGAGATAAACTCCCCATCGGCAGTTGTAACGATCAAGCGGTAGGTGCCATCCGCTTCTGGACCGGAGCGGTCAGAACGCCAGAGCGATACGCCGGTTGCACTATAGGGTTCACCGTTACGTTCCCAGCGTGCGTCCACGACAGGCACGCTGAGGCTGAAGTGGATGTAGGTGTCTCGGTTGAATCGAATTTTGCGGTCGCCCGGAACCACCCGAAAGACCGGTTGCTCACCCTCCGGGTCGACCGTGACCGTGATCGGGTCTGTGGTCACGGTGTTGCCTGAGTAGTCGCTCAACTCCAGCTGGTAAACACCGGCTTCGCTGACCTGGAGGGTGGTTTGCCTTTCGTCTTCGATGAGCACGCCGTCCATGAACCAACGTCGTTTGTTATGGGAGGAGTAGAATTCCAACTCGATCTCGAGTTCCGCCGTTGTTCCGGGTAGTAGACTCACGGCACGGGGCTGCGCCAGGATGTTGGGCAAACCGCGGTTGTAGGGCATGCCGGTAGGAAACGGGTGGATGACGAGTTCGGCAGGGTGGCTGACGCTGGTGCCCGTGCCGCGAGACACGACGGCGTGGTAAGGGCCGGGTATCGCGAGCTTACTACCCTCCAACAGTTGCGGCACGACCCGGAGGGGGAGGGTGGCGCTGGTCGCGCCCGATAGCGGACTGTTGTTCAAATACCATTGCACCGTGCCGTAGCCGTCCCACTCGATCGTCAGATCAGTGCCCTCTCCCTGTTGAATCTCAGTCGAGGTGGGATGGCGGGTGATCACCGGCGCTGTATTTGAGCGGTCAATCACCTCCAGCTGGATGGTGCGAGCGGGGGAGCTGCCGGCTTCGTTGTTCACTGTCACCGTGTATTCCCCGGCGTCCGCCAATTTGAGTGGGGCAAGCCTTAGTGAAGCACCGGTCGCATCCGGCAGCAGGATGCCGTCATGGTGCCAAGTGTAGGTGAAGTCTCCTGAGTCGGTCGCCGTGACTTTCAGGGTGATCTCATCCTCGTCGGAGCCGGTGAAGAAGGCGGTGGAGTCGCCGGTGGCCCAGTGGATTTTCGGGGGTTGTAGGTAAGAAACGGATACTCCAATTGGCAGACTGCGAAAGGTGCCGGCGAGATTGCTCACCTCCAGGTGGTAGCTGGCCGCATCGGCGATGGTGGCATTGGTTTTTGAGTAGGAGGATTCGGTTGCGCCGGGAATGAGGTGACCGTCCTTGAACCACTGAAATGAGAACGGTGGATTTCCGGTGATGCTCGACATCTTTAGTTGGAACGTTTTTCCCGCGGCGACCTCGGTGTTCCTGTCCATTCGAAAGGCGAGCGGTGGGGGACCTGGGTCGATTTGGATGGTAAATGGGTCGCTGGTGGCTTCGCCCCAGTCATTGGTGGCCCGGATTTGGTAGGTTCCAGCGTTCTCGAAATTCACTGGGCCGATAAAGAAGTAGCTGGGGTAGGTTGCCTCTTTGATAACCTCATTGTCGCGGATCAGGGCATAAACCTGAGGACGGGAGCCGAGCGTTTCGAAGGCGCAGGTGGCAAAGCGCCCGTAGACGACGGATTGGTCGGCCGGCATTTTAATGAACGACGGCGCGACAGGTTGTTCCTCGGGACTCGTTGCCGAGAAGTCGGTGGTGCCCCCCGCCGAATGCTGGCTCTCAGGTGGTGCTGACAGTGGATGAGGTGCACCGGCCGCAGCCACCCCCGTGACGATGATCGCGAGGGTGAAGCATAGGAAGCGTCGTAGCGGCGGGGGGGAGAGCTTCATGGTAAGGTCGATCCCGGTGCGAAACCGTCGTCGGTGGTGGCGTCAGGGTGGTAGGCGCCGGTGCGGGTGGTGCCGCTGCGGGTGTTGTAGAGTTCGATCACGCGGAGGAGTTCGGAGAGGGAAAGCGTGCCGTCCCAATCGGTGTCGGCGAGGTGGAAACGGCGTAGGGTGGACTCTGCGCCAACATCGAGATCGGGGTCGGGCGCGTAGCCGTCGACAGCGTCAGGTTCGACGCGATAGCGGCCGGTGCGGGTGGTGCCGTAGCGGGTGTTGTAGAACTCGATCACGCGGAGGAGTTCGGAGAGGTCGATGAGGCCGTCCGCGTTGGTATCCGCCGAGTGGCGACTGGGCACCGGGGCCAGCACGATGGGGTCGGGCATGGCGAGGGCCTGGAAGTCGAGAAACTCGTGGGTAGACTCCAGCAACGCGGCGAGTTCCTCGGTGCCGGTGGTGGTGCTCGGCGGGGTGAGGGTGAACTCGAAATCGAGGGTGCCGGTGGGCAACTCGGCCCAGCTCCATTCCAGCAGATCCGTCTCGCCGACAGTGGGCGCGGTGGTGGTGCCGGTGGCGTTTTGCGCGGCGAGCGACCAGCCGGCGGGCAGGAGCAGCGCGTAGGTGGCGTCGGTGATGTCGGCGAGGGGTGTAAGGCTGGTGTGGATACGCGCGGGCTGACCGGTCCACACGCCGTTGCCGACGATGCGATGGCGCCCGCGGAGGGGGCTGCCGCCGTTGGCGAGGCTGACGGTGGCCGCAGGGCTGGTGTAGTGGAAGTCGCCGATGCTGACTTCGACGGTGTAGTCGCCGACATCGCTGGCTTGGACCGGGTCGAGTTCGAGACGGTAGGTAGTGGCGTCGGGGATCGCTTCGCCGTTGTGGAACCATTGGTAGCGGGCGGTGCCGGGAGAGTTGAATAGGGTCACCTCAAGATTCACCGTCTGGCCGGGACTCACGGTGTGACTGTTAGGTGGCACAATTTCCGTCGGAGCGTCGATGGTCGGGGCGCGGGTGACTTCGACCGTATCGGACCAGACTTCTCCGCCAGCCGAACTGACTTTCACTTGGTAGGAGCCGAGCGCATTCGTGGTGTCGCCGCCGATGGTGTGCCGTTCCCAGTCGGCGTCGGGAATGGGCTCACCGTCGTGATACCACTGGTAGGCGACCTCGTGCGCGCTCTCCACTCCGACCGCGAGCGCGAGTTCCGTGCGGGTGGGGTTGCCGACGGCACCGCCTACGGGCTGTTCTGTGATGACGGGGGGCGTGAGCGGCAGGGGTTCGAGCAGGGCCGGATTGCTGTCGACGTAGCCAAAGATGTTGGTGATGCGGGCAACATACTCGCCGGCGTCATCGGCTGAGAAGTGATCGAACTCCAGACTGTTGCCGAAGCCCCCCGGCACCGGTTGGCCATCCTTCAGCCATTGCACTCGCATCGGCGCAGGACCAAATGCCTCGACGCTCAGATAGACCTGGCGGGCGTCGTAGCTGCCCAAGCTCATGGATCGGGATCGAGGGTGTCGCCCAATTTGAGGAAGCGAGCTGTAGTCAAAATGGTTGATGGTCATGGCGCGCGAGGTGAATTCACCGGCGGCGGTGGTTACAGTCACCGTGTAGGTGCCCTCGCTACCGTCCCATAAGTCGGTCCAGAAGCTGAGATCAGTCTGCTCGGGCACGACGACTCCGTCCCGTCGCCAAACCACCTGTGACGGGGCGTCAAAGGTGCGCACGGTCAGCAGCGGCTCGTGGTGCTGGGCCGTGCCGTATCCTGAAAGTTGTGACCATGCGATCACGCTTCCCGACGTGTAGCTGAACACCAGACTCGGGTCGCGCGGGCCGGTGGTGACAATGGCTTCCGCGCTGGAAAGGGTGTTCCCGTTGCGCGTCACTTCCACGCGGTAGGTGCCGGCGGGGGTGGCACCGATGGTAGCCTGGAAGCTCGACTGGGTCTGTCCGTCCACGGCCACATCATCCCGATACCACTGGAAGGACACGCCTTTGTCGCTCCGGAGCTGGACCGCTAGATAGTGGTCGGGGGAATAAGTGCCTGCCTCGTCGTGAAAACTGGCCGGGTGGCGCACGATGGCCAGGGGCGGGACCGGCTGCACCGTGACCGTGGACGTTTCGCTGCGGGTGGTGCCGGTGGTGTTGGCGGCTTCAACATAGTAGGAGCCGGCGGTGGCGGTGGTGACGTTGAGCAGGGCCAGCGTGGAGTTGTTGGCATTCGCCAGGGCTTCGCCGTCCTTGAACCACTGATACGTGATGTCGCTTTCCGATTTGGCAGAGATCGAGAGCCCGTAGTTGTCGCCCTCTTCGAGTGAGAGCTCGGCCACAGGTTGGAAGGTGATGCGAGGGGCTTCCGGCAGTTTTTCGATGACCCGTGCCACCAGAGTGGTGATCTCACCGGCAACGTTGGTGACTTTGACCGAGTAGTTGCCCACGACATCCGCAGCCTGACCTGTGAGGTAGTAGTTGGAATAAATGGCATCCGGGATCTCTTCGCCGTCGTGATACCAGGCGAAGGTCATGGGTTGGGTGCCGGTGGGGAAGACAGAGATGGCTTGGCTGCTGCCGGAGGTAAACGCGATGTCGTAGAGCACGCCGCCGCCGATCGCGGGCGGCGTGGGTGGGTAGGGGCCGACGGTGAGGCGGGCCGGCGGGGTCTCCGCCGTGCCGGCAGCGTTGGTCACGCGCAGCACGTAAACACCGGCGTCGGATTCGCTGAGTGAAGAGATGGACAGGCTGGGAAGCGTAGCGCCGGGCAGGGGTTCACCGTCCTTGAACCACTGGTAGGCCATGGGCTGCGAGCCGTTGGGGGAAACCTCGAAGGAAAAGTAACTTCCCTCCGGGCGGGTGCTATCGACGGGAGGGCGACCGTAGGTAAGGAGAACTGGCGCCCGCAACGGCTGGCGCGAGAGCGTAAACGGGGTGCTGACGGTGGACCCAGCGGCGTTCGAAGCCCGCACCGTATAGGTGCCGAAGTCTGCCAAGGTTATCTCGGGCCAGCTGAAACTGGCGGTAATGACGTCGCCGTAAATGAAAGTTGCCTCGAAGGAACGCAGCACGGTTCCGTCGCGCATCAACTCGAACAACATTGGCAGGGATCCGGTGGCGTTGAAATAGGCCTCTGGCTCGCCGAGGCCGAGCTCGCCGACGAGGTCGCCGCTTACGTGGGTGAAGACCGGTGGTTGCAGCGAGGTGAGGGGAATGGGCGATACCCGTATGGATTGGGTGCGAGTGCCGAGACGATTGGCCACCCGCACTTCGTAGATGCCGCCGTCGCTCGGTGTCGCTGCGGCGACTTCAAGGCGGGCGCGACCGTCGTTCTGCAGCAGTTCGCCGTCTTTCCACCATTCAATGGTCACGGGTGTCGAACCTTCCCAATTGACCGTCAGTGCAAAGGGCTCGCCGGGCGCGAGTTCGAAGTCGTTGGTCCAGTTGCGGATCGTCGGGGCCGTCCGTTTGGCTACGCGAAGGGCGACGGGTTCACTCTCCGCTACACCAAACGCGTTTGAAACCTGCACGTAGTAGGTGCCCTCCTCGTAGGAACGAACGGGGTCCAGCACGAACGTGTCCCCCTCTGCGACCGGCTCGGTGTAGTGTTTTTGAAACCACGTGTAGGTGAGCGGCGGTGTGCCGGTGGCGTGGGCCACCAGTTCGACTCGATTCCCCTCGATCACTTCGAGTAGCGGGGTATCCGGCGTGAGGCTCACCCCGCTGGGGGCGTCCTGGGCGGAGAGGGTTGTCAGGCAGGCCAAGCCCAAGCCCAGGCCGGCGCGAAGAACACGTTGCAGCGTATGCATAGGAGAGAAAACAGAGGGTGGGGTTCGCACGATGCTTCCGCCCGCGTGGATGGGCGGGCGTTGGTGATTCCGCACGACGCATCGCGTCGCTCGCGGAATCATCCTGAGGGCCAGTCGGATGATTAACGGGCCAAGTGGGGGCATGGGAAGACGCGCACTCTGTGATGCCCGCTACGCAGCAGGCAAGCCCTGCGGCGACGCGCGTCGCGGGAATCCGGCCGCCGAATGAGTGGCAGAAGCACTGCTGCCGGCGTCCGCTTCAGCCGCCTGCTACGGGCGGAATGAAGACCACTTCGTCGCCGTCGTTAAGCGGGGCGGGCCAGGGGGCGAAGTCGCCATTGATGGCGGCGCGCAGGCGGTCGACGGGCAGGGTGAAGCTGTGCGTCGTGGCCAGCTCCTCGTAGAGCGTGGCGGCGTCGGCCGCGGCCGTCTGTAGGGTCTCGTTGGATACGCCGCGCTGCTCCCGCAGGATGGCGAAATAACGCACGTGGATGGTTTTCATTCCTCGTATTCGGGGACCGGCTCGCTCGGGTTGGTGCCGGGCGCGTGGTAGTCGGCTTTGCCGCCGGTCTTTTCAATGAGACGGGTTTCGCAGATGACGATGCCATGGGTCACGGCCTTGCCCATGTCGTAAAGGGTGAGGGCGGCCACGGTGGCGCCGGTGAGTGCTTCCATCTCGACGCCGGTTTTGGCGGTGACCGACACGCGGCAATGGATCTCGACTTCGACGGAACCGTCACTGGCGGTCGGGCGCGGGTGAAGCTCGATCGCGCAGTTGTCCAGCGGCAGTGGATGGCAGAGCGGAATGAGGTCGCTGGTGCGTTTGGCGCCCATCACGCCGGCGAGGCTGGCGGTCTGGAAAACGGGGCCCTTTTTGCCGCTGATTTCCTTGTCGTGAATGAGGGTGGCGAGAGCCGCGGGGAGGCGCACCACGGTGAGCGCATGCGCGGTGCGCAGGGTGGGGGTTTTGTCGCCCACATCGACCATGCGGGGGCGGTTTTTTTCGTCCAAGTGCGAAAGCATGTGCAGCAGTCTAGCGGCAGACTGAATCAGGTCCAGCGCCAGAACGTGAACGTGTCGCCGGCGGCAAAGTCGGTGGCCTCGGCCGGGAGTTCCACGAAGCCGTCGGTGCCGAGCAACCCGCCGAGGTCGCCCGAGGTGTTGAACGGCGCGGGATGGGCGGCACGACCGCCGGCCCCGTCGTCGCGCACCTGCACCGGCAGCATAAACGCCAGCGGTTTGGCGAAGCGAAACGGTTCGGCGAGGCGCACGGTTTCGGGCGGCGGCGGCGTGGCACCGAGTTGGTGCCGCAGCGCGGGCAGGACGTAGCGATGCAGACAGGTGTAGGTGGAAACGGGGTTGCCGGGCAGCGCGAACACCGGCGTGCGGCGTGAGCTGGTGCCAAACCATAGCGGTTTGCCGGGGCGTTGCGCGACGCCGTGCAGGTGGTTGGTGACGCCGAGTTCGGCGAGGGCTTTGGGGATGTGGTCGAGTTTGCCCTTGGAGACGCCGCCAGTGAGCAGCACGAGGTCGAACTCGGCTAACACGCGTCGCAGCGTGGCGTCGATCTCCGGTCGATGGTCGCGGAGGTGAAACCGTTCGATGCGTCCGGTCAGGCCGCTCTGTAGGAGGGCGGCGCGCAAAGCGTAGTCGTTGGAGCGGCGTATTTGGTGAGGCCCTACGTGAGGCGCGTCGACTTCGACCAACTCGTCGCCGGTCGCGAGGATGGCGACGCTGGGGCGGACGGCGACGCGAAGTTGGGCGGCGCCGACGGTGGCGGCGACCGCGATCTCGCGTCCGGAGAGGCGGGTGCCGGGTGCCACCAACGTGGTGCCGGTCGCCACGTCGGACCCGGTGCGGTGGAGGCTCTGCCCGGATTCGCAGACGGCGCCTGCCGGGATGATGATCGTCTCTCCGTCTCGCTCGGTTTCCTCGTAGGGGATCACGGCGTCGGTCCCGTTCGGCAACACGGCGCCGGTTGCGACTTCGATGCACAGACCGCTGGCCGCGAGGGTTTGGGCCATCATGCCGGCGGCCTGGAATCCGGTGCAGCGCAGGCGGCGCTCGACGCTGGAGTCGGTCAGGTCGGCACTGCGCACTGCAAAGCCGTCCATCGTGATCCGGTCAAACGGCGGGAGCGGGCGATCGGCGGTGATGGTTTGCCGGAGGACGCGTCCGTGGGCCGCCGCCAACGGGCAATCCTCACTTGGGAGGGCGGCGAGGTGGGTGGTGATGAGTTCGGTCGCGGCGGCGGGAGTGACGAGCATGGGGCGGGCGATAATAAGGTCAGCGACGGCACGGGTGCAACCCTCGGGAGTGGCCGGGAATACAAGCGCGGGGTTGTCTTGGGCGGCTTTGGCGTCTTGGTGTGCGGACTCATGCCCGATGCCCCTCCGATCCACGATATCCACGGTCGCCCGGTGCGCGACCTGCGCATCTCGGTGACGGATCGCTGCAACTTTCGTTGTCCGTATTGCATGCCGAAGGAGGTGTTTGGGCCGGGTTATCCCTTTCTGCGTGACCCGCAGTTGATGGCGACCGATGAGATCGTGCGGATCGCGGGCGCGTTTGTGCGGCTGGGGGTGGAGAAAATCCGTCTGACCGGTGGTGAACCGCTGCTGCGGGCCGACCTGCCGACGCTCATCGCGCGGCTCAAAGGCGAATTAGGCGTGCCGGATGTCGCGCTCACCACCAATGGTTGGCTGCTGGAGCGGCGGCTCGACGCCTTGCGGGAGGCCGGTTTGGACCGCGTTAACGTCTCCGTCGATTCGCTCGATCCCGAGCGGGCGGGGCGCATGAACGGCCAGGGCCTGGACTCTCGGCGCGTGCTCAGCGCGATCGACGCCGCCGTGGCGGCGGGGCTGCACGTCAAAATCAACACCGTCGTGCAGCGCGGGGTGAACGACGGCGAAATCGAAACCATGGCGGCCTATTTCCGCGAGCGTGGCCTGCCGCTGCGCTTCATTGAGTTCATGGATGTGGGTAACACCAATCACTGGGAAGGCTCCCAAGTGGTTCCCGCCCAAGATATTGTTAAAAGAGTCGCCGCTCGCTGGCCGCTCGATCCGGTGGGGCCGACCTACCGCGGCGAGGTGGCTCGCCGGTATCGTTATCGCGACGGGGCAGGGGAGATCGGGCTCATCGCTTCGATCACCGAGCCGTTTTGCGCCGACTGTCACCGGGCCCGCCTCTCGGCTGATGGCAAGCTCTACACCTGTCTCTTCACTGCCCTCGGTTGGGATGTTTTGGGCTGCCTGCGCAGCGGGGCGGACGATGCCGCCCTCGATCACTACGTGGGCCGCATCTGGGCGGGCCGGCGGGATCGTTATTCCGACGAACGGGCCGAGGTGTTGGCCAGTGGCGAGGCGCGACCGAAGGCGGAAATGAGTTATCTGGGGGGGTAGGGCGTGGGCCGAATCCGCCGCAGATTCGGGTCGGGTTGGGCCGCAGTCGGGTAGGTATATTTACACCCAAAAAGCGTCTTGTAGGTTGTAGGGAAAAGTCCCTATTTTTCAGGGGTGCGTCGCCCCTGGTCCCAGCTTCTTCTTACCATCGTGTCCGTTTTGGCGGCTGCGGCGGGTCTGCATGGCCAGGTTTTGACGGAGAGTTTCACGGGCACCTCGGCTTCCGGCTGGGTCTTTTCGGGCACCAATTACACGCCGGTGCTCACGGCCTCGCAGGGCATTGATACCGCGGGTGATGGTTGGCTGCGACTCACCTCGAATGGCAACAACCAGGCGACCAGCGCCTATTACGATTCTGCCTTCAACGCCGCCGGTGCCACGGTGTATGCATCTTTTCAATACGCGACGTGGGGTGGCAGCGGCGCTGACGGCATCACTTTCTTCCTTTTTGACGGGGCGCAGTCCTTTGTGGTCGGCGCGGACGGCGGCTCGATGGGTTACGCGCAGAAGACCGGCGTGGATGGTCTGGCGGGCGGCTACATCGGCGTCGCCATCGACGAGTTTGGTAACTACTCCAACCCGACCGAAGGCCGTATCGGCGGTATCGGATTCACGCCCGATTCCATCGCGGTGCGCGGTTCGGAAGCTTCCGGTTACGCCTACCTCGGCGGCAGCGGCACCCTTTCGACTTCGATCGATACGCCCGGGGTCGGCTCGCGTCCCGTGGTCTACAACCAAGTGCAAGTTCTCCTCAACGCGACCAACCAGCTCACGGTCACGCTCCAGCAGGGCGGCACCTCCCCGCAGACGATTCTCCAGATGGACCTCTCGGCCTACGAGCGCCCCGAGACCTTGAAGCTCGGCTTCACTGCCGGCACCGGTGGCTCCACCAACTACCACGAGATTCGTAACATCGACGCCTCCACCATCGGCGCGAGCCTCTGGTCCAACAATCTCGGCACCTCCAACTGGGACTCGAACAACAACTGGGATCCGACCGTCACCCCGGGCAATGGCGAAGACATTCTCTTCGACAACACCCACGTCTCCACCGCGCAGACGATCGATACCTACGCCGACCGCAATGTCCGCTCGATCACCTTCGACGCCCCGTTCGACTACACGCTCAACAATAACACGCTCACGTTCGACAACGGTGGCGTGGCGGGCTTCTCCGGCATCGCGGCCACCCAGACCCACGGCTCTGGTAACCACACCATCAATTCCGACCTCGTCGCCGACAACGACATCTACATCCGCAACACCAACAGCGGCGACCTCACCCTCAACGGTGACCTCACCACCGGCGGCAACACCGTGACCTTCGATGGCACGGGCGACACCTTCGCCACCGGCGCCATCACCGGCTCCGGCGACCTCATCAAGAACGACGGCGGCTCCCTCACCCTCTCGGGCTCCAGCACCTACTCCGGTGGCACCGCGCTCAACAACGGCACGCTCAACGCCGACTCCTCCACGGCCCTCGGCACCGGCACCGTCACGATGTCCGGCGGCACCCTCGCTTCCACCAACGGCTCCACGGTCGGCAACGCCATCACCCTCACCGGCGACGCCGCCATGGATGGCTTCGGCACCACCGGCACGCTCACGCAGTCCGGCGGCAGCTACACCCTCGGCCTCGCCGACTCCACCCTCGGCAACGTCAACCTCTCCAACAACAACACCGGCCGCACCCTCACCACCGAGGTAATCGGCACGAGTGAGATCACCGGCACCATAGCCAACGGCGGCACCAGCGCGGGCAACCTCACCAAAACCGGCGCGGGTGAACTCATCCTCTCCGGCGCCAACACCTACACCGGCACCACCACTATCTCTGAGGGCACGGTCACGCTCGGCGGCAACGACCGCCTGCACAACGCGTCCGATCTCGTCATGGGCGCCGGCGCCAGCCTCAACCTCAACGGCTACTCCGAGCGCATCGACAACCTCACCGGCGGCGACGGTGCCTCCATCAATTACGGCACGCCGGGTGGCGCCAATACCTTCATGTTCGACAACTACACCGCTCCCGGCAGCGGCGTGCTTGTCATCAACAATTGGGAGCAGGGCACCGACGCCCTCGCCACCACCGTCAACAGCCAGAACGTCAGCACCATCTACCTCTCGGGCTACGGCGTCGCGACCTACACCGGCTCCACCACGTCCTACGACTCCGCCACCGGCTACTTGCTCGGTGCCGCCGCCGTCACCGAAAAAGAGTGGGACGGCAGCTCGAGCAGCACCTGGAGCACCAACTCCAACTGGACCTCCTCCGGCGAACCGACCTCCACCCAAGTCGCGCTCTTCGACGACCTCGGTCTCGGTCGTCTCGATGTTGATCTCAACACGTCCTACACGCTCGCCGGTATTCGCTTTGGTGAGAACGCCACGTCCACTTACCGCATCGCCAACACAGCCTCCGACATCACCCTCGCCGGCACCGTCCCCTACATTCAGCAGCAGAGCGACGTCACCCAGGAACTCTACTTCGACGACCTCTTCCTGCGGAACAACACCGTCGTCGACATCACCGGCGCAGGTGACCTCGTGCTCAACGCCGACATCAAAGAGACCAACGGTTCCTTCGCCCTCATCAAAGACGGCACCGGCGACGGCAAGCTGATCATCAACAACAATTACAACAGCTACACCGGCGGCCTCTACATCAACAACGGTATCGTGCAGATCCAATACGGCACCGCCCTCGGCACGGGCTCGGCCCAGGGTCACATCGCCGACGGCGGCGCCCTCGAACTCTCCAACTCCGGCACCACCACCAACACCATCAACGTCGCCGGCACCGGCGTCGACAACGGTGGCGCCATCCACAACGTCGCGGCGACCAACACCCTTTCCGGCACGATCAACCAGACCGCCGACACTCGCATCGCCGCCGACGCGGGCACCACGCTTAACCTCACCGGCAACGTCACCGGCTCCGGCACCGACACCACCTTCGCGGGCCCCGGCACCATCAACGTCTCCCAGATCACCACCGGCTCCGGCACGGTCACCGTCGAGTCCGGCACCGTCGCCTACACCGGCGGCACCGCCAACACCTACACCGGCGTCACCACCGTCGCCTCCGGTGCGAACCTGGACCTCAACAAAACCGCCGGCGTCAACGCCATCGGCTCGGGCGGCCTCGTCGTCAACAGCGGCACCGTCACCCTCCAACAGAACAACCAGATCGCCGACTCTGCCTCCGTCACCCTCAACGGCACCGGCACCCTCGATCTCAACGAGCGCACCGAGACCATCAACCGTCTCAATACCAATGCCGGCAGCACGGTCGACCTCGGCACCGCCGGCGGCCTCACCCTCAGCGCCGGTTCGGTCACCAACTCCACCCTCACCGGCAACCTCGTCGGTGGCTCCAGCTCGACCCTCAATGTCGCCGGTCTGAGCAACGTCTACATCACGCAGAACAACACCAGCTTCACTGGCACCACCAACGTCCAGGCCGGCACGCTCAACATCTCCGCCAACGAAGCCGTCGGCACCGGCGCGATCAACGTCTCCTCCGGCGGCAACTTCCAGATCCAGGGCGGCCTCGACATCGACAACACCGTCACCCTCAACGGCACCGGCACCGGCGGCAACGGCGCCCTGCAAAACTTCACCGGCAGCAACACCCTTTCCGGTTCCGTCGTGCTCGGCTCCAACGCCCGCGTCGAAACCAACACCGGCACGCTCACCCTCTCCGGCACCGTCACCGGCAGCGGCAACATCCTCACCGTCGGCGGCACCGCCAACACCGTGATCTCCGGCACCCTCGCCAACGGCAGCGGTGGTCTCACCAAGGACGAGTCCGGCACGCTCACCCTCTCCGGCGCCAACACCTACACCGGCGCCACCACCGTCTCCGGCGGCACCCTCATCGCCGCCAACGACAACGCCCTCGGCACCGCCGCCACCGGCACCACCGTCGATAGCGCCGGCACCCTCGCGCTCACCAACAACATCACCATCGCCAGCGAGGCCCTCACCAACAACGGCCTGCTCGACAACGCCTCCGGCACCAACGAATACGCTGGCGTCATCTCCGGCACCGGCGACGTGCAGGTCTCCAGCGGCCAACTCACTCTCTCCGGCACCAACACCTTCTCCGGCGACGTCATTGTCACCTCCGGCACCACCCTCGTCGCCACCTCCGACGACGCCCTCGGTTCCGGCGGCGGCAACACCTCGGTCCTCTCCGGCGGCACCCTCGAACTCTCCGGCGGCATCGATTCCGATACCGAAAACATGATCTACCTCGCCGGCACCGGCAACGGTGGCGCGGGCGCCGTCCTCAGCTCCTCCGGCGACAACATCCTCGACGCCCCCTTCACCCTCACCGGTGACGCCACCATCTCCGCCACCGCTGACACCCTCACGCTCGGCACCCAGGGCACCTCCCCGATCTTCGACCTCGACGGCTACGACCTCACCCTCAACACCGACGGCGGCGACATCATCTTTGAGGCCGACTTCACCGACGCTGGTGACGTCTACAAGACCGGCTCCGGCACGCTCTCCCTCAACCACTCCGAGGCCTACCCGGCCATCCTCTCGCCCGACACCGACTTCTACTTCCAGGACGGCACCACCATCCTCAACACCTACAACAACGAAGACACCGGCATCCTCGGCGACTTCACCGTGGGTGATGGCATCGGCGCCGCCGGTTCCGCGCTCTTCCAGCAGGGCCACACCGAGAGCGGCAACGGCTACCTCTTTAACAACCTCATCTCCGACTCCTCCAACGTCACCATAAACTCCGACGGTTATTGGGACCTGCAGGGCTACAAGGAGATCGTGAACAACGTCACCATGAACGGAGGCACCATCGAGGCGATGAACGGCTCCGGCACGGGCGACCGTCTGGACATCATCGGCACCCTCACGGCCTCCGGCGGCACCACCTCCACCATCGAGGGCCGCCTCGGCATGAACAACGACACCGCCAAGTCCATCGTCGTCGACGCCGGTGCCACCCTCGACATCAACGCCGTCCTCTCCAACGGCGGCTTCAACAAGACCGGCGACGGCACCCTCGAACTCTCCGGCGCCAACACCTTCACTGGCACCGCCCTCATCTCCGACGGTATCGTGCGGGTCGATAACGACACCGGCCTTGGCGCGGTCTCGGGCGACACCCGGGTCCTCTCCGGCGGCCAACTCCAACTTGATGCCGTCACCATCGGCGCCGAGTCCCTGCAGATCGCCGGCAGCGGCCACAACAACGACGGCACCGGCGCCCTCCGCGCTCTCACCGGCACCACCAACACCTGGGGCGGCAGCGTGCTCATGACCGCCAACGCCGAGATCCAAACCGACGCCGGGGCCAACCTCACCGTCAACGGCGGCATCACCGGTTCCGGCCGCACCCTCACGGTCGACTCCATCGGCGACACCACCTTCAACGGCGCCAACACCTTTAACACCCTCAACAAGACCGGCGGCGGCACCCTCACCGTCACCAACAGCAACACCTACGCCACCGCCAATGTCACCGAAGGCACCTTCGCCCTCGGCAACTCCAACATCCTCTCCGATACGATGGATGTGAACCTCGGCGCGGCCGGCACCTTCAACGTCGGTTCCTTCACCGAGGTCATCGACGACCTCACCGGTAGCGGCACCCTCACCATCGCCTCGGGCGGCGACCTCACCATCGACAAGATCGGCGGCAGCCTCTCCGGCGGCACCCCGACCGGTGCCTTTACCGGCGTGCTCGATGTCGACGGCATCATGACCCTCAACGGCGGCACGATCGGCGCGGCCGACGGTACTGGCTCCACCGGCACCATGATCCTCACGGCCGGCAACACCCTCAACATCGTCGATGACTTCAACTTCGGCGGCACCCTCGAGCTGGCCGACAACACCACGCTCAATCTCGTCAACAACGGCACCACCTTCGACGTCGGCACCCTACGCGTCACCGGCGACAGCGTGATCGACTTTGGCGGCACCGATATCGCCACCCTCAACATCGGCACCCTCGAAATCGACATCGGCGGCACCATCTTCGCCACCAGCTGGAACAGCTTCTACGACCTCTGGACCGCCACCAACTTCAGCGGCGCGACCCTCGACGAGCGCGGCGCCACCACGGCGCAGATCACCTTCGATGGCTTCACGTCGTCCGACACCATTTGGCTCACCTACGACTACGGCGCCAACGAGATCACCGTCCCCGAGCCCAGCACCTACGGTGCGATCCTCATGGGCGCCGCCCTCGCCGGTTGGTTCTGGCGCAAGCGCCGCAAGGCCAAGACCGCCGCCACCACCACCGCCTAAAGGTAGGGGCGGACCCCGCCTGAGGCGGGCAAGCGCCGGGCCGATCGCACCCAGCCGGCCCGAACAGTGTCGGGCCGCTGCGATGTTTCGGTCGAGTTCGGGATACAGGTAAGAGCTTACGACTCCGTCGCGTCCTTTTTCGCAGTGCTCAGCTTCAGCGGCACGTAGAGCGGACACCAGCGCAACACCGCCGTGAAGAGCGGCACCAGGCCGATGAGGCCCCACAGGCTTTCGAAGTAAAACCCCGCGCCGAGAGCGGCGAGGCCAAGAATGATACGGGCGATACGATCGGCGGATCCAACGTTGCAGGTCATGTTGAGTAGGGGATGGAGGGTTGGGTGGTTTGGGATGAGTGTTCGGAGAACCCGCCCATCCTACCCGCGACGCCCGTCGCCTTCAGTGACTTAGTCACACAAGCCGCGCAGCGCCTCGGTTTCTCGCACCCGTAATCGACCGCGCCCGGCTTCCACCCAGCCCACCGCCACCCATTGCGCGAGCGTTCGACTCACCACTTCGCGCGCCGTGCCGAGTTCATCGGCCAGCACCTGATGCGTCGCACGCACTTCGCCGTCCGCGTCAACATCGCGCAACAGCAACGCCGCCAAGCGCGCATCGACGCGCCGAAACGACACCGCTTCCAACTTGCCCAACACCGCCGCCAGCCGCGTTCCGAAAAGCCGAAACACGTAGCCGCGCCACCATGCGCTCTCATCCATCCAGCGGCGAAACACCGCCGCCGGCACCGCCCAGCCTTGCGTGTCCTGTTCCACCACCGCCTGTGCCGGAAACGCCACCTCGCCCAAAATGCACGACGCGGTGAGCAGACAACTCTCGCCCGGGGCGATGTGATAAAGCGTCGACTCCCGCCCCTCCTCGCTCAGCTGGTAAACCCGCACCGCGCCACGTTCGACAAACACGATCTGGTTGCACCGATCTCCCGGCCAGAACACCTGCGCCGCCGCCGGCAGTTTCACGCGCTGCGCCGCCGCGACAAATGCCGCGACCTCGGCGGGCGGGGCCTCTCGTAGCCAGGCCGGCGGTGGGTTCACGTCGCCGACTCCCCTTCCCGCAACAGCGTCTCCAACACCGTGATCAACCGCGCCCGCAAGGGCTCGCCCCGGGCGCTGAATTCGCGTTGTCGTCGCTCGTATTCGCTGCGCCCGGCGGGCGTCTCGATCATGATCGGCTCATAGCCGAGGTGACGCAGGTCATACGGACTCGCCCGCATGTCGATCTCGCGAATGTCGCGCGCCAGCACGAAGCAATCGGCCACGAGCTCCGACGGCGCATACGGCGCCAGTTTGTAGGCCCACTTGTAGAGGTCCATGTTCGCGTGCAGACAGCCGCGCTGCTCCAGTGCGATCGCCGTTTCCCGCGTCGGCTGATGCCGGTTCAGCGGCCGCGCTGGCGCGGTGAAGAACCGAAACGCGTCGAAGTGCGAACAGCAGCCGGAGCCCTGTTCCACGATGCGGGCAATCTCGTCGGGCGGAAACCGCAGCGGGTGCGCGTTGTGCCGCACTTCCTCGGGCGATTGCCGGTAAACCATCGCCCACTCGTGCCAGCCGAAACAGCCAAAGAACGCCGGGCGCGTCGCAGTCGTGGTCAGAAACGCATGCAGCCAGCGCACAAAACCGCGCCGCTTTTCGGGCAACGCCTCCGGGGCCACCCGCACACCGTCACCAGATTCCTGATACTCAGGCCACCGCAGATACTCCCGCGCGGTCTCGCCCGCCAGCACCACGCCGGGCCCCGGATGCCACCGCCGCAGCCATGCCGGGCGGAAGGAGTAGTAGTTGAATAGAAAATCCTCCACCGGGTGTTTCTCGCCGCGCGCCGCGCGCTCGCGATGGCCGCCCACCAGTGCATCCACCCGCGCCTCGTGCGCACGCCGTCGCGCCTGCCAAGCAGGTTCGTCGAGCACGGTCGTCGTGTTGTCGGTGGCGATCACGTCGGCCAGCAAACGCCCGCCAACCGTCCCGCGTCAAGGGGCCGTAGCGACCGGCGTCAGCGCGTCGCGGCGGGCGAGGCCGAGGGCGTTGAGCCGGGAGGCGAGGGTGGTGGGTTTGACGCCGAGCAATTCAGCGGCGCCGCCGGGGCCGCGCACGCGGCCGTGAGCGCGTTTCATCGCCAGGGCAAGGTTGCGTCGTTCGAGCGCGCGCAGTTCGGCGACTGTGAGCGGCATCACCGCTTCGTCTTGATCGTGCGGTGTGGCGGTGACTGGGGCGGCACCGGTGTCGGTGCCCAATAATTCGCCGAACCGCATCGGGCCGCCGCGCGCCAGGATCGCGGCGCGTTCGACCAGGTTCTGCAGTTCGCGCACGTTGCCCGGCCAGGCGTAGTTCTGCAGCCGTGCCACTTCGGCGGTGGGCAGTTGCGCGCCCGGCAACTTGAGTCGTCGAGTCGCGCTGGCCGCGAAGTAGGCGGCGAGCAACGGGATGTCCGAGCGGCGTTTGCGCAACGGTGGGAGCGTGAGCGGGAAGACGCGCAGGCGGTAATACAGGTCGGCGCGAAACCGACCGGCCGCGACCTCGGCCTCCAGGTCGCGGTGCGTCGCGGCGACGATGCGCACATCGACCGTTTGCGTGCGGTCGTCGCCGACGCGCTCGATTTCCCGCTCCTGCAGCACCCGCAGGAGTTTGGCCTGCGCGGCGAGCGGCATATCGCCGATCTCGTCGAGAAAGAGCGTGCCGCCGTCGGCCAATTGAAAGCGGCCCACCCGGTCGCGGATGGCGCCGGAAAACGCGCCTTTCACATGGCCAAACATCTCGCTCTCAAACAGCGCTTCGGGGATCGCACTGCAGTTGACTTTGATGAGCGCCCGGGCGCGGCGCGGACTCCGGTCGTGCAGCACGCGAGCGACCATCTCCTTGCCGGTGCCGCTTTCGCCAAGCACGAGCACACTGGCGTCCGTCGGCGCGACGAGCGCGATCTGTTCCAGCACGCGGCGCAGCGCGGTGGAGTTGCCCACGATCTCGCCGCCGGAAAAGGTCTGCCGCACTTCATCCTGCAGGTAGCGATTCTCGGCTTCGGTGCGCGCCTGCAGGCGTTCGATTTCGGCAAAGGCGCGGGCGTTGGAGAGGGTCACGGCAACATGGTCGGCGAAGATGCGCAGCCACTTAAAATGCGCGTCACCGTGCAGGTGCCGGTCAAACATTTCGAGCACGCCGAGGGTCTCGCCGCGGAACACCAGCGGTTGGGCGGCGTAGGTGCGTAGCCGTTCGCGCCGGGCCCAAGCCTGGTCGATGATCCAGGCCTCCTTGCCGTTCAGGCCGAGCTCGCGGTAGGGCCGACCGGTCGAGGCCACCCGGCCGACTTGCGGCAGGTTGAGCGGCATCCGGTTGAAGCCATCCGTCTCGCCGGAGAGGTCGGTGTCGGGCGTGAGGGAGTTGCCGTGGCCGGCGGAGAGGTGCAGGCAGCTCGTCTGGTCGCGGCAACGTTCGCGCCAGCGACAGGTGGCACATCGATCACCCGGACCGGGCAGCCAGATGCGCACCAGCGCCACCGCATCACAGCGCGCCAAGCCGGTGACGACAGCTGTGGGCACATCGGCCGGATCCCGGGCCGAGGCGATCTCCAACATGAGCGAGGGCAGCGTTTCCAAATTCATAGGCAGGCGACGTAGAATCGTTGGCAACCAACGATCTTTCGTAGAGCGACGAAAACTCGTCGATATTCCGGCGCGGAGCCGTGGAGGTGTAACGTGTTGGAGGGTGGTATGTTAAATTCTCACAACCGGAGTTGGCACGAGGGGTGTTAAGAGCTCTGCCGACGCCGGGGCCCACGCTGCGGCGCCATCCATCCACTAACCAACCAACCTCTGTATTCAAAAAATGAACACTCGTTTATCCTCCCTCTTCGCCTTGGCGATCCTCCTCGTGGCGCCGTTGTTCGGCCAGTCGGCCGTCAATGTCGCCGGTGCCAGCAATGTCGCCGTCAACGGCTACGACACGGTGGCCTTCTTCACCGAATCCAAGCCGGTCCACGGCTCGCTCGACTACTCGGCCGAGTATCAAGGGGCGACCTACTACTTCGCCAACGCGAAGCATCAGAAGCTCTTCAAGGCCAACCCCGAGCGTTACGCCCCGCAGTGCGGTGGCTACTGTGCCTACGGTGCGTCCCTCGGCTACATCCTGCCGGTCGATGTGAACACCTGGGTCATCGTCGACGACAAGCTCTACCTGAACCTGAACCCCGACATTGCCAAGGCCTTCGGTGAAGACCTGAGCGGCAACATCGCCAAGGCGCAGGCCAAGTGGCCGGAGCTCGCCAAGAGCGCCCGCTGATCTCCCCGAAGTATCCTGTAAACAGATACGATCGTGGACGACCTGCTGGCCGAGATTGACCGTTGCACGCGTTGTGCGGCCCGGTTGCCGCACCCGCCGCGACCGGTCGTCTCGGCCCATCCGGCGTCCCGGATTCTGATCATCGGCCAGGCCCCCGGACGGCTGGTGCATGCCTCCGGGGTGCCGTGGCAGGATCGCAGTGGCGATCGCTTGCGCGAATGGCTCGGTGTCGATGCAGCGACATTTTATGATCCGCGCAACTTCGCCCTCATGCCGATGGGCTTTTGTTTTCCCGGGTCCGGCCCGCGCGGCGACCTGCCGCCCCGACCCGAGTGTGCGCCGCTATGGCACCAGCGACTGCGGGCGGCGCTGACCGAGGTGAAGCTCACGCTGTTGGTTGGCCGCCATGCGCTGGCTCATTACCTACCGGTGGCAAAAAGTAGTTCCTTGGCGGATACGGTGAAGACTCACGCCTGTTCAGGAGCGCGCGATGTGTTTGCCCTGCCGCATCCGTCGCCGCGCAACCGCGTATGGCTGGCCCACAACCCGTGGTTCGCCGCGGAGGTGGTGCCGAAGCTGCAGGTCCGGGTAGCCGCGGAATTGGCGCGCTGAGGGTCGGTTGAAGCCGGACCCTACGGGATGCGTTGCAGCAGACGTTGCACGCCGAGAATGGGTGCGTCGGTCACCGGCGTGAGGGGCAGCGGCGAGCGCGACGCGAGCGCGGAGAGCACCGCGGGATGGGTGAGAATGGGGCCGCTGAGACCGGCGGGAATCGCATCGAGAGGTGTCGCCACAAACAGTCGGGTCGCCACATGGATGGCGAGGTCGAGCAAGCCTTTGGCCGACTCGAGCACGAGTTGGCGGGCGGTGGGGTCGCCTTCGGAGGCAAGGTGCAGGACGGCGGGCGCGAGCGCGGCGATGCGTTTGTTGGGCTCGTCGCCTTGGTAGAAATGGCGGGTGAGCGCGGCGGCATCGGCGTCGTTGCCCAGTTCGCCATGGCTGCGCACGATGGGACCAAGGCGGGTGGCGGGTGACCAGCCCTGCAGTTCGAGCAGCCCTTGAGCGATGGCGCGCCGACCCAAGTCGTAGCCGCTGCCGGGATCCCCAAAACGCCAGCCCAGCCCACCGGCGTAATGCACTGAACCATCGGGACCGCGCGCGGCGACAAAGGAGCCGGTGCCCCCGTGCAAGACGATGCCAGGTTGGCCGCCGGTCGCGAGTTCCAGGACGGGTAGGGAATCGTCGGCGGTGTGGACGGTGCCGAAGTCCTGCAGCTCCGCCGCCAATTCCCGCCAAAAGGCTGGCGCGCCCGCCATGTAGAGGTGCGTGTGGGTGACAGTGCCGCGGTGGATTTCACCGAGGGCCGTCAGCAACACCGCCCGCGCCTGATCGGGACCCACGGCGTTGGGATTGCAACCCGGCGCAACCTGTCGCGCGACCACCTTGCCCTGCTCATCCACCAGAATGAGTTCGGTCTTGGTCCCCCCGCCGTCGACGCCGATGCGATAGGTGCTGTTGTTGTTGCCCACGGAACACACGGAATACCCGGACAGCTCCCAACGCAGTCCCAAAATGAACCGGTGTCTATTCTTGCGAAAGCGTCGCGAGCCAATCGGCGCAGCGGGCGGTCCAGCCTTGGAGGTGGCCTTTGCCGATGGCGAGGGCGAAGCCGTGTCCACCGGTTGGATACAGGTGCATCTCGGCGGACACGCCGTGGGCGATGAGCGCACGGTAGAAACGCAGGCTGTTCTCGACCGGCACCGCGTCGTCGTCGCTGGCGTGCAGCAGAAAAGTGGGCGGGGTGTCGGCGGTGACCTGGAGGTCGTTGGAGTAGTGTTCGATCAACTCCGTGGTGGGTGCTTCGCCGAGGAGGTTGGTGCGACTGCCGCCGTGGGTGACGCCGTCCTCCATGCTGATCACCGGATAAATTAGGATCGCGAAGTCGGGACGGCTGCTCAGGCGATCGACCGGGTCGGCGGCTCCCGGGTCACCGGCGTCAAAGTGAGTCGCCGCCGTCGAGGCGAGGTGGCCGCCGGCGGAGAAGCCCATGATGCCGACCTTGGTCGGATCGATGCCCCATTCGGCGGCATGGGCGCGGGTGAGGCGGATGGCGCGCTGCGCGTCGAGCAGCGGTGACAGCCAGGGCTTCACGTTGCTGACGTCCTCGGGCGTGCGGTATTTGAGCACGATGGCGGTGACGCCGATGCTGTTAAGCCAGTTGGCGGTGTCGGTGCCTTCCCAGTCGTAGGCCAGGCCCCAGTATCCACCGCCTGGGCACACGATGACGGCCTGACCGTTGGCGGCGCCGACCGACGGGCGCCGCACCTCGATGGTCGGGTGCTGCACCTGGTAATACCAAAAGATGGTGTCCCGCAGCTCGCCGACTTCAACGAGCTCAGAGGTTTGGTGGTTGGGTGGCGTGCCTTCCCAGAGCGGAAGGACTTGGGGGGTGCCGGTGGCAGAAAGAGCGAGGGTGGTGGCCATGATGAAGGGGATTAACAGACGGCGCATGGGGGAGACAGTGGATCGGCGGGTTGGGATGCACAATGCCGCAAGTGCGCCGCAAGGGTGGCTTGCGGAAGCGATCGCGGAATGGCATTGAGATCCACCATGCGAATATGGCTCCGATGGTGGGTGGTTTTGGTGGTGGTAGGAGGGGGCCTGTTCGCTCAAGGAGCTTCTTCCGAGGGTGAGATCTGGCAGGAGCTGGAAACGGTTTTTGCGCGGGATCGGGAGACGGATCGGAATGATGGCGCTGGCCGGCGCAAGATTTTCGAAGCTTATGCCCGCTTGGCGGAGCAGGGGGTGGCGGCGGCATCGTGGCGACTGGGTCAGATGTGGGAGGAGGGTGACGGTGGGGCGGTGGATACCGTGAAAGCGCGGGAGTGTTATGCCGCAGCTGTCGACGCGGGACTAGCCGCAGCAAATTTTAATCGCGGGTTGTTGGCCCTGCAGGGATTGGGTGAGGGGCGGGATGTCGCCGTGGGCGTAGCCCATATCACAGCAGCGGCGGAGTCCGGTTACGTGCCGGCGCAACGGGTGTTGGCCCGCATTCATGCGGACGACCGATTTGGGGTGGAGGACCCGACGAAGGCTTTGCGTTGGGCGCGTGAGGCGGCGGCGCAGGATGATGCGGCAGGACAGGTGCAGGTGGGCGATCTGGTCACGCAGGGAATCGGGATCGAGCGCGACGTGCTCTTGGCGCGCGATTGGTATCAGTTGTCGGCCGAGCAGGACTACGGAGACGCCATGCTGATGATGGGGAAGAGTCTCATCGATAGCGGTGATCCGTTGATCGGGATGCAGTGGTTGGAACTGGCTGGCAGTGCGGGTAATTTGGATGCCGCGTTTTTGACGGCGGTGGTCGGCATGCGCATCGGCCGCGACGAGGTGGCCAAGGATGATCCCACGGCTAACGCCGTGGTGCAGGCTTTGCTTTTGGGTGCTTTTCAGACCTTGGCGGAAAAGGGGCAGGGGCAGGCGATTGAAGTAGTGGAGTTGGTTGCGGCAGGGGACAGTTTGTTTGAGGCCGTGGAGTATGTGATGGAGACGTCCCACACCGAGCGCATGCGACGTCGTTTCGAGTTGGCTGCCCGGCGCACGGTGGAGACTCCGAATGGCACGATCGAACCGCCGAAGATCATTCACATCACCGAAATTGAGATACCGGTGATTGCGGAGTTGGGCGAAGTGACCGGGGAGGCGCAGGTGAAGATGACGATCAATTTTCAGGGCAAGGTGATCGCCGTGGATCTCATGAATCCGTTGCACCCCGCGTTGGAGGCGGCGGTGCGCAAGGCGGTGCTGCAGTGGAGGTTTGAGCCGGCCAAAATCAACGGGGAACCGATGGCGGTGCAGACCACCTTCACCGTGTCGCTGCAGCACTCGCGGCTGAAGTCGCTCGGTGGTGGGGTCGAAGAACAGCTGTAAGGAGCGCGTGGGTCGCTCGGTCGCGACGCGGCTAGACGGTGGCCGGGGTCACCGTCCCCGGCTACAGCAGGACGCCTCGCCGGAGGATCGCCGCTTCAGCCGATGAGTTTGGAGAGGCGGGTGCGGTATTTTTTGGAAAGCGCGATGTTGGCTTCCATGCCGCCGGGCAGGTTTTGGCTGCGCACCACGGGCAACTCATGGCCATTGTCGCGGAGCCAGGTCATGGTTTCGAGGGCGAGCAGGTTGAGCAGGGTGGCGCCAATGAGCGTTGAGGTGGGGCCGGCCATTTGGCCCTCCGCGACTTCGACGATGGCGTCGCCGGAAACGCCGAGGTTGTCCAAGACGTGGTCGGCCACGGCGTGCAGGTTCTGGCCGCCGGGATGGACCGTTTTGGCGGTGCTGCTCATGGCCACCGAGGTGAGGCCGATGACGGTGAGTCCGCGGGCTTTGGCGGCGAGGGCGACTTCGATGGGAGAGGCGTTTTTGCCCGAGTTGGAAATGACGATGATGACTTCGCCGGCGTGCAGGCCGTGGGTGTTGTGGTAACGCTCGGCGAGGCGGGTGCCGTAACCGACGACGTTTTCCGAAAAGCCCATGCCGGGATCGAAGACGCCCGAGACGGGCATGAGGCCGCCCGCGCGGCCGATGATCTCGCGGCCGATGATCTCAGAATGGCCGCTGCCGAAGGTGTGCAACACGCCGCCGTCGGCGATCGATTGGCCGATGAGGGCGCCGCAGGTTTTGAGCGTGGCGGCGTTGGTTTCGCGGGCGCGCTGGAGGAGCGCGGTGGCGGTTTCGAAATAAGAATCTGCGGGGGAAGACATGGGAAAAGCTGAAACGCTGAAATGGGGTTAGTGCTCCCAGCGGCCGTAGACGCCGCAGGGGAGGGTTTTGCCGTCGGCTTCGATGGGCAGGCCGACTTCGCCGCTGGTGATGGTGCCGCCGAGCCGTTTTTGGTGGGCGAGTTCGGCGAGCAGGTTGCCGACCACGGTGGGCGAGAGGCGGGCGGTGTAGGCGTTGATGAGGAAAAAGACGGGTTGGTCGGAGAGCAGCTTGCCGCACTCGTCGAGCAGTTCCCAGAGGTGGCTCTCGAGTTTCCACATTTCGCCGCCGCTGCCGCGCCCGTAGGTGGGCGGATCCATGATGATGGCGTCGTAGGTGCGACCGCGGCGGATCTCGCGACGGACAAATTTGAGGCAGTCGTCGACGATGTAGCGGATGGGGGCGTCGGCCAGGCCGCTGAGGGCAGCGTTCTCACGGCACCATTTCACCATGCCTTCGGCGGCGTCGACGTGGCAGACGTTGGCGCCGGCTTTGGCCGCAGCACAGGTGGCGCCGCCGGTGTAGCCGAAGAGGTTGAGCACGTTTACTTCCCGACCGGCGGCGCGGGCGGTTTTGATGCGTTCGGTGCACCACTCCCAGTTGACCGCCTGCTCCGGGAAGAGGCCGGTGTGTTTGAAGGAGGTGGGCGAGATGCGAAAACGCAGGCCCAGCGAGTCGTAGTCGAGGTGCCAGGAGTCGGGTAATTTCGTGTTAAACTCCCACTTGCCGCCGCCCCGGTCGCTGCGGTGGTAGTAGCCGTCCCAGTCGGTCCATTTCGGGCCGGCGCGGCGTGGCCAAATCACCTGCGGGTCGGGTCTTACGAGGGTCACCTTGCCCCAGCGCTCCATTTTCATGCCCGCACCCGCGTCCAGCAGACGGTAGTGTCGCCACTGGTTCGCGATTGCCATTGAGGGGGCGGATTGCAACGTGCTCATGAATCTCGGCAATCTGACATGCGGGGCGGCTCTGTAAACGAATCTCCCGGTGTTGTTTGAGCGTTGGGATCCCGACTTGTTATTGACTTAGACACTAGGGTTAATCCCCTAGACCGCAAACCATGAACATTTCCTCAATCAAGAAGACGGCGGTCGCGTTGCTGATCGCTTCCCTCGCCAGCGTCGGCCTGCAGGCCGATGTGATCGCGACCAAGGATGGCGCGCGCCTCGTCGGCACCATCAAGAAGATCGATGGCGGCAAGGTCACGCTCGGCACGACCTATGCCGGCGACATCACGATCAACCAAAGCGAGGTGGAGTCCATCACCATGGACAACCCGCTGGTGGTTCGCCTCGAGGGCGGCACGACCATGGAGGGCACCGTGACGACGTCCGCCTCCGGTCAGGTTTCGATCGCGGGCAAGGATGGCACGATCAGCACCACGGTGGGCAAGATCGCCACCACCTGGGCGCCCGGTGGCACCGATCCGGCGGTGGCCGCACTCCAGCGCAAGTGGGCTTATGAGGCTGCCGTCGACATCACCGGCAAGGCCGGCAATCGCGAGCAGCTCGGCACCGCCGTGGCCCTGCGCGCCACGCTCTCCAACGCCAAGGACAAGCTCCAGTTTTACACCAGCTACAACCGCCAGGAGACCGACAACGTGAAGTCGGCCGACCAGTTCAAGGCCGGGGTGGACTACCAAAACAACTTCAAGGGTCACATGTCGTGGTATGTGCGTAACGAAGGCGGCTTCGACCGCATCAAGGACATCGAGCTCTACAACGTGTCCGCTGCCGGTATCGGTTACGACTTCATCAAGAAGCCGCACCAAACTCTCACCGGTCGCGCCGGTCTCTCGTTCCGCTATGAGGGTTACAAGAACCCGATCACCGAGGACGTGAAGAGCGCCGGTTTGGACTTCGGCCTCAACCACAGCTACGAGTTCGCGACCATGAAGATGACCAACGCGCTCACCTTCGTGCCGTCCTTCGACGATTTCGCCAACTACCGCGCCATCCACGACTCGTTCTTCGAAATGCCGATCACGGCCTCGAAGTGGAAGCTGCGCATCGGCCTCAACAACGATTACACCAGCGAGCCGGCTCCCGGGGTGAAGAGCATGGACACCACCTACTACACCCGTCTCGTCCTCAACTGGGACTGAGCCACCGCACGCGATTCCTCGGAATAACTTTCCCCTCGGCGGCCTCTGCTTCGGCATGAGGCCGCTTTTGTTTTTACTGCTCGGCGCGACACTCGCCACGGCCGCGGCCACCGCCGCGGAGCCGTCCCACACGTGGCGCAGCGGGCCGGACCCCGTGCCGCTCCTGGAACTTTTCACCAGCGAAGGCTGCTCCAGTTGTCCGCCCGCCGAGGCCTGGCTGGCCGGGCTGCGTCACGATCCCGGCCTGTGGCGCGACTTTGTGCCGCTGGCCTGGCATGTCACCTACTGGGATCGACTCGGCTGGCCCGACCGCTTCGCCAACCCGGCGTATACAAAACGTCAATACAGCTACGCCGCGGCCTGGGGCTCCGGCCGCGTCTACACGCCCGGCGTGGTGCGGGGAGGCACCGAATGGTCCTGGCGGAGTGGGCGGGCGCTGGGTGCGAGCGCCGCGGGAGCGCGCGGTGGTGAACTGATCGCGGAGCTGCGCGACGGCGCGTTGCGAGTGGCTTACGCGCCTCTCGGCGAGCCCGACGCCAAAGACCTCGAAGTGCACGTGGCACTGCTCGGTGGCGCGATCGTGAGTGACGTGCGCCGCGGCGAAAACCGCGGTCGCCGCCTGCAGCATGAGTTTGTGGTGTTGGCGTGGACGCGGGCCTCGCTGCGCGACGGGCGTGGCGAGATGACATTGCCCGAGGTGCCGACCGACCTGAAAGCCGGGCGCCGAGCGGTGGCGGTGTGGGTGAGTCGCCCCGGCGAACCGACGCCGTTGCAGGCAACGGGCGGTTGGTTGGAGTGAGCGCTCGTCAACGCCATTGCAGCGTCGCCGTGAAGGTCTCGCTGGTGGGCCGGTCGCTGGTGGTCGTGGTGAAGGTGAGGCCGGGGTGTAGGGCGGCGAGGGCATGCACGATCCGCAGACCGAGTTGCGGACTGTCGGCGGACCCGGTTGGCGCCGGGCTGGTGGATCGCACAGCGTTGCGGATTTCGCATCGCGGGTGGTCGGCGGTCTGGCCGATGTGAATGTGGATCGGACCGGCGCCGTGGCGCAGGGCGTTGGTGAGAAGGTTGTGCAGCATCTGTCGCAGGCGTCGTGGGTCGGCTTGGATGGCGGGCGCGGTCTCCTCCACGTTGAGCTCGATGTCGCGGTCCTGCTCGCGGGCCAGCAGTTCATAGACGTCGATCATTTCCCGCACGAGGACCGCGAGGTCGACCGGTTGCAGTTCGAGCGAGAGGCGGCCTTGTTCGGCGGTGGCGAGCAGCAAGCACTGATCGACGTAGTCGGAGAGACGGCGCATTTCGTCCTGCAGGGATTCGGCGAGGGCGGGTTCGATGCGGTCGGCGGCATCCTCGACCTGCAGGCGCAGGAGGGTGAGGGGCGTGCGCAGCTCGTGGGCAACCTGAGCGGAGAATTCGGTGAGCTGGCGAAAGCGGGTGTCGAGGCGATCGAGCAGCGCGTTGATGTTGCGCTCGATGTCGCGGAACTCGTCGTCGGCGTGCGGCACGTCGACCCTTTGGTCGAGCCGGCGGGGGCCGATGGCCTGCAGTTGTCGGTTGAGGAGCTGGACAGGGGCGAAGGCGCGTTTGGCGAGGTAGAAACCGAGTGCGAGGGTGAGCAGGATGACCGGCACCGCGTAGATCAGCGACAGGTGCAGGAGTTCGCCGGCGATATCGGCCACTTCGCCGTCGGAGTAGTTGCCGTGCAGGGTCCAGGTTTCGTGGCCGGGGAGTCCGCGTTCCCATTTTTCGACCCGCAGTTCATGCAGGAGGTGCAGGTAGGTGAGGCCCACAAAAACGGCCAACACCACAAGCAGGCTGAGGGTGAACCACAGGGTGATGCGCCAACGCAGGGATTTCACGGGAGGATGAGTCAGTCGGTGGCCGGCGGCGGACGCAGGGCGAAGCCGACGCCGCGCACGGTGTGGATGAGGGGCGGCAGGCCGTCGCGGTCGACCTTGGTGCGCAGGTAGTTGATGTAGACGTTTACGACGTTGGTGCCGGAGTCGAAGTGCTGGTCCCACACGTGTTCGATGATGGCGGTTTTGCTCACGGGTTTGGGGCTGGCGGTCATGAGCAACTCGAGCAGCGCGAACTCGCGGTTGGTGAGGCTGAGGGTCTGATCGCCGCGGCGCACGGTGTGGGCGATGAGGTCGAGCTCGAGGTCGGCCACGCGCATGCGGTCGTTGGCTTCGGGGCGCTGGCGTCGCAGCACGGCGCGCAGGCGCGCCAGCAGTTCGATCATCGAAAAGGGTTTGGCCAGGTAGTCGTCGGCGCCGGCGTCGAGGCCCGCCACCCGGTCCTCGAGGCCGTGGCGGGCGGTGAGCATGATGACGGGGAAGGTGAGCTGGCGGCGGCGCAGTTGCCGCACCACACTCACGCCGTCGAGGGCGGGCATCATGACGTCGCAGACCATCGCGTCGTAGGGATGAGTGGTGGCCAGCCACAGCGCCTCGGCGCCGTCGGCAGCGACGTCCACCGCGTAACCCGCCTCGGCCAATCCTTGTTGGAGATGGGAGGCGACTTTGGGTTCATCCTCGGCGACCAGCACGCGCATGGAAGGAGCTTAGGATCGAGGGACGGACAGGCGAGGCCGGAGCGTGCTCACGGTTTGCTTAATGGTCGTCATCATCGTCGTCGTCGTGATGTCGGCGACGGGACGACGCGTCGGCCGAACCCGCGGTCGGGTTGCCGTCGGTGGCGGTGGCCAGGCGTGGATGGATGCCGGCGCCTTGTTGGTAGACCAGCTTGCCACCGTAGTGTCCGGTGAAGCCGACGCCCACCGCGGCGGCGAGGGCGATGACGGCCGTGGTGATGCTGAGCCCGCGGGCGATGGTTGGCTTGCGGGTGAGAGCAACGGCCCCGAGGGCGACAAGTGCCGCGACGATAGCGGTGGCGTTGGTGCGTTCGGCCCATTCCTCGTGCTCGTGCAGGATGGCCTCGTTGGGCAACGCATCCTCGACGATCTCCTCTTCCTCGCCGCCGGATTGCACGGCGACGATGGAACCGAGGGCGCCGAGGCTGAGCAGGGCGGCGGCGATGAAGGGCAGGTGGGCCCGGCGAGTAAAGGCGGCGGCGATGGCCACCGGCGCACCAAGGAGCAGCAGGACGATGGGGAAATGCACCAGCGCGGGGTGCAGCGGATCGGGTATGATTTGAGCAAGCATGGCGAAGACGGATTTGATTTCGCCGCCATGCTAGCGGACCGCGGTTAAGAAACCGGGCCGGGTTACGTTAGAATTTCCTAATCCGCCGCGCCGTCTGTCTCAGCCTAGTGGATACGGCCAGCGCTGGGTGATGGCGTCGATTTTCGCGAGGACGTCGCTGCTCAGCGTGAGGTCGAGCGCGCCGAGGTTTTCTTCGAGCTGCTCCATCGTCGTGGCGCCGAAGATGGAAGAGGCCACGAAGTCGTGCTGGCGGCTCCAGGCGAGGCACATCGCGACCGGATTGAGGCCGGCCTCGCGGGCGAGCTCGTGCAGCGCGGTGACGGTGTTGAGGCTGCGCTCGTTGACGAAGCGGTTGCTCATCTTTTTCTGCCGTTCGCCGTCGCCTTTGAGGTATTCGGTGAAGCGGGCGGGTTCGGGCAGGGCGCCGTCGTTGTATTTGCCCGAGCACACGCCGCCGCCCAAAGGAGAGTAGGGCAGGCAGCTGATTTTCTCGCGGCGGCAGATCTCGGCCAGCGCGTCTTCGAAGCGGCGGTTGAGGATGGAGAAGTTGTTCTGGATCGTTTCGTAGCGGGCGAAGCCGTTGGCGGCCGCGACGGCCTCGGCCTTCATCGTGCCCCAGGCGCTTTCATTGCTGGATCCGACGATGCGCACCAGGCCCTCCTCCTTCAGTTCGGTGAGCGCTTCGAGGATTTCCTCGTAGCTGCCGTCAGGGTCGGGCCAGTGGGTTTGGTAGAGATCGATGTAGTCGGTCTGGAGGCGGCGCAGGCTACCCTCCACGGCGGTGCGGATGTGATGGCGATCGAGGGCGGCATTGCCGTGACGCACCGGCGGCACGAACCAGCCGTGGGCCGGGCCGACAACCTTGGTGGCGAGAATGATCGACGCGCGGGGTTTGGTCTGCAGCCAACGGCCGACGATTTCCTCGGTGCGGTGGACCCACTCGGCTTTGGGCGGCACGGGATAAATCTCGGCGGTGTCGTAAAAATTGATGCCGGCCTCGTAGGCGCGGTCGAGCAGGGCGAAAGCCTCCTCCTCGGTGTTGCGGGCACCAAAGGTCATCGTGCCGAAGCATAAGTCGGTGACAGTGAGATTGCTGCGTCCAAGGCGGCGTCGTTCCATGTGGCCCACCCAAGCCCGGGGCGGGCAAGAGTGCAAGAGGTGCGCAATTTTCGCCTTCAAGAGGGAGGGCGAGTGAGTCGATGGGGATCCCAAACCTTCCTAGTTCCATGGCACGTCCCAAAATCCAACCCACCGGCGAGGAGGTCACCTTTTCGCCCGACGAGGTCATCGTCTCCAAGACGGACCCGCGCGGGGTGATCACCTACGCCAACGCGGTTTTCCAGCGCGTCTCGGGCTACACCGAGGCCGAGTTGCTGGGCCAGCCGCACAATCTCATTCGCCACCCCGATATGCCGGCCTGCGTCTTCAAACTCCTTTGGGATGTCGTCCAGAGCGGCCAGGAGATCTTCGCCTACGTCAACAACCTGGCCAAGGACGGGCGCAACTACTGGGTCTTCGCCCACGTGACGCCGAGCTGTGACGCCTCCGGCCGCATCGTGGCTTACCATTCCAATCGCCGGGTGCCGCATCCGGATGCCCTCGCCAAGGTCAAACCGCTCTACCGCACCTTGCTCGAAGCCGAGCGCGCCGCCGGTGGTGGTGCTGCCGGCATGGCCGCCTCCTTGGCCCTCGTTGAAAAGACCCTCGCCGCCGCCGGCCAGAGCTACGGTGAGTTTGTCTTCAGTCTTTCCGCCGAAACCAGTCTCGCCGCTTCGTTATGAGTGACTCCGCTTCCATCCTCCGCGAACTCACCGCCATCTGCGAGCGCGCCGCCAACGGCGACCTCGAGGCGCGCGTTTCGCCCGCCCCCGAGTCGGCCGAATTTGCCGCGCTCGGCGGGGCCATCAATCACCTGCTCGACATCTGCGACGCTTACGTGCGCGAGTCGGCCGCCGCCCTGGAGCATTGCGCCCGCGGTGAGTTTCACCGGCCGATCCTGCTACGTGGCCTCCATGGCTCCTATCGCCAGGCTGCCGTCACGATTAACCGCGCCGCCCACAAGATGGCCGAAGACGCGGCTACCATTGAGCGTTTTGCCGCCGAACGTCGGGAGGTCGCCCAGCGCGTCACCCGCACGACCGAGTCGGTCAACCAGTCCGCCCACAGCCTGCGGGAAACGGCGACCTCGATTCAGGAGCACGTGCACCAGAGCCGTCGCCTCGCCGACGAGGTGGCGCAATCTTCCGATGCCGCCGCGCAGAACATCAACGCGGTCGCGGCCGGTTGCCAGGAGCTGAGCATTTGCACGACCGAGATCACGCGTCGCACCCAGGAATCCGCCCAATTCACCCGCTCTGCGGTCGATGAAGCGACGCGCGCCGGGACGGCCGTCAGCGAGCTCGGGGGCGCCGCCCGCGAGATTGGCTCGGTCGTCGACGTGATCAGCAAGATCGCGCGCCAAACCAACTTACTCGCGCTCAACGCCACCATCGAAGCCGCCCGCGCCGGCGAACACGGCCGCAGTTTTGCGGTGGTCGCTGGCGAAGTGAAATCACTCTCGCGCGAGACCGCCGAAGCGACCGGCAAGATCGCCGACCAGATCAAAGGCATGCAGGCCGCCACCGCCAACGTCGGCAAAGTCATCGGTGGCGTGGGTGAGTCCATCCAGCGCATCGATGCCAGCGCGTCCGCCATCTCGGCCTCGGTGTCCGAACAAGCGGCCGCCGTTGAAGAGATCGCCCAACGCATCGCCCAAGTTTCCGCGTCCACGACTGCGATTTCCCAACGGATGGCCGACGTCGCGACGTCCACCGAGAACCTCGATGGCGTCACCGGCGGGCTCAAATCCGCCGCCGATCAGCTCGCCGTGGATGCCGGTGCCCTGCAGCAGGAAACGCGGGGACTCAACGCCGGGGGCGACGCCTCAGATTCGTCGTCCCGTATGGCCGCTTAATTTCGCACTTATCAGGGAGTCGCGGCTCATCCTCCACCTTGGTGATTAGGAACTCGGAGGAACACGGAGGATGGCCGCGGCTCACCTGGTTTTTCGATCAGCGCCAGGGAGCCGCCTCCGCCGCGCGTGAATGCGCCGCGCTTTGTCCCGGACTTAGTCGTGCGCCGCGATGATGGCGCGCAGGACGCGTGAGGCGATTTGGGAGACGCCCAGCTCGTTGTCATCGATCGGGTTTTTGCCGTGCTGGCCACCCGCGAGGTCACTTAGACCGCGCACGATCAGGATGGGTTTCTGGTTGGCCCAGGCCACGTGGGCGAGGGCGGTGGATTCCATGTCGGTGCAGCGCGCCTGCCACACGCGGAAGATCCATTTGCGATACTCGGCGTTGTCCAAAAACACCGTGCCGGCCACGCCGTTGCCCCCCACCGAAACGTCGACCACGCGACCGCCCTTCTTCATCGGCGGCAGGTCGGGCAGGACTTTGCGGGCGACGTCGAGCAGCTCGGGATCACAGGGGAAAAAGGCCATCTCGCGCAGGCCTTCACCGTCGCCGCGGTCGGCCAGGATGGAATCCGGGAAGATCATGCCGAAGTTTTCGATCTTCGGTTTCAGGTAGTCGGGCACGAGGTATTCGCCGGGCTGGTCCGGGTCCTCGTTCAGGTAGGCCGCCTCATCGTGGTAGGCCCAGCGCTCGGGAATGACGACGTCGCCCACATTGAGCGACGGATCGGTGCCGCCCGCCACGCCGGCGAAGAGCACGTGGGTGATCGGAAAACGTTCGAAGGCCAGCTGCAGCCGATAGGCGGCGTTGACCGTGCTCACGCTGGTGCTGAAGACGACCACCTGTTTGCCGTCGACTTCACCGCGCCAGAAATCGACGCCCAGATGCTGGACGAGTTCCCAGCCGTTGGCCTCGTCGATCTCGAGCACCTCGTGCAACGCCTCCATCTCCGGGCGGTAGGCGCCCAACACGGCGTAGAGCCGCTCGGCGGCCGAGGCGGAAACCGCCAAAGCGAGGAAGGTGAGGGTGAAGGAAACGAGGGCCAGGCCGTTGCGAATCATGACGGTGGGGCAAGCAAGCGAAGTGCCGAACCCTGCGCAAGGTCATGTCGTTTGTGACCGGCCCCGAACGTGCTACACTTCGCCCCATGAAAGTTTCCATCATCGGCCCGGGCCGGGTCGGCGCGACGCTCGCCTACACCCTGGCCCTCAAAGGTCTCGCCTCCGAACTCGTGTTGGTGGGCCGCAACCGCGACCGCGCGGCCGGTGAAGCGCTCGATATCGAGCACGCCCAGCTCTTTTTGCGCGCGCCGCTGGAGGTGCGCGGCGGCGATATCGCCGATGTCGCGGGGTCGGCCGTGATCGCGGTGTGTGCCTCGGCGCCGACGCCGACTGATATGAGCGATCGCAACCAGCTCGCCGCCGCCAACGTGGAGCTCATGCGCGAACTCATTCCAGCCGCGGTGGCCGCTGCGCCGGACGCGAAACTGCTCATCGTGAGCAACCCGGTCGACGTCATCACCTGGCAGGTGCTGCAGCTCACCGGCCTGCCGCCGACTCAGGTGTTTGGCACGGGCACGCTCATCGACTCGGCGCGCTTTCGCGATGCCTTGTCCAACCAAGTGGGCATTCACCCGGCGGACATCCGCAGTTACGTGCTTGGTGAGCACGGTTCGTCGCAATTTGCCGCCATGAGCCTGGCGCAGTCGGGGGCGGAGCCTTTGGAAGATACGCCCGAGCGGCGCGAACTGTTCAAGCAGACGACCGACGCGGGCCTCCAGGTCTTCCGGCTCAAGGGCAACACCTGCTACGCCGTGGCTGCGGCCGCCGCCGAAGCGATCGAAGCCATCGTGCACGACACCTGCCACACCATGCCGCTGAGCATTCGCATCGACGGCCACTACGGCGTCGAGGGCGTGTGCCTGAGCCTGCCGGTTGTGGTGGGCGCGGGCGGCATCGAACGTATTCTCCTGCCGCCGCTCAATGCCGAGGAACGCGCCGCCTTCGCCACCAGCGCCCGGCGCGTGCGCGAAGTGATTGAGGCGGTGGGTGCGGCGAACGGGTAGGGGACTAGCTTCCGGCAATAGATAGCGCGTGTGTTCGGGAGGCGCGCCCTTGCCCTGCCCTTGGTGGATGATTGTGGTGGACCTCCTCCCCATCGTTCCCTCAACCCCTGTTCCCTCGAACCCCACGCATCCAATGGCTGTTCGTCGACGCTTCCCCCGTCTCGCCCTCGTCCTCTCGTTTGTCTGCACCGCGATCGCGGTCTCCAGTGTCGCTGCTGCTCCGCGCGAGCGCCTGTCGATCAATGACGGTTGGCGGTTCTACAAATATGCCTCTACGGCCGAGGCCGATGCCCTCATTTACGACGTGCGCCCCGACGACAGCGCCGCGCGCGACGATCGGCCGGCCGACGAGAAGCCGACCGAGGCCGTCGCCATCGAAGTCCATCAGCAGGTGCTCAAGCCTTGGATTCTTCCCAGCGGCAACGCCTTCATCAAAGACCCGGCGCAGCGCCATACCCGGCCAGAGGGCGACCCGGGTGCGGACTTCCCCTTTGTGCAGGACGACTTCGACGACAGCGCGTGGGAGGCGGTGACGTTGCCGCACGACTGGGCTATTGCCGGTCCGTTTTACGCTGGTGATCCCGCGCCTGTCGGTGGCGGCATGGGTCGCCTGCCCAGCCCGGGCGTGGCCTGGTATCGGCGCGATCTCGTCATCCCGGCCAGCGACGCCGGACGGACCATCACCCTCGAGATCGACGGTGCCATGTCCTACTCGATGGTGTGGCTCAACGGCCACCTCGTGGGCGGCTGGCCCTTCGGCTACACGACTTACCACCTCGACCTCACGCCCTACGTGAACTTTGGCGGCGCCAACCAGCTCGCCATCCGCCTCGACAACCCGCCCAACTCCTCCCGCTGGTATCCGGGCGGCGGCCTCTACCGCAACGTCTGGCTGACGAAAACCAACCCGGTCCAAGTCGCCCAATGGGGCACCTTCATCACCACCCGCGACGTGTCGGCCGAGGCCGCGACGATCGATTTGGAGCTGGTGGTGCAGAACAACGGTGATGCGGAGGAGACGGTGACGGCCGAGACCTCGATTGAGTTCCAGGGCGGCGTGGTGGCGCGGTTCCCGGATCGCGAGACCAAGGTCGGCGCCGGAGCGAAACAGCGCCTCGCCACGACCGTGGAACTGGAGAACCCGCGGCGTTGGGGACCGCCGCCGAACCAGGTCCCCCACCTCTACCGCGCCATCACCACGCTGCGCCGGGGCGGCCAAGTCGTCGACACCTACGAAACCCGCTTCGGCATTCGCACGCTCGAGTTCCACCCCACCAAGGGGCTCTTCGTGAATGGCGAGCACATCACCTTCCAGGGGGTGAACCAGCACCACGATCTCGGCGCGCTCGGTGCGGCCTTCAACGTGCGCGCGGCGGAGCGTCAGCTCGAGCTCCTGCGCGAGGCCGGCGTGAATGCCATCCGCCTGGCGCACAACCCGCCCGCCCCCGAGTTGCTCGAACTCACCGACCGCATGGGCTTTCTCGTCATCAACGAGAGCTTCGATGCCTGGGAGCGCAAAAAGCCGCCGCTCGATTTCCACCTCATCTTCCCCGACTGGAGTGAGCCGGACATGCGCGCGCTCGTGCGCCGCGACCGCAACAGCCCGTCGGTCATCATGTGGAGCACCGGCAATGAGGTGGGCGAGCAATACACCGGTGAAGCCGGCGCCGCCGTCGCGCAGCGTCTGCACGACATCACCAAGGACGAAGACCCCACGCGGCCCACGGCGGCATCGTTCAACTTTGCCAAGCCGCACATGCCGATCCTCCGCGTCATGGACGCCATCACGCTCAACTACCAGGGCGAGGGCATCCGCAACGCGCCGGCTTACGCGCACCTCAAAGGCATCAACACGCCGCCGCTGTATCCGGCATTCCATGACGCGTTTCCGGCCAAGATGATCATCAGCAGTGAGAACGCCGCCGCCGTTTCCAGTCGCGGCGAATACCTCTTCCCGGTCACGTCCGGCATCAGCGCACCGGTCGAGGACGGGCAGGGTGGAGACCCGGTGGCGATGCACGTGAGCGCTTACGAACTCTACACCGCGCCCTTCGGTTCCTCGGCCGACAAGGTGCTCGGTTCGCTGGCGCGCCATCCTTACGTGGCTGGCGGTTTTGTGTGGAGCGGTTGGGATTATCTCGGTGAACCGACGCCTTACTACGGCGCGCGCAGTTCGTATTTCGGCATCATCGACCTCGCCGGTTTTCCGAAGGATCGTTTCTACCTCTATCAGGCCGCGTGGCGCCCGCACTACCCGATGGTGCACGTGCTGCCGCATTGGAACTGGCCCGATCGCGTGGGTCAGATCACGCCGGTGCATGTCTTCACGACGGGCGACGAAGCCGAACTGTTTCTCAACGGCGAATCCCTCGGCCGCAAAACCAAGGGCGAGTTCGAGTATCGGTTGCGCTGGGACGATGTCGTTTATGAGCCGGGCGAGATCAAAGTCGTCGCCTACAAACACGGCACCAAGTGGGCGGAGCAAACGGTGAAGACCACCGGCCCGGCGGCGGCGCTGAGCGCAGAGCCCGATCGCGCGACGATCGCGGCCGACGGCCAGGACCTGAGCTTCGTGACGGTGCGGGTGCTCGACGCCGACGGTGAATTCATCCGCAATGCGAAACCGGAGTTACGGTTTTCGATCAGCGGCCCGGGTGAAATTGTGGCGACCGACAACGGCGACCCGACCGACCTGACCGCGTTTCCGTCGCTGCAGCGCAGGGCGTTCAACGGCCTCGCGTTGGCGATCGTGCGTGGCCAGCCCGGCGAGCCGGGTGAGATCACGGTGACGGTCGAAGGGGACGGGCTGACGGCGGGTCGTGCGGTGATCGCGACGCAGGAGTAGGCGCACGCATTTTCGAGCAGGTGCCGACGCGGCCCGGAGGTCCGCGTCCACCCTCGGAGGGGCAAGGGAGCGCGAGCAAGCTCGCAGCCTACAGTGTGGGTGCGAGAGCTCAACGTAGGCTGCGAGCTTGCTCGCGCTCCCTTGCCTCACGGCGCCGGGTTCGTCCGAAGTGCGCAGCGATTCCGGTTCGCGGGGAGAAAGAGAAAGATAAAGAGGAACGAGAAAGAGCGGGGAGATGCCTTCGTGTAGGCTACACCCGGTAACATGCCGCCCAGCCGAAGCGCGGGGGCGGGGCGCTGAGCAACGCGTTGGCGATGGGGTGATCGACGAAGCGGCGTTGTTGGCGGTCGAACTTCAAGGTGCCGCCGAGTCGCTGGGCGATGCAGCCGAGAATGAACACCTGCGACAGCGGACCCGAGACACTGAAGGGCGAGCGCGCCTGCTCTTGCCCCAGGCAGGCGAGGGCGAAGTTGGCGAAGTGGTCGCTGTTCTTCTGCGGGAAGCGCGGCAGGCGCGGGGCCATCTCGCGCATCTTCTCCGCGGGAATGATGCGCAGGGTCGCGCTGTGTGTGCCGCCGCGAAAGACGGTGCCGTCGGCGGAGTAGAGGTATTTGCCGTTGCGGGCGCGTTCGGCGCCGACGGTTTCCTCGGGCGGCAGCGCGGGTTGGTTGTCCACGCCGTCATACCAGAACACGTCGCAGGCGGGGTGGCCGCGACGCTGCGGAAAGCCAAAGCGGATCGTGCTCGCCTGCGGGAAGATGTAGTCGTTGGGGCCGTCGCGTTTCACGGCCTCGATGGTGTCGGGCAGACCGAGGTCGAGGAAGCGGTGCGCCGTATCCAAAATGTGGGGAGCCCAGTCGCCGAAGGCGCCGTCGCCGTATTCAAACCAGCTGCGCCAATTGCCGGGGTGGAGCCGTTCGCTGAAGTCGTGCATGGGGCGGCCGACGTGCCACAGGTCCCAGTCGATCGTGTCGGGGGTCGGGCGGCCGTGATCGAAGCCGTCCACCGTCCAACCGTGCCAGCGACGGGGCGAGTTCATGAAGGCATCGATGCGGGTGATGTCCTTGATGATGCCCGCTTCGCTCCAGGCTTTGAACTGGAAGTAGTTGGGCCCGGAGTGGCCTTGGTTGCCCATCTGGGTGACCACGCCGGTGCGTTGCGCTTGCTCGATGAGCAGGTCGACCTCGTCGAAGGATTGAGCGAGGGGCTTTTCGACAAAAACGTGTTTGCCGGCGGCCATGGCCAGCATGGCGATGGGGCAGTGGGAAAAGTCGGGCGTGGCGATGACGACGGCGTCGATGTTGCGCTCCTGCTCGGCCAGCATCTCGCGGAAGTCGGCGTAGTAGGGAATGTCGCCGAGCATCTGGCGGGGCTCGACGCAGTGCGCGCCGCCGAGGTCGACATCGGCCGCGGTTACGAAGGTGGTGAGGCCGGTGTCGTTGAAGGCTTGGATGAGGGCCTGGCCGCGGTTGCCGATGCCGACGAGGGCGAGCCGCACGCGGTCGCTGGTGGCGTTGGCGGAGGTGGCTGCAGCCTTGGTGGCGTTCGTGGTGCCGGAGCCGCTGCGCGTTTGGCAGCCGGCCCAAAGTAAAGAGGAAGCAAGGGCGCCGGAGCGCAGGAAGTCGCGACGGGTAGGACGGGGCATTCGGTCTTGCTAGCGGGTTTGCGGGCGGCGGCCAAGCCGATGCCGCCGCCGCTGGTGCGAAAGGTTAAGCTTACCCTTTCGCGGTCTCCCCGACCAGCTGCGGGCGGGCGAGCAGGTAGGCGGCGATGTGGTTGCCTTGGTTGAACTCACCGCTGGCGATCGCGGCGTCGACTTCGGCCACGGTGTGGGCGTGGATTTCGATCTCCTCGTTGCCGTCGAGTTGTTGGTCGGAGATGCGGCGCACGCCGCGGGCGAGGAAGGCGTGGAAGAGGTTGTTCTGGCGGGCGGGGTTGGGGAAGAAGCGGTGGACGAGGCTCCAGTCGGAACCCTCCGCGCCGCACTCTTCCAACAACTCGCGACGGGCGCCCTGCTCGGGTGTTTCGCCGGCGTCGAGCATGCCGCCCGGAAGCTCGAGGGAGAAGGTGTTGCCGCCGTGGCGCCACTGGCGCACCAGCAGCAGACGACCGTCTTCGAGCACCGGCAGCACATGCACGAAGTCTGACATCTCCAGCACGTAGAACGGCTCGATCACGAGGCCGTCGTGGCGGCGACAGGAATCGGCGCGCAGGTGAATCCAACGATCCTGATGAATGATGCGGGAGCTAAGGGTTTCCCAAGGGTGCAACATGGGGCGGATCGCAACGCATGACCGCAGTCGCGTCGAGTCCGCGACGGGGAATCTTTCTCTTTCGTCTTTATCGTTCTCTTTCTCCCCACCGGGCGGAATCCACCTGTCTCACGCGGACAAAGGTAGAGAGAAAGAGAAGGACGAAAGAGGCCGTGAGGGGTTTGGTGGTTGGGGCGATTATGGCAACCAGTGCCGCGCGATCACTTCGCGCATGTGCGGGTCGCTTTTGAGGAAGGTCTCGCCGCGGGAGTCGCCGGGAAACCATTTCCACAGAAAGGCGCCGAGCAGGTCGTCATCGGGTTGTTCGATGGCGGTGAGAGCGCGGTCGAGGCAGAGCGCCTGCAGGGAGGCGCCGCCGGCGCGGCGGTCGCCGTCTCGCCAGGGTTCGCGGGCGACGTTGAGGCCGGTGTCGTAGCCGAGCTCCATGAGCACGACCCGGAGACCTTGGCGGCGACCGTAGTCGAGCAGGTCTTCGCGGATGCGGCTCCACGCGCGATCGAGTTCACTGGGGGTCGGGTAACGGTCGTGGTCGACCAAGGGGAAGTAGGCCGAGACCGAGATACAATCGAGAGCGTCCCAGAAGGGCACGCGTTGGTAGTCGGGCCAGTTGGCGGCGTAGGAGAGCGCGGCATCGGTTTCGGCGCGCACGGCGGCGATGATGCGGCGCCATTCGCGTTCGTGACCCGGGATGGTTTGGTCGAGTTCGCTGCCGACCACAAAGCCGTCGGCGTCGCGGCAGAGGCGGGCGAGGCGGGTGATCCAGGCTTCGTAGTCGCGGAAGAAACGTTCCCATGCGGCGTCGTCTTCGAAACGAATGTCGCCGCGCCAACTCCAGCCGGCGCGCCACGGGGCGAGGTGCGGCGTGATGCAGATTTTCAGGCCGAGGCGTTGGGCTTCGGCGATGGGGCGAGCAAGCCAGACCGGCGCTTCGTCGGGATCCTCGGGCAGGCGTCCAAACGAGATGGAGCCGTCGCGCTGAATGCCGCCGTAGGGATGGATCTGCACCCAGTTGCCGCCGAGGGCTTTGATTTCCTGCATGGCTTCAACCATCTCGTCGGTGCCCCACTCGCGGCCCCAAGTCTGGCAGGAGATGACGACGCCGCGGATGGTATCATCGGGATTTGGTGGCGCCGACTCCGGCGGCTGGGCCATGACCATTGCACCGTCGAATGCGCCGCACATGCCGAGCAGGCAGAGGAGTGGCAGCAGGCGGACGGTCATAACAAAATGGCGGGTTGTTCTACGCCTCGTCTTTCTTGGCGGGGAAGAGCAGGGAGGCGCCGACGGCGAGGGCCAGCACGCCGCCGATCACCCCGAGCGAGATGCCGACCGAGATGTGATAAAAGGCGGAGACCAACATCTTGACGCCGATGAAACTCAGGATGACCGCGAGGCCGACGTTGAGAAAGCGGAACATGCCCATGACGCCATTGAGCGCGAAGTAGATGGCGCGCAGGCCGAGGATGGCGAAGATGTTGGACGTAAAAACGATGAACGGCACGTCGGTGATCGCCAGCACCGCCGGGATCGAATCGAGGGCGAAGGCGACGTCGGTGGTCTCGATCACCAGCAGCACCACAAAGAGCGGGGTGGCCATACGAATGCCCTGCTCGGTGGTGAAGAAGTGTCTGCCGTGATAGTGGTTGGAGACGGGGTAAACCTTGCGCAGCAGGCGCACGGCAAAGTTCTGCTCGGGGTCAAACTCGTCATCCTGCGGCAGGGCGAGCTTGATGCCGGTGTAGACCAGAAACGCGCCGAAGACGTAGATCAGCCAGTGAAAGCGGGCGAGCAGGCTCACCCCGGCCACGATGAAGACGAAGCGCAGGACCGCGGCGCCCACGATGCCCCAGAACAGCACCCGATGCTGATACTCCGCCGGCACCTTGAAGTAGGTGAAGATGACGATGAACACGAAGACGTTGTCCACGCTCAGCGCGATCTCCACCACGTAGCCCGTGAGCCACTCCATGCCGTGTTTGGGGCCGAGCCATGTCCACACGACGACGCAGAACACCATCGCCAGGCTGAACCACACGCCGCACCAGGTGAGAGCTTCGCGCAGGTGAATCGTGTGCGACTTGCGGTGAAACACGCCCAGATCGAGGGCGAGCATCGCGATGATGAAGATGAGAAAGGCGCCCCAGGCCCAAAGTGGCAGTGTCTCCATGGCAGGCGCGGAGGATGCGTGGCGGGGAACACGCGGCGCAAGCAGTGAGTCGGACGGAAAATCCGACACCGCCCGTCACTTGACCCCCGGCCCCGACGTCTTTGTGTTGTGCCTCTCCCCGCCATGCCGATTTCCCGTTTCCTGCTCCCGGTCCTTGCCGCCACCCTCACGCTGTCCGCCAGCGCGCAGGGGCTGCGCAATCCTTTTGGGCGCAAGGCCGAGGCGACGGTCGCCGCCCCCGAGCAGGCGGCGCCGGTGCAGGATGCGCAGTTGCAGTTTGTCGGCACCTTCGGCTGGGGCGACAGCAAGCAGTTCCTCATCTACAACGTGTCCAAGAACCGTTCGTTCTGGGTTGGGCTGGAGGAAGAGGGGCCGGACGGCGAGGTCGTGCAGGCTTACGACGCCGAGTCCGGCGCGGTGCAGGTCATCTTCAACGGCCAGCCGCTGAACCTCGCCCTCCAGGTCGCCACCATCGCGGGCGGCGGGGCGCGTCCGCCCGGTCCGGTGCCGACCGCGGCGCAGTCCAGTAATGCTTTGGTCAATACAGTGAAGGTCAATCCGACCCCGGCCGACGAACGTCGTCGCCTGGAAGCGGTCGCGGCCGAAGTCCGCCGCCGTCGCGCGCTGCGCCAGCAATCAAAGACGAATCAGAATCCCGGCTCGAACAATCGCTGAGGTCGGTCGGATCGGCTGGCGGGGTCGATTGTAACTAAATCGTGAATACGGCGAAAAGGCGGTCGCCGGGCCGCGCCCTCAGTCGTGGAAGGGCCGATTTGGCAAGCGGATTTACCTCTGAAAATAGCCCGTTTTACCTCTTAAAAACGTATTGCTTTACCCGGGGCGCAGTCTACACCCGGAGTCCGCTATGGCTAAACGCAAACCCAACGCTGCATTCATGAAACCGGTAACCCCCGACGAGGCCCTCGCTGCCGTAGTTGGGTCGAAGCCGCTCCCCCGGACCGAGCTCACCAAGAAGCTCTGGGTCTACATCAAGAAGAACAACCTGCAGGATCCCAAGGTGAAGACCAAGATCAACGCAGACGACAAGTTGAAGAAGGTCTTCGACGGCAAGAAGTCCGTCAGCATGTTCGAGATGACCAAGCTGGTCTCCGGTCACGTGACCAAATAAGCTTTCTTACCCTTTCTCTCTTTCTTGTTTTCAACGCCTCGGCTTCGTGCCGGGGCGTTTTTTTTGCGATGAAGGGGCGGAGCGAGACCGAAAGATGCCGGGCGTAAAGCCCGACCCACAAGGAGTTTAATCCGTATGCGGTGGGTCGGGCTTCACGCCCGACACCTTTCGCGGCCTAGCCGTCCAACGCCGCGGTGATCTGCTTGCAGGCGGTGCGCAGGACGTCGAAGCGGGCGTAGCGTTTGTTGTTGGCGGGCACCAGATTCCAAGGGGCGTAGGCGGTGTCGGTCAGAGCGAGCATGTCGCCGACCGCAGTTTCGTAGGCCGCCCACTGCGCGCGGTTGCGCCAGTCCTCGTCGTTGATCTTGTGCTGCTTGTAGGGGGTGTTTTGCCGGGACTCGAAGCGGAGCAACTGCTCCTCCTTGGAGACCTGCAGCCAGAATTTCACCACGATCGATCCGTGGTGCACCAGTTGCTCCTCGAAGTCGTTGATCTCGCCAAAAGCCCGTTTCCATTCGTGTGGGTGGCAGAAACCTTCGATGCGTTCGACCAGCACCCGGCCATACCAGGAACGGTCAAAAATGGCGGTGAACCCGTCGCGCGGGATGTGCTGCCAGAAACGCCAAAGGTAGTGGTGGGCCTTCTCTTCGGCGGTCGGTTTGGCCACCGGAATGACTCGATAATCGCGGGCGTCGATGGCGCTGGTGAGGCGGCGAATGGCGCCACCTTTGCCGGCGGCGTCCTGTCCCTCGAAAACAAAGACGACGGAGCGTTTGGCCTGTTTGGCGCGGCGGATCGCCTTGTTGAGGCGACCGAGCCACTTCTCGCGCTTCTCCTCGTATTGCTTCGAGCTGAGCTTGTGGTCGAGCGGCAGGGCGAGCAGGCGCTCGCGGCCATCAGGGCGCAGCGCCACGATGCGTTTCGGTTTGTTGGGCGCCTTCTCGGGACTCTTGGCGAGCTGGCTGGTGTGCTCGCGAAAACGGCGCAGCAGGGTCAGGCCGAAACTTAAGTTGCGGAAGCGGGCGTCGGAGGCGTCGATGCGGTCCCAGTGTGCGCCCGGTCGGTCGGTCTCGCCGAGAATGTGTTCGGCGGTGCGGGCGAGGCGGTCGTAAATGCGATGGCCGCGCTGCTGCTCTTCGGTCACGCGCCAGGCGGTGTCTTCGTTGGCCAGCAGCTCCTTCAGGCGTTTGCCCTGCTGGGCCTTGGTGAGGTGGAACCAGACCTTGATGACGAGGGTGCCGTTTTCGGCCAGCAGGCGTTCGAAGTGACGGATGCGGCGCAGTTCGTGATCGAGATCGGCGAGGGCCTTTTTGGAGCGCGCCTCTTCGCGCAGGGTTTCGGTATACCAGGAACCGACAAAAATACCGACGCGGCCACGGGTGGGCAGGTCGCGCCAGAAGCGCCACATAAAGGGGCGTTCGCGCTCCTCGTCGGACGGATCGGACACCGCGATGGTTTCGACGCCGCGCGGGTCGAGCCAACCCATGAGCGTGTTGATCGCGTCGCCGCGGCCGGCGGCGTCAACGCCAGCGGGAATGAGCACCACTTTAAACGGCGCGTTCTGCAGCTCGACCTGCAGCTGCACGAGGTCGGCCCGCAGCTGGGCGACCTGTTCGTCGTAGTCTTTTTTGGAGAGCTTGGCTTTGTCGCCGTTGCCTTTCGCCATGGCCGCGGAGCTTGGCCGAACCGGTCGCGGGCTGTCGAGCCTCGGGACGCCATCGAGCGGCGGGGTGGAGTCTTGCGTCGAGCCGTGGGGAACGAGCAACGTGGCGGGCTTCCTCTATCGCGATGCCTGTCCCTGATCCTGCCCTGCGCCGCCGTGCGGTGTTTATGCTGCTGCTCACGTCCCTGTATTGGGGCATGAGTTTTCCACTCATGAAGGCGATCGGTCAACTGGTCGAGGTGGAGGCCCCGGGCGCGAGTTCGTGGTTTTATGGGGCGATGATGATCATGCCGCGCTTCCTGCTGGCGGCGATGGTGGTGGCGGTGGTGATCGGGCCCGGGCTGCGTTCAATCACGAGGGCGGAGTGGCATCAGGGGGCGTTGTTGGGTGGTTTTTCAGCGGGTGGCATGTTGCTGCAGGCGGATGCACTGCAGTTTACCGAGGCGTCGACGGTGGCGTTTCTCACCCAGTTTTATGCCATCCTTATTCCGCTGTATGTGGCGGTGCGCACGCGGGAAAATCCGGGCGCGAGGGTCTGGCTTTGCGCCGTGTTGGTGCTGGTCGGCGTGGGCGTCTTGGGGCGTTTCGATTGGCGGGCGCTGCGCCTGGGCCGCGGGGAGGCCGAGGTGTTGCTGAGCTCGATCTTTTTTGGCGTGCAGATCTTCACGCTCGGGCGCAGCGAGTTTGCGCACAATCGACCGCTGCCGATCAGCTTTGTGATGTTTGCGGTGCAGGCGGTGGTGTTTGGTGCGGTGGTGCTGGTGTCGGCACCGGACGTCGCGGCGATCGTGGCCCCGTTGCGCTCGGTGCCGTGGTGGGGTCTCACGCTGGCGCTCACCGCGTTCTGCACGCTGGGCTCTTTCCTGATCATGAACAAATGGCAGCCACACATCAGCGCGACGGAGGCGGGCTTGCTGTATTGTGGCGAGCCGGTCTTCGGCTCGTTCATGACGCTGTTTTTGCCCGGCCTGATTTCGGCGTGGGCGGGGTTAAACTATGCCAATGAATCGCTCACCGGACACCTGCTGGTGGGCGGCGGTCTGATCCTCATCGCCAACGTGCTGCTGCAGCTGCGGCGAAGCGCCGCCTAGCGCCGCCCAGCGGCGCATCTTTAGTCTTTATCTTTATCTTTCTCCCCGTGGAGCGAATCCCGGCCGGTGGGGAGAAAGATAAAGATAAAGATAAAGAATAAAACGAAAGAAGAAGGGGGGCTTCGTCCTCTACCGTGCGAAGGCACCGTCGCGCAGGAAGGTCACGACTTGGGTGATGGCGGGTTTGCGGTATTGGATCCAGGTGTGGGAATGCGGCAGCACGAGGTGGTCGGCCATGCCCTCCAACTTCGTCTCGGCGACGCGCACTTTGCCGTCGCCCGGGCCGCCGCACCAATAGGCCAGCAGGGGATTGATGGGACGATTGCCGGCGAGGATGCCGAGTTGCGGGCCCTCCGGCCAGGCGCCGAGTTGGTTGGGGAAGGAGTCGGGCGCGGTGCTGAGACGGCGACCGTTCACGCCGGTGCTGAGCTGAAAGAGTTTCCAGCGGCCGATGCGATCGACGAGCGATGAGCCTTGGTTGGGCGGGGCATACATGACCACGCGGCCGCGGGTGAGTGGCTCGGGCACGCCGTGGGTTTTGAGCCAGCCGCGCAGCATGATGCCGCCCATCGAGTGGGTCACAAAATGCACCGGCGGGGCGCCGTCGCTGAGGTCGACTCCGTGCGCTTCCAGTTGGGTTGGCAGCCAGGTTTCGCACAACTCCGACAGCGGGGTGCGCAGCGAATCGTAGCTCAAATTGATGACGTGGTATCCCTCGCGTTGGAGGGCGCAGGCGGTGCGTTTCATCGCCCAGGCGCCGAGCCCGAGGCCGTGCAACAGGACGACGGTTTCTCCGGCGGGTGACGCCACGGCCGCGGTGGAGGTCGGCGGAGCGGAAGAAACGGAAGCGGCGGGAACATTCACGGTGCAGAGGCAGAGCAGGGCCGCGAGCCCAGGGGCGAAGCGCGTCATGAGGCGGCGACGATGTGGGTCGGCCGCGACGGACGCAAGGACGCGGCGGCGCGGAAGGTCACCGCCCCGAGCACGATCGCGCCGCCGAGCAGGGACAGCGGCGTGGGTTTTTCGCCGATGGCCAGCAGCACCCAGAGCGGGTTGAGCAGGGGCTCGATCACGGGGATCAACACGGCCTGCAGCGCGGTGACGTGTTTGATGGCGTAGGCATAAAGTAAATACGAGACGCCGAGTTGGCCGACTCCGAGCAGGATCAGAGCGGTCCAACCGCTGGGCGAGGGCAGGGGAGCCGACAGCATCCACGGCAAGCCGCAAAGGAAGGCCAGGGCATTACCGAGGATGATCGACTCCAGCGGCGAGCCGTCCTTCTGGCGGCGCAGGGCGATGATCATGGCACCGAAGAACATTCCGGACAACAGCCCCAGGGCGTCGCCGCCGAGATTGCCGCTCACGGTGAGGCCGTCGGCCAGAAACAGGGCCATGCCGCCGAGCACGACCACCACGATCGTCCAATCGAAACGACTGGTGCGTTCACCCAGCGCCCAGGCGCCGAAGAGCGCGATCCACACCGGCGCGGTGTATTGGAGCAGGATGGCGTTGGCGGCGGTGGTGAGTTTGGTCGCGGCGCAGAACGCGACGGTGCAGCCGGCATAAAAAAACGCGCCCAGCAGCTGCGGGCGCGAAAAGGTGAAGTGCAGCCGTCGTGCGCGGACGCCGAGCAGGAAGAGGGCGGCGAAGAACCCACGCCCGCCGGCGACCGCCAGCGGCGGCCAGTCCACGTGTTTGATCAACAAGCCGCCGCTGCTCCACAGCACCGCGGCTGCCACCAGCAGCACGACGGCGCGACGATGCTCGGTGGCGGTGGTCGGCACGGGCGGGTGGCGCGATCAGTCCTTGGGACGGCGGTAGGCCTTGTGGCCGGAACGTTGCGCGCTGCGCATTTCGCCCACCAAGGCCTCGGCCTTGGCGTTGTCGCCGGCCTTGAGCGCGGAAGCGACGTCGTCGATGACAGTGAGGAAGACCTTCATGTCCTCGTGGTATTTCTTAATGAAGTCGGCGCGCTGAGCCTCGGGGATGTCGGCGGCGTATTCCGGCTCGTAGTCGAGGCTCTTGACCGCGGCCTCGCGGATGGTGGCGAGCAACTCGAGGGACTCCGCGTTGCGATCGGCCTCACGGACCGAGCGGCGCAGGTCGCGGAAGGCGTCGCCCATGACCTCCATTTGTTCGCCGAGGGGCGTGTGTTCCTCCTCATCGGCACGGGCGGCGGTGGGGAGTGTGAGCAAGGCGGCGAGGGAGGAGAGAAGGAGCAGACGACGGAGTTTCATAATAGAGAGAAGGGGTGGAAGTCGGGCGCCAGCCAGACAGATCCGGGAAGGCCGGTCAAACCTGAGGCGAGCTGGAGCCGGCGGCTTCTGAAAACGTTGAAAGATTACAATTAGGTGAGGATGGCGTTCCGGCGTTGTGCGGCGGCGGTGGAGGCGTTCAGGTGGCCCTTTAACGCGTATGAAGACTTCACCGTTTCGCACTCTTCTCTGGTTGGGCTCCGCCCTCGCCGCGACCGCCTCTGTTTCGCTTTTTGCCCAGGAGCAGGACGCGTCGGCGAAACCTCCGCGGCTGGTCGTGGGCATTGTGGTCGACCAAATGCGTTACGACTACCTCACGCGTTTCCAGGGCGCCTTGGGTGAGGGGGGCTTCAAACGTCTGATGCGTGAGGGCACGCAGTTTCGTTCGATGCACTACAACTACGCGCCGACCGGCACCGGTCCGGGTCATGCGGCCATCTGGTCGGGCGCTTACCCGGCGACCTCCGGAATTTCCAACAACGACTTCTACGATCACCAACTGGGCCACGAAGTGTATTGTGTCGAAGACGCCTCGGTCACGCCGGTGGGCACCGACGCCGAGGAGGGGCGCCGCTCGCCGCACCGGCTGCTCGTGACCACGGTGGGCGACGAGTTGAAGCTCGCCACCAACAACCGCGCGAAGGTTCTGGCCATCAGCCTCAAGGATCGCGCGAGCGTGCTGCCGGGCGGTCATTTCGCGGATGCCGCGTTCTGGTTTGATGCCACCACGGGGCGCTTCGTGAGCTCGTCGCACTACCTTGAGGAGCTGCCGTATTGGGTAAGTGACTACAACGGCAGCGGCCGGGCCGATGCGCTGATGCACAAGCCGTGGGTCTTGCGGGATGAGGCGGCGACCTACACGGAGAGCCTGCCCGACGACAACCCGTTCGAAGAACCCTTCAAGGGCACGGCCGCGCCGGTGTTCCCGCACGACCTGAGTGCGGTGACGCCCGATCCGCGGGAACCCTTCAAGCCGCTGGCGACCTCGCCGTGGGGTAACGTGATGGTGCGGGAACTGGCGCAGGCGGCGCTCGAGCACACCGACATCGGGCGCGATGACACGCCCGACGTGTTGGCCGTGAGTTTTTCGGCCACGGATTACATCGGCCATCGCTTCAGCCCGACCTCCCTCGAGGTCGAAGACACCTATCGCCGACTCGACGACGACCTGGCGGCGTTGTTGGAAACGATCGATGCCACCGTGGGGCTGGAGCACACGGTGGTTTTCCTGACCTCTGACCATGGCGTTTCCTTTAACTCCTCCTTCCTGCGTTCGCGCGGTATGGCTTCGGCGCGCACCTTGGACAAAGGTGCCTTCCTCTCTGGGATTAACGCCGCCTTGGCAGAGCACTATAGCGCGGTCGACACCTCGACGTGGGTGGCGGAACTCTACAAGGGACAGATTGTATTGGACCGCCGCGCGATTCGCGTCGCGGGTTACGATTTGGAAGAGGTAAGCGAAGTTCTGCGTGATCGGCTGCTGGAAATGGATGGCGTGGTGGATGCGATGACGGCTGCGGAATTGCGCGAAGGCGCGCTGCAGAGTGGCTACCGCGCGCTGCTGCGGCGAGGGGCTCACCGCACGCGCTCCGGCGATGTCTTTGCGGTCTTCGCGCCGGGATCCGTTTTCGGTTACGCGCACGGCGGCGCCGGTCACAGCGAACCGTTTTCCTACGACACCCACGCGCCCTTCCTGATCGCCGGTCCGGGCATCGCGGCTGGGGCGGAGGTCTATGAGCGCGTAGCCATCACCCAGATCGCTCCCACGATTTCGGCGCTGCTCAAGATCAACGAACCGGCCGGTGCCTTCGAGGGACCGCTGCCGCTCTTCGAGCCCTGACAACGCGGTCGGCGGCGGGAAGGGTGGGGGCGGAAATCGACCGACGAGGCCACGGCGGCGTGTCTGGGCTTGCCCAGGCATGTCCTCGATCCCGTGGCAATTCACCCCGGTTTTTTTGTGACCAGCAGTCACAACATTGTCGCGAATTTTAGTGACAAGCTTTGGCGCTTCAAAACTGTTAAGGTCCTTTTGCTTCACATCGGGCGACTCATCCACGCTCCGATTTCCCCTAACCCCAACTCGACCCCATGCTTCCCCTGTCTGCCTTCACTCGGCGGCTCCGCCCCTGCTCACGGCACCGTCGTGACCGGTTGAACCGCGTTGAACTAGGCGACCCGATGACGGCCAAGCCTCTGGGTAACCCCGTTCCGACTTCGGTCGGTTCCGTCTAAACGACCCCACCGATTATCCAATCGGCCTTTTTTTGGCCTTTTTGATTTAACGCAAAACTACCCTTTCACGCCTCCGCCCCGCTCTTCCGCGCCGGCGAAGACGTTCCCCCTTTCGGGGGCGCGGAACACCGCTCTCCCGAACCCTGAACACCTAACCCCATGCTTGCTAAAACACTGACTTCACCCGCCGCTTCGACGAAGCGGACGTATTGGAAGAGAGTGTTCGCGGCGGGTCTCCTCGGACTCGGCCTCTCGGCCAGTGCGCAGGACGCCCCCCAAACGAACGACTCTGAGATCGACGATGAAGAGCTCATCGTCTTGTCCCCCTTTGTGGTGGACGCCCAGGAAGACGCCGGTAGCTACCGCGCCACCTCGACCCTCGCCGGTTCCCGCATCCGCACCGATCTGAAGGACGTCGCCTCCTCGATCTCGGTCATCACGGCCGAGTTCCTCAAGGACACCGGCGCGACCGACAATCAGACGCTGTTGCAATACACCACCAACACGGAAGTGGGCGGTGTGTATGGTAACTACGCTGGCGTCGGCGGCACCTTCATCGATGGTGCCAACGAAGGTTCGAACTTCATTCGTCCGAACAACAACACCCGTGTGCGCGGTCTCGATTCGGCCGACAACACCCGCGACCTGTTCCAGTCCGACATCCCCTGGGACGCCTTCAACGTGGGTCGCGTCGACCTGCAGCGCGGTCCGAACTCGATCCTCTTCGGTTTCGGTTCCCCCGCCGGTATCATCAACACCAGCATCAACGGTGCGACCCTCGGTCGTTCCTCTGGCAATGTTGAGTTCCGCGTCGGCAAGTATGGCAGCATGCGCGCCTCCTTCGATTACAACAAGGTGTTGATCGAGGACGAACTCGCGGTGCGCGTGTCCGGTGTGACCGACGATACCCAGTATCGTCAGGACCCGGCCTTCAACCGCTCCGATCGCCTCTTCGCCGCCCTGCGTTGGTCCCCTGAGTTTCTCAAGACCGACTCGGCCTCGACGGTGATCCGCGCCAACTTCGAACACGGTGAAGTGACGGCCAACCGTCCGCGTGTGCTCCCGCCGTGGGATCACATCACGCCCTACTTCGATCCCAACGCCATCAACAAGCAGTCCTGGGATCCCTACTACGCCTGGGCGACCGGTCTGGTGAGCTACTCCTCCTCGGCCCCGGCCCCCGGCATCACGCCGAACGAGTGGGTCGTGCAATACTTCGGCCCGGGCGTGCAGAACGTCACCGCGCCGAACTTTGTCTACAATTCCGCGGACGCCACCGACTACGTTTCGGTCTACCAGTCGAGCCCGGGCACCTACTGGGGCATCAACGCTACCGGTGGTCGTGACGGCGGTATCGGCGGTTTCCCCTACGGTTCCAACATCGGTATCGGCTCCTACGCCGACGCCGCCCGCAATGCCGACCGTGCCGGCCTCGCCAGCTTCCCGGCGGCCGACAAGGGCTTCTACAAGCGCAAGTCCATCACCGATCCCTCCCTCTTCGATTTCTACAATCTGTTGATGGATGGTGACGCCAAGCGCGAGTGGCAGAACTGGGACGCCTACAACATCACCCTCGAGCAGACCCTCTTCGACGGTCGCGTGGGTCTCGAGCTCGTCTACGACCGCCAGGAGTATGACGACGGTCAGTCCCGCAATCTCAACGATCCCTTCATCTCGGTCGACATCCGTTCGAACCTCATGCGTTACCCGGGCGTCTTCACCGACATCGCGGTGGCCAACCCGAACGTCGGTCGCGCCTTCGTTGCCGGCAATTCCAAGAACGGCGGCAACAGCATGACCTTCACCGACCGTGAAAACGTCCGCGCGACGGCCTTTGCCGACGTGCGCTTCGACGACTTCATGGACGACGAATCCTTCCTCGCCCGCATGCTCGGTCGTCACGTCTTCACCGGCGTGTATTCGGAAGAGACCTACGATCGCGAAGAGCGTAACTTCGTGCGCTACGCCGTGGACAACTCCTGGTCCGATGCCATCGGCACCGGCCCGAGCGGCGACGGCACCGGTGGTCTTTCCGCCGGCGACACGACCATCGACTGGGTCTTCTACCTCTCCGACAACCTGAGTTCCTACAACTCCGCCTCGGGCCTGAACCTGCCGCGCATCACCGGCATGCACGACCCGTCCGGCGAGCACGGCATCCTCTACTTCAACAGCCGTTGGAACGCTCCGGCTTCGGTCAACCCTGGCGACTACTGGTTCAGCAACGCCGCGGGTTACACCAACACGCCTCCCGGTGAGGACCTCACCGAGTCCGAAAACCCGCGCAACTACGTGGGTTGGGAAACCGGCTCCTTCCAAGTGCTCAGCGCCATGGGCGGCGACATCGATCGCCTCTACACCGATGTGAGCGCCACCCGCCGCGAGACCGAATCCACGGCTCTCACCTGGCAGGCCTACCTCATCGACGACCTGCTCGTCGGCACCTACGGCTGGCGCGAAGACACCCAGAAGGTGCGCGCCGGTGCGTCCAGCGCGCAGGACGTCGGCAACACCGACGGCTACGCCTACACCAACCCGCCGCTCAACCCGCTCGACGAAGATACCGGCGTCAGCGAAGGCCAGAGCCGCAGTTGGGGTCTCGTGCTCCACACCCCGCGTTCCATCCGCGAGCGCATGCCCTGGGGCACCAACCTGAGCCTCACCTATAGCAACGGCCGCAACTCCCGCGTCGAAAACCGCTACGGCTTCGACGGCATGCAGCTGCCCAACGCCAAGGGTGAAACCAAGGACTACGGTGTGGTCATCAGCACCCTCGACGACCGCCTCCAGTTCAAGATCACCAAGTATGAAACCACCGTGACCGACGCCAACATCTCCAGCGTCACCACGGAAGTCTCCACCCTCGGTTCCAACACCTACGTTCTGCGCAACTTCGAGGCCTGGGGCACGGGCACCGTCATGGGCTACCTCGCCGGCATCGACGGTCAACGCACCGGTGAAGAGTGGTTCTGGAACTGGGCCACGGTCGACGGCAACAACGTCCCCGGTGCTGAAAATATGCCGGGCGCTTGGGACTCGGCCTACAACGACCCGAACGGCGCGTTGTTCCAAAACCATCCCTCCACCGCCGTCCAGCAGGCCGCGATCAACTCCTGGCTCTCCCAGATGATGCCGGAAGAGTGGTTCAAGGCCTACGGCTTCAACATCAACTACGCCGCCGCTCTGGCCGGCGACTACGCCAACGCCATCCCGGGTTGGGAAGCCTCGGCCAACATCGGTGCGCTGCAGCCCTCCGGCGGCGGTCGCATCAACGGTGTGTGGCCGACCGGCACCGCCAACAACAAGTCCGAAGGTTGGGAATTTGAGATCGTTGGTCAGCCGACCAAGAACCTCAACATCTCCATCAACGCGTCCAAGACCACCGCGTCGCAGACCGCGCTCGGCGAGAGCCTCGTGAACTTCATCGAGTCGCAATACGCCAAGTATCAGTCCCCGGCCGGTGACCTCCGCCTCTGGTGGGGTGGTGGTGAGTCCTTCCGTGTCGCCTACCAGCGCGACATCTGGTCGGCCTACCAGTTCCAGCTCCAGACCAACGGCAAGATGGTTGCCGAAATGGCTCCGTGGCGCGCGAACATGATCGCCAACTACAACTTCGATGAAGGCCGCCTCAAGGGCACCAACATCGGTTTGGCTTACCGTTGGCAGGACGGCCGCATCCTCGGCTACTCCCTCAACGCCGCCCAGGACAACCTCGACATCGACTCTCCGATCTGGAGCGCCTCCGAGGACCACCTCGACCTGTGGGTCGGTCACGAGCGTCAGCTCACCGAGAAGCTCCGTTGGCGCGTGCAGGTGAACTTCCGCAATGTGGGTGAAAGCCCGAACCTGGTGCCGCTCAGCGTGCAGCCGGATGGTTCGCCTGGCGCCTTCCGTATCGCCGAAGGCATGACCTGGAGCCTCACGAACACCTTCTCCTTCTGAGCCCAAAGCACTCAACTCACGGCGCTGCTATTGGATGCGTGGCGTCGTGGGGAAAAATGGCCGGATTCTCATGGGGTCTCCGGTCATCTTGAGGAGATTCGAACCCCCGTCGCGCAAGCGGCGGGGGTTTTCTTTTGCCCTCGTTTGATCCCGCTCCGCTCCCGTGCTCCTGCTTGTGCCATGTCACGCATCGCACTCGTCACGGGCGCCAACCGCGGAATCGGTCTGGCCATCACCCGCGGGCTCGCCGCCGCCGGTTTTAAAGTCTGGCTCGGCTCCCGCCAGCTGGCCGCCGGTGAGGCCGCTGCCGCCGAGCTGCACCGCGAAGGCCTGAGCGCGGTGACCGCCGTCGCCCTCGACGTGGGTGACCCCGCCTCCATCGCGGCTGCGCTGGCGACGATAGAAGCCGCTGGCGATACCATCGACGTGCTCGTGAACAATGCCGGCGTGCTCTACGGCGGGGCCTTGCTCGAACTCGACGACGCGCAGGTCGACCAATCCATCGCCGTGCACCTCACGGGTCCGCTGCGCCTGGTGCGGGCCTTGGCGCCGGGCATGATCGCACGCGACTACGGCCGCATCGTGAACCTGTCATCGGGTTGGGGCGCGTTTTCGGAAGACCTCGGTGGTCCCGACATCTACGGCGTCACCAAGGCTGCGCTCAACGCGCTCACCTTGCGGCTCTCACGCGAGTTGCCGGGGAACGTGAAGATCAACGCCATGTGTCCGGGCTGGGTGCGCACCCGCATGGGCGGCGACGAAGCGACGCTCTCCCCGGAGCAGGCGGCCGACACCGCCCTGTGGCTCGCGCAGCTTCCGGCCGATGGCCCCACCGGCGGCTTCTTCCGCGCCCGCAAACCCCTGCAGTGGTAGGACGCAGTCGGGCGCGGTTACGCCCGACATCCATCCACAACGGCTGGTTTAGCCTGCTGTAGCCGGCCTCGGTGAGGCCGGACCGGGGTCAACGACCCCGGCTACAATAAAGTAGCACGAGTCGTATCCGGCTCCCCTCAATCGATCTCGTAAACTTCGACCAGGGCGATGCCGGTGGTGTCGCCGGCACCGGCAACGATCGCGCTGTAAACGCCCGGTGGCAGGGTGATCAGCAGGGTCGAATCCGCTGAGCCGGCGGGGAGCGGAAAGGCGCCCACGCTCTGGGCGGCAGCGGCGATTTCGTTCGAGTAAGCGACGTCGCCCCAATCGTCGTTTTGATAGAGTGGCACGGATGCGCTCTGACCAAAAATACGCAGCACCGGGTCGTTCATCACCCCGCGGATACTCCATTGCGCGAGTGTCGGACCGATGGCGCGCACCAGCACGGTTTGTGGATCGGTGCCGGTGATCACGAAGCCGGCGACGAGGGTGTCGGAGCCCGTGCCCATCCAGGTGCGGGCGGAGATGTTGGTGAGGCGGGCGGGGCTGGCTGCATCGGTCTCGTAGGCTTCACCGAGGACCACGCCGGTCTCGTCGTTCGCATCGCCGATGCGCGCGGTGTAAGGACCGGGTTCGAGGGTCGTGAGCAGGCCGGCGTCGAGGCTGCTTTCGTCGAGCGCAAAGGCGCCGAGTTGACTGGAGGCGTTGGCAATGGCCGTCGCGTTGTCGGCCCAGTTGTCGTTGGTCTCAAACGGTGTCGCGCTGGGGCGGGACAGGTCCATGACCGGATCGGGCAGAAAGCCAGCGATGAAAAAATCCTCGAGGGTCGGGCCGATGCCGCGCAGCAGGACTTCCTTGTTGCCGGAGCCACCCACCACAAACCCCACGGTGAGGGCGTTGACGCCGGCACCACTCACCGCGCGCACCGAGACATTGGTAAGGCGCGAGGGGCCGCTGGTCGTCGGGGTCGGGGTGACCGCGCCGGGCAGGGTGATGGAGGAGACCGAGAGCGCGGGCAGGGTGAGGTTGAAGGCGTTGCCGGACACCATCGCCGAGCCGATGACCAAGGCGTTGTTGCTGGCGGAAACAAAGGTCTCGTCGGCCGGCAGGTTGGCCAGCTGGCGCACGGCGTAGACGCCGTCGCTGATGCTCGGCGTGTTGAGGGCGACGCGGGTGGAGGTGCTGGAGTCCAGCGCGCGGTTGACCAGCACGATGGTGAGGGCGCCGGTGGTGCTGTCGGTCGTGGCGTAGGCGGAGACCAGCTCCTCGTTGGTCGAGGTGGCGCGCGCGGTGACATCGCCGTTGTAGTTGGCGAAGAGGTGCATCACCTCCCACATGCCGGGCTGCCAGGACCAGGGCGTGAAGATCTCCACGCCGTGCTCCATGAAGGTGCCGATCATCGAGGCATACCAGACGGAAGCGAGCGGCGCATCGGTGACCGCGATGTCGATTTCGGTCAGGCCGAGCGTGACGCCGTGGTTGGCGCCGAGGTATTGGTCGAGCCACGCGTTGCAGCGACCGAAGATGTATTCATTATTTATGGACGTGTCCCAACCGCCGTTGATGGCGTGCACGCCGTTGGCGTCGGGGCTCACGTAGTCTTCGTCGAAGAAGGTGCGGTGCACCTGCACGATCTCGGCGGGCGTCGTGGTGCTCGGGTAGTAGTGGATGTCGAGCACGTCGAGCAGGCGGATGCCGGTGCGGGCCTGTTCCTCGCCGACGCGTTTGATGAAGTATTCGAGCCAGGGGTAGTTGCGGCCATCGACGGTGATGGGGTCGGCCCAGTTATACCACTGCCACTCGTTGGCTGCGACGGGGCCGGTGAGTTTGATGTCCGGGTAGCGCGCGCGGGCCGCTTTGGCGTAGGCGAAGTAGCGCTGCATGAAGGCCTCGGGCGAGAGTTGGTCGGGCATGACGTCGTCGTGCGTGCCTTCCCATATCTCCGGCTCGTTATCCATGCTCCAATACACGAACTGGCTGCGGTCGAGGCCGAGCCCGTCGGGTGAGATCCAGTGCTCGAGGATCGCGGTCGAGGTGGCGGCGTCGCTGTCGGTGAGGTAGAGCGCGGGGTCACCTTCCTGCTGGGCGTCGTGGCCGCCGGCGGAATTGGGCACGCCGCCGCCCGCGAGGTTTTGGGCGACGCCGGTCCACCATTGCGCCTGGTTGTAATTCCACTCGTTGAAGTTGTGGTCGGCGTTGTCGGCCACCTTGCCGAGGAGTTGGAAGCCCCAGAGCGATTGCACGCCGGGCAGGTTTTGCTGGAGCTGGGTTTGGGCGAAGTCCCAGTCGTTGGCGTAGACGTTGTTATACCAGTCGGGGTGAGAGCTGAGCTTCTTCTGCCAGTTGTATTTGGTGCCGTTGTTGCCGCCGAGGGTGCGCATCATGCGCAGGCCCGAGTCGCGAAAGCGGGTCCAGTCGGCCGCGGTGCGCAGATTGCCGGGTTGGCCGGGGGTGTCGTTCTTGCCGTAGAGGTAGGGCGAGACCGGCAAGCGGTCCTGCGTGACATCGATGGCGATGCTGACGGATTGGGCCGAGACAACGGTGCTCGCCCAAGGCAGGAGCATCGCCACCAGCACGGTGCGAAAGGGGGTTCGTTGGGACATGGACAAAAGGGGGTGGCGGATCTTCTCGTCGGCCGCCGGGGGAGTCAATCGGCGCCCTGTCCCGCTTTTTAGTGACGGGCGCGATTGGTCGCCGGGTGGTAGGATGTCCGGGCATGCGCTTGGCAAAACCCCTCTCCGTCCTGGCTCAGGTGTCCCTGGGTCTGCTCGCTTTTCACGCGGTCGATTCGTCGACGGCGTCGGCTGCGGAACGGCCGGTGCGAGTCATCGAGGCACATCTGGCGGATGAGGCCGGTCCGATGATCCGCATGCACAATCTCTGCGTCGGTGCGGGTCGCGCCAACGAAGGCCTGCGCGCCGATTGGCAGCGCCAGTTGACCAAGGCGCACAACGAGTGCGGTTTCCGCTACATCCGTTTCCACGGGCTCTTCACCGACGACATGGGCGTGTATTTCGAGGAGAACGGCGAGCCGGTCTACAACTGGCAATACGTCGACGAGCTCTTCGACTTCATCCAACGCATCGGCATGAAGCCCTTCATCGAGCTCGGCTTCATGCCCAGCCAACTCGCCAGCGGCACGCAGACCATTTTCTGGTGGCGCGGCAACATCACCCCGCCGAAGGACTACCAGAAGTGGGCCGACTTCATCGCCGCCTTCACCGAGCACGTGACCGAGCGTTACGGCCGCGACGAGGTGCTCACCTGGTATTTTGAGGTGTGGAACGAACCCAACCTCGACGGTTTCTGGATGGGCAATCCCGAGGGGCTGCCGTGGGAGGAATGGGCTCCGGGCGCACGCGCCGAATACCTGAAGCTTTACGCCACGACCGCCCGCGCCGTGAAGTCCGTCGACTCCGACTACCGCGTTGGTGGACCGGCGACGGCCGGCGAGGCTTGGATCGATGAAACGCTCGCGTTTTGCGCCGAGGAAAACGTGCCGCTCGATTTCATCAGCACGCACAGCTACGCGACCATGGGCGGTTTCCTCGACGAATACGGCAACACCGGCACGGTGCTCTCACCCGACCCCGAATCGATCACCGCCGGCGTGCGCAACGTGCGCGCCAAGATCGACGCCTCGCCCTTCCCGGATGCCGAGCTGCACTACACCGAATGGAGCTCCTCCTACACCCCGGCCGACCCGATCCACGACACCTACCACAGCACGGCCTTCATCCTCGACAAGATGAAGAACATCGGAGCCGACGCCGACTCGATGTCGTATTGGACTTTTACTGACATCTTCGAGGAGCCGGGTCCGCGCAAGACGCCCTTCCACGGCGGCTTTGGTATGATGAACTACCAGGACCTCACCAAGCCGGCCTACTTCACCTACAAGTTCCTCAATACGCTCGGCGACACGACGCTGCGCAACGACGATCCCGAGTCCTACGTTTGCCGCGATGAAGCGGGCGGAGTTCAGGCCCTCTTCTGGGACTTCGCCCTTAACACGCCGCCCGAAGGCGTGAACAACCAGGACTACTACAACACCGACTTGCCGGCGGAACCGGTGGGCGACGTGGTGCTGCAACTCAGCGGGCTGCGTCCGGGGTCGTATCAGTTGAAAGCCACGCTGGTGGGTTATCGCTCCAACGACGTGCAGACCGCCTACATCGACATGGGGCGGCCGAACCAAATCACGCGTGAGCAGGTCGCGACGCTGCGGGCGGCGAGTGATGGCTCCCCGCGCCTCGACGAGGCGATCGAAGTGGGAGCGGATGGTGCTTTTGCCCGCGAATTTCCGATGCGGGAAAACGATGTTTGGTTGGTTGAGCTGTTGCCGTTGTGAACCCGGCAATTCGCTCTCGGAGCCGCCGGTGCTGAGCATGGCGCCGGCGGTTCCCTTCCGAACCCGTAGTGCCGGCTTCAGCCGGCATCTTTTTTAGGTGGACGCGGACCTCCGGGCCGCGTCGGCGCGCGGAGGGGCAACGCAGCGCGACCAAGGTCGCAGCCTACAGTGTGCTTTCGTCCCCTGCAGGGTAGGCCGCGAGCTTGCTCGCGCTAACGGCGGAGTGGCGACGGCGGGTGGATGACAGGCGGTCGCTGCTATATTACGTCACGAATAATCGGATACGTTTTCTCCCACCCGACCCTACCGCTCTGTCCCCGGTTTGGGCAGGTCGGCGGGGAGTTGGGCGATGAGGGCGACGGCTTGGCTGCGCGAATGCACGTGCAGCTTCTCGTAGATGCGGCGCACGTAGGTGTTCACGGTCTGAAAAGACACGCCGAGCGAATCGGCGATCTCTTTGTAGAGGAATCCCTGCGCGAGCAGGGCGAGGACCTCGTATTCGCGTTTGGAAAGTTTGTCGGCCGGGTTCTCGACCTGGGGGGCGGCGGCTGGTTTTTGGAGCGACTGCACCACTTTTCGGGCGATGTTGCTGCTCATGGGCGAACCGCCGGTGTGCACGTCCTGCAGGGCGGCGACCAATTCCTCGCGGCGGGAACGCTTCAGCAGGTAACCCGTGGCGCCGGCGGCCAACGCGTCGAAGATGTAGTTCGCGTCGTCGTAAACCGTGAGCATCACAAACTGCGTTTTGGGCAGCTGCAGCTTCAGCTCGCGCACGCATTCGATGCCGCTTTTGCCGGGCAGATTGATGTCGACCAAGGCCACGTCCGGCGCGATCGCGGGCAGGTCGGCGATCGCGGTTTCGGCGTCGGGAAAGGCCTGGGTGAAACGGAAGCCATCGGTCTCATTGATCCAGCCCGTGAGGATGTCACGCAGTCCGTCGTCGTCTTCGACCAAGGCGACGGAAATCGAGGTGGAACCAGTGGCGGGAGCAGTAGAAGCGGAAGCAGACACGAGTAAAAAACGCTAAGCTTGGGATCGGGCGGCTGTCGATGGCGCGCCGGGCACGGGGACGACGAAAGTCACCGTCGTGCCGTCGCCGGGGGCGGACCGGACCTCGCAGCGACCGCCGATGCGTTCGAGGCGTTGGCGCATGTTGCGCAGGCCATTGCCGCCGCCGGGGCGATCGCTCGGGCGTTCCGGCAGCGCGGCCGGGTCGAATCCGCCGCCGTTGTCCTGCACCACCAGCTCGAAGCCGCGCGGCTGCAGGCGCAGGTGAAGTTGCACGACGCTGGCACCGCCATGGCGCAGGGCGTTGTTGAGCGCCTCTTTGAAGGCGAGAAAGAGGTGGTGGCGGTGATCAGACGGCACGTCCCAGGCGGGCAGTTCGAAGGGCAGATCGAGACGGCAACGCACCTCGGCGGCGCGCAGGAAATCTTCCGCAAACTTGCCCATGTAGGAGACGAGGCTGTCGAGCGTGTCGTGCCGGGGATCGACTGCCCACACGATTTCGTCGAGCGCGCGGGTCATGTCTGTCGCCGTTTGTTGAATACGCGCCAGCAGCGGGCCGGCGCGCTCCGGGTCACGCATCACCGCCGGCGCGCTCTGGCTGAGCATGGAGATGCGGGTGAGGCTGGTGCCCACATCGTCGTGGATGTCGCGCGCGATTCGGGCGCGCTCGAGTTCGAGGGCGTGACGTTGTTCCAGCAGTTCGAGCCGGTGGCGCAGGCGGCGGCGCGTGAGCGTGCGCACAGCGAACGCGACGGCGCTGAGCATGAGCAGGGTGCAGCCGCCGAGGAACCACCACGTCTGCCAGAAGAACGGCGCCACGGTGAAGCTTACAGTCGCCGGGGTGGTGTTCCACAGACCGTCGTTGTTGCTCGCGATGACGTGGAATTGATAGCTGCCGGCGGGCAGTTGGCTGTAGCTGGCGGTGCGGTCGGTGCCGACCTCCACCCACGACTTGTCCAGGCCCTCCAGGCGGTAGCGGAACTGCACCTTGTCGGGGGAGACGTAGCTGAGACCGGCGAAGCGGAACTCCAGGCGCTGGTGGTCGGGAGGCAGGGCGGTTGGCAGCTCGTCGGCAGGGGCGTCGAGCGTGCGACCATCGACGTCAAACGACTCGATCACAACCGGCGGCGGCAGGGGATTGGTGCGGACTTTGGCCGGATCGACGCAGACCAGTCCGCGGCTGTTGGCAAACCACAGCCGACCGTCCGGCGTGGTGCAGGCACTGCCCTGGCGACCGCCCAAAAACTCGACGATGGGCAGGCCGTCGCTGCGGTCGTAGATCTGACTCGGAAAGGTGCTCAGTTCACCGTCGGCGCAGCGGTGCAGGTCGGCGCGGGCCACGCGTTGAATGCCGCGGTGGGTGGCGAGCCAGAGGTAACCCTGCGCGTCGGCGAGGATCGCGCTGATGGCTTTGTCGGCCAGACCTGCCTCCGGGGTAATGAGGTCAAACCGGCCGTCGCGATAACGGGTGAGGCCATGGTCGGCGGTGCCGATCCACAGGGTGCCGTCGGGTTCGGCCAGCAGGCTGTGCACGGCATTGCTGCCGAGGCCGTTGTCGCGATCGAAAACGGTGGTGCCGGTGGGCGTGATGCGCACGAGTCCGCCTTGGGTGAAGCCACACCAGATGGTGCCGTCGGGCGCGAGCGCCACCGCGCTCACATCGTCGCTGGCGCCGAGCGGTGATTTCACCAGCCACGTGGACCCGGTGGGGCTGAGCCGGAGCAGGCCCTCGCGGTTTCCAACCAACAAGTCGGGCGTGCCGGGCACGGGCAGCAGGGCGAGCACGGGACTGGAGGTTTCGTCGACGCTGGGGGGCCTTTCGAACTGACCGCCTTCCAGGCGATAGGGACCGCCCCACCAGAAGTTGCCGGCCCAGATTTCACCGGTCGCGCTGGCGGCGACAGCGGGGATGTAGACGTTGTTCAGGCCGGCATCGGCGGCGTAGCGTTGCCAGGTGTCTCCAGAATAATGATACACGCCGGCACCGTCGGTGCCGATCCAGAGCGAGCCATCGGGGCTGGCGGCGACTGACAGCACACTGCAGCCCTGCCACTGGTCGGGGGCGTTGAGCACGGCGAAGCCGGTGGGGTGAATCGAGACGAGGCCGGCGCTGCCGATGCCGACCCAAAGCGTGCCCTCGCGGTCCTCGTGCAGAAAGCGCACCCAGTTTTGCGGCAGGCCGTCGGTGCGGTCGAGGTGCACCGGGGGGCGACCGTCGGCGTAGATGAGGTGCAGGCCGGAATTGAGCGTGCCGACGGCGAGCGTGCCGTCGCTGAGCTCGAGGCAGGTCGCCAGTGAGTCGTCGCCCCACGGGAAGGGACCGCGGTCCTCTACCCAGCGGTCGTCGCGCCACTTGCGGACGCGGTTGTCGCAGAGGATCCAGGCGCCGCCGTCGGCGGTGGCGGCGAGACCAAACACGTAGTTGGCGGCCTGCGGAGTGGGCAGGTTGACCGGGATGAGCGCGTCGTCGATGAGGCGGGCGGCGGCGCCGTTTTCGACCACCCAGATATGGCCGTTGGGGCCGCGCGACCAGGCCATGTTGCCCGGCTTCTCGGGCGCGATGAGGGAGGGAATCTGCTCGCCGTGGCCGAGGGCGCTGAGGGCGCCGTATTCGTGCATGGCCCACAGCCGTTGCTGCGGGTCGCTGCCGAGGCCGATGATTTTCTCGTTGTCGGCGCCGGAGGGCAGGGTGGCGATTTGGAAGGAGCCGTCGGTGAGGCGGGTCACGCCGCCGGCTTCGTGACCGATCCACAGGGTGCCGGCCGCATCCTCGAAGAGCGCGGAAATGCGGCGGTCGCGCAGGGCGGGAGTGTTGGCGGAATCGAAAACGCGGAAGCGTTTGCCGTCGAAACGAGCGAGTCCGCTGTGCGTGCCAAACCACAGGTAACCCTCCTGCGTTTGCGTGGCCGAAGTGACGAGGTTTTGCGGCAGGCCGTCTTCTGTCTGCCACACCCGCACCGCATAACCGTCGGCCAGAAAGGTCTCCGCCCAGCCGGTGACCGCGCTGCTCCAGAAAAGCAGCAGCAAAAGCAGAGGTGCGCGAAGGAGCGTTTTCATGCGAGCGGTCAGGGCGGGCGTGACGAAGCCGAAAGGCTGGCCCCGAGGCTGCGGGGCGGGTCGGGGGGCAGCAAGGTCTGAGACACGGGTGCGGCGGGCATGAGCATCATTTATGCGGCGCGAGTTGAAGGTCGGCGCGGAGTGCAGATTGTGGGGGATGAAATCACTCGGATTCCTCTCCTTTGGGCATTGGTCGCCGTCGCCGCACTCCGGCACGCGATCCGCTGGCGACGCGCTGCTGCAGTCGATCGACTTGGCGGTGGCGGCGGAGGAGCTGGGCTGGGATGGCGCCTATTTCCGCGTGCACCATTTTGCGCGGCAACTCGCCTCGCCGTTTCCGCTCTTGGCCGCGATCGGCGCGCGCACGCAGCGGATCGAGATTGGCACCGGGGTGATCGACATGCGCTACGAAAATCCGTCCTACATGGTCGAGGATGCGGGCGCGGCTGACCTGATCGCGGGGGGCCGCCTGCAACTCGGCATCAGTCGCGGCTCACCCGAGCAGGTGATCGATGGCTGGAAGCATTTTGGCTACGAACCGGCCGCCGGGGAAACCGAGCAGGACATGGCCCGCCGGGGCACCGAACTGTTTCTGGAGCGACTTTCCGGCCAGGGATTTGCGGCGCCGAATCCGCGGCCAATGTTTCCGAATCCGCCGGGGCTGCTGCGTCTTGAGCCGCACGCCGAAGGCCTGCGTGAGCGCATCTGGTGGGGTTCGGCCTCCAACAGCACGGCGACGTGGGCGGCGCAGCTCGGCATGAACCTGCAGAGCTCCACGCTCAAGTGGGACGAAACCGGCGAGCCCTTTCACGTGCAGCAGGCGAAACAGATCCGCGCCTACCGGGAGGCCTGGAAAGCGGCGGGGCACTCCCGCCAGCCGCGCGTCTCGGTGAGCCGCTCGATCTTCGCGCTGGTGGACGACCGGGACCGCGCCTACTTCGGCGGCGACGAACGGGACGGCGATGCCTTCGGTATCCTGGAAGCGAATACGCGGGCGATCTTCGGCCGTTCCTACGCGGCAGAGCCCGACCAACTCATCGCGCAGCTGAAGCAGGATGAAGCGATCGCCGAAGCCGACACCCTGCTCTTCACCGTCCCGAACCAACTCGGCGTCGCCTACAACGTCCACGTCCTCGCAGCCATCCTCGAGCACGTCGCCCCCGGCATGGGCTGGCGGTGAGGCTCCGCGCGGAAAACTGCGTTCACAGTCCGGTCCGTTGCCGCGCTTCGGCCATAACGTTTTCCAATGAGAGTCCAGTGGCGGTGCCTTCCTGAATCTCGGCGATGCGGCGACGGGTTTCGGCTCTCCAGGCAGAATCGACCTCAGGGGTGATTTCTCCGTGTGCTGCAAGCAGGATACGTTCGACCAATTCGGCCCGAACTTCATGCGGAAGCTCACGTGATTCGGCCACGATTTGTTCCAGGGTCATTGGCATACGTCTCAGCATGGGCCTTACGGCCGAGCCGGCAAGTCTGGTGGTTTGCACTTCATCGGACAGAAGGGGAGGCCAAGATTCTCTTGGCGCTTTTGGGTTAGGGCGTGCCTGTCGCATGGTTTCAGACCGACTATCCCGGTTCCTGTCCCGAATAGTCGTGACAGGGAAATGGGGGGCGGGGGACGGTGAGGCTCGCCCCGTGGGAACCTGACTGCGAACGTGGGCGTCCCCCTTTTTGTCCATGAGCCACGAATCCCTTTCCCGCCCTTCACCGACCTCCGAAAGCCCCGCTCTGCGCCCGACGCGCCGCACGATGCTGAAGTCCTGTCTTGCCGGTGCCCTGGCCGCACCGATGTTGCGCAGCTGGGCGGCGAGTCCCGAGGCAGCGGCCAAGGCGGCGACCGCGACCGGCGACGCGCCGGCGGGCCATCCTGAGCTGCACTGGCGGCGTGGCGTCGAGGGTCAACGCATCGCCGATCTGGGCGATGGCACCTTCCTCAATCCGGTCATTTCCGGCGACCATCCGGACCCGACGGTGCTCAAGGATGGCGACGATTATTACATGACGTTTTCGTCGTTCAACTCAGTGCCGGGCATCGTGATCTGGCACTCGCGCGATCTCGTGAACTGGACGCCACTCGGGCCGGCGCTGCGCGAAAACATCGGCACGATCTGGGCGCTCGATCTGTGCAAGCACGGCGATCGCTACTACGTTTACATGCCGGTGCTGCCGCCGGGCAAACCGTGGTCCACCTACGTGATCTGGGCGGAAAATCCGGCCGGTCCGTGGAGCGATCCGATCAACCTGCACCTCGATAACTGCATCGATCCGGGCCACATCGCGGGCGAGGACGGCAAGCGTTACCTCTTCGTGAATGGCATTCGCAAAGTGCGCCTCACTGATGATGGTCTGGCCGTCGATGGTGAGCTCGAGCCGGCCTACGATCCGTGGCGCTACCCGGACGATTGGATCACGGAAAACTTCGCCCCCGAAGGCCCGAAGCTGCTGTGGCGCGGGGAGTGGTTGTATCTTGTGACGGCGGTCGGCGGCACGGCGGGTCCGGTTACGGGCCACATGGTCATTGCGGCGCGTTCGCGCTCGGTGCATGGACCGTGGGAACATTGTCCGCACAACCCGCTGGTGCGCACCACGTCGATCGACGAGCCCTGGTGGTCGCGCGGCCACGCGACGCTGGTGGAGGGCCCCAGTGGCGATGGCGATTGGTGGATGGTGTATCACGGTTACGAAAACGGTTTCCGCACGCTCGGTCGGCAGACGCTGCTCGAGCCCATTGAGTGGACCGACGACGGCTGGTTCCGCGCCAAGGGCGGCGACCTCGGTCACCCCTTGCCTATCCCGCAGGGCGGCGAGGCGGTGGAGCCGGGTTTCCCGCTCTCGGATGATTTCACCCGCAACAAGTTTGGCGTGCAGTGGGCTTTCCATGATCCGAAGCCGGACGAGATGGAGCGCGTCACTTGGGGCGATGCCGCCCTCACGCTGGCGGGCACCGGTGAGTCGCCGGTCGATAGCTCGCCGCTCACCTGCATCGTGGTCGATCGCGCTTACGAAGTGGAGGTCGACATGGAGCTCGAAGGCGCGGTCGAAGGCACCTTTCTGTTGTATTACAACCCCAAGGCCTTCGTCGGTGTGGGCTTCACCGGCGAGAAGGCCAAGACCTACCAATACGCCGAGACTCACGACTGGGCGGCGGTGCCGTTTGAGGGGCGCAAGCTTCGCGCGCGCATCGCCAACGACCACCACGTCGTGACCTACCACTACTCGGCCGACGGCGGCAAAACCTGGCGTCGTCATCCGACCCGCATGGAGGTCTCAGGCCTGCACCACAACGTGTTTGGCGGCTTCCTCAGCCTCAAGGTCGGCATCTGCGCACTGGGCGAAGGCAAGGTCACCCTGCGCAACTTCACCTACCGCGCACTGTAAGTTCGGCGCGCGCCTCAGTCGTCCGTTTCGAAGCACTCTGGTGCCTTCATCTGGCACTCGAGGGGGCTGAGAAAGTCCTCCCACGAACGCACGGCATCGGGGTCGTCGTCCAGCAACTGCTGGGTGCGCATGTGTCGCCAGAACGGCAGTGCCTCCTGGGTGGGATGCTGCACGTGCACGCGCAGTCCGGCGGACTTGAGGGAGCGCAAGAACGCGCGGCCGGTGCCGTGGCGCCGGGCGGCGGCGCGCAGGTAGAGAATTGTCACGTCCTGTGGTCCGGTAATCTCGATCCGGCAGCGTGGATCCAAGCGACCCGCGCGAATGAAGCCGCGCAGAATGTGAGTCGCCGGATGCAGCCGCCCGCGGGAAACGGAAACCGGACGTGTCGGGAGTGAACTCACGGGCACCAACGACCGCCCGCCTTGCCACGTCGTTCCACGCGTCCCGCGATCCCCCACCGCGATGTGGCGAAGCGCGCCCTGGCGTCTATGCCGCGGTGAGGGTGCGGCGGGTGAGGAGCATGGTGCTTACCGGGACGAGGGCGGCGACGCCCATGGCTCCGACGATGGCGGGCAGGGTGTGCGGGAGCCGAGTTGATAGGCCGCTGGCCAATCCCGCTACGCCGAATTGGGTCGCGCCCAGTAGTGCCGCGGCACTCGCGCCGCTGTGCGGGAAAAACTCCAGGTAGTTGGCCTGCAGGTTGGGCGCCACCGCGCCCAGGGCGCCGACCGCGATCATCATCGCGCACATGAAGCCGAGCACCGGCCAGTCACCGAGCGTCGCGATCACCACCAGCAACATGCCGAGCGCCTGCACTGTGGTCGCACCGCGCAGCACGGTGAGCGAGGGCAGGCGCGAGAGCAGCAGGCGGTTGAGCAGGTTGAAGCCGAGCATGGCCACGATGTTGGCCGCGAAGAGCAGCGAGAAATGGCGCGCCGATTGGCCGAAGTGTTCCTGGTAGATGAACGAGGCGTGGGTGATGAAAAGCATCAGCACGGAGAAGCCCGCCGCCTGCCAGAGCACGAAGGGCAGGGCGCGTTTTTCGCGCAGCACGTTGAGGTAACGTTGCAACATGCCGGTGGTGCCGGGCGCCACGGCGCGCTTGGGCGTTTGGCGAAAGATGACGCGCTTCGCGACCGGGATGAGGAAGAGCGCGTAGGCGGCGAGGAAGAAGAAGATCCAGCGCCAACTGGCGACCTCGAGGATGGCGCTGCCGACGCTCGGCGCGATGCCAGGGGCGACGATCATGATGAGGCCGATGAGGGAAAAGAGTTTGGCGGCGTCCTGCCCCGAGACGCGGTCCCGCACCAGCGCTGGCACCGACACCAGCACCCAACCGGCGCCAAAGGCCTGCACAGCGCGACCGATGAGCAGCAACGCCATGTTGCCCGCAAAACCCACCACGAGCGCGGCGACCAGATAGAGCGCGAGGCCGCCCAGCAGCACGGTGCGGCGACCGAAGTGATCCGACAGAGCGCCGCCGATCAACTGGCTGAACGAGAGCGTGAAAATATACACCGAGATGCTCAGCGAGATGTCGGCCACACTGACCTCCAAGGCGCCGGCCATTTGCGGAAAGGCTGGCAGGTAGGTGTCGACCGAGAACGGCCCCAACATAAGCGTCAGGGCCAGGGCGATCGTCAGACTGAACGGAACGTGCGACTTGGACATGCGGAGGGTCCAAGTCAGGCCGCAAAACGGGAAAGGCAAACCTCCGGGTGATTTCCGGGCACCGGTGGGACGAACGGTCCGAAAGACCGGTTCAGGGCACGTGTTTTGGCAATGTCGGTTCGTCTGCCAAAGTGTCTTTTCCCGGTAGAGCCGACCGCGGCGGAACGGGCCACGGATCACACGGATGTGGGTCTTTGTCGGCGGGGCGTGCCTGCCAGTCGCCGCTTTGGCGCGATGCGATCCCGCGTCCGCCGGATGGTCGCCCCGGGGCCACGCTTTCACCTCCGGTTCAAGCGCAGCTACTCCCTGGCATCGGGGCCTTTCTATCCGTGCGGATCCGTGGAATCCGTGGCGAAGAACGCGTTTTACGGCATGGCGTAAACTTCGACCAAGGCCACGCCGGCGGTGTTGTCCTTGCCGCTGATGAGAATGGTGTAGGCTCCGCCGGGCAGTTCGGTGAGCAGCACCGAATCGCGCGAATCGTTGGCGAGAGGGAAGGCGCCGACCTGGGCGGCGGCGGCTGTGATGGCGCTCACGTTGTTGCCGACGCCCCAGTCGTCATTGGTCGCGAGCGTGGCGGAGGAAGCGCCGTCGACACGCACGATCGACATGACGGGATCGGCGAGCGCGCCGCCGACGTTGAAGTCCGTCAAGGTCGGGCCGATGGCGCGGATGAGCAGGCGTTGGGTGCCGCTGCCGTTGAGCACGAGACCGGGCACGAGCACTTCGTCGCCGGTGCCCACGTAGGCGCGGGTGGAGAGGTTGGTGAGGGCGCTGCCGGGGGACGGCGGGGTGAGGTCGAAAAACTCCAACAAGGCCACGCCGGTTGCATCGTCGACGCCGGCGGCCTCGGCGGTGTAGCGACCGGGTTCCAGGGTGACGAGCAGGGCGGCGTCTTTGCCGCCGGTCTGCAGGCCAAAGGCGCCGGCCGAGGCGGTGGCGTTGGTGAGGGCGGTCAGGTCGGCGACGTCGCCCCAATTGTCGTTGGCGGCGATGGGTTGTTGTTGGTCGTCGAAGATGGTGAGCGTTGGGTCGGCCAGCGTGCCGCGCACGTTGTAGGGCGCCTCGCTGAGGGTGGGGCCGACGGCGCGGATGAGAAAGGTGCGGGGGGCGTTGCCACCGACCACGAAGCCGGGCGTCACGACTTGGGCGCCGGTGCCGACGCGGGCGCGGGTGGAGAGGTTGGCGGGCGCGAGATCCGTGCCGGCGGAGGCGGCGATGAGGTTGACGGTGGAGGTGCCGATGACGGTGCCGTTGGCGAGAGCGGTCAGGGTGATCGGCGTGATGGCGGCGGTGCCGGCGGGCGGGGTGCCGGTGAGGATGCCGGTGGTGGCGTCGAGGCTCGCCCAGGTCGGCAGGTTGGCGGCGGCGTAGGTGTCGGCAGTCGCGCCGGACAGGGGGAGCGGTCCCCAAGCCCCGGCGGTGCCGATGGTGAACGGAGCCCAGGAGAAGGCGGGCGCGAGGTTGGCGAGTGGTTCCTCTTCAACGATTTCGCCGGGCGAGCCGGTCACGTTGCCGTCGCCGTCGAAGGTGAGTTGGTAATCGAGCGTGCGGCCGCTCCAGAAGTGGAAGGTGAGGTCGACGGTGGTGTTGGTGGTCTCGGCGAAGAAGGCCGGAGTGAGCGTGATCGTGCCCGCGTCGTAGGCGGGGCGGTAGGTGGCGTTGTATTCCTTGTAGGAGGTCCAGCTTTGCGGGCCGGCATTGCCGCCGCTGGCGTAGACCGCCTGCATGGTGGCGACGAGGTCGCCGCGGAAATCGGTCGGGATGGTGAGGCCGTTGGCTTTGATGCCGGTGGCGGCGGAGAGCGCCGGGGTGCTGAGGTAACGCACGTGGAAGGTCCAATCGGGTCCGGCGTCGAAGCGGGCGACGAGGGTGGCCTTCTCGCCGTAGGTGCCGGCGGCGTAGGCGGCGAGGGTGCCGGCCTTCACGGTGAGGGTGTTGCCGCTGACGGTGTAGTCGTCGTCGGGCGTGAGGGTGGTGTCGCCGGCGTGCAGCGAGACGAATTGGTTGCCGTTGAGATTGAGAGTGATGGGGGTGTCGACCACCGGCGCGCCGCGGCGGAGCAGGATGAGGTCGGTGGCGGCGGTGCTGGAGCGGCCGGTGAGGCTGTGCTTGATAATTGAATACAGCACCGGGTCGCGCCAGGTGAGGGTGGCGCGGTTGAAGTGTTGGCCGTTGTCCCACCACATGTGGGTGATGTTTTGGGTGCGGGCGTAGGCGGTGAAGTGTTCGAAGAACTTAAGCATCTCGCCGCGCTCGACGGCGCCGGAGTCGTTGTCGAAGGCGAGCAGACCGTATTCGCCGAACACGACCGGGACGCCTTGGGCGACGAAGGTGTCGTGGGTGCGGTCGATCGCGCCCTCGAGGTCGGCCTGCGTCTCGGCGTCGAAGGTGGTGGTGCCGGCTACGTTCACGCTGAAGGGCCAGAAGCCGTAGTAGTGCACGGTGGCGATGAGGTTGGGGTCATCGAGGGTTTCGATGGTGCTGGCGAGCGAGTCGAGGAAGGGTTGCTCGGACTTGGTGACCACGGTGGGCAGGACCAGCGGGCGGGTGACGTTGCCGCCGCCGGAGGCGCGCACGAGGGTGTGGAACTCGGTATTCAGCTCGGCCAGCAAGGTGCGCGACTGCTCGTCGCTCATGTTCTCGAAAACGGGCTCGTTGATGCTCTCGAACATGAGCTCGGCCGGGTGGTTGGCGAAGCGGGTGCTGAGCTGGGTCCAGAGGGCGCGGTAGCGGGCGAGCACGGTCTCGCGCTCGGTGGGCATCTTTTCCACCCACTGCCAGGAGTCGTGGTGGAGGTTGAGCATGACGTGCAGGTTGGCGGCGAGGGCCCAGTCGACGATCTGTTCCACGCGGTCGAGCCAGGCGGCGTTGATGGTGTAGTCGGGCGCCGGACCGGTGTGGTCGGTCCACGTCACCGGAATCCGGATACTGTTAAAACCCTCGGCGGCAATGGCCTGAATGAGCTCCTCGGTGACAAGCGGATTGCCCCAGGAGGTTTCGGTGGGAATGGCGTCGAGCGTATTGCCGAGGTTCCAGCCGGGCTGCATCTCATCGACGTAGGTCTGGATGCTGGTGGATTGGGCTGACAGCGTGGAAAGGAACGCGGCCGAGCAAAGCAACACGGCGGCGCAGCGCCGCACGAAGCGCGAGAGGGGGAGGAGGGTCATGGCGAGGGTTTGTGGGTCAGCGGGACGAATCGAACCGCACACGGCAACTCAACGTCGATATAACGTTAAATCAAACTTTAGCGGACGCTTTCTCGCAGACCGGGCGTGGTCGCTACGGCTATTCGACATGAATGCGAGCGTGGACGGACGGTGGGCGTTCCCATTGGCCCCAGGAACCGGGCCAGTCGATGGGGCGGCCGGCGAAACCCACGTCGCCATCAGGGCCGCCGCGGAAGGCGGCGCGGACCCGCACCAGGATGTCGACTCCGGCGCTTTGAGCGGGGGCGGCAAAAACGTAGTGCACCTGCGGTTCGCCGGGTTGGGCGTAGTGGTTGAGGGTCCAGGTTTCGCCGCCATCGAGGGAGCATTCGACTTGGAAAAATTCGATCCACTCGGCGGGGGCATGCACCGTCTCAGCTTCGATCGTGATGTGGGCGGTCTCGCCGGCGCGCACAAAGACAGGGGCGGCGATGGTGAGTGTGCGGTCAGGCGGTGGGGGCGGGGTGCGGAAGACCAGCGCCAGCAAGCCGCCCAGAGCCAGGGTAAAGAGGAGGATGGCAGGCGCGGTGGGTTTCATGAAGCAGGCTCGCGCTGGACCACAGCGGGCATCGGGGAGGGAAGCAAGGACGGGGCGGCGGGGTCGGGAAATGAAATGAGTTGTCTGATGTGGCGACTGCCGACGTGTTGAAGGCGATGCGACGATGCGGGAGTTATGAGCGTTTCTAGTCTGGTGGGCGTAATAGCGACCGGCGGTGGCGCCGTGACGGCCCCTCTGGCCGGAGCGGTGAGTGTGCTGCTGGTGCTGTTGCCGGGGCTGGCGTTGTCGCTGCTCACCCGGCCGGCGCATGCGGTGGAGCGGCTGGCGCACAGCGTGATCCTGTCATGCTTGGTTGGATACGTTTCATTCTGGGTTTACCTGCAGGACTTTGCGTGGGGACGTTGGTTCACGATGGGGGTGCTGGGCGTGAGTGCACTGGCGTTGGGCGTCGCTGCGGTGGTGGCGCGGGCGAAGATATTTGAGGCGGAGTTGCTGCGGGTGCTGGGCATCGTGTTGGCGACGGTGGTGGTGTATCTCAGCGTGCTTAACCTGGTATCCTTCGACGGTTCACAAGGGCAGTTGGCGAATACGTTTTTTTTCCCGCAGTGGAACGACAACACGGTGCAGGATTCGGCGGCGGCTCAGCTCTTTGCCGGGCAGTCGATGGAGAAGGTGGAAGGGTGGCGGCTGAGTGAGCGGCCGCCCTTGCAGGCGGGCTTCCTGGTGATGTCGGGCGTGCCGTTTTTCGGCTCTTCGCTGTGGCTGCAGGCGGCGGGGGTGGCGGTGAATTCGCTGTGGGTGATCGCGCTGGCTTATGTCGGTTTGATGGCCGGGCTGACGCGGCGGGCGCTGGGCCGTGTGCTGTGGTTGGCGGTGTTGGTGGGTTTTTTATTCAACAGCAGTGTTTACGTCTGGCCCAAGCTGCTGGCGGGCACGTTGGTCGTGCTGGGTGCGGCCTATTGGTGGTATGCCGGCACGGGAGCAGCGATGGGCGGTCGCTTGTGGCTCGGCATTGTGGCGTGGGGTGGTGCGTGGTTTGCGCATCCGGCGACTGGTTTCGCGGTGGGCCTGGCGGTCGCGTGTGGCGCGGTGGTGGGCTGGCGGATGATCCGGCAACGGCCGCCGCACCGCGTTTGGACGCTGGCGGTGTTGGCACTCACCTTGGCGTGGATGTTGGTGCCGTGGAGCCTTTACAAGAGCCGTCAGCCGACGGCAGAGAACGTGTTGCTGCACTACCATCTCGGTGGGGTCTTTGACGGGCAGACTGATGGATCGGTGGCCGATACCATTGTCGCGTCCTATCAGCAGCGCTCGGTCGGTGAAGTGATGGCGCGCAAATGGAACAACCTGCGCACGCTGCTCCTCCCGTGGGGCGACTACGGCGAAGGGGCGATCGAATGGCGGCGCCGCGACTACTACCACCTGAGCGCGGCGCTCGGGGTGTTGAACGTCGGTTGGCTGGTTTGGCTGGCGCACGGAGTGGCGAGGTGGCGGAGGCGCCGAACGCCGGCGGCGGACGAAATGGAAACGGTTCCGCGGATGGGACCACCGTTCATTGGTGCACTGTTGGTGCTCGGGGTCTGGGTGCTGTTGGAGTTCGGGGCGTTGGCACCAGAGATCGCGGTGTGGCTGGAGCACGATTTTGGGCCGCCGCTTGCGCTGACGATTTTGCACCAAGGTTCCTACGCGCCCTACCTGTTGCTCGTGTTGGTGGCCGCGGCTTGGGTCGCTCAACTCCCGGACTGGGCGTGGCGCACGGTGGCCGGCCTGCACCTCGCGGTGTTTGGCTGGTTTTATGGACTCACGCCGCGAGCGCTGGATGGCGCCGGCGGCGTGAATATCGCAGTGGTCCTCACGCTGGGGGCAGGTCTGGCGGGACTCTGCCTCGCGTGTCTGGGCCGGTGGTCAGAGCCGCCTCACTCTTCGAGCGCGTCGAGCACGATGCCGGGGGTGAGGAGCTCGGGGAGGACGACCGGGTCGGGTTCGCCGGGTTTGTAGATCAGGTTGAATGGGACGGCGCTCCGGTTCCACTTGGCGAGCTCGGCGGTGATGGCCGGATCGCGGTTGGTCCAGTCGGCTTTGAGCGTGAGCACGTTGGCGTCACGGAAGGTTTCCTTCACGTCCTCGGAGTTGAAAACGAGCTTCTTGTTGGCCTGGCAGGTGGCGCACCAGCGAGCGGTGAAATCGACGTAGACGGGGCGGCCTTCGGCGCGGGCGGCGGCGATGGCTTCGGGGCTCCACTTTTCCCACACGACGTCGTTGGGGGCGGGGGGCTTGGGCCAGCCGAAGGCGGTGCCGGCGCCGAGCAGGAGCAGGCCGGCGGCGATGCCGATGCGGCGGCGCGTGGCCTTAGCGCCGGGAGCGGCGTAGCGGCCGTAGAACCAGACGCCAAAGGCGATGAGGGTGAGGCCAAAGATGGCGTTGAGCGCGCCGCCTTCGGTGGTCTGACCAATCAGAACCCAGACAAGGTATCCAACGGTCGCATACAGCGGGAAGGCCATGGCCTGCTTGAAGGTCTCCATCCAGGCGCCCGGGCGCGGCAGCACTTTGACCGCGCCGGGGAAGAGGGAGAGCAGCAGGTAGGGCAGGCTCAGGCCGACGGCGATGACGGTGAAGATCAGGAACGACTCGGCGACGGAAACGGCCAGCGCGGCGCCGAGGGCGGGCGCGAGGAAGGGAGCGCTGCAGGGCGTGGCGACGACGGTGGCGAGCACGCCGGTGAAGAAGGTGCCGGTGAGTCCGTCCTTGGACTGGAGCTTGGCACCGACACCGGTGGCGCTGAGGCCGAACTCAAACACGCCGCTCATCGCGAGCGCGAAGATGAGCATGACGGCGGCGAGCACGAAGATGAAGGCGGGCGACTGGAGTTGGAATCCCCAGCCGAGTTGGTCACCGCCGGCGCGGAGCACGGCGAGCAGGCCGGCCAGCGCCCAGAAGGAGGCGAGCACGCCGAGGGCGAACACCCAGCCATGCATGGCGACCTTGCGGCGGTCGGCGCCGGCTTGGTTGACGAAGCCGAGGATCTTGATGCCGAGCACCGGGAAGACGCAGGGCATAAGGTTGAGAATGAGGCCGCCCACGAAGGCGAGGGCGAGCGTGCCGATGAGGTTGGTCGAACCGGCGGCGGGCGCAGCATCGGCGGAGGTCGCCGTGCCGTCGGCCGTGGTGGCAGTGGCGGGAGCCGCGCCGAAAGCGACATCGACGGCGAGACCCTGCAGGTTGCGATCGCCGACCCAGGCGTTGTCCTGGCGGAGCACGCCCATGAGACGGTCGCCGTCGCCCATGTAGTATTCGGAGACGGGCAGGGTGACGGTGAGAGTGCCGTCGGCAAAGGTGTGCGATTGCGGCAGGTCAAACTGCACGAGCGCGTCGCTGGCGAAGAACCACGGGTTGGTCGGTTCGGCGTCGAGGCCGCTGACGGTGAGGGTGACCGCGGTGGCGCTCTTGCTGGCGGAGACTTGGAGATCGGTCGGCAGGACCGGGAGCGTGTTGATCGTGGCGCGCACCTCGTCGCCGTGGTCGGCGTGTGGCTGGCGCGGGGTGTTGGCGTCGACGACCGGCAGGGTGAGTGCGAAGGGCGCGTCGCCCGGAATGCAGACGTCGGCACACATGAGCCAGTCGGCGTGGCCCTGGAGGGTGACTTCGGTGCCGGGCGTGAGGTCGGCGGGCGGGGTGAGTGTCACCGGAAGGTAGGTGACGTTTTCGTAGCCATTGCCGGTGATGGTGCCGTGGGAATCGCGGATTATGCTGGGTGTGGGCCATTGGATTTCGCCGGCGGTCCAGCCCTCGGGCAGTTGCCACTCGATGGAGGTCGGGTAGCCGGTGCCGGCATTGATCCAGTAGGAATGCCAATGGGATTCGTGTTCGAGGCGCAGGGCGACGGTGATGGGTTCGCCGGGACGCACGGCGGCGTCGGCCGAGGCGAGCGAGGCCTCAACTTGGGCGAAGGCGACCTGGGTGAGCAGGAGGCTGGCGAGCACCGCGCTGAGTTTGCGGAGGAAATTCATGATACGTGCAGACTGGTGAAAGGGGGGAGAGGCGCAACCGGCGCGGATTGTTCCCGGGAAAGGTCGATCGGTATCCGTTTAGCCGGTGACGTCGTGATGAAACAGGCGGGTGGAGTAATAACGTTCGGCGCGGTCGCAGAGGATGGTGGCGACCTGGGCTTGTGGGCCGAGTTCGTGGGCGAGGTGCAGGGCGGCGCAGAGGTTGGCGCCCGAGGAGGTGCCGACGAGCAGGCCGAATTCGCGAGCGAGGCGCTGGGTCATGGCGAGGGCGTCGGCGCTGCTGACCTTGCATTTGCGATCGATCGGCGCCTCGCGCACCAGCGGCGGCACGTAGCCACCGGCGATGCCTTCAATGGCGTGACAACAGGGCAACTCGCCAGCAAGCATGGCGGCTTCGGACGGCTCCATCGCGACGACGAGGGTGTCGGCGTGGGCGGCTTTCAAGGCGCGACCGCAACCGGTGATGGTGCCGCCGGTGCCGTAGCCGGACACGAAGGCATCGACGCGGCCGCCGGGAATCTGGCGCAGGATTTCCGGGCCCGTGGTTTCCTCGTGGTCCTGCGCGTTGAGGGGGTTCTCAAACTGGCAGGGCAGGAAATAACGCGGATCGGCGGCGGCCATCTCGCGGGAGAGCGCGATGCCCGTGCCGTAACCATCGGTGGTGGTGAAGAGCTGGATCGACGCGCCGAAGTGGCCGATGAGGTGGCGACGTTCCACGCTGGCCGATTCGCTCATGAGGATCTTCACGGCGTAGCCCTTGGCGGCGCCCACCATGGCGAGCGCGATGCCGGTATTGCCGGAGGTGCACTCGAGAATGATCGAACCAGGATGCAGCAGCCCGCGCTTCTCGGCATCGTTGATGATGTGCAGCGCGAGACGGTCTTTGATGGAGCCCGACGGATTCAGATACTCGGCCTTGGCGTAGATGGTTATCCCCTCGGCAGCGAAGTGCAGCGGCAACAGGGGCGTATTGCCGATAAGATTGAGCACGGGCGAAGAGGCCGCGGCGGAGCGGGAGGCGGACGCGTAGGGCATGGCGAAGGGAAGGTGAGCCTTCATTATTGGAACTGGCGGGTGGTCTTCCAAGCCTCGCGATCGGTGAAGGTGGCGGGCACGGCGGACTCGGTGTGGTTTTCGCCGGAGAGCAGCACGAGGCGCTCGCGTTTGCCGGGGCCGCTCAGAACGTTCGTCAACAGGCTGACGAGTTCGGGCTGGGTGAGCTCCTCGAGGGCGGCGAGGGTGGCGGCGCGGCGTTCCCAGTCTTCGTCGTAGGTGAAGGCGAGGCTGAAGAAGCGGCCGGCTTTTTCGGCGAGACTCTTGTCCTTGGCTTCGAGGTTGGAGCGGGCGCCGGAAATGAGGGTGGCGAACGCCTCGGGGGAGAGCTCAGCCAACTGCGCGGGCAGCGTGGCAATGAAGGTCTCGGCGCGCTCCCGCAGGGCGTCGGGGTCGTGGGTGCTGGATTGGATCACGAAGTAGAGCGAGCGGGTCTGGCGGGAGCTGCTGCTGCCGGCGCCGACGATGTAACCCAGTTGCTGGCTGGTGCGCAGCTCGTTGAAGAAGGGCTGGGCGATGAAATTGCCGAGCACGGTGGCGGCGGCGCGCTGGCGGGCGTCGGCGCCAGGCAGGAAGAGCTGGGTGCTGAACACGGAATTCACGCCCGCCGTGGTGTCGACATCGGCGATCACTTCACCGGGCTCCTGCAGAAGCTCGCGGGGCCGGCGTAGTTTATCCTCGGATACGGCGGCGAAGTCCAAGCCGTCGCGCAGCTCCCGCGATGTGGTCAGCGCGGTCTCGGGGGCGACGTGGCCGTGCACGATACCTTCGAGCGTGCCGGCGGCAAAAAACGCTTCGGCGACGGCGGCAACCTCGTCCCATGTGGCGGCTTCGGCGGTCGGCAGGAGTTGGTCGGGCAGAAAGTTGTAGGCGTTGCTCCAGGCGCTGCGGCGGGCGTTGGCGAGTTGGAAGGCTTCGGTCTGCGGGAAGCTGCGCAGCGTGCGCAGGTAACCTTCCTTGAGGGCGGCGAAACGTTCGGGGGTGGGCGCGATGTGCGGCAGCAAGTCCACGGTTTCGCGGGCGAAGCGCAGTGCGGAGTCGCCGAAGCCGGTCACGGTGAGGTCGAAGCCGGTGGCGGAGACGCCGACATTGAAGCTCAGACCCGCGCGAGCGGCTTCATCGGCGGTGGCGTTGAGCGCGTCGCCGAGGCTGGCCTCGAAGAGGGCGAGCAGGGCGGTTTCGCGTGGACTGATCGCGGCGCCGGCCGGCACGAAGCGGAAGCGCAGGCTGGTTTGCGGACGTTGAAACTCGAGGTCGGGCGCGTAGAAGAGGGTGAGGCCGGGCTCGCGGGTGAGCAGGGTGGGGCGTTCGACGAGGAGGCTGGGAGCGGCCGGCACGTAGGGATTGGCGCGGGGGAGGGCAAAGGTGCCGTCGGCCGGGTCGCGGGCGTCGAGCAGGCGCTGGTAGGCCGGGCCGGTGTCCTCAGAATATGAATACGCGGTGCCGTAGAACTCCTCGGTGCGGTCGGTGGGGACGCCCTTGGCGGTGAACACGGCGATCAGGTTGTCGGGCGTGAGCTGGTTGAGGATGTTGCGGTAGTCGGCTTCGTCCGGCGCGACCCAGACGTGGGGCACGCGTTCGGCGACGGCGAGTGGGTAGAACAGCGCCTGGTTGGCGAGAGCGGTGGCGAGGCGGGCGCCTTCGCCGCGGTCGTTGTAGGTCTCGTTGAGGGCGGCGATGCGGGCGGTCTCCTCCCAGAGGGTGGTGGGGAATTCGCTGTGCTGGAGGAAGTCGATGTAGCCGAAGATGAGGTCGAGGACGCGGGGGAGATCCGCGGCGCCTTCCGGCGTGAGCGACACGCTGAGGCTGAGGGAACTGTAGTCGGCCGTGCGGTCCCAAATGCCGCCGCCGGCATTGAGGGCGAGACCGGCTTCTTTGAGGGCGTGTTCGAGTCCGCCGGCGCTGGAGTGTGAGAACAGGCGGGCGATCAGTGCATCGTTCTTGGCCCCGAAGTTGGTGCGGGTGGCGGTGAGCGGAAACTGGAGTTGCAGGGCGCGCACCTCGCGCACGGGTTCGACCTGCGCGAGACGGAAAGCGGCCAGGCGTGGTTGGTAGGTGGCGGTGTGGTGCAGGGGGCCGAGTTCGCGATTGGGGATGGCGGAAAAGTGGCGACGCGCCATGGCCTCGAGTTCGGTGAGCGGGGCGGCGCCGGTGATGGCGAGCGCCATGCGGTCGGCGCTGTAGTAAGCGTTGAAGAAGGCGCGCACGGTGGCGGAGTCGGCGTGGGCGAGCGTGTCCTTGTTGCCGGCCGTGAAGCGGGACTCAGGCGAGTCGGGGGCGTAGAGTTCGCGCATGACATTGTAGATGCGGCGGCCGTCGTTCTGGACGTGGCGCATGACCTCGTTGTGCACCGCGTTGACTTCACGCTCGGTGAAGGTGGGGGTGAAGAGCGGGGCGATGAAAAACTGGGCGAAACGGTCGAGGGTGTCGTCGAGCGCCTCGTGGCGGACTTCAAACTGGTAGTTGGTGTGGTCGGAGGAGGTATAGGCGTTGGTGTAACCGCCGTTGTTTTTCACGAAGGTGCCGTATTCGCCCTCGTCGGGAAATTTTTCGGTGCCGAGGAAGAGCATGTGCTCGGTGAAGTGGGCGAGGCCGGTGGCTTCGAGTGGGTCCTCCAGCTGGCCGACATGAACGGCGAGCGCAGCAGCGGATTTGTTGAAGGAGGGATCGCTCACCAGCAGCACGCGCAGGCCGTTGTCCAACACGAGTCGGCCAAAGGTTGCCTGATCGGTCGGGGCGACTTCGCGCGGCGGCAAGTCTGTCGGCCGGGCGGTGGCGTGGGTGGCGGTGGCGGTGGCGAGTGCGGCCAGGAAGGTGCCGGCCAGCAGAGAGAGGCGAAGGAGTCGGGTCATGGATGAAACGAAGGCGAGTGAGGGTGAGTGGCGCAGGCGCCTAGTTTTGGGACGAACGAGGGGCGGAAAACCCTACGTCAAAGGCGTCGATTGGCGGAAAAAGCTGAGTGGAAAGGTAACGGTCGGCCCGATCACAGAGGACGGTGGCGACCTGAGCGGCAGGCCCGAGCTCACGGGCGACACGCAGAGCCGCGATGATGTTGGCGCCGCTGGAAGGTCCGACGAAGAGGCCATAATCACGGGCGAGGCGGCGGGCGGCGGCGAAGGCTTCCGCACTGTCGACGCGTTCGGTGCGATCGAGGCGAGCTTGGCGGAGCAGGGGCGGTTGAAAGCCGCCAGTGAAACCTTCGATCAGTTCACAGCAGGGCAGCTCGGCAAGGGTGCCGTGGCCTCCCACCGCTTCGACCGCGACGAGTTGGCAATCGGGATTGGGCTCGCGCAGCGCGGCGCCGCAACCAGCGAGCGTGCCACCGGTCCCGTAGCCGGCGACAAAGGCATCGACCTGACCGTGCGGAATTTGCGCGAGGATTTCGGGGCCGGTGTGGGTGGCGTGGTCGGCGACGTTGCGCGGGTTTTCGAATTGGCGGGGCAGGTAGGTGTGTTCCGGGTCGGTGGCGGCCATTTGTTCGGCGAGAGCGATGCCGCTGAGGTAGCCCTGGTTGGCGCGAAAGAGGGTGAGCTCGGCGCCGAGGTGGCGGATGAGATGGCAACGTTCCGCGCTGGCGGAGTCACTCATGAGAATGTGCACCTTGATGCCGAGCCGGGCGCCGAGGGTGGCGAGCGCGATGCCGGTGTTACCGCTGCTTACTTCGACGACGCGGAGGTCGGGGGACGGGGCGCGCGTCCGTAACAGATCATTGAATACAGTCGCGGCGAGACGGTCTTTGATGGAGCCGGAGGGCAGCAGATATTCCGCCTTGGCGTAGAGCGTGACGCCTTCCGCCGAGAAGGGCAGCGCCAGCAGCGGCGTGGGGCCGGGCGAGGGCAGTGGCGGCGGGCGGTGGGAGGATGCGGAGGGTCTAAACATGGACGGTCGTCGCGGACATGAGTGCCCGGGGAAACGACCGTGCGTCGTGACTCTGCCGAGTCAGGTTAACTTTAGTTAGGTGTTGCTCCCGCCCCGCTACGGGCGGCGGCGGCGCGATCAGCGCAGGGCGATGATCAACTGGGCGCGGCTGCCGACTCGCAGCTTCTGGTAAATGCCGCTGATCTGCACGCGGATGCTGCCTTCGGTTTTGTGCAGCTGTTGGGCGATGATTTTGTTGGGCAGGCCTTCACAAATGAGCGTGGCGATTTCGCGTTCGGCGGGGGTAAGTTGCGCCAGCAATTGGCGACGATTGCTTTGGCCGTCACTGCCGACGGCGGCCTCTTTCAGCCGCACCACAAAAACCGGTTGCTCCATGCCGCCGCGGTTGTCTTTGCGCATGGTGATGGCGGCTTCGATTTCGCCGTGAGGCGCGACCACTTCGCTCGTGCGGGGAGCGGGGACGGCATTGGGCGAAATTTCCTGACCAGAGGTGAGCAGGGACATTTTCAACTCTTCGCAGGCGCCGGTGATTTCGGGCGGCAAAGCGAAAACGGCTTGCGAGTTGTAGCGACGCGCCTCGGTGGCGCCGAAGTTCCACACCGCACAAAGGCGGGAGGCTTCGATGCTGGTGTAAATGACATGCAGGTTCCAATCGAGGAAGAGCACGGCATCGGGTTGAGCGCGGTAAAACGACTCCAGCAGCACGCGCGTGCGGCGCTCGCCTTCGTAGGCATCGAGGCGTGCCAAGGCGGCGTCGATGTGGGGATGCAGAGAGTGCAGGCGGGCGAGTTCGTCCGGGGAAAAATCGCTTTGGTCGGATCGGCGGCGCAGGGCGAACGACGTGGTCACTTCGCCAGCGTTCCAGAAAAGCAGGTGAGCCGAGTAGCGCCAGCCGAGCGGTTGCATGTAGCGTTGGTAATAACGCGTTTGCGGAATCTTGCGCGGGTCCGCCATCAGCTGCGAATGGCTGTAGGCCGGCACGCCGGGGCGGGCATCGAGGAAGGGTTGGAAAAAACTGCGCCCTTCGCCGGCGACAACACCTTGCATGTGGGAGTCGTCGGGCACGCGGGAGTTGGCCGAGGTGAAGCGGCGGGTGGTGGATTCCTTGCGCCAGTCGGTGTAGCCCTGCGACATCACCATGCTGTCGTGCGGCACCAGATCCTCGAAGAGCGACTGCAGGCTTTTCCACAAAGCGTTGATGCCCAGAGCGCGGTTCACTTCCAACACCGCCTGCTGCTCGGCGGCTTGCAGCGCGCGGGCGGGAGGGAGTTCGGGACAGTAGGTGGTTTCGGACATGTCGTGTTTTTGCGAATACAAGCAGGAAGCAAACCAACGCCGCTGAGGTCGGTCTTAACGTTTGTTAGATTGAGTCGTGCGTTGCCCCTTCCCATCGGTCGGGTCATGGCCAAGCCGACCTATCGCACACTTCTCACCGCAGCGACCCTTGCGGTGTTTTCACCCGGCGCTCTATTGCGAGCGCAATCCACTCCCACCCCAACTTCATCCGACGCGGACACCACCGCCGCAGAGGTCATGGAGTTGCAACAAATGGAAGTAACCGGTTCCCGGTTGCGTTCCCTCGTGGGTGAACAACCCGCCGTGCCGGTGCTCAGTATCAATAACGAAGAACTGGTGCGCCGCGGCGTGACCCGGCTGGCCGATGTGCGCTGGGCGATTCCGCAATTGGGCGTGTCACAAGGTTTTAATGACAATCTCGTCAATGGCGGCCCGTCCCGCGCGCAGATGTCGAGCACGACCTTCGATCTGCGCGGCCTCGGCGGCAACTCGACGCTGGTGTTGGTCAATGGCCGTCGCATCCCCCACTCCGGCCAGGCCTTCCCGGGCGGCGCCGGTGGTCGCGAGGACTTTAATGTGGATGGTCTGCCGATTTCCGCGATCGAGCGCATCGACGTCCTGCCGCAAGGTGCTGGCGCCATCTACGGTGCCGACGCCATCGCCGGCGTGGTCAACCTCGTGCTGAAGAAAAACTACTCCGGCGGAGAGATTGATTTCACCTACGACGACACCTTCAGCACCGACGTCGCCAACTTCACGACGAGTCTCACGGCAGGTTTCACGCAGGACAAATTGACGACGTTCTTCACCGTAAGTCGCTCCACCCAAAACGCCCTCGGCGCGCGTGACCGCTACTTCACCGCCAATGCCGCACCGTCGGTTTACAGCCCGCTGGAAGGCGCGACCTTGAGCATGGAGCGCTACCCCGCCACGGCGACGTCGCCGGTCCCGGGCTTCGGCACACCGGTGGTGGCGTTGCCCGCCGGCACCACGGGCACCGACTACACGACCGGTGATCTGACGGATGGCTCCGATATGCCGCTCTACCGCACGAGCGACTACTCACAGCTGATCAACGAATCCGACACGACCAGCGTCTCCGGTCGCATCAACTACCGCGTGAACAATCTCTTCGAACCTTACGCCGAGGTGCGTTGGTCGCGGATGAGCTTTGATTACGTCGGCACGCCGTTGACCTTCCTCAACCAGTTGCCCGTCGGTTACATCGGCAATCCTTTCGATGTGCCGGTTTACCTCAGCAAAACGTTTTATGACATCCGCCCGCAGGTGGAGTCGTCGCAGGAGAACTCCGCCATCGTGCTCGGCACGCGCGGTAACCTGCCCGCCGGCTGGACCTACGACCTGAGCTACACCTGGACGCGCAATCAGGTCTGGGACAATGCCATCAACAACGGCTTCAACTACGCGGCGCTCACCGCGGCTTTGGCCGAGACCGATCCGAGTCGTCAGATCAACTTCGCCTACGACTCCGCCACGATGGAGAACCCGAATGGTCAGTCCCTGATCGATCTGCTCTCGACCACGCTGCACGAAGACACCTCCGATCTCTACTCCGCGCTATTCAGTGCGAGTGGCCCGATCTGGGAAGGTTGGGCGGGTGATGTGCAACTCGCCGTCGGCGGCGAGTCGCAGCGCGAGGAAGTGGAGTTTTTCCTGAGCCCGGCGCTTTCCTACGCCCTGCAGGATCCGTTCACCCGAACGATCAATGCGGCCTTTGCGGAAGTTGCCGTGCCCTTGCTGGGCGAGGCGCAGGACCTGCCGTTGGTGCATCGTTTGGAAGTGCGCGGCGCGATTCGTCACGAGGACTTCTCCGACATCGGCGGGCATGCCAGCCCGAGCGTGAGCGTGTTGTTCCAGCCGGTGGAGTGGATGACCCTGCGCGCCAACCGCAGTGAAGGCTTCAAGGCGCCCAAGCTCTACGACCTGTTGAGCCCCTACTACGACACCACCACCAACATCCTCGAACGCTACGGTTACTACGATCCTTACCGCGGCAACGAAGCGGTGTTCGGCACCTACGACCTGAGCACGGGTGGCCAACCCGGCCTGCAACCGGAAACCTCCGTCTCCTACAACGCCGGGATCGTCATCGACGTCCCGGGCATCGAAGGCCTCTCGCTCTCCGCCGACTGGTGGGAAACCGAGTTCGATGATCGCGTTGGCTCCGCGAGCTATCAGGTGTTGTTCGAATACTTCCCGGAGCGCATTACCCGTGGTCCGCGTCTGGCGACCGATCCGGCAGACTGGCTCGGCCCGATCACCGGCATCGACAGCAGCTCGATCAACCTCTCGTGGGTGCGCGCCACGGGCATGGACTTCTCCATGACCTACCACCGCATGACCGGCTGGGGCGAGTTCCTCGCGCACGCCACCTACACCAAGCAGGATCCGCAGGAGCAGCAAGCCACCCCGGGTTCGTCGCTCAGCTACCGCTACTTCCCGGAACGCCTGAGCGGCTCACTCGCCTGGATCAAGGGTCCGTGGGAGGCCGGCGTATCGGTCAACTACCAGGGCACCTACACGCCCTACGGTCCGACCAACACCACTTGGATCTACCCGTCCCTGATCGAGTGGAACCCGCGCGTCGCCTATCAGTTTGGCCGTGACCCGAGCGCTGGCTTCTTCAGCAGCCTGCTCAGCGACACCAAGCTGTCGCTCACCGTGATCAACGCGCTCAACAACAAGCCCGGCCCGGCCGCGCTCGCCAGCAATCGCTACGTGAACGACCCGCGTCTGAGCCGCTACGTGCTTAGTTTGAACAAAAAGTTCTGATCCGCGGTCACCCGCTGTCGGCTCGCTGTTGTCCGCACCGCCAAACGCGCGGTGCGGACTTCCCGCGGAGCTCCTTCGTCTTTTCTCCCTCCTTGCCGTTTCGGCCTTTGCCCATGTCTCCCTCTTTGCTCTCCCGTTCTCTTTTTTCCCGTCTGTTGCCGGCGGCGCTCCTGGCCTGCGCCGTCGCGCTGCGGGCGCAGGACGAACCCTCCTCCAATGATCCCGCGCAGGAAGCCGCGTGGGCCGAAGTGCAGGCCATCATGACGCGGCCCTCTTCCTTCGCCGACAAACCGCGTGATGAACTCACGCCTGCGGACCGGCGGCTGGGTATGCGGGAGTCGGATCAGCGCAGTCAGGACCTGGAAGCCGCCATCGATGCCTACGTCGCGACCTATCCGGATGATCCCCGCCGGTTGAATGTTTTCGTGATGCTGTCGTATCAGCCTCCTCACTACATCACCGGATTCACCTCGGCGGATGATGAAAATCCGACGTGGGGGAGTCTCGAGGGCGACGAGGTCAAGGCGGCGGCCTTTGCCGAACGCCAATGGCAGCGCATCGACGAAGTGCTGGCTTCGTCCGACGCCACCGAGCGCGAAATCGGGGGAGCCTTCTACAGCCGCTACGTGGATACCCGCAGCGTTTTTCTGGACGATCGCACCGAGGAGAACCGGCAACGCTTCCTCGACGTGGCCGCCGCGATGATGGACCGCCTGCCCGATGCCGCCGGCCGCCTGGTGCGCGAGCACACGGGTTTTCTGCAGGAGTATGGCACCGAGGCCGAACAGGCCGCGTTTTTTGCCCGGCTTGAATCCAGCGAGGACCCCGAGGTGCAGCGCATGCTGGCGGAGGCCAAGGGCGACTACAGTCGTTTCGACGGCATCGCCGAGACCGCCTTCACCGCCGCCGATGGCCGTGAAGTCGACCTGACCAAGATGCGCGGCAAAGTGGTGTTGATCGACTTCTGGGCAACGTGGTGCGGTCCCTGTATCGCCGAGATTCCCAATCTCGTGGCCAACTACGCCAAATACCACGACCAGGGTTTTGAGATCGTGGGGATCACGCTGGAAAACTCCGGGGTGCGCAGTGGTTTCGACGATCCCGCCAACGCCCCCAAGCTGGCGGCCGCCAAGGCTCGCATGCTCGCCTTTGCGGACAAGCGTGAGATGCCCTGGCCGCAATATTTTGACGGCAAGTTCTGGCAGAACGATCTCGCCCAGCGTTACGGCATCAACGCCATCCCGGCCATGGTGCTGATCGGTCCCGACGGCGAAGTTGCCTCGATCGAGGCCCGCGGACCCGAGCTCGAGCGCCAGATCAAGCGCCTGCTCAAACTTTAACCGGTAGCGGCGGGTCCGTGCGCTGTCGCCGGCGTTGTATCAAGCAACGCATTACGGAGGATGTTCATGTCCTTCCGCTGCCGTTTCCCTTTCAGCTGTAGTTGTTGTTGGGCCCGGGTAGCCCGTTGCGGGGCCCGGGCCTGTTTGGCTCCTGAGCAGCCGGTGCGTTTTCCCCTTGGCAGGTAGCCGGGCTTGGTGCCTGTAACTGGGCCGTTATGATGATGGGTTCTCCCGGGATACGGATCGCAATGTGGTCGGGGCCGCGGAACATCTCCACGGCGTTGATGCGCAGCTTCGGAGCGCGCGCGGATTGCGCGGTGACCGACGAGCCGTTCTACGCCCACTACCTGCAGGCCACCGGCATCGTGCATCCGGGCCGCGAGGAGATCATCGCCTCGCAATCCACCGATGCGACCGAGGTCGCGACCTGGCTGAGCGGTCCGCCGCCGGAAGGGAAGGCGGTGTGGTATCAAAAACACATGACGCATCACCACTTGCCGGGCATGCCGACGGACTGGTGGGAGACCGTGCGCCACGCCTTTCTCATTCGCGAACCGGCCGACATGCTCACCTCGTTGCTTGAGGTGTTGCCGCAACCCGACCTCGAAGCCACCGGCCTGCCGGGGCAGCGACGTATCTACGATTCCATTACAGCCCGCCAAGGCGGTGTGCCGCCACCGGTGATCGATTCGCGCGATGTGTTGCGCAACCCGGCGGGCGTGTTGCGCGCCCTGTGCGAGCGCCTCGGTATTGCGTGGGATCCGGCCATGCTGCAATGGGCGCCGGGCCCGCGGCCAACCGACGGCGTGTGGGCGCGGCATTGGTATCGCAACGTCGAGGCCTCGACCGGGTTTGCGCCCTACCGGCCGAAGGACGCAGTGGTGCCGGACGGCTACCGCTCCGTGTTGGCCGAAGCCGAGGACCTGTATGCCGAGATGGCGCAGCATCGGCTGCAGGTGCCCGACGTATCCTGAATTTCTCCCGCCATGCTCCAGCCCTACTACGAAAAGAACGCCAACCTCATCGTGAACCTCAACGGTCGCCTCGTGCACCGTGATGAGGCGGGGGTGTCGCCCTTTGATTCGGCGGTGCAGAACGGCGACGCGGTGTGGGAAGGGCTGCGGCTTTACGCGGGGCGGGTTTTTCGGCTGCAGGCGCACCTCGACCGCCTGCGACGCTCGGCGGAACTGCTGCAGTATGCCGGTTACCCCGACGATGAGACGCTGGTGCGGGAACTCGTGCGCACCTTCGAAGCCAACGGTATGTTCGACCACGTGCATGTGCGCCTGACGGTGAGCCGCGGACTCAAATACACCTCCGGCCTCGACCCGCGCATCAACACGCGGGGGTGTTCGTTCTTCATCCTGCCGGAGTGGAAGCCGCCGGTCTACGATAAGTCCGGCATCACCCTCGCCACGGCCCAGCACCGGCGACCGCCGCCCAACGTGCTCAACCAGCACATTCACTCCTGCAACCAACTCACCAGCATCCTGGCCAAGCTCGAGGCCAATGCGGCGGGCGTCGATGATGCGCTCATGCTCGATCTGCAGGGCAACCTGGCCGAGACCAACGCTACCCACGTTTTCGGTGGGCGCGGCGACACGCTCCATACCTCGACCACCGTGGCATGTCCGGAGGGTATCACGCGCAGCACGGTGCTGGAGCTTTGCCGCACGCACGACATCCCGCACGAGGTGCGCGACATCCCGCGGGCGGAGTTGGACGAGATGGACGAACTGTTCGTGACGGGAACGATGGGTGAACTCGTGCCGGTGGTGCGGCTCGATGGACGCACCTTCAAGCCCGGGCCGCTCTATGCTCGCCTGAGCGAACTGTTCGCCGGCGAGGTCGCGCGGTCGGCCGATCCGCTACTGGTGGAAACACGCTGATCGCCCGTCGACCCTTTTGCTGAACGCCATGGCTCAACCTGTATCCACTTCGTCCCGACGCCGCGATCCGCGCCCGCGCACCTGGCGTGACCTTTGCCTGGTGGTGCTCGGCTCACTCATCGTCGCGCTGGGCTTCAACCTGCTGCTGCGTGCGGGCGGCATCGCGCCGGGTGGTGTGCCCGGAGCGTCGTTGGTGCTGCAGCGATTGAGTGGGATCGAGCCGGCGATCTGGCAGGCGTTGCTCAATGGCGCGCTGCTCATCTTCGGTGGTCTCATGCTGGGGCGCGGGTTTCTGGTGCGTTGCGCGCTGGGCTCGGCATTGGTGCCGACCTTCGTGGCGCTCACGCGCGAGCTGCCGCCGCTCACACAGACGCCGTTGTTGGCCGCGATCTGTGGTGGGGTGACGGTGGGAATCGGCATTGGTCTCGTCTTCCTCGGGCGCGGCTCGGTGGGCGGCTTCAGCACGGTGGCGATCGTCTTGCACCGCAAGTGGGGCTGGGCGGTGGATCGCTCCATCATGGCGCTCGACGGGGTGGTGATTGCGGCGGCAGCGTTTGTGTTTCCGACGGAGCAGGCGCTGTGTGCGATCGTGGCGGCGGCCTTGCTCAGTCGCACGGTGCGCCGGGTGTTGAGTGGCGGTGATCACGCCAAACTTGCCCTCATCGTGACCTCGCAACCGGCGGCGGTGGCCGATGCGGTGCTGCACGAGATCGACCTCGGTCTCACGCGCCTGAGCGGCGAGGGTGGCTACACTCGAGAGGCGCGCGACATACTCATGGTGGTGATGCGCCCGAGCGACACGCCACGACTAAAGCGGGTGATCAAGCAGCACGACCCGCGGGCCTTTTTGACCCTCACCGACGCCAGCGAAGTGCTGGGCTACGGCTTCAAGATGCACGAGTAGGCAAGCGGGGCGGAAAACGCTTTGACGTGCGACTTCGGGGTTTCCGTTAGTTGAACGCTGGAAATTATTTTTGACCCTTGCTCAAGGTCGGTTGGCGACCCCTGTTGGCATGGCGCTGGCTCCCGGGTGAGCTGGTTCCGCGCCTCCTTGATGACTCCGTCCGACTCGAAACAGGCCCAGTGGTTTTCCCGTGAAGTGCTGGTGCATGAAGCCGCTTTGCGCTCCTTCCTGCGCCGGCGTTACCCGTCCCTGCCCGATATCGATGACTTGGTGCAGGAGAGTTTTTTGCGGGTTTTCAAGGCACACGGCAGTTCCCCGATTCATTCGGTGCGCGCCTTCCTTTACACGACCGCCCGTAACCTCGCGACGGACTATTTCCGCCGACGCCAGGTTGTCGCGATTGAAGGAGTAGCGGAAGTGGAGGACCTGGCCGTCCACCTTGATGAGGTGGAGTCCATTCCGGACACCGTCGCCAAAAACCAGGAAGTCGCCCTTTTGATCCAGGCCATCAAAACCCTCCCGCCGCGCTGCCGCCAGGTGCTGACCTTGCGTAAAATCTACGGCATGTCGCAACGCGACATCGCTGAGCGGCTGGGTATTACCGAGCACACGGTCGAAGCTCACGTGGGGGCCGGCGTGCGCAAATGCGGCGAATATTTGGCAGGGCTGGGTCTCCCCTAAATTCCTCATCGGCAATGTCGCAAAGTTCCTTTCCCTCCGACTCTTCTTCCGCTGATTCCATTGGGTCCGCGGCCGCCGCTTGGGTGGCGCGGCGCGACCGTGGGCTCACCGCGGCCGAAGAAGCTGAACTGACGGCGTGGCTCGAGGCCGATCCGCGTCATCGGGCACGTTATGAAGGTCTCGGCATGTCGTGGGCCTTTCTGGATGGTTTGGCGCAGTGCCGGCCGGAAACGGATGATGAGCCGGATCCCAATCTGTTCATCGAAGACGATGAGTTTTCGCCGGAGAGCGAGGATGAGCGGCCGGTGTCGTGGCGTCGGCGGTGGGGGGCGGTGGCGGGATGGGCGGTTGCGGCCAGTCTGGCGGTATTGCTGACGTGGACGCGCAGCGATTCCGATCAGGAGGTGGCCTCGAGTTTGGAGGCATCTGTCGAGTCCGTGATGGCGGCAACCGAGAACCCGGTGATTGAAGTGTCACCGCCGTGGTCGTTCGAGGCCGCGGAGACGGGGCCTTTGCGGCTGCCGGATGGTTCGCTGGCTGATCTCAATGCCGGAGCGCGGATCGAGGTGGCGTTTACGGCCGCACGCCGAGATGTGCGTCTGCTGGCGGGCGAAGCCCATTTTACCGTGGTCAAGGACGCTCGCCGACCGTTCATCGTCGAGGCAGCCGGAATGCGTATCCGCGCGGTGGGGACAGCGTTCAACGTGCGGCTCTCAGCGGCTCAGGTTGAGGTCCTGGTCACCCATGGCTTGGTGGCGGTGGATGCGCACGACATGCCGACGCAGCCCGACGCCGATCCGCTCGCGGTCAGTCAGGGCGCGCTGCTTTCGGTGGGTGAGCGCGCGCAGGTCAATTTGGCGGGGGCCATACCGGAGACCGTGGTGGAGGTATTGCCAGAAGTGTTGGTGGCGGAGGCACTCGCTTGGCAGCCACCGACCATACGCTTCGAAAATGCGCCGCTGGAAGAGGTGATCGGACTTTTTAACGGCGCCAATGACCGTCAGTTGCGCATCGCCGATCCGAAACTGGCGGCGCTGCGGATCGAAGGCGTTTTTCGTCGCGACAATGTCGATGCGTTTGTGCGTTTGCTGGAAGCAGGTTTTGGCGTGGCGGCGCGGGAAAACACGCTCGGTGTGACCGAGCTGCGGGCGGCCCGTTGAAGCGGCCAAGGTCCCGCGACGTGCGATCGCCAAAAAAATTCTAACGGAAACGTCACGCTCGCCCGTTTCCCCCGGGCAGTGGCCGCAATGGCGCACTGTCTTCGACCTATGAACTTGCTCCGCTTCTTCCGATCCGCTCCCTCGGGTCTTCGCCGGCTTTGCCCGATCGTCGGTGTGGCTCTCGCCCTTGTTCTGTCGGCTTTTGCTGCTGACGAGGAACCGACTCAATCTTTCGACCTGCCGGCGGCTCCCGCCGGTGAGGCGCTCAAAGTGCTCGCGGCCCAGTCTGGTCGGGAGCTCATCTTTCAACCCAGTGTCGTGCGCGGTGTCAGCACGCCGGAACTCAAGGGCGTGTTTACGGTGCGGCAGGCATTGGCGGCTCTGCTGGCGGATACCGAATTGGAGGCCGTGTTTGACGAGGAGACCGGGGCCATTGCCATCGTGCGGCGCAAGGTGCCGCCGGGGACCCGGAGCACGGCGCGCAATGATGACGGCACGCTTGCCCTGGATACCTATACTGTCGAAGCGACCAAGATCGATGGCACCATCAATCGCGGTCTGCTGCAGGCCGGGGAAAATGCGCCGCTCTACCACGACGTGATCAGCCGGGTGGATATCGAGCGTATGGGGGTCTCCAGTCTCGAGGAACTTTTCCGTTACCTGCCGCAGACCTCATCGGTCACGACGGCCCTACAGACTGCCGGCAATAATACGGGCACCTCAGGCGGGCTGACGGCCCGCTATTCGACGATTGGTCTGCGAGGCTTCAACTCCGCGCAAACCGTGATTCTGGTGAACGGACGCGCGATGCCGCGCACCGGGTTGACGGATGTTGGAGGTGCTGACCTCGGGCGCATTCCGCTCGCCGCCGTCGAACGGGTGGAGGTGCTGCCGTCCTCCGGCTCGGCCATTTACGGGGCGGGGGCGCTGGGCGGTGCGATCAACATCATTTTGCGCAAGGAATACGCGGGTCGTGATCTGACGACCTACATCGGCACCTCCACCGAAGGCGGCGCAACGGAGATGCGCTTCACCTACCTCGAAGGGCTGCGCTTTAACGAAGGCCGGACCGGTCTCACCATGACCTTGAGTTATCACCATCGCGACGCGCTGCGTTTGGAGGATCGCGACTATCTCGACCGTGCTCTGCAGCGCTACGGTCCGGACTCCACGCTCACCAACGCTCAGGGCGAACTCTACTTCGAACGCCTGATGTTGCAGGCCTACGCCGGGGCGCCTGGCACGATCTTGATCGGTTCCGGCGCGGCGGCGTCTGACCTCGGTATCCCCGGCGCCGACGGCGTGCGTTTCGCGTCGATCCCGGCGGGCACGACTCCCGAAGAATCGTTTCAGCTCACGCCGGCCGATTTCACCGCTACGGCTGGTGTGCCCAACCTTGAATCACGCTATGGTCGGACCGTCATCTACCAGCCCACCGAAGCCTTCAGCTTCAACGCCATTTTGGAACACGAGTTCCTGCCGGATCGGCTCGACGGCTACGTTGAATTCACCGTCGGCCGCAACGGCCAGAACTACTCTGCGCCGCAGAACTTTTCCGTGGCGCTTTCCGCGACCGATCCGCTCAACCCCTTCCGCACCGATGTGACGCCGGGCTTTGTCGGCCGACCGATCACCTTGTTTCTCGATCTGCCCGACCTGCCGGATCCGGAGTATGACACGCAGTATGATTCGGCCCGCATCGTGGCCGGCCTCAAAGGCCAGATCACCGAGACTTGGGAGTGGTCGATTGACGGCACCTTTGACTACAGCGACAGCGACGTGCACAGCACCAGCGCCGAGGCCAACCTCACCAATCTCACCGCGCTCTCGCCCTACACCGATCAGGGGCCGCAGGCCGCGCCGGAAACCCGCCGCGCCATCTATCCGATCTTTGCCGATCACGACCTGTATCCGGTCAGCGAGGCGGTGGTGGCAGACTACTTCGGTTACGACCGCCACTCGTTCAGCGAGAGTGAGCAGGCGGAGGTCAACGCCCGTTTGCTGGGGGAGGTTTTCCGCCTGCCGGGTGGCCCGGTGCGTGCCTCCGCCGTGGCCAAGTATTCAGATTGGACCTACGACAGCGGCCAGGCCTATCTTTACAGCAACGGCTACTACGAAGCGATCAACGGTGTGCCGTTTACGTCCAGCCCAAGCTCCAGCGAAGCCAGTCGTGAAGCCATCTACGGCGCGGTCGAGTTGAGCGTGCCGGTCTTCGGGCCGGACTGGCACCCGATTCCGTTCATTGAGGCTTGGGATATTCAGGCGAGCCTCTCCCGCGAGGAGAACACTTCGGAGGGGGTGGACTCCAACGGCGATCTGTTTGCCAACGAGCAGTCGGCCAACAGCAACGTCGTCGCGACCAAGATCCAGTTCACCCCCGACATCGCGATACGCGGTTCCTACTCGGAGGGGTTTTATCCGCCCAACTGGGATGACGTGAGCCTGCCCGAGAGCGAGTTCATGCTGCCGGGTTTTTTCCCGGATCCCGCACGCGGCAATACGATGCAGTTCACGCCGATGATGACGATCAAGCAGGGCGGCAACCCCGGCCTTGAGCCGGAGACGGCCGAGTCGTGGAACGCGGGTCTGATTCTCACACCGCGCTTTTGGCCGGACTTCTCCCTCAACCTCGATTTCTGGCGCATCGAGAAAAGCAACGCCATCGTCTTCTCCTCGTTTGTGGACATCATCGCCAACCCCGAGGCTTTTGGCTTCCTGATCACTCGCGAAGCGCCGACGGCGGACGAGGCCGCCATGGGCTGGCTCGGGCGTATCACGGCGGTGGATGCGCGCGCCTTCAACGCCTCGATCACTCGCACCGAAGGCGTGGACATCCGCCTGCACTACCTGCTGCGGGCCGGCGATATCGGCGATTTCTCCTTCAAGGCCAATGCGACCTTCACCAACAACTTTGAACTGCTCGCCACGCCTACCGCTCCGATGGTGGATCAAGTGGGCGGTGCGGGGCCGGCCCACTGGCGCGGCAACGCCGCAGTGACCTGGCAACGCAACCGCTGGTCCGCCACACTCACCGGTCGTTACCTCGACAGTCGTTATGGCCCTACCACCGATCCGTCGCCCAGTTATCCGGGCGCGTATCCAATTGATGGGCACAAACGGCCCTCGATCCTCACCGCCGACGTGCAGCTGAGTTACGAGCATCCCTACGCCACGGGTTCCCGCAATTGGTTCCAGGGCACCAAGTGGACGCTGGGGGCGCTGAACGTGACCAACGAGGCCCCGAGTTTCGTGACCGACGGACTGTCCTTCTACGATCGGGCCGCTGACCCGCGGCAACGCTTCGTCTACGTGCAGATCAAAAAATCCCTCTGAACGACGCCTCAGCCAACCACACAATGATCCCTCCTTTTTCGTTTCTTTTTCGCCGATCTTTCGCCGCCGCGATTGCGGTCCTGGGGCTGGTGTTGGGCTCCGGGACCGCGGTCGCCGGCGAGTCCGCCGAGGCGGACCTTGCCACCCTGCGTGAGCTGATGAGTCCGGAGCGTCCGCCGGACCTGACGCCACGTGAGAATTACCTGTGGTTTGACCAAGTCACGCGACGCGTCAGTGCCGCCGCCCTCGCATTTTTGGAGGAGTATCCAGAAGATCCGTTGCGGTGGGAGGTGGCGTTGATTCTACAGCAACGGCGGTTCCAGCCCCGCTACGTCATCTCGATCGATGAATCGTATCCGGAAGGTGGTGAATCTGCGGTGCATCGGGATGAGGCGGCGGAGGCGGCCTTTGAGGCCAAAGTTGTGGCGATCGAGGCCGAGTTGCGGGCTGCCACCGATGCACCGGAGCACGTCCGCGAGCAGTTGGCCTTTCATGATCTGAATCCCAAGTTCTTCCCGGCTTACGAAGCGCTGCGAGCGGGAGAAGAACCGGATCTGTCGACGCTGGAGCCGGCCTTCCGGGCCTTTCTGGCGGAGTGGCCGAACAGCGAAACCGGCCGCGGGATGTTGCCGACTTTTGTGAACCTGAAGATGAAGACAGCGGCAGCGCCCACCGAGGAGGAGGTGCTGCAGGCCTTCGCCGAAAGTCCCAATCGGCACGCCCGGGCTTACGTGCGCGACCGATTGCGATTCTTTGAGTTGAGTCAGAAACCCTTCGAGCTCGCCTTCACCGCCATCGACGGTCGGGAGGTCGACCTGACTGACCTGCGCGGCAAAGTGGTGCTGATCGACTTCTGGGCCACCTGGTGTGGCCCGTGCATCGCCGAGCTGCCCAATGTGAAGCAGGTGTATGCCGACTATCACGACAAAGGTTTCGAGATCATCAGCATCTCACTGGACCAAGAGAAGGATCGGCAAAAATTCATCGATCTGGTGGCGGCGGAAGCGGTCACTTGGCCGCAGCGCTTCGAGGGCAAGGGCTGGAACGACCCCCTGGTGAAGACATGGACGGTGAGCGGCATCCCCGCGATGTTCCTGCTCGATCAGAACGGCATGCTGGTTTCGACCAACGCCCGCGGGCCGAAGTTGGAGGCCGAAGTGAAGCGGCTGCTCGAGCTCTGACTGGCGACGGCACTGACGGTGAGCGCACCCCGGGCGGATCGGTGGTGCGCCAGCGTTGACTTGCCAGCGGAGGCTCAGGTGCTACGCAAGCAAGTGACATGCAAACACGCCCCTTTGGGAACACCGGCCGCGCGGTCGGAGAAATCGGTCTTGGCACCTGGCAGCTCGGCGCAAATTGGGGAGATGTCTCCGAGGAAGACGCCATCGAGACGCTGCGCACGGCTGTCGAGGGCGGCGTGACGTTTTTGGATACGGCCGATGTCTACGGCGCGGGCCGCAGCGAAACGATCATCGGCGAGTTCCTGAGCGACCATTGCGACGATCCGGACGACTTGTTTGTCGCCACCAAGCTGGGCCGCGGCAGCGAGCCGGGCTGGCCGCTGAACTTCACGCGGGCGGCGGTGCGCGAGCACACCGAAGAGTCGTTGGAGCGACTCGGCATCGACGCGCTCGATCTCACGCAATTGCACTGTGTGCCGACCGAGGAGCTCAAAAAAGGCGAGCTCTTCGGCTGGCTCGACGAGCTCAAGGACGAGGGCAAAATCAAGGCCTACGGCGCGAGCGTGGAGTCGATGGAGGAAGCGTTGTTCTGCCTCGAAGACGGTCGGGTGAACTCGCTGCAGATCATCTTTAACGTGCTGCGGCAGAAGCCCGCCACGGTGCTCTTTGAGAAGGCCAAAGCGGCCAACGTCGGCCTCATCGTGCGCCTGCCGCTCAACAGCGGATTGCTCGGCGGCAAGATGTCGAAATACACCACCTTCGCGGCCGATGATCACCGCAATTTCAACCGCGATGGGCAGGCCTTTAATGTGGGTGAAACCTTCGGTGGTCTGCCGTTTGAGACCGGGCTCGAGATCATCGAGGAGCTGCGTCCGCTGGTGCCGGAAGGTTACACCATGGCCGAGTTTGCACTGCGCTGGATCCTCGATCACGACGCGGTGAGTGTGGTCATCCCGGGCGCCCGGAACCCGGCGCAGGTGAAGTCCAACCTCGCCGCCGCCGCGCTTGATCCGCTCTCGCCCGAGCTGCACGAAAAGCTGGCCGAGTTCTACCGCGCCCAAGTCGCCGAACACATCCGTGGCCCCTACTGAGGTCGGGGCGCGGTGCGCAGGCGGATTTCGCCTTCCGGCAAGACGTCGACGATGCGCAATTCCAGCGCAGCCGGATCGACGTCCCAATCGACAGGCAATTGCAGGGAAAACGTGCCGCGCAGCCCGATGCTGAGGTTGGTGAAGTGCGACGGGCCCGTGCTAAGTTTAACGATCCATGCGCGGCGGGCGGAGTGATCGACCCAGACCCACATGGGCGGCCGTTGATGGGAGATGCGAGACTGTCGACTGGGGCGGGCGGCGGCAAAAAGTTCAAGGGTAACGCCGGGGCCGCCGATCACCTCGGTGTCGCCGGTGATGCGGACACGGAGCGTGTCGGTTTCCAGGGCGGAACCGAGGTGGCCGGGCAGGGTGCCGAGCACCTCCAAGCGCAGTCGGGCGAGCTTGGCGGAGACTTGGTCAGGGGCATCGGAAACCGCAGCCGCGGGGTCGGCGATTTCCAGAGTGGCGAGGTAGGGCAGGGCTTGCGTCTGCTCGATGGTGTAGCCGGGCAGTCCGAGCTGCTCGGCGATGCCGGGCGAAGGCAGGAGGAGATTGTCGTCGAACTCGCTGCGCCGGTCTTCGGCTTGGGTCGGCAGCGCGCGGATTTCGTTGAGCTGCCAAACGGCGTGTGGATCGAGTCCCGCAAAATTGATCTCCGTCGTCCGATACTTGTCGGAGTAGTAGGGCTGGGGCGGGGTGGCCGTCATGGTCGCGTCGCCCACCGGTAAGCGGGGCAAATCGTTTGGGTTGGCGGGCAGGATCGTTTCGAGCAACGCCAGGCCCGCGACGTAGCCGCCGATGATCAGCAGGTGTTGGCGCGTGCGGGGTCGGCGGTATTGCCGGAGGGTGAGACCGACGGCGAGCACAACGGTGCTGATGGCGACCAGCCAGCCCACGATGGGGCTGTAATCGAATAACTGAACCGACCGGTGCGACCGCATGCTCACCAGGCCCACGGTCAACGCCAGCGGCATCCCCACAAAAATTCCCACGGTTGCGCCGAGGAAGTGGCGACTGGTGCGGCAAAGCGACGCAACCAAGAGCAGCAAGAAAAAGAAGAGGGCGTGCAGAGCACCGGATTGAGCGATGCGGGCGGCGAGGTCGGAGATGGGCCAGGATTGCCCGCCCTGAGCGGTCAACACGCCGGCCACGGCCGGAACGAGGACCAGCACGACGGCGCCGGTGAGCATTTTGGCGACCGCCACCCATTCGCCGCGGAGGGGACGCACGCGCCAGGCAGCGCGGAGCTCGGCGCTGGGATGGTTGAAGGCCAACAGGCTGAGGAGAATGAGCCACACGACGCCCCAGGAGAGGGCGATTATCCCGGTGAGCCAGGTCAGGGCGTCTTCCGGACCGGTGGCGAGTCCGGCCTGCAGTCGGGCGTAGGCCCAGAGCACGGCGATCCAGGCGGGTAGCAACCAGCGGAAGAGCCGCCAGTCCTCGGCGAGGGTGAAGCGGAGTGTATTCATACGATGGTTACAGGGGGCGGGAGCGTCGGTTGGGGGCCGCGCACGAGGGCGAGGTAGATGTCGCGCAAAGGCAGCGCCGTGGCGGTGGCTTCTGGCGGAGAGGTGGCGGGGTCGAACTGCGGGTCGATGTAGCTCACGCTGCCATCCTCATGGCGTTGCACCTGCCAGACGTGTGGCGGCGGTTCACCAAAGGGTTGGGTGACGCGACGAAAACGGGCCCGCAGGGACTCGATTTCGGTTTCGAGCCGGAGGTGACCGCGACGGATCCAGAGCAGGCGATCGGCGAGGGTTTCGACGTCGCTGATCTCGTGCGAAGAGACGAGCACCGTGGTGCCGTCTTCGGCAACGAGATCGACGAGTTGTTGCACCACCTGATCGCGGGTGACGAGGTCGAGTCCGCTGAAGGGTTCATCGAGCACCAGCAGTTCGGGGCGGTAGGGCAACACGCTGGCGAGGTGGGCCTTCATGCGCTGGCCGCGGGAAAGGGTGGTGAGACGCTGGTGGCGAGGCAGCTCCAGCGCATCGACGATGCGGCGTTCGAGCTGGCGGTCCCACTGCGGGTAGAGTGAACGCCAGCGGGCGAGCAGCGTGTCGACCGTGAGGGCGCGGTGGTGCTGGAGGTCCTCGCTCACGTAGCCAATGCGCGCCCACTCGCGCGGGCCGAGTTGGCGGTGGTCGACGCCGAAGATCGTCGCGTGGCCGTAGCTGGCGGGCAGCAGTCCGAGCATAAGGCGCAACGCGGTGGTTTTGCCGGCACCGTTGGCACCGCAGATCACACTGACCGAGCCGGCCGGGAAGTGGCCCGAAAATTGGGCGACGGCAGTGTAACGACCGAAGCGGCGGGTGAGCTGGTGGGCGGTGAGCGGGCTCATGGCCGGGCGGCTTTGGCGGCCGGGGTGTCGGTCGGCGTGGGGTCGAACTCACCACCGAGACGTTGCCAGTGTTTGCGCAAGGCGGCTTCGACCTCGCTGAGTTTGATGCCGGTTTTGCGGGCCTCGATCACGACGCGTTCGAGGTCGGGTCCGAGCACGGAGGCCTTTTCGGCGCGAGTGCCGGTGATGGCTTCGGCGACGGTGGTGCCGACGGCGGGGGTGGAGATGAGGATCCCCTCCTGCTGGAGTTGGCCCACGATCTTGCGGGCGGTGTTGGGGTTGACCCGCAGGGCTTGGCTCAGCTGGCGGACGGAGGGAAACCGTTCACCGGGCAACAGGCGGCCGGTGAGCACGGCCTTCTTCACGGCCTGCACCACCTGTTCCGTGATGGGCAGACCCGGTTTGAGGTCGACGGGGAAGGGTAGCATGCTGTGCTAGATGAGATAGCACAGGTAACACGGCAAGTCGAATTGCTGGCGGATTGAAAAATGGGGCGAAGTGCGTCGCGGGTGGGGAGGGGCAATGTTACGATTTGCGGCGGAGGGTGGCTTCGGGTTTGCGCCGGAGGTGGGCGGGGCCCTAGCCCTGAGGGTCACGACGATGCGGAGCCGTTTTATCAAGTTGGTCGAGGAGGGGAGCCTGACGTTTACGCAGGTGTGCGCGCGCTTTGGGATCTCGCGCAAGACCGGCTACAAGTGGCTCAAGCGTTTCCGCGAGCAGGGGGATGCGGGGCTGCACGAGTTGAGTCGGGCGCCGTTGCAACACGGGCGGCGGGTGGCACCGGCGATCGAGCGCGCGGTGCGGGCGGTGCTGGAACGGCATCCGGAGTGGAGCGATGGCAAGGTGCGCGCGGCTTTGGCGGCGGACGGACTCGAGCCCCTGCCGGCGCTGGGCACGATCGAGGCGATTCGGCAGCGACCGGAACGCGGGCGAGTGGCGGTCGATGCGTCGCGCCTGCAGGTCAACGATGTCTGGCGCTTGGTGGTGGGGCCGGCGTCGGTGGCGTTTGGCGTGAATCACCGCGGGTATGCGTTGTGGGATGAGGCAACGGGATTTGTGCTGGCGGCGGATGTGTTGCCGGAGGACGGCGAGGGCGGGCGGCGGACATTGGTCCGACGGGCGTGCGCGCAACATGGTTTGCCGACGCGGCTGCGTTGGCCGGTGGAGGCACTGCTGGAGGAAGCGGGGACGCTGGGGTATCACACGCCGGAGACGGTCGAATTGATGCGCCAAGGCGTGCAGGTTGAGTTCGTGGCGGAGGCGGTGGTTCTGCCGGTGGCGAACGTGAATGCGGAGGCGGACGAGGCGGTGTGGGGCGCGCTGCGGGAGCGTTTGCGTCATTTGCCGGCGGGCGCGGACCTGGGTGGTCTGGGGCGACGGGCCGGGGGCGAATCGCGGGAGGTGGGTGAGGCAGTTTTTGTGCGGGAGTGGCGTGAGTCGTTGCCGCGTTGGCGGGGGCGCTTGAGTGCGTGGGCAGACGGTCACAACGCGGGCGCGCGCGATGCGGCCGGGGCGTTGACCGGGCCGGCGACGCGTTATCGGCCGAGCCGTCGGGGGTGGCGTGAGGCGGGGGCGGTGGCGGCGGACGCGGGAGCGGCGGAGTCCACGCGCCGTGTTTCGGAGAAGGGGCTGTTGCATTTTGAGGGGCAGCGTTGGCTGTTGGGTCGGGCCTTTGCGGGGTGCGACGTGGAGCTGAGTGCGTTGCCGGAGACTGGGCGCTGGCGGGTGAGTTTTGCCGGGCAGGCGTTGGGTTGGCTGGAGTCGGCTGACGCGCTCGACGGCGATGAATGGGGGCCGCCGCAGCGGGTGCGCGCGCTGGAGGTGGTTACGGCCAACGCAAAGATCAGGTGACGGCGCGGTCTTGGCTTTGACCTGCGTCGGCGGAAGGAGGCAGATCGGAGCGATGTCGTTTCGAAACCTCGTTTGTGTGTTTCTGTGGATGAGCTCCCTGGTCTGGGGCGCGGAGCATACGGGGGACCCGGGTGACGGCGGATGGCAGTTTGAAGAACTGCGCCGCTGGCCGGCGGAGGAGGCGCGGCAGGGCGTCGCGGTCGACGCACAGTCGTTTTACGTGATCAGCAACTATCTCATCGGTCGTTACGACAAGGTGAGTGGCGAGCGCACCGCGCAGTGGGCGTCGGCCGAAGGCGGGCCGTTCATTCACCTGAATGCCGCGGTGGTGTGGGAGGGTGAGTTGTGGGGGGCGCACTCCAATTACCCGACGGTGCCGATGGCGAGTTCGGTGGAAGTCTGGTCGCTCGATTCGCTGGAGCATCGGCGCTCGATTGCGTTGGGCGTGGCGACCGGATCACTGGTGTGGATGGATCGACGGGGCGACCGCTGGTGGGCGTGTTTTGCCAATTATGATGGCAAGGGCGGCGTGCCGGGGCGTGATGCGCGCTGGAGTGAGTTGGTGGAGTTTGATCACGAATGGCGGCGACTGCGGGGCTTTGTTTTTCCGGCGGAGTTGGTGGAGCGCATGGACGGTTACAGTGCCTCGGGCAGCGTGCCGGCCGGGCCGGGAGCCTGGTGGGTCGCGGGGCACCACGTGCCCGAACTTTACCGCGTGGAATTGCCGGAGGCGGGCGCGACGCTGCGTTGGACCGCAACGGTGAGCACCACGATTCCCGGGCAGGCGCTGGGCTTGGATCCGGAAGACCCGGAGCTCCTCTACGGCATCGATCGCAAGACGCGGGAAGTGATCGTGGGGCGGCTGCGGAAGGTGCGTTGAGGTCTGTTTTGCGGTGTTACCGATGTAATAATAACACTGGTAACGGCGAGCCCGCGGGACAGGGAATGGAGGGCGATTGAAACGGCTGAAATAAGGGGAGGAGGTGTCGTTTGGGTGTCAGCCAAGTGACATTGGCAACGATAGCGTGACAGCCTTCAGAACCGTTTGACGAGGGTAGTAAAAGGCAGGCAAACGGGCTGCGAATTCCTGACCCGTTATGCGTTTCTTATCACTCTCCCCCCAACGCCTGCGCGAACGAATCGCCGTGGGCCTTTGTTGCTTGTTCACGGCTGGAGCCGTTTCCGCTGAATCGCTCACCGGCCTGGTGCGTGATGCCAATAACCAGAGTTTTCTCGTCGGTGCGCGGGTGTCGGTCGACGGCACTGGCCGCGCGGCCACGACGGACCGTGAAGGCCGTTTTACGATGCGTGATCTGGCGCCGGGCACCTACACGGTGACGGTGGATTATCTCGGCTACGACACGGTGAGCCAGACGGTGGTGGTGCCCAATGGCGCTGATGCCGCGGTCGACTTCAGCGTCGGCGGCGAGGTGCTCGAGATGGCGGCCTTTGTGGTTGAAGGTAACCGCGAAGGTCAGGCCAAGGCGCTGCAGCAGAAGCGCGTGTCGGCCAACCTCGTGGACCTCATCGCGGCCGACAACATCGGCAAGCTGCCCGACGGCAACGCCGCCGAAGCCGTGCGTCGTCTGCCCGGCGTGGTGGCGGAAATCGACCAGGGGGAAGGTCGCTTCATCGTGGTGCGCGGCATCGATTCCGCGCTCAACAACGTGACCATCAACGGTCAGGTCGTCGGCTCACCCGATGGCGGCACCCGCGCGGTGGCGATGGATGCGGTGCCGGCCGATTTGATCAGCCGCATCGAGGTGATCAAAGCGGTCACGCCGGACATGGATCACAACGCGATCGGCGCGTCGGTGAACATCGTGACGCCGAGCGCGTTCGACCGCGACGAAGCCTTTGCTTCGGCCAAGTTCTCCACCGGCATCAACGCCAAGAGTGATCGCGCCTCCTATGATGGCGCCGTGTCCTACGGTTCGCGTCTTGCGGACGAGCGTTGGGGCATCGTGGTGGGCGCCAGTTATTCGTATCGCCGCTACGCTTCGGACCTCGCCAGTGTCGGCGCCTGGGTCGACCGCAACGGCTATTACGTGCCCTCTGGTTACACGCTCTTCGACTATGATGTGGAGCGCCAACGCGGCGGCGTGAATGCCGGCGTGGAGTTTCGCCCGACCGACGGACGCAGCTTCTATCTGCGCAGCAGTTTCAACACGTTCCAGGACGACGAAGGTCGCAACCAGGTCGACTACGACTTCAACCGAGGCACACTTTCCAACCAGACTGCCAACACCGGCGAGTGGTCGCAGGGGCGCGCCTCGCGCGAGTTTCGCAGCTACTTGCAACGAGCCCGGATCAACAGTGTGCAGGCGGGCACGGAGCTTGAGTTCGATCGCTCCACCTTCGACGCCAGTGTGACCGTGGGTCGCTCCGAGCGCATCACGCCGCGTCGCGTGGACTGGGAATTCCGTTCGTCGTCCAGCGCCTTCCCGAGCAGCTACGACACGAGCACGCATCCGATTCCGACCCTCACGCCGAGCGATAATTTTTACGAGGCCTCCGCCTATCCCTTCCGCCGCGTGCGCCGTCGTTCGGATGCCGAGGTGGAGGACTTGGTGAGCGCCGAACTCAACTTCAAGCGCGAGGCCGAGCTTCTCGGTGGCCATGGTTCCTGGAAGGTCGGCGCGCGCTGGCTTTCGCGCGACAAGTCGCTTGATCGGAATAATGAAAACTACACCGGCGCGACGAGTTTCAGCCTGTCCGAGCCGGGTCTCGCGGGCGGTGAACCGGACGACTTCATGGACGGCCAGGTGCAGTTTGGCGCCACGCTCGACAACCCGGCGCTGGAAGCGTTCTTCGCCAACAATCCCTCCTATTTCGAATACGATCCGGATGGCAGTCTCGCGAACTCCACCGAGTCCGACTTCGATGTCTCGGAAGATGTGATGGCCGCCTACGCAATGGCCGATGTGAGCTGGGGTCAGTTGACCGTGCTCGGCGGTGTGCGTCTGGAGGCCACCGAGGCTGACTACGCCGCCAACGAATTTGGCGAAGAAAACGGTTCGCCCATTTTCCGGCCCATCACCGGCAGCAACGACTACACCGATGTGATGCCCGGCCTGCACCTGCGTTACGCGTTCAGCGATCGCCTGCAGCTGCGCGCGTCGTGGACCAACACCATCGGCCGCCCGGCCTACGGCGATCTGGCGCCGGTGCGCGAGACCGAGGTGGAGCAGGTCACCGCCAACGAGTTCCAGGGCAGCATCAGCACGGGCAATCCGGATCTGAAACCCTATGAGTCGATGAACTTCGACGCGGGCCTCGAATACTTCCTCGACGGCGCCGGCATCCTCTCCGCGGCGGTTTTCCACAAGGAGATCGACAACCCGATCTACGGCAATTCGACCTCCCTTTTCGACACCACCTTCGAGGGGCGCTTTTATTCCCAACTCGGTCTGTCGCGGCCGGAGAACGGCGACTCCGGCAAGGTCACCGGTATCGAGCTCAACTACCAACAATACTTCACCTTCCTGCCGGGCCCGTTCAACGGCTTCGGGTTCTCGGCCAACTACACGTGGACCGACTCCGAGGTCACGATCTTCTCCCGCCCGGGGGAAAAGCTGCCCTTCTTCAAGCAGGCGGATGGCGCCGGCAACGTGGCGCTCTACTACGAGAAGTATGGGTGGGACGTGCGCCTCGCGCTCAACTACAGCGGCGAGTATCTCTCCGGAGTCGGCGGCGCAGCCGATCAGGACTTCTACGTCGATTCGCGCCTGTCGTGGGATTTCAAGATGTCCTACCGCATCAACGACCACTGGCAGGTTTACGGAGAGATGCTGAACATCTTCGAGGAGCCGCTGCGTGAATCCTGGGGCACGCAGCACTTCCTCGCCGGTCGCGAAATCTATTCCTGGAACGCCAAGCTCGGCGTGACCTGGCGCATGTAATTCCGGTCATCCCTCAACCTGCTGTCATCGTCATGTTGTTTTCGCTCGTTTCTCTCCGTCGTGGTTTGGCTCTGCTGCTCGCGCTCGCGCTCGCGGTCGCGTTGCCGTGGGTCGCGGCCAAAGATGAGGATGGTTATGCCCGCATCCTCCAGGGGCCTATGCTCGGCGCCGTCTCGCCCACCACCCAGCTCATCTGGGTGCGGGTGAGCCACCCGGGCGACGTGGCCGTCGTCTACGGCACGGACCCGTGGCTGGAGGCGGAGGACACGCGTATCAGCAAAACGGTGACAGCGGCCGATGGCGACGATCGCATCGTGAAGATCGAGCTCACCGGGCTCGCTCCCGCCACCACCTACCACTACCGCGTTCAGGTGGCTGGTCGGGTCGACAAATATGTGGCCGAACTGCCGGCGTGGAGTTTCCGCACCGCGCCGGCGGTCGGCACCCCGGCCGTCTTCCGGGTGGCCTTTGGCTCCTGTCTGCGCCTGCAGACTCAGCCGTCCGACCGGATCTGGACAGGGCTCGCGGCGTGGTCGCCGGATCTCTTCCTCTGGTTGGGCGACAACATCTACGGGGACTCCCGCGATCCGCACGTGCTGGCCGAGGAGTATCGCCGCATGCACGACGTGCAGCCGCTCAAACCGCTGTTGCGCAGTGTGCCGCAACTGGCGATCTGGGACGATCACGACTTCGGGCTGAACAACCACGACCGCACGCATCCCGAAAAGGCTGCGGCCTACACCGTGTTTCGCGACTACTGGGCCAACCCGGCCTTTGGCGAAGCGGGTAATCCGGCGGTGTATTTTCAATTCAACTACGGCGGCGTCGATTTCTTCATGCTCGACGTGCGCATGTATCGCGACCCCAACAAGGAGGATGTTGCGCACAAGACGATGCTCGGCGCGCGTCAGCTGGCCTGGCTCAAGGCCGGTCTGCAGGCGAGCACGGCACCGTTCAAGGTGCTCGTGAGCGGCAGTGGCTGGAGCGGATCCAAGGGCGAGCACGGCGATGCGTGGTCGGCCTTCTTGGAGGAGCGGGACGGTTTGTTTGATTTCCTGCGCGACGAAGAAATCGGCGGCGTGGTGCTGGTGTCGGGTGACACCCACCAGGGTGAACTCAACGCCATGCCGTGGTCGGACCGCGGCGGTTACGATCTCTACGAATTTGTCAGCTCCCCGCTGGGACAGCGTCCGTCGCAAAGCTGGGTGGTGCGCTACCCGGAGGTGCGCTTGCGGGCGGGTTACACGGCGTCGTCGAATGTCGGTGTGCTGGAGTTTGATTTGAGCGACGACGAGCCGCGGCTGCGTTTCGTGCTGGTCGATGAAAGTGGTCGTCGCGTGTGGACGCCGCTCGAGGTGCGGGCCGACGAGTTGCGCAACGGAGTGGTGTCGTGGCCGGAGAAAATCGATCCCGCCATGCAGGAAGCGCAGGCGCGGCGCGCGCAGGGTAAGCCCTACTTTCCGGCCCCGTGAGTGTCGCCACAGTTGAGCATCGCCGCGGGACGGCGGGAGTGCTTGCGTCATGAACGTTATCGCCCCGCTCGTATCCCTGCTCCTTGCCATTGCGTTCATCGTGGTTGCCACGACGCGGTGGCGATTGCCGCCCTTTCTGGCGCTGCTGCTCGCCGCCTGTGCCTACGGGGTGGCGTCGGGCCTGTCGCCGGCCGAAACGCTGGTCGCCATCACGGGCGGGCTCGGGCGGACCGTGGCCGGCATCGGCATCATTATTGCCAGCGGCTGCATCATCGGGGCCGTGCTCGAGCAAACGGGCGCGGCGATGGTGATGGCCAACGCGGTGCTGAAGGTCGTGGGCCGCTCGCGCACGGTGTTGGCCATGGGGCTTACGGGCGGCGTCGTGTCGGTGCCGGTGTTCTGTGATTCTGGATACGTGGTGCTGGCGCCGCTGGTGCGGTCGTTGGCGCGCCGGGCCAAACAATCGATCGCGGCGCTGGCGGTGGCCCTGAGCATGGGGCTTTACGCGACGCACTGCCTGGTGCCGCCCACGCCTGGGCCGGTGGCGGCGGCGGAGGCCTTGTCGGCGGATTTGGGTCAGGTGATCGCGCTGGGTTCGCTGGTGGCGGTCGTGGTGATCGGTGTCTGCTGTCTCTTTGCGATGTGGGCCGGGCGGCGTTGGTATATCGAACCGCCCGCGGCGCAGGTGGCGCCCGCGGCGGGTGAAGCGGAGGAGGCGGGCGTGGTGGCGAGTTTGCCGCGGGCGTTTGCGCCCATCGTGCTGCCGGTGGCGCTGATCGCGCTGCGTTCCTTTTTCCCGGGGGCGGAGGGCTCGCGCTGGGCGGCGACGGTGACGTGGTTGGGCGACCCCAATGTGGCGCTACTCCTCGGGGCGCTGCTGGCGCTGGTGCTGGCCCGTCGGCACGGGGCGGCGGAGTTGGGGGAGTGGTCCGGCGAGGCGTTGCGCAGCGCGGGGGCCATCGTGCTGGTGACGGGGGCGGGCGGCGCGCTGGGCGCGGTATTGCGGGCGACGCCGTTGGCGGAGGCGATCGGCACGCAATTGGCGTCGATGGACCTCGGTTTGTTCAACATCGTGCTGCCCTTTCTGGTGGCGGCCGGACTGAAGACCGCGCAGGGCTCGTCGACCGTGGCGATTGTGACGACGGCTTCGTTGTTGGCTCCGCTGTTGCCGGCGCTGGGACTGGACCAAGGCACGGTGCTGACCCTCACGGTGCTCGCCATCGGCGCAGGCTCGATGACGGTGTCGCACGTGAACGACAGTTACTTCTGGGTGATCACGCAGATGTCGGGCATCACCGTGTCGCAGGGTTACCGACTCATCACGCTGGCGTCGGCGGTGGCGGGTGGCACCGCTATCGTGGTGATCGTGATCCTACGCTTCCTGCTCGGTTGAGCGGCGCTGCGAGAGGTGGGCCATCAGCAGGGTGAAGAAACAGAGCACGAGGTTCTGCATCGGCAGCTGTAGGGGCACCGGCAATACGTAGATGAGGGCGACGGTCGGGGCCCAGATGCCAAGGTTGGCGATGAAGACCGGTAACAGATCGCGACCATACCAACCGCGGCGACGCACACGGGCCCAGACCGGGGCAAAGTTAAATCGGTGTTCGATCCATTGGTAACCGAGCCACATGCCCGGCACGGCCCAGAAAGGACCGTAGACCAATTGATCGAGCAGGGACTTGAGCACGACGGTGCCGACGGAAGGCTCGGTGCCGAACAGCGCAGCCATGCCGGCGTAGAGCAGGTGGACTTCGACGCCCTTGGCGGCCCAGAACAGAACGAGTCCGACTCCCTGGCTGAGGTCGTAGCGACTGCGAGTGGCGGGCATGGCGCGCAGGTAGAGCCACGGAATCAGGCCGCCGGCGAGCGCGGTGGAAAGCATGCTGAACCCGACGCCCCAGCGGGCGCGCACCTCCGTGAGACCACGCAGCGCCTCCGCCACGCCCGGGGCAAAATAGTAGCCCAGCACGATGGCGAGCGCGACGGCCTGCAGGGCAAGACCCGGCAGGATATTGGCGCGGGCGCCATCCAGCCCAGCCCGCCAGGGGGCAACCGGTTTGGAGGAAACAATCGAGTCCGACATCGGCGCGACGTTGCGCGAATCCTGTCCCCCTGCAACCACCCAACCTCGTCGCCGACAAAAGTAACCGAATGGCGGTGTCTGTCTTATTGAACCACGCCCGGCTTCGCTGGCGTGGCGGTGAAGGCGGCGGTGACGACGCCGAGGTAGTTGCGCGCGGTGATTGGCGTGGGGTCGGCGCGGCCGGCGTTATTGACGCCGACGGCGATCCAGCCGTGGCGAGTTGGTTTGGCCAGGGCATGGGCGATGAAACGGCCGTCGGGGCCGCGGTAGAGCACCACCTGGCCGCGTTGCAGCTCGGCGTAGGGAATGGGTTCGGTGACGATCCAGGCGTCGGGCGGGATGAGTGGCTCCATCGACAGGCCGAGTCCGCGCCAGGCCCGGGCGCCGGGGATGCTGGCGGCGTAGGCGTCGGCGCGCTGCGAAAGGGCGCGGTCGATGTCGCGGGCGGAGGCGGCTGGGTCGCGCACCGTGAAGCGCTCAATGCGGGGCACCGTGACGGTGAGGGGCGGGCTGCTGCAAGCGGGCAGCAAGAAGCTCGCGAGCAGGAGGCAAATCACCACAAAAGCGGGCGAAGTGGAGTCCTTGGATTGGCAAGGCGAGCGCATCGGGTAGAGTAAAAACATGTTGGTCGATTTTGAGAAGCTCGCGGGCCCGAAGGCCTACCACTGGATGACGGCGATCATTGCGCCCCGGCCGATTGCCTGGGTGTCGTCGATGGGGCCGGAGGGTCAGGTGAACCTGGCGCCATTTTCGTTTTTCACCGGGATCACGTCCCGGCCGCCGACGTTGATGTTTGTGCCGATCAATCAGCACGACGGCACGCCCAAGGACACGATGCGCAATATCGAGGCGACGGGCGAGTTTGTGGTCAACGTGGTGACCGACGATCTGGCCGAGACGATGAACGCCACGGCGGCGATGTTGCCGTATGGCGAGAGCGAGTTTGAGGCCGGCGGCATCGAGGCCGCGAAGTGTGAGCAGGTAAAGGCCCCGCGCGTGGCGGCGGCTCGCATCGCGCTGGAGTGCAAGTTGGACCGCATCGTGAAGATCGGCGATGAGCCGGGCGTGGCCAACTGCGTGTTCGGCCGCATCCTGTGGGCGCACGTGAGTGATGAGATTTTGAATACGGAAGGCCGGATCGACCCGACCAAGCTCGACCTGACGGGTCGTATGGGCGGCGACGACTACGTGCGCGCCCGCGAGAAGTTCAGTATCGGTCGACCGCCGCGCTGAGGCCCGCAGGCGTGGCGCTGCCTGCACCCGCAGCGGCAGGGGGCGGCGTGTAGCGGTGGGGTGGTGACGATCAGGATTCTCGGCTTCCCATGGGCGCGGTCTGCGCCCAGCCTGTGCGCCCGTGATCGACCCCGCCACGTCTGCTGTGCCTTCGTCCGATAACGTTTCCGCTGCCCGCGGCCCTGCGGGTGGCGGCGAGTTTAAGCCCGACGCGTGGCGCGGAGGAAAAGACCGCCCAAGGGTGGGGCAGCGCCAAGATGGCCGTTGGTGGTGGGTGGATCCGCAGCGGGGGCCGGTGTTTGTGGCAGGCCTGGCGGGGGTGGCGCGTTCGGTGGGATCGCAGTCGGTGATCGGGCAGTTGCGGGGCTGGGGTTTTAATCTGCTGCTTCCGCCGGTGGCGGAGGGGTTTTGCAACCGGGGGTTGCCGCATGTGGCGGTGTTGGAGTTGGCCAAGTCGGGCGACCGGATGTTGCGGCAGGCCGGGGTGGCGTTGCCGGATGTGTTTGATCCCCGCTGGGAGGAGGCGGTGCGGCAGCGCGTGAGCGTGGAGCCAGCGACGGCGGGGTTGGCGGCGTATGTAGCGGATACGGAACTACGCTGGGGCGGGGAGGCGAAACCGGGGGAGGCGTTTGACCGGCCGAGTCTGTTGCAGGTGTGTTTGAGTCTGGATCCGGTGCATGCGGCTTACCATGCGGCGTGGGAGTTTGTGCTCGCGACGCGGCCGGGGGGGGTGAGTGATCTGGTGCGGGACTGGGCGGTGACTTTGCCCAATAAAGAAACGCTGCGGCAGATGACGGCGGATGATCAGGTGCTGGATTCGCCGGCGTTCCGGATTGATCACGAGCGGTTTTTGCGGGAATTTTGTCAGCGTTATCATCGGGTGGTGGGCGAGGCGCTGAAGACGGCGGATGGCACGCGTTTGTGGTTGAGCGCGCCGCTGAGTGCGACGACGCCGGCGGTGGTGCGGTCGACGGCGGCGGCGCAGGTTGACGTGGCGCTGGTGAGCGAACCAGGGCTGGGCGGCGGCTGGACGCCGGAGTTGATCTGGGGCGTGGATGGCAGCGGTTGGAGTGGGCAGCGCAGCGTGCTGGACCCGGCGGCGCTGAGCGATCTGGAGCGGCAGCTGGCGCGCACGCGAGAAACATTGTTGGCGTGGAGCGAACAGCCGCAGGTGGTGGGTTACGTGTGGTCGCGCTACGCGGGGGGCGATGTGGAGGCGGACGGGCCTGGTTTGAGCTCGTTGTTGGATGACAACGGTCGGATCAACCATGCTCGGGTGGACCCGTTGGCGGCGTTTAATAAGGCGGCTGCGGCGCTCCGGGGTGCGGTCGGTTAACCTTGCGACGGAGGGGGCGGGCGGGGCAGGGTGGGCGCCCTTTTCCACCAATTGCTCGCCATGGAATCCAACCATCTCGCCGATTATCTGAAGCAACGTATCCGCACTGTGCCCGACTGGCCGATCGCGGGGGTGAATTTTCGCGACGTCACCACGTTGTTTAACGACCCGGAGGCGTTTCGGGTGATGATCGAGGCGTTCTCGCTGGATTGCACCCGGCTGGCGGTGGATGTGATCGCGGCGATCGATGCGCGCGGTTTTATCATCGGCGGCGCGCTGGCCTATCAGTTGCACAAGCCTTTCGCGCTGGTGCGCAAGAAGGGCAAGCTGCCCTATCGCACGGTCTCGGAGGACTACACGCTGGAATACGGTTCGGCCACGATCGAGATCAACGAGGATGCCTGCGCGGCGGGTCAGCGGGTGCTCTTGGTCGATGATTTGATCGCGACCGGCGGCACCTTGTTGGCGGCGGCGAAGCTGTTCCAGAAAATCGGCGCGGAGGTCGCGGGCGTGGCGGCTATCATCGACCTGCCGGAGCTGGGCGGTTCGGCCAAGCTGCGCGATGCCAAGCTGCCGGTGCATGCGTTGTGCGCGTTCAGCGAGAGCGAGTAAGGGAAATTTCACTACAATCGACTCAACCCAACTCACTTAACCAACACGGGAGCGCGCGACACCATGGGCCTGAAGATCTGGAGCAATACGAAGTTCAACGAGACGGCGGAGCAGACCCTGCGCGACGAGCTGGCGCAGCGCGGACACGAGTTGGTCTTCTCCAGCGCGGCCAACGCCAATGTGCTGCAGGGCGGTGGGGAGGATCCGGATCTCCCCGGCGCGGACATCGCGTTGGGGCAGCCGGATCCGGCGCAATGCCTCGGCCTGTCGAGCCTGCGTTGGGTGGAGGTTGTGACGGCGGGTTACACGCGCTACGACCGGCCGGAGTTTCTGGAACCGTGGCGGGAACGCGGCGCGGTGTTTTCCAACATGTCGGGCGTGTTTGCGGAGCCCTGCGCGCAACACGTGTTGGCGATGATGTTGTCGCTGTCGCGGCAGTTGCCGGCCTCGTATCGTGATCAGTTGGACGACCAGCGCTGGGAGTATTTTCAGCGGCGTTACGACTCGTCGCTGCTCAATGGGCAGACGGTGCTTATCCTGAGTTACGGCACGATCGCCAAGCGACTGGTGGAGCTGTTGCAGCCCTTTGGGATGAAGATCTACGCGCTGCGGCGACGAGCTTACAGCGAGCGCGGAGTGCACGTCATCGCGGAAGATCGGCTGACGTCGGTGCTGCCGGAGGTGGACCATCTCGTGAACATCCTGCCGGAGAGCGAAGCGACGTATCATTTTGTGAATACACGACGGCTCGGTCTGCTGAAGCCGACGGCGAGGTTCTACAACATCGGCCGCGGGACTACGGTGGATCAGAACGCGCTCATGGAGGCGCTCAACAGCGGCAAACTCGACGCGGCCTATCTCGATGTGATGGATCCCGAGCCGCTGCCGCCGGAGCACCCCATGTGGCGCACCAAGAACTGCTACATCACGCCGCACACGGGTGGCGGGCGACGCGATCAGGACGACGCCATTGTGGCGCATTTTTTGAAGAACCTGGCGGCGTTTGAGCGGGGGGATTTGGACGCGATCGAGAATCGGATCGTGTGATGCGCGGAGGCGCGCGATAGCGCGGCGGAGAGGCAGGGGTAGCGCGACCAAGGTCGCGGCCTACGCGGAGAGGCCGGGGAAAGCGGCCGAGACGGCCGCTGCTACACCGCTTTAGTCGTCGGGGGTGATGCGGCGGCCGCCGCGTTTGGGTTCGAAGGCTTTTTTGCGCCAGCCGGGTTTGTTGGCGACGGCGCGGGCGGCGCGGCGGGCGGCGGGTTTGGGGGCGTGGTCGCCGGTGATCTTCAGGTAGTGAATGTAACGCTCCGTATCGAGCGTGCCGTTCTCCAGCGCGGCTTGGATGGCGCAGCCGGGTTCGGTCTCGTGCTGGCAATTGCTGAAGCGGCAATGGCGGGCGAGGTTCACGATGTCGGTGAAGGTTTCGGTGACCCCTTCGTCGGCCACCCAGAGCTGCAGTTCGCGCAGTCCGGGGGTGTCGATGAGCAGGGCGCCGCTGGGGGTGCGCACGAGCTCGCGACGGGTGGTCGTGTGCCGGCCCTTGCTGTCCTTGGCCCGGACTTCGCCGGTGGGCAGAAAGTCGTCCTGGGTGAGCAGATTGGCGAGGGTGGATTTGCCGACGCCGGAGGAGCCGAGGAAGGCGAGGGTGGTGCCCGGGGAGGCGAGTTTGCGCAACTCGCCGAGACCGCGACGGCGGGTGGTATTGGTGAGAATGATACGCACGCTCGGCACGAGTTGGGCGATCTCGGCTTTGACGCTTTCCGGGTCTGGGTGGACGTCGCTCTTGTTGAGCACGATGACGGGTTCGGCGCCACTTTCGCGGGCGGCGACGAGGAAGCGTTGGATGCGGGCGGGGTTGTAGTTGCGATCCAGTCCACTCACCAGGAGCACGTAGTCGATGTTGGCGGCCACGACTTGTTCGATGTCTTCTTCACCGGCGGCGCGGCGGGAAAACTTGGTGCGGCGCGGCAGCACCGCGTGGATGTCGACGCGCTGACCGTCCTCGCGATGGCTGATGGCCACCCAATCGCCGACGGCGGGAAAATCGCTCGTTTGGGCGTGGCGATGGAAGAAGCCACCGCGGCATTCGCCGAGCCATTCCCGATCGGCGTCCTGCACCGCGTAGAACTTGCGTCTCAACTCACAGACGACCCGCGCCGGTTTGAGTCCAGCCGCGAGGTGAGGAGCGAAGGCTTCGGACCAAAAAAGGTTCCAGCCGTAGTGATCGAGAGACATGATTGAAGAAGAAAATGGCGGTTCACAAAGGGTGCGCCGGAAAGTGCAAGCTTTGCGTGGGGGATTTGGCGAATGTGACGTATTATCTAGCTACCATGATAACACAGCTCCAGACCGTTCCGCCGGCGGTGGTGCGAGCTGATCCCCGCAGTAAAACCCCCGCCGCAAATCGCCCGCAATCGCGGGCAACCCCCAAACTTGATCGTCCTGATTGGCATTATGAACCGGTGCTTCCGCTCGTCCACATTCCGTGGCTCGCGTTGGTGGCTTCTGGTGCGATGCACGTCGTCGTCATGTTTGCGTTTAACGACAAAGCTCCGCCTCCGATCAAGGCTGAGTCGATAGAACAAATCTCCGTCCAACTGATGGAGATGCCTCCCATCGAGGAATTGGATGAACCCGAAAAGGTGTTCGACCCGGACGCCGCACAGCAGGAGGAGCTCGACCCGGGCGCCTACGTGCCAATGCAGGCCGACGTGCCGTCGATCATAACCGACGCGACGTTTGTCCAAAAACTCGATTATGCGTCGCTGTTGCCGAAACCGGACTTCGACGCCGCCAAGGTCGTGAGCATCCCGTCGCGCATCGCGCACGGCAAGGTGCGTCCCGACCAGATTCAAGACCTCTTTAACCTCGGTGACCTCGACCGCGTGCCGGAGCCCATTCTGCAGCGTCCGCCGGTCTTCCCGCCCAGCCTCAAGAACGAGGTGCGTGAAGCCGAAGTCGTGGTCGACTTCATCGTCGGCGCCGATGGTAAGGTCCCTTGGGCCAAAGTGTATTCATCGACGCATCGTGGATTCGAGGATGCGGCGGTCCTCGGTGTTTCCCGCTGGCAGTTCCGCCCCGGCATGAAAAACGGGCGCAAGGTGGCCACGCGCATGCGTGTGCCGCTGAAGTTCCGGGTGGTGGACGACTGAGCCGATCCCTTGGTTGCCAACCTCCCCCCGCGCCGCGGGAAATGATTCAGCGAGGCGCCGAACCCAGAAACGGTTCGGCGCCTCTTTGTGTTTGGAGCCCTCCGCTAAATGGGGCCGCGCGTGCGCAAGTATGCGTATGTTGGAGACGCGGCGGATGCCGTAGGCTGGGAGTGTCGGTATCGTATAGTTCCTATTTCCGCCACGAACCGTGGGCCGGTTCGAATGGAGCCCATCTTTCGTCCTGCTGGCGTGGGACGAGAGTCGAGTCGAGCCGCGCCTCAGGAGTGGGGCGCGGCTCATTCGGTGGGTGCCGGGGCGGGGCGAACTCGGGGCCTACTGCTCCGGCGACTGCGACGCGTCGTCGATGGGGCGGTAGTAAAGGGCGGTGCGACCGACGGTGCCGACGAGGGCACTGGAGGTAAGGGTGGCGAGTTCGGCGAAGAGAGCTTCGCGGGCTTTGCGATCGGTCTCGCCGGCGCGCACTTTGATGAGGCCGTTGCGGGAGAGTTGGCTGTTGAGCTCGCGGATGACGGTGGCGGTCACGCCCTCGCGGCCAACGGTCACGCTGGCTTCCAGGAGTTGGCCTTCGCTGCGCAGGACGCGACGTTCGGCACCGGTGAGGGAGGGAGTGGTCATGCGCGCAGAGGAGGACGGCGGCGGCGCGGCGTCAACGCTCGTTGTGGGCTGCGGTCACCACGTCCAACGCACGCCGGCGCGACTGAAGCGCGGGGTGCCGAGGTCGTAGAGGCCGTCGGTGGTGCGGCGGGTGACAACGGCTTCATCGAAGACGTTTTCGATGGCGACGAAGAGTTCACGGTCGGCGGCGAAGCGGTAGCCGAGGCGCAGGTCGACCGTCATGGCGGCATCGAGCACGAGGGTATTGGCGTCGTCTTCGTAGGCGTCGCTGAGGTAGCGGGCCTGCGCGCCGAAGGTGAGCGCGGCGAGCGGACGCCAGTCGGCACCGAGGACAACGGTATGGCGCGAAACTTGGGGCAGGTTGAGTCCGGTGGCGTGGTCGCTGGAATCACTGTAGAGGTAGTCGGCGCGGAGCGTCAGGGCGGTGGCGGGTTGCCAGTGGGCGGAGAGCTCGAGGCCGTGCACATCAACCCGGGGGAGATTTTCGCGGCGGCGGCCGAGACCGCCAGCGGGCACAAATCCCACGCCGGGCACGACGCCGGGACCGGCACCGAGGGTGACGTTGGCAACGGCGTCCTCGAGGCGGTTGGTGAAGGCGTTGGCGCGTAGGCGCAGGTCGCGGGTGGCGAACGTAGTGCCCAGCTCGATACCGCGAAGCGATTCGGGCGCGAGGTCAGGGTTGGCCTCGGTGATGTCGTTGCCGACGCGGAAGGGGCGGTAGAGCTCGTTGAGGGTCGGCAAGCGGAAGGCGCTGTAAGCGGCGGTGTGCAAACGCCAGTTGTTGGTAGCTTGCCAGACGAGTCCGGCACGCGGATTGAACTCCACGCCGTCGCGACTGGGCAGGTCGTCCTCGCGCACGATGGAGCCGGCGGTGCGATCGATCTCGATGCGGTGGGCGTCGCTGAGTTGCCAAGCGTCGAGGCGGGCGGAAAGGCTGCCGCGGAGGGCGGAGGTGAGGGCGCGGTCATGGTGAGCGAACACGCCGGCAAAGGTCTGGGTGCCACCGGCCCGGCGATTGCGAGTGAAGTCATCGCCGGAGCGGAAATAGTTTTCGCGGGTTTCACCCTGCACCCAACGCACGTCGGCACCGGCGGTGGTGGTCTGGTCGTTGTCGGACCACGTGATGGTGGCGGCGGCTCCGGCGGCATCGGCGGGCACGGCGTATTGATCAAGCACGGCGATCTCGCTGTCGCGGGCATCGCTCACGGAGGTGAAGCGATTGGCGAATTCCTGCGTCTGGACGTAGGCCGTGGCGGTCCAGTCGGCGGGGGCGCTGAGCAGTTCGAGAGTGCCGGAGGCGGAGGCGGCGAGCAGCGCCTCGCGGGTGCGGTTGCGTTGCAGGGGTGTGCCGTTACCGCGCTCCTCACGGAAGATGCGAGCGGTGAGCGTGCCGCGGGTGCCGTTGGTGGTGGTGCGGGACCACGAGACCTGGGCGGTGCCCTGTTCGAGGTCGGTGGGGCGGTCGATGGGGCCAGCCCACTCCGACGCGGTGCGGCGAAAACCGTCGGACCGGAAGCCACGAGTGTTGATGGTGAACGTGTCGGCGCCACGCACCGTGGTGTGGTGGAGGTCGGCGGCGAAGGTGCCGAAGTCTCCGCCCTCTATTTGTAGTTGGGTGGAGGATACGGCGGCGTCGGCGGGCTGAGATGAGGCGGTGAGCAGTTGAATGGTGCCGCCGAGCGCGGCGCTGCCCCAGGCACTGGAGCCGCCGCCGCGCACGATCTCGGCGGAGGTCAGAGCGAGGCGCGGGGCTTTGCTCCAGGTGACCCAGCCGCCGAAGGGATCGTTGAGGGGAATGCCGTCGACGAGGACGAGGGTGCGGCCGGCGCCGTTGGGGCCGAGGTTGCGCAGCGAGACGCCTTGGGTGGTGGGGTTGGCGGAGAGGCTGCCTTGGCGGCGGAAGAGGCTGAAGGCGGCGGAGGCCTTGAGCGCTTCGTCGACGGTGAGGGCGGTGGTGTCGCTGAGGTCGTCAGCGTTAAAGACATCGACCGTGACCGGCAGAGCGGAGAGTGGCTGAGGCGAGCGGGTGGCGGTAACGACGAGCGGATCGAGCACCTGGGCGGCAGCGGCGACCGGGAGGAGGCTGAAGGCGAGGAAGCGAAGACGAAGCGCGCGAAACAGCATGATGGGCAGCCCGACACCCTCATGCGAAGGAGCCGGCCGGTCAACCGACGCCCCCATTCCACCCGGCTACACGTCAAACAGCCCCCGGCGACCGCGCCCACGGATTATTCAAGTTGTCACCTAATAGGTGACAAAATTAGCCAAGGCTAATAATTATGGGTGTTGTAAGCCGTTGGAAGTTAGGAGGAAGGCGGGTTTTAAGCTCTTCGAGTTGGGAAATAGTGGGTGAAATGGTGTCACCTAATGGGTGACAGGTGGAGCGGGCGGGGTGGGGATGGTGAGGGGAGTTAAGGATTGCGTTGGAGGTGGGTGGGAGTCTTTCTGCGCGGCCCGTTGGTTGACCGCGGGGGATGCTTCTTACCCGCCCACTCGTTTAGCTTTTCCATTCACCGCCCGACTGGGGCGCAGGCGTCGACCCCAACGTCGGCGCTTTTTGTTTGGGCCTATTCCTCCCACGACATGACCAACCCATTTCGCAAAAAACGCGGCAATTTGAAGGACGATGCGCTCTCCGGGCTCACCGTCGCGCTGGCGCTCGTGCCGGAAGCCATCGCCTTTGCCTTTGTGGCGGGGGTGCCGCCGTTGGTGGGCCTGTATGCGGCCTTTTTCATGGGCTTGATCACGGCGATGTTTGGCGGTCGTCCGGGCATGATTTCGGGCGCGACCGGCGCGATGGCGGTGGTGATGGTGGCGCTGGTGCAGGAGGGTAATTTGCGCGGCGGCGAGGGCGCGGGACTGGAGTTTCTTTTCGCGACCGTGATCCTGACCGGCCTCATTCAGATGCTGGTGGGGGCGCTGCAGTTGGGGCGGTTGATCCGACTGGTGCCGCACCCCGTGATGATGGGTTTTGTGAACGGTCTCGCGATCGTGATCTTCCTGGCGCAGCTCGACATGTTCAAAGAGCGCAACGGTGCCGAGGTGGGCGACTGGTTGTCTGGTTCGGCGCTGTGGCTCATGCTCGGGTTGGTGGCGCTGACGATGGCGATCATCCATTTTCTGCCCAAGTTCACCAAGGCCGTGCCGTCTTCGCTGGCGGCGATTCTGGTGGTGGCGGGCATCGCGTTTCTGGGCGTGAACACGCAGGTGGTCGGTGACCTCGCGAGTGTGCAGGGCAGCCTGCCGCAGCTGCATCTGCCGAACGTGCCGTTCAACCTCGAGACGCTCGGGTTCATTTTCCCCTACGCGGCGATTCTGGCGTCGGTGGGGCTCATTGAATCGCTGATGACGCTGCAGCTGGTGGACGAACTCACGGAGACGCGCGGCAAGGGTAATCGGGAGTGTGTGGCGCAGGGCGCGGCGAACATGGTGAGTGGCTTCTTCGGCAGCATGGGTGGATGCGCGATGATCGGGCAGAGTCTGATCAACATCCGCTCGGGCGGGCGTGGTCGCACCTCCGGTATCGTGGCGGCGGTGGGCCTGTTGATCTTCATCCTGGTAGGCGCGCCGTTTATCGATCGCATTCCGATCGCGGCGCTCACCGGCGTGATGTTCATGGTGGTGATCGGCACCTTTGAGTGGGCGACGTTCAACACCTTCGGCAAGGTGCCGAAGAGCGACATCCTGGTGGTGGCGATCGTGACGGGTGTGACGGTCTACGCGGACCTGGCGATCGCGGTGTTGGTGGGCGTGTTGGTTTCGGCGTTGGTCTTTGCGTGGAAGAGCGCGCAGCACGTGCGTTTGATCACGGTGGAGGACACGCATCAGCGACGCACCTACCTGCTGAGCGGGTTGTTGTATTTTGGTTCGGTGCGGGAGTTCGCCGAGCAGTTCACGCCGAGCGAAGATCCGACGGATGTGGTGATCGATTGCCGTGACACGCGCGTGTGTGACCTGTCGGGCTTGGAGGCGATCAATGCCTTGGCCGAGCGCTACCGCAAAGTCGGCAAGACCCTGCACCTGCGTCACCTCTCGCCGGACTGCCGACAGATGCTGCAGAACGCCGGCAATCTGGTGGATGTCGAGGTGATGGAAGACGATCCGCACTACTCGGTGGCGCGGATTTGAGGTCGGCGCTTAAATGCTCCGCTGATCGGTCGATCCTTGTCCGGAAACGATATCTCCGCCAAGTAAAAGAGGTATCAACCCTTTGAATACCAAGTTTGCGGGTCGAGCTGGTAGTAGGTTTGGAGCTCGGCGTAGAGGTCGGGGCGCTTGCGGGCGAGTTGGCGGGGTTTTTCGAAAAAGGCCTCGGTGGCGACGGCGAAATACTCGGCGGGGTTGGTGGCGCCGTAGGTGTCGAGCACGGTGCGTTTGCCGTCGGCGGCGAGGCGTTCGAGGCGGGCGTGGCCGTCGGTGAGGACGTGGGTCCAGCGGGCGTAGTGTTCGGGGGCGCGGAGGAAGGGCGTGCCATCGGCGCGGCCGTCGGCTTGGTCGAGTTGGTGGGCGAACTCGTGGAGGGTGACGTTGTGGCCGTCGAAGGTATTGCGGGCGCCGCTGAGCACGGCGTTCCACGCGAGCACGATGGTGCCGCGGCTGGAGGATTCGCCGAGGCGGACGACTTCGCGTTCGACGACGATGCCGAGCTCGTCGACGAGGCGTTCGCGGGCGCGGTAGGCGGCGGGGTAGAGTAGGATGCTGCGCAGGCGCGGGAAGGGCGGTCCGGGGAGTTTGAGGCAGAGCACGCAGGCCTGGCCGGCGACGGTGAGCACCATCTCATCGGTGAGGGTGAGGCCGCCGCAGGCTTCGAAGTGTTTGTCGCGGACAAAGCGGGCGATCTGTTGGTGCAGGGTTTCGCGCAGGTCGGCCGGGAGGTGTTGGTAAAGGGGAACGTTGGCTTCGAGGATGGCGATCCAGGCGGGATCAAAAACCACGGGGCCGGGGTCGGGGGGATTCAGCCAGGCGGCGAGGCGGGTCCAGAAGCTCATGGGGGCAAGAGGCAAGGGTGGCGGGGCGGCGAAGGCAACGGCGCGCGTTTTTGAGATGGAGTCGGGCGGGCGGGCGCTGTCTGGTGGGCGGCGTATGGCATCTCCGACGCTTCTCGTTCTCGCGGCTGGCATGGGTTCCCGTTACGGCGGGCTCAAGCAACTCGACCCGGTGGGGCCGGCGGGCGAAACGATTTTGGATTACGCGGTGTTTGATGCGGTGCGGGCGGGTTTCGACCGGGTGGTGTTTGTGATCCGCCGCGATTTTGAGGACGCGTTTCGGGAGCAGGTAGGGGCGAAGTATGTGGGCAAGCTGGAGGTGGCGTATGCGTTTCAGGCGCTGGACATGTTGCCGGAGGGCGCGCTGATGCCGGAGGGGCGCGAGAAGCCGTGGGGAACGGGGCACGCGGTGTGGTGTGCGCGCGAGGTGGTGGGCGAGACGGCGCCGTTTGCGGTGATCAACGCCGACGACTTTTTGGGCGCGGATGCGTTTGCGCAGTTGGCGGGTTTTGCGGCGGAGCCGGATGCGGATCACGCGATGGTGGGTTACCGGCTGATGAACACCTTGTCGGAGCAGGGCGCGGTGTCGCGCGGGGTGTGTCAGGTGGACGCGGACGGCCTGCTCACGGAAGTGGTCGAGCACACCGGGATCCAGCGCCGTGATGTGGGGCCGGGGGGCGAGGCGCTCTTTGCGGGCGACGAGATTGTGTCGATGAACTGCTGGCTTTTTCAGCCGACGTTCTGGGGCGCGCTGGATCGGCAGTGGCGGGCGTTTGTGGCCGAGCGTTTGGGCGAGCCGAAGGCGGAGTTTTATTTGCCGGCGGCGGTGTCGGCGGAGATCGAAGCCGGGCGGACGTCGGTGCGGGTGCGGGCTACGTCGGCGCGGTGGTTTGGGGTCACCTATCGCGAGGACAAGCCGCTGGTGGAGGCGATGCTGCGCGGGTTGATCGCGGAGGGGGCGTATCCGTCACCGCTTTTTTGATACGGGATGCGCGATGCGGGATGCGGGGTGCGGGATGGGGGATACGGGATGGGGGCGGTGAGGCAACGGGGAGCGGCCGAGACGGCCGCTGCTACACCCGGAGAGTTACTGGGCGTTTAAGGTCCAGTCGTAGGGTTGGTAGGTGATCTTCCACTTGCCGGGGTTTTGGCGGAGGGACTTTGCGAGGTCGTCGGGGAGGAATTGGGCGGCGTAGCGGAGGAGCTCGGCGTCGGTGGTGGCGAAGTCGGCGCGATACCAGTTGAGGAGTTGGGAGAGGGCGGCTTGGCGGCGGCGCGGGTCAAAGGTGTTGCGGTGGGCGAAGAACCATTCGGCCTGTTGCTGCAGTTGGGTTTCGAGCTGCGCGGCGCTGTAGGCCTCGGCGCGGAGCTGGGCACAAGAGAGGGCGGCGCAGACGAGGGCGAAGTGGATGCGGGGTTCGTCCCAACGTTGGCGGATGATGGCGTGCTCGATCTGGTTGAGGGTGAGGGCTTCGCCGTTGACGACGGCGAGGGGGACTTCCCAGGGGGCTTTGTCGTCGGCGGGACCGGTTTGGCCGAGGCCGTGGATGACTTTGATGGAGTCGATCGGGTAGACGCTGAGGACGAGTTTGAGGGTGTAGGCGTTGTAGGCGTTGATCCAGAAGGCGAGCCGGGCGTCGGCGGAGTCGAGAGTGGCGGGATCGGTGGTCGCGAGTTGGGCGAGGTAGGCGTCGAGCCGCGGGTCGGTGCGCAGGGCGGCGTAGTCGACGCGTCCGTCCTCGACATGATCGTGGAGCAGCGCGTCGAAGGTGTCGTGGGTGAACGCGGTCGCGGCGCTCAGCGAGGTGAGGGCAACCCACAGCGGGGCCAGGAAAAGGAGAAGGGCGCGTGGCATGGCGCAATGAGAGGGTTGGATCGGGCAATTCATTCCCGAAGCGGTGAGGGGGGACGCGGGGGTGATTAACCCTGGCGCAACAGGCGCACGATCTCGGCCGGGTCGAGACGACGGGCGGGATCTTCGTCGATTGAGGCGGCGCGAATGGTGCGGTCTGGATTGATGAGGTAGGTGGCGGCGAGGGGCAGTTGGCCGTCGCCGGCAGGGCCGTTGGCTTGGGCCAGGTCGATGCCGAACTGGCGGTAGACCTGGCGGACGCGACCGGGGAGCGGGTAAGTGAGGCCGAAGCGGGTGCTCACTTTGAGGCCGAGGTCACAGAGCAGGGGAAAGGCGAGGTCCTCACGGGTTTCGAAGGCGAGGGCGGGGTCGGGCAGCTGCGGGGAGATGGCGACGAGTTCGGCGCCGGCGGCGCGGATTTCGGGCAGGGCGCGTTGCAGACCGCGCAGGTAGGTTTCGCAGAAGCCGCACCAGCCGCCGCGGTAGAACACGAGCACGACGGGGCCGTGGCGGAGGAGGTCTTTCAAGCGGGTGGGGCGGCCGGCGGAATCGGCGAGGATAAAGTCGGGCGCGGTATCGCCGGGCGCGAGGGCTTCGCGGGCAAGGCCCTCATCGACGAGGGTGGCGATGAGCTGTTCGATGGTGCGCAGCTGTGCCGGGGTCACGGCTTTCCGCCACGCCGCGGCCCGCTCCGCGAGTTCGCGGGAGGTTTGATGCTGGGCGGGCGTGGAGGACATGGTGACGGTGGAAAGGGGCCATCCGGCAGGAGCGGTGGCTCCGGGGCCGGAGGGGCGTGGTGGGAGGACTCAGGCAGCAAGCGGAATGCCGCAGGAGACGAGGAAGGGCACGAGTTCGACGGCGCCGAAATCGGAAAGGATTTTGCCTTCCCAGTCGAGCACGGGGGCGAAGGTTTGGCCGGAGAGGCGGCGCATGTCTTCGAAGGCGGCCGGGTCGCCGGAGACGTTGCGCTCGTGGTAGGAGACTTGAGCGTCATCGAGGACGCGGCGGGCTTCGGCGCACCAAGGGCAGCCGGATTTGGTGTAGAGGACGGGAGTCATTGGATTTTTGATTTTGGATTCTCGATTTTGGATTTGGCGGAGGGCCGGAGAGGCAGGGATTTGGGTCACAGAGATCACAGAGGAGGGCACGGAGGACACTGAGCGATCGAGTTATGTATTTTAATGGTGGATACTCAGGGGCGCCAGGCGTGGCGGTCGGCGGCGTCGCTGGCGGAGCCGGCCCAGAGGGAGCGCAGGCTGCCGAGCGGGCGGCTGTAGACGATGGAGACGGTTTCGGCGCCCGGGTTGTGACGGCCGAGGCCGGCGTTGGAGAGGTGGCCGATGCGCAGGCCGAGACGTTGGTTGCGCGGCAGTTCGCGGGTGAGTTCGGCGAAGGAGTAGAACTCGAGTTTCAGGCCGAGGTCGCGATCGGGTTCGTGTTGATAGTAGAACGGACCGGAACCGAGGGTGAGTCGGTAGTTGGGCGAGAGTTCGAGGTGGTAGATGAGGCCGGCACCGGCGAACCAGGTGCGCGAGTCGGTGAGGTTGAGGCTCACGTAGGGATGGATGCCGTGCCACTGTTGCGGGAAGCGCAATTCGAGGGCGGCGAGGGGATCGGCGGGTTCGTCGTCGAGCACGCCGAGCATGCCGAAACGGGCGACGAGGGTGTAGCTTTCGGTATCCGGGGCGGCGGTGCGAATGGCAGCGGCGGCGGGCGCGGCGGACAGGGTGCTCAGCAAGAGCAGGACAAACAGGGAGCGGAGGGAGGTTTTAGGTAGAGCAGTCATGGCTTAAGTTCCGGTTGAAGGGAGGGGCGCCTTGAAAGCTGGGAAGGGACGAGAGGGGATCCGCTGAAGGTCTAGACCACGGGAAGGGGGCAGTGGTTCGACGGGGCGTCGCGTGGAGGCGACGCCCCGTCGGGTCTTACTCCAGACTTCAGGCTGCTTGCTGCTCCGTGGCTTCACCACGGAAAGCGGGATCGAGGGCCACCGGGGAGAGGTGGATGAAGTAGTTGCTGATGATCTTCTGCACGACGCCGAGGAGGATCTCGACGGCCTGCTCGCGGGTGTAACCGGCGGCGATGAAGGCATTCAGTTTTTCGGGCGAAATGTAGCCGCGATTGGCGACGATCTCGCGGGTGAGGTTGATGAGGGCGTCGAGCTTGGCATCGGGCACCGGGTTGCCGGCGCGGACGGCGGCGACGATGGCCGGGTCGACCTTGACCATGGCTTTGGCGACGAGGCTGTGGGCGGCGACGCAGTAGCCGCAGTCGTTGACCGAGGAGATGGCGATGAGGATGAGCTGTTGCTCGGCCGGGCTGAACGACGTCTTTTCAAACGCGCTGGAGGCGGCGAGGTAAGCGTGCAAACCGGCGGGCACGTTGGCGATGGCGCCGATGAGGTTCGGCACGAAGCCGAAGGCCTTTTGGACCGCGGCGATGGCGTCGCGGGAGGCGGCGGGAGCGTCGTTGATGGAGCGCACCGGCAGTTCAAGGGAGGCGGGAGAAACCGTGTTGTTATTCATGGGACGAACTTGAGTAGATGAAGGTTGGTTTTATTCGCGGCCCCGCAGTGGGCGTTGCCGTCGATGTCCCAGAATAGCCCGAAACCATAAATAGCGGAAATCGTATGATCCGCTTGTAGTAATAGGATTATCTTATAACGGAAATGGCATGGAACTGAGGCATCTGCGGACCTTCGTGGCGGTGGCGCGGCACCTGAACTTTACGGTGGCGGCGGCGGAGCTGCATGTGGCGCAGCCGGCGGTGAGTCAGACGATCCGGGATCTGGAGGAGGAGATGGGGGTGACCTTGTTTCAGCGCTCGAAGCGGTCGGTGCGGCTGACGGCGGCGGGCACGGTGTTTCGCGGGGAGGTGGAGCGCATTTTGGAGACGGCGGACGGGGCGGTGCGGGCGGCGCAGCGGGCAGCGCGGGGTGAGGTGGGCAAGCTGGTGCTCGGCTACATGGGTCCGGCGACAACGCCGTTTTTGCCGCGGGTGTTGCGGGCGTATCGTGAGCTTTATCCGGATGTGGAGTTGGTGCTGCACGAGATGATGCCGACGGAGCAGCTGGCGGCGTTTGAGCAGGAGCGCATCGATGTGGCGTTTACGCGGCCGACGGGATTGGCGGGGCAGCGGTTGTGGTTGGAGGAGGAGTTGATTTACACGGACCGGGTGGTGGCGGCGGTGCCGTCGGATCACGCGTTGGCGCAGCGTCGCGGCGGGACCTTGCCGGTGAAGCGGTTGGGGCAAGAGACCTTGGTGGTTTACCAGCAGACGGGGGCCATGGGCCTGTATGACATCATCATGGGCATGTGTCGGCGGGCGGGGATCGCGCCGCGGGTGGTGCAAGAGCCGGATTTAATGCCGACGGTGGTGACGCTGGTGGCGGCGGGAGTGGGGATCGGTCTGGTGCCGGGCTGTGTGGCGTGTCGGCATGTGCCCGGGGTGGAGTTTCGGGAGCTGAGTCCGCGGTCGGATGACGTGCCGTTGGTGATGGCGTGGGGGCGGGACAATGCGTCGCCGACGCTGGGGGCGTTTTTGGATGTGGTGCGGGAGTTGAAGCCGGCGATTCAGGCGCAGATGGAAGGGGCGGCGCATTGCGGGCGGACGAGCTGAAATAAATGAAATTGAAGTTTCGTTGCAATATGCGGTCAGGCAGCGATACGGTGTCCCTTACTGGTCGTTCCTTCTGTAATCCTGCCGCTGATGAAGCGGTGCCTCGCCTCGTGAAGGGTCCGTGTCAGCGGCCGCGTGAGGGGGGCGTTCCCCGTAGAGATGAGGTTTCCGATCTATCGCAGTCTTATTTTCGCCACGCTCGGTTTACTGGGCGTGGTGCTCGGTGGCGTGGTGTTCTACTGGCTGGCGTTACAGGGGCTCCAACAGGCAGAGATGGGGCGTTTGCAGGCGCGGGCGGAGCAGCGGGCGACGGAATTGCGGGCGAAGGCGCGGGAGGCGGAGACGTATGTGCGGGCGTTGGCGGCCAACTCGGTGGTGAGGACGCTGGCAGCGGGAGATGGGGGGGAGGTGGCAGAGGCGGACCAACTGCGGCGGTTGGAGGAGGACCTGCTGGCGACGATGCGGGCGAACCTACGCGTGCAGCAGTTGCGATTGATCATGGCGGATGAAGCGGGCCGCGAGTTGGTGCGGGTGGACCGAAAGTCGATTTGGGAAGATGTGAGGGTGGTCGGCCCGGAGCAGTTGCAGGAGAAGGGGCACCGGGACTATGTGCGGAGGGGTCGGACCCTGGAGCCCGGGCAGGTGATGCTGGTGCCGATCAGTTTAAATCGGGAGGAAGGTCAGGTGGAGTTGCCGTATCGGCTGGTGGCGCGGGCGGTGGCGCGAACCGAGCCGGTGGAAGGGGGGCCGTCGGTGCTGGTGGTGGCCAATGTGGATGTGACCCGGGAGGTGGAGGCCTGGCAGCGGGAGTCGGGCGAGGGGTTGAAGGTGTATTTGCTGGGTGAAGACGGGGCATTTTTGTCGCACCCGGATCCGGCGCGGCGGTTTGGGGTGGAGCTGGGCACGGGGTTTACGGCGGAGCGGGAGTTTGCGAATTGGGAGTCGATGCGGCACGACGGGGCGGCCCAGCGGCAGATCGAGAGGGACGGTCCGGGGCATTGGTTGGGTTATGTGGAGGTGCCGGTGTTGGTGCGTTCGGCGCCGGAGCCGGTGGTGTTGGCGCGGGTGGTGATGAGAGCGACGGATCGGTTTTTGGAAGGGACGGCGGGCATGGTGTTGCGCACCTCGATGCCGCTGGCGGCGCTGGTGGCGGTGGGGCTGGCGGTCCTAGCGATCGTGATGTGGCGGGCGGTGGCGCGGCCCTTGGATACGATCCTGCCGGCGGTGGCGGCGTATCGCGGTGGGGGCACCTTGCGCATTCCGGTGCGGGTGGGGTCGACGTTTAAGCCCTTGGCGCAGGCGGTGGAGCGCATGAGCGCGTTGTTGCACGAGCAGTCGGAGGCGTTGGAGATGGAGACGAATGAGCGCCAGGTGTCGCAGCAGGCGATGGAGACGATCATGTCGGGCATGCCGGATGCGGTGTTGGTGGTGGACGAGAAACGGCGGGTGGCGTTTGCGAACCCGCGGGCGTGTCGGCTGTTTGAGCGGAAGGCAGAGGCGTTGTTGGGCACACCGTGTCCGTTGCAGTTTGAGTGCGACCAGGTGCTCGAGCTGCAGTATGGCGAGCAGTCGGCGAAACGTCGTTTGGAGGTGCGGGCGGTGGAGTTGGGGTGGATGCGGCGGACGGCGCAGCTGGTCGTCATTCGGGATGTGACGGAGGTGTTTGTGCTGTCGGAGCAGTTGCGGCAATCGGCCAAGATGCGGGCGCTGGGGCAGCTGGCGGCCGGGATTGCGCATGATTTTAACAACGCGCTGGCGGTGATGACGATGAGTGCGGAGATGCTAACGAAATGTGAGCAGGACGACGTGGAGCAGGCGAAGGAGTTGCAGGACGAATTGCGGGTGGCGACGCGGCGGGCGCGCGACCTGACGCGGCAGTTGTTGATTTTCAGCCGGGGAGACGAAGGTGAGGCGCGACCGATCAACCTGTCGGACTTGTTGGTGGGGTTGCTGAAGATGTTGCGGCGGACCTTGGCCCCGAAGGTGACGGTGCAGACCTCGTTGGAGGCGGACCTGTATTTGGTGGATGCGCGGGAGTCGGAGATCGAGCAGGTGGTGGTCAACCTCGCGATCAATGCGCGCGATGCGATGCCGCAGGGCGGGAAGCTACAGATCACCACGAGCAACCGGGTTTTTGAGCACCCGCTGGAGGTGGAAGGGGTGCATGTGCCGCCGGGGCATTATGCGGTGTTGGAGGTGGCGGACAATGGTTCCGGGATGACGCCGGAGGTGAAGGCGCAGGTCTTTGATCCGTTCTTTACCACGAAGGATCGGGGCAAGGGCACGGGGATGGGGCTGGCCAATGTTTTCGCGATTGTGGAGCGCCACGACGGGGTGGTCGCGCTCCACTCCGAGCCGGGCCAAGGGACCTGTTTCAGCATCTACCTACCGCAGACGCTGAGGACGGTGGAGGCGACTACCGGAAGTGAGGAGAATCTGTTGGAGTTGGCCTCCTGTCATGGTTCGGAGCGGGTGTTGGTGGTGGAGGACGAGCCGGTTTTGGCGCGCCTGATGGTGGTGTGTCTGGAGGAATATGGGTATGCGGTGGAGCACGTGTTGGCGGGCGAGGAAGCGTTGCTGCGCTTGCAGGATGATTCGCAGGCGGCGGTCGACCTGATTATCGCGGATGTCCTGTCCCCAGGTATGGGTGGGTTGGAGTTGAGTGTGGAGTTGTCCGCGCGGGGCCTTGAAGTCGCCGAGCTGTTGATCTCGGGCTCGTCCAATTGTTCGGAGGAGGAGGCGAGGGCGGCGTTGGCGCGAGGGGCGCGGTTTTTGGGTAAACCGTTTACGCCGTCGGTGCTCGTCAAGATGGTGCGAGAGGTCTGCGACGAGCGAAAGCGGGGTTAGGCGTTAAGGGGCCACGCTTTCGCCTTTGGCTCAACCGGCAGCTACTGGTGGGACCGGAGCGCGTGTATTGCGCTGGACCCACGTAATTTGAAGACAGCCCCTAGAGTTCGAGTTTGAGGGTCTGCACTTCGGAATCGGTGGCGGTGCGCAGGCGGATCACGACTTCGAGTTCGTCGATGGCGGCGGGGTAGGAGGCGCGCATGGGTTCGAGGGCCTGGAGTTGGCCGGGCTCGAGGGTGAAAATTTCGGGCACGGGCACAAAGTTGCCGAGCACGGAGCGGACCTCGGCGACGCGCAGGCGCAGGGCCTCATCGCTGGTGTTGCGCAGGGTGATGGTGAGCGATTGGCGGGGCGGCGCGCCACCGCCGCGACGGGCGCCGGGACCGGCGTAGGCGCGGGGCCGGCGATCGGTGAGGGCGGGTTCGTCGATGACCACGGGTGCGCCGCCGAGGCGTTGGGGCGGCAGGGCGTCGACGAGGCGGAAGGGGCCGAGTTCGGCCACGACTTCCAATTGATCACCAAAAAAGTGGGCCCGGCCGGTGATGACGGGTTGGGGCGGAGGAGGACCGGAGCGTGGGGGGGCGCCGCAGCCGGCGACCACCAGCAAGGTGATCAGCAAGGCGAAGGAGCAGCGGAGCATCGACGATCGGGGGGGCATGAGCGAAGCGGACAGGAGTGAGACGGCGAGGCGGCTTAAGTGTTTCGTGGAGAAGCGGAATAATGCGCGGAGGGCGGCGCGGCGCCAAGCCTGCTGGGGTAAGGGGCGTCCGGGCGTTGACGGTGACGGCGAGGCGGTTGATGGTGCGCGGCAACCTGCTCATGCTCGCCGCGCTCTTTTCTCAACGACACCTCACCCGCAACATTCTCGTCGCCATGGCCCTGGGCATCGCCCTCGGCGTGGGCCTCAACCTGTTGGGAGTCGATGCGGAGTCGCCCGGGTTTCTGGTGGGGCAGGTATTTCCGACCATCGGTGGGATCTTTGTGCGGCTGCTGCAGATGATGGTGGTGCCGCTGGTGTTGTTTTCGCTGATGACCGGCACGGCGGCGCTGGATGATGTGCGCAAGCTCGGTCGCATTGGCATCAAGACCCTGGCCTTCTATCTCGGGACGACCGCGCTCGCGATTACGATTGCGATCGGTCTGGCGGTGTTGGTGCAGCCGGGGGCCGGGTTCACGCTCAACTACGATCACGATTTTGCGGTGAGTGAGAGTCCGCCACTGGCGCAGGTGATCATGGACATTTTCCCGACCAACCCGATTCAGGCGATGGCCGAGGGCAAGATGCTGCAGGTGATCGTCTTCGCGATCCTGTTTGGCATCGCCATGTGTTTGGCGGGCGAGCCGGGCAAGCGGGTGTTGGCCATCGCCAACGACCTGAATGAGATCGTGATGAAGCTCGTCATGATCCTGATGCTGGCGGCGCCGTTTGGTGTATTTGCGCTGGTGGCCAAGACCTTCGCGCTGGAGGGGCTGAGTGCGATCGTGGCGTTGGGCAAATACTTCGGCCTGGTGGTGGTGGCGCTGGCGGTGCACGCTTTCGTGTCTTACGGCGGCATCCTGAAGCTCTTCACCGGGCTCGGCGTGATTAACTTCTTCAAGATGATGCGACGGGTGCAGTTGTTTGCCTTCTCCACGGCGAGCAGCAACGCGACCCTGCCGGTGAGTCTGGAGAACGCGGAGCACAATCTGGGCGTCAAACCCTCCATCGCGTCGTTCACGATTCCGCTCGGCGCGACCGTCAACATGGACGGCACGGCGATCATGCAGGGCGTGGCGACGGTGTTCATCTCGCAGGCGCTCGGCATCGATATCGGAATCCAAGGTTACCTGATGGTGATTCTGACCGCGACGCTGGCCTCCATCGGCACGGCGGGTGTGCCGGGGGTGGGGCTGATCATGTTGGCGATGGTGTTTCAGCAGGTGGGTCTGCCGATCGCGGCGATTACGGTGATTTACGGAGTCGACCGCCTTCTCGACATGGCGCGCACGGCGGTGAATGTGACCGGCGACGCGGTCGTTTCGGTGATCGTGGCGAAGAGTGAAGGTGAATTTGACCAGGCGGTTTACGACGCCGACGAGCCGGAGTGGCAGAAGGATTGACACGCGCGGTGAAACGAAAAACCGGCCCGAAACGGGGAGGGGCCGGCGTGGAGGGGCCGTTATCCGAGAGGATGAAACTTTGTGATGCGTGACGATTCCGCTCGCCGGGAGCGGTGGGGTTTTCACTTTCCAGCGCTCCTTTCCGAACTCACGTTGTCCCCCAGTTCATGAACTCCATTTCCAACGAGCTGTTGATCCTGCTGCTGTTGCTCCTGATCAATGGCATCTTCGCCATGGCGGAGGTCGCGCTCATTTCGGCGCGCAAATCGCGCCTGCGTGAGCTCGCGGAGGACGGCGACAAGCGGGCCGAACGGGCGTTGGCGGAGGCGTCGGAGCCCTCGCGATTTTTGTCGACGGTGCAGGTGGGCATCACGCTCGTGGCGGTCCTGGCCGGTGCGTTTGGTGGTGGGGCTCTCACGACGCGTTTGGAGAGCTTTTTGGCCGGCATCGGTCCCCTGGCAGAGTTTTCCCATAGCATCGCGCTGACCATTGTGGTGGTCGGCATCACCTTGTCGTCGGTGGTGTTGGGTGAGCTCGTGCCGAAGCGCATCGCGCTGATGAAGCCGGAAACAATCGCGCTGATCCTGGTGGGCCCCATGCACAAGCTGTCGCGCATCGTGGCGCCGGCGGTGAACTTGCTGACGTGGTTGTCGGAGTTGGCGTTGCGGCCGTTTGGCCTGCATCGCGCGCCAAAGGAGGCGCCGGTGACCGAAGAGGAGGTCAATATTCTGGTCGAGCAGGGCATGACCGAAGGCGTCTTCAACGAGAGCGAGCGCGACATGGTGGCGGGCGTGCTGGAGCTCGATGAGATGCCGGTCACCTACCTCATGACGCCGCGGCCGAAGCTGGTGTTCCTGGATCTGGCCGAGCCCGACGAAACGAATTGGCGCAAGGTCGTGGCCAGTGGTCACTCGCACTTCCCGGTCGTGCACGACAACCGCGAACAGGTGGTCGGCATGGTGTCGGTGAAAGCGATCTGGGCCAACAATGCCTTTGGGGTGCCGACGCAGTTGCGGCACCTGCTGACTCCGCCGCTCACCGTGCCGGAGACGATGATGGCGAGCGCGTTGCTCGAACAGTTTAAGGTTTCGGGCAAACACATCGCGCTGGTGGTCGACGAGTTTGGCTCCGTGGCGGGCATCGTGACGCTTTACGACGTGCTCGAAGCCATCGTGGGCGACATCCCGGAGTCGGGTCGCGACGACGAGCCGGAGGCGAAGCAACGCTCCGACGGCTCTTGGTTGGTGGATGCCACCTACGATATCGACGAGCTGAAGGAGCTCACCGGCATCGACGAATTCACCCACGAGGAGGAAGCGGAGTTCCAGACGGCCGGTGGTTTTGTGATGACCCACTTCGGGCGCATTCCGTCGACGGGCGAAGCGTTTGAGCATGACGGCTGGCGCTTTGAGGTGGTCGACATGGACCGCCACAAGATCGACAAGCTGCTCATCTCCAAGTTGCCCGATGCGGCCGAGGACGACGGCGAGAAGCGCCGCGATCGCGACAACGACGGCGAAGAGCAGGTCGCGGGCTGATCCGAACCGCGTCGCTCGGACACCCCACGGCTCCTTATTCTTTCCTCTTTATATTTCCCTTTCTCTTCGGGGAGCGGATGGGTTCCGGCCTGGGGGGAGAAAGAAAAAGATAAAGAAGAAAGAGAAAGAGGGAGTCGGGCGGGGCCCGACTTACCAGCCCCGGCCTAGCCAAGTCGTTTGGGTGGGGATGCGGACGAGGGAGTCGTCGGCGGTGAGGAAGAGGGTGGTGCCGTCGGGGCCGCCGAAGGCGACGTTGGCGGTGCCGCGACCGGTGAGCAGGGAACCCAGGTGCTCGCCGTCGGGGCTGAGGATGACGAGGCCGCCGGGGCCGGTGGCCCAGACGAAGCCATCGACATCCACTTTCAGGCCGTCGAAGCCGCCGCGACGGCCTTGCTCGCGCAGCGGGCGACCATCGAAGAACACGCGTGGTTCACCGACGGCTTGGCCGGTGGCGTCGAGGGAGAGGGCGTAAATGTAGGGTGCGGCGCCGTCGGTGCTGCTGATGTAGAGGGTGCGTTCGTCGGGGGAGAGGCCGATGCCGTTGGGGCGGCTGATGGCGGCGGTGAGCAGGTGGACCTGGCCGCTGGGTTGGAGGCGGTAGACGCCTTGGTGGGGCAGTTCCTTGCCGACCTTTTGATCGGTGAGGCCGTAGGGCGGATCGGTGAAGAACAGGTCACCGGAACGGGCGCGCACGAGGTCGTTGGGGCTGTTGTAGCGGAGGCCTTCGAAGCGGTCGGTGAGGGTGGAGAAGGTGCGGCCGTCGGCGTTGAGGCGGGCGAGGCGGCGGTCGCCGTGTTGGCAGAGCAGGAGACGGCCGGCGGCGTCGAAGGCGAGGCCGTTGGCGCCCTCTTCGTAAGGCGCTTCGCTCATGAGGCCGGTATAGCCGGAGGGGTGGAGGAAGAGGCGGGTGCCGCGCGCGGCGGTCCAGGCGTAGGCCTTGTTTTCCGGCACGTCGGTGAAGAGCAGGCGGTCGTGGGTCGCGTCCCAGACGGGGCCCTCGGCCCATTCGAAGCCGGTGGAGAGCAGCTCCATGTGGGCGTCCGGCGCGAGGCGGTCGTCGAGAGCCGGCGAGAGGCGCTCGACGGTGCCGAAGACGGGGTAAGCGCCGGGCTCTTCGTTGAGGATGTGCGCGAACGTGGCGGTGACGGCCGAGAGGGAGAGCGCGAGAGCGGCGGTGGCGGTGGAAAGCAAGCGAGGGACAGGCATGGGGCAGGAGAGGTCTTTCGTCTTTCTCGTTCTCCCTGAAGGGCGAAAGGCTTCCGGCTGGCGGGGATTACGAGAAAGATAAGGAGTAAAGAGAAAGAAGGGGGAGGTGGGGCGAGGGAGGGGCCTTTGACCGTTAACGCTGGGCCATCGCGTTTTGTGAACAACGTGTGGACAAGGGGGAACAACTCACAGCAAGTTGCGTTTGCTTTGTGGAGAGGGTCAGCCGACGTTGGCGAGCCTTCCACCACGACGATGAGCCGCGACGACACATGCAAGACCCCTTCACCGGCCAACCGACCTGCATCCAAGGTGGGCGACTCCCCGACGAAGAAAGCTGGCGCGCGCTTCAACACGATCACCGGCGACGACTGGAAGCGCTCGCTCGCTTCCGCGCGGCTGCGGCGGCAGTCGGCATCGGAACGTATCCGGACGATGACCTCGTCCTCTGGGAACCCGACGAAATAGGGCTGCTGGCGGCGGCGGATCCGCTGTGGAGTGAACTCGATGAGGCAGCGCGGGCGTTTCGCGCGACCTTTCCGTTGATCGAGCTGGAGGACTTCGGGTTTCCGGCCGACGTGGAGGATTTGTTGGGCGAATGCAGTCCGCGCCTGCGCCCGATCAGCAGTGGGGTGGAGGCGACGGCGTTCGAGGCGGAGGATCAATCGATCTACAAGTTTTTCATGCCGCGCGACGATGGGCACATCGGCGGTAGTTTTGAGTTTTACCGCAGTGACGACGTGGCGCTGCAGGCGGAGGCGGCGGACGGGACGTATCAGGCGATGTTGGAGAAGTTTGACCTCATCCTGCGGCTGGGCGGCATGCCGACGGAGGTGGTGGGCGTGACCAAGCGTGAAGGCGTGCTGGTGACGAAGCAGACCCTGGGCGGGCTGTTGGGGGAAGGCGCGGACACCTCGGGCGTGCAACCGGCGGGACTCATCGCGTGGCCGTCACGGTTTCTGCGGGCGCACCGGGATCATCCGCGGCTGTATTTTGTGGACGGGGCGCCTTGGCTGGTGGCCGATCTGCACAGCAAAAACCTAGTGAAGGCGGCGGACGGGCAGCTGCGGGCGATCGATCTGTTGGCCGCGCCGTTGCCGCTCGATTTGGTGGCGAAGGAACCGCTGTTGGCCGACTGGCTGGAGCGCGTGAAGGCCGATGCGAGTGCGACGGTCCTGCGCGCGGTGGACGATGACGAGTTGTGAGCGCGGCGGGGGTAGCGGCGGAGAGACAGGGACTTTTGTTAACCGCGGATGGATACCGGGGGGGGGCCGCGCTGAAATCAGTCGGCGGTCTGCGCGAAGAAGCGGTTTTCCAGAGCGATGCAGAGGGCGTGGTAGATGGGCAGGTGGCGTTCCTGGATGCGTGGGGTGCTTGTATGGGGAACGCGGATACAGACGTCGCACAGGGGCGGCATCGCGCCGCCGCTTTGGCCGGTGAGGCCGAGGGTGTGCATGCCGCGGGTGCGGGCGACGCGCAGAGCGTGCAGGACGTTGGTCGAGTTGCCCGAGGTGCTGATGGCGAGCAGGACATCGCCGGGCTGGCCGTAGGCGTGCACCTGTTGGGCGAAGACGAGCTCCGGGGAGACATCGTTGGCGAAGGCGGTGGAGAGGGCGGTGTGCGCGGTGAGGGCGACGGCGGGCAGGCCGCCCTGCAGTTGGTCGGCGAGGAGTTGGCCGGCCTCGCCGTGTTGGGCGACCAGCGCCTCGCGGTCGGCGGGGGGCAGGGGGCGTTTGAGCATGAAGCCTTTGACCAATTCGCCCACGATGTGATCGGCATCGGCGGCGCTGCCCCCGTTGCCGCAGGTGTAGAGGCGGTGGCCGGCGGCGAAGGCGTCGCCCAGCAGGTCGGTGGCCGCCTGGACGTCGGGCAGGATGGCTTGCAGATCGGGATAGTCTTGGCCGAGGGCGATGAGGGTGGGGCTCATGGGCGAGAGGGTTCAGGCGAAGTCGTGCACGGCGGCGGCGATGGCGCCGTGGCTACCGATCGTCTCGCCGAGGGTGGCGGGTTCGATGCGACAGGCGGCACGCGAGGGAGCGAGGGTTTCAGCGGCGAGTTCGGCTGCGAGGGTGGGCTCGAGCAAGTGACGAGCCTTGGGAAAGAAGCCGCCGAGGGCGATGCACTCGGGGTTCAGCAGATCGATGGTGAGGGCGAGGGTCTGGCCGAGGCGTTGGCCGGCTTCGGCCCAGATTTCCCGGGCGAAGGCGTCGCCCGCGTCGGCGGCTTCGGCGAGGGTTTTGGCGGTGATGGGCGGTGAGTCGTCGTGCCAGCGCGGAGCGATGTCGGTGCGGCCGGCGCGGCGCAGTTCGGCGAGGCGGGCGATGCCACCGCCGCTGCAAAAGCCTTCGACGGAGCCGGCTTTGCCGAAGCCGACGGGGCCATCGGGGGCGAGGCGCACGTGGCCGATTTCCCCGGCGTCGCCGGTGGTGCCAGCGTAGAGGCGACCGTCGAGGATGAGGCCGGCGCCAAAGCCGGTGCCGGAGGTGCAAAAGACGAAGTTTTGCGTGCCGCGGCCGACGCCGAAGATCCACTCGGCGAGGGCGCAGGCATTGGCGTCGTTCATCAAGGTGGCGGCTCCGCCGAAACGGGCAACGAGTCGTTCGCAGATGGCGATGCCGTGCCAGCTGGGGTGCAGGTTGGGCGGACAGGTGATGGTGCCGGTGCGGGGGTCGAGCGGACCGCCGCAGGAGACACCGATGCGCAGAGGGCGCTGGTCGTTGGCGCGCAGGGCGGCGATGCCGGCCTTAAGTTGCGCGAAGGTGGTGGTGAAGTCCGCGGTGGGCACGCGCACGGTTTCGACCACACGTTCGCCGTTCCAGTGACATACGGCGCATTTGGTGCCGCCGATATCGAGACCGAGGTAGTGGAAGTCGGAGGGAACGGAAAGCGACATGACGGGGCGGGAGACCGTCGGGCAAAGCCAGGCGGATTTCAATGGGGAAGGCGTGGATCGGCGCACCGGCCGTGGGAGGGGCACGGAGAGCGACCGACCGAGAGGCAGAGATTTTTTTTAACCACGGATTTCACAGATGAGCACAGAAGGCTGGCGCACTGATTTCGGCGGAGAGGCAGGACTGTTTTTTAAACCACGGATGCACACGGATGGCTTCGCCTACCGGCTACGCTCTGATGTTTTGGCGGAACGGTAGTGGAGCCTATCCGTGTTCATCCGTGGTTAAAAAAGGCGGTTGCTCGGCTCGCCTGGGTTACCAGACGCGGGTGGCGCGTTTGGATTCGAGGGCGGATTCGGCGGGATCGGGGAGGGCGGGGAGGAAGTCTAGGCCGGTGCGCTGCTCGAGTTCGTCGATGGTGACGAGGAAGTCGCCGAGGCGGGCGCTGTCGGCGGGAGAGGACGGGAAGAGGAAGGCTTGGGCGCGGACGCGGCCGTCGCTTTCGTCGACGAGGATCATGTAACAGGCTTCGGGGATGGCGGGGCGGTTGCGGGCTGAGCCGGGCAGGCGGGCCGGGGGATTGCCGAGCACGGGACCGCAGAGCACCCAGATCTCGCTAAAGCGGGCGGGGTAGGCGGTGGCGATTTCCATCTCGAGCTGCTTCCAGAGGCCGGCGTTGAGGCGATGCAGCTGCGGGATGATGTTGCTCATGAGAAAAGTCTCGCGCTGGGCGGGTTCACCGTAGCGGGTGGCGATGGCGTAGTTGGGCGCGAGGTGACCGCGGTCGTAGCCGGTGCCGGTGTAGGCGTCGCTGTCGATGCGGGCGACGGTGCGGCGATCGACGTCGAAGCGGTCGGGGCGCTCGGCGGGCGTGGGCAGCGGGGAGATGTCAGCCACCCGGTAGGCGGCCCAGCGCGCGACGCCAACGTTGTCGTCGTAGCCCACGAGGTAGCCGGTGTTGGTGAGCAGGCGGGTGACTTGAGCCGGAGAGTTGGCGGCGACGGGGGCGCCAGCGTAGAGATGGGTGCGGTCGCCGGGGGCGGGGGCGGCGCTGACGAAGTCGGGGCTGTAGTAGAGCTGGTAGAGGTCCCAGGCGACATCGAGCGGGTCGACGCGTTTGTTTTCGGCGAAGGTATTGCCGACGAGTTGGCGGACCTCGGCCTGGCGACCGGGCGGCTGGAGAAAATACCAGACGCCGCCGCCGAGCAGGATGAGGGCGTTGAGCCAGAAGAAGGCCTTGGTGCGGCGAAAGCGGGCGGGCAGCGCGCGTTTGGCGCGGGCGGAACGGGACTTGGTGGAGCGGCGTGGCATGGAGAACGGTTGCGGCGAGCGATACAGTGACGGCGGCGGCGGAGAGGCAGGGTTTTTTTTTTAAACCACGGATGAACACGGATGGGCTCCACTAACGTTCCGCCAATACCCATCAAACGGGTTCAGGGCGTAGCCGGTAGGCGAAGCCTTTCGTGTCCATTCGTGGTTAAGAAACTCGGTGTGGGCGGGCACAAAAAACGCCTCCCGGGAGCGGGAGGCGTTTTTTAGTTCGTAGTTTGTAGTCGGTGACCGTCGGTCAGCTGACCTCGTAGCTAGCAGTTACTTGGCCAGAAATTGGATGATGTCGTTGGCCTGTTCGGTCGTGGAGCCCTTGTGGTCGGCGTAGACGATCTTGCCGTCGTGCACGAGGTAGGCGGAGCGACTGGCCATGATCATGCCGTTGGCGCCGAAGGCTTTGGCGACGGCTTTTTCGGTGTCGGCCAGGAGGGTGAAGGGGAAGTGGTATTTCTCCTTAAAGGCAGCCTGCTTTTCGACGGTGTCATAGGAGACGCCGATGACGGCGACGCCCTGGTCGGTGAGCTCTTCGTAGGCGTCACGCAGGGAGCAACCTTGTTTGGTGCAGCCCGGGGTGTCGGCCTTGGGGTAAAAATACACCAAGGTGTAGTCATGCGACGAATACACGTCGGCCAGGTTGAGTTCGGAGCCCTCGTCGGTGAGGGCGGAAACCGCGGGAGCGGGGGCGCCCACATCAAGCGGGGCGGCGGTGCCAAAGCTGAGCATGGTGAGAAAGAGGACGGTCGTAAGCAGGGATGCGCGACGTTTCATGATGGGTAAGACTTAAGGGACCGAACGACATTTCGGCAAAAGCGCAAGTCGGGCGGTGTCGGCATCCGTTAACGCAAAACGGCCGGAGCCCAAGCGACTCCGGCCGTGCGTGAGAGGGCGGCGTGCAGCTACGCCGCCGGTTACCCAACTCTCAGAATTTGTAGGTGAAGGAGGCCTTCACGTTGAAGGGGTTGCCGGGGACGGCGGCGGTGCGGCTGCCGGCGGCGAGGATGTAGTCCTTGTCGAGGACGTTGTTGAACTGCAGTCGGCTGGTCCATTGCTCGGACTTGTAGCTGAAGCCGAGGTTCACGAGGGTGCGGGCGTCGACCAGGAAGGTCGGTTGGTTGGGCACAAACACGTCGCCGGGGAGCGGGGTGCTGGTGGTGTAGCCGGTGGCGTTTTCGCCCACGACGTCGCCCTTGTAGTCGATGCCGATGTTGACGCCGAAACCGCTGAGGGCGCCTTCGCCGAACTGGTAATCGGCGTAGATGGCGCCGTTTTGGTCGGGCACGGCGCGCACCCGGACCTCGGTGATGGGTTGGCGAATCTCGAAGGAGGTGAAGTTGCCGATGAGGGTGAGGTTTTTGTTCACGGCCCAGGCAAACTCAGCTTCCCAGCCCTTGGAGTTGAGGTCGAGGTAGAGCGGGTTGGGCAGGAGGTCGGCCTCGGCCTGGCGGCCCTGCGCGACGAGGGTGTAGTAGTCGCTGTTGGGCACGGCATAATTCTGCTGCGAGATGTCGAAGTAGGCGACGGAGGCGGTGAGGCGGTCTTCGAAGAGGTTGAGCTTCACGCCAAACTCGTCCTGTTCGCCGGCGGCGGCGCGGAAGGAGGAGCCGTAGGTGCCGGGGTTGAGGGAGGACGGCATGGTGCCGCCGGAGGAGTTGAAGCTGTAGAACAGCGAGACGCCTTCGATCGGTTTGACCACGAGGCCGAGAGTCTTGGCGGTGGTGGACAGGGAGTAATCGGGATCGGTGATGGCGGGCGGCAGGCCGGTGTCGTCGATGCGTTGCAGGTTGCCGAAGTAGCGTGAGACGCCGCCGGAGAGCAGGATGCGGTCGTCGAGCAGGCCGAGGTTTTCGTAGACGAAGAGCTGGAGGTCCTGCTGGCGACCGGTGCGGTTGCCGCCGCCGGCGGCGAGGGAGGGTTGCGGCCAGACGCGATCGGGGAAGGTGATCGAGTCGAGGTCGCTGGCGAGGATGGAGGGGCGGGCGGCGGCCGGGTAGGCTTTGAACTGCACGCGGGAGTAGTTGGCGGAGACGCCGGCGATGGTGGTGGAGTTGAACCACTCCTCTTCAAACTTGGCGGCGTAGTCGTTGCGGAAGTGGCCCTCGGTGTAGAAGAGGTCGACGGCGCCGTTGTTGCGGGTGAAGAGCCAGGTGGAGGGGTCCGGGATCGGGCTCGGGGTGGAGGACGGCACGGCGGTGGGGCCGCTTTGGTCGACCGACCAGGTGATGCCGGGCTCGTATTTGCCGGTGGTGGGGTTGCGGGTGACGGGGATGCCGGCGATGGCGGCGGAGGTGCCGCCCTGGTCTTCGCGCACGACGTGGTTGGCCATGAACTGGAGGCGGGAGGTCACGTGGTTGCCGAGGTTGGAGAGGAGCTCGACGGTGAGACGCTCGGTGGCGCGGTGGCGGAAGTCCTGATCGTTGCCGAAGGAGAAGTCGCGCGGCAGGCCGCGGGCGATGAAGGCGTAGTCATCGGAGCCGACGGAGGGATCGATGGGCAGACCGACGAGGGTGGTTTCGCGGTTCTGCATGAACTCGGCCTTCACGTTGAGTTTGTGGTTGTCGCTGAGCTGCCAGGCGAAGGACGGGGCGAGCAGGTAGCCGGTGCGGAAGTAACCGCGGGTGTAGCCGTCGTTGTCCCAGTAGGCGGCCACGAGACGCACGGCCATGTCGTCGTTGACGATGCGGTTGAGGTCGGTGCTCACGCTGGTGGTGCCGTATTGGGCCCAATCCATGCTCACGGAGCTCTGGTCCTTGCCGATGATGGGGGACTTGGTGATGGGGTTGAACTGACCACCGGGGGAGCCGCCGGGCACGAGGATGGCGTTGGGGCCCTTGATGATCTCGATGCGCTCGATGTTGAAGTTGGGCAGGGAGGCGGAGTAACCGTCCTGACCGGAGATTTCGGTGCCGTCGATGAACTCGTGGGAAACCTGGAAGCCGCGGATCATGTAGCGGTCACCACCGACGGGCAGAGTGGATTCGACGACCGGGGTGATGTATTTCGCGGCGTCGAGCATGCGGGTGCTCATGGTGTCCTTGAGGAAGTCCGAAGTGACGACGGAGATCGTCTGCGGGATGTCCTGGATGGACGTGGCGACGCGCGAGGCGGAGAGGGCTTGGTTGGACTGGTAAGGGTTGGGGGTTTCCTCCTCGATGACGAAGGCGGGCAGGACGACGGTGGGTTCGGCGGGGCCGGCGGGAACGGTGTCGGCGGAGGGGGTGGATTGGGCGCCGAGCGAGCCGGCGAGGAGTCCAAGGCATGCGAGCACACGGTGCCGCAGAATGACAGCGGGTAGGGTCATAGGAGGGGTGGGTTTTGCTTGGTTTGGGATACAGTTATCCCCGGGCGACACGTCGCGGGTAGTGGGGGTAACCGTTTGGGAAAGGGGTTGGGGTGGGGGCGGGATTGACCCCCGGGGTAGGTGCAAAAAGACGTAGCGCACGATGTTGCCGGCGCGACGCGACGTGCTGCCGAACTGTCATTCAACGGTAACCTTTTGAGGGCACGGGGGTGGTGGCATCAGCGAGCGCATGGATGAAGCAAAGGTCACCCTGCGATCATTGGCGCGGCAGCTCGGACTCTCCCCCACCACGGTGTCGGATGCGCTGCGCGGTCGGGGGCGGGTGAGCGCGGAGACGGCGGAGCGGGTAAAGGCGGCGGCGGAGGCGTGTGGGTTTCGCATCAACCCGCTGACCTCATCGGTTTTGGCGGAGGTGCGGCGCAGCCGGCACGACGGGTTGCAGGGCGTGATCGCGGCGGTGGATCTGCAGGAGACGGAGCACTGGCCGCACGGGCCGTTTCCGGCGGAGCTGGTGAAGGGGGCGCGCCAGCGGGCGCATGAGATGGGTTTTGACGTGGAGACGTTTGTGGCGGGCGGCCGTGACCTGCCGCTTCGTCGGCTCGACGGCGTGCTGCGGGCACGCGGCATTCACGGAGTGATGGTGTTGCCGAGCTGGTATCAGCCCGATGTGCGCGAGCTCGATTGGTCGCGGCTGGCCGGAATCTACACCGACTTCGTCACCTCACAGCCGGCGTTGCATGTGGTGTGTCTCGATCACTACGCGTCGATCTACCGGCTGCTCGGGCGGTTGAAGCAACGTGGGTATCGACGTCCCGGATACATCTTCGAGCAGCAGCGCAGCGTGCGTATCCAGCACCGGCAGCGGGCGGCGTTCGCGGCGTTTTTGGCGGTGAACCCGGAAGTGGAGTCGGTGCCGATGGCGGTGACACAGGCCGCGTTGAAAAAGGAGGAGTTCCTGAGCTGGTTTCGAGCGGAGCGGCCGGACGTGGTGTTGACGCATGCGGCGGCGGTGCAGGACTGGATCGAGGAAGAGGGCGCGGCGGCGACCACGGGTTTTGTGCTGCTCAACAAGATTGATCAGGTGCGCCCGTGTGCGTGTCTGGACCAACAGCCGAGGGTGATCGGCGCGCGCGCGTTGGAGATGGTGGCGGCGCAGGTGTTGTGCGGTCCGTTTGGTCCGCCGGTGCGGCCGACCCGCACGCTGCTCGAGGCCCTCTGGGTGGAGGGCCCGAGTGTGCGGCCGCCGGAGGAGGCGGAGTCGGATCGGACGGAGGCGGCGGCGGAATGGCCGAGCGACGAAGCGTTGTCGGCCTGAGTTACCCGGGGCTTACTCCACGCCGGTGACGGGCAGGTCGTTGGGGTGCTCGATGCTGAACTTGAGGTCGAGGGTGCGGGAGGCGCCGGGGGCGAGGGAGCCGGTCCAGGTGAGGATGCCTTCTTCGTCGCGGTGGAAGGCCTTGGACTTGTCGTCGCCGGTGGCGATGTCGCGGGCGGTCGGGCTGAGGAGCTCGACTTTGATCTTCTCGTGGCGGGAGACGGGCAGGGGCTCGGCGATGCGCAAGGTGACGGGCACGGACTTGTGGTTGGTGAGGGTGAGTTTCACCTCGTAGGTCACGCGGGTGCCGGAGTTGGTGAAGCCGGTCTTTTCGACGAAGCGGTTGGTGAGGTCGCGTTCGATGGCGATGCCCTCGTCGACGCCGAGCGCGAGGTCGAAGTCCTCGCCGGGCATGGTGGTCTCGAGTTGGCTGTTGGCGATGAAGGCGCCGTCGACGAAGGACGCGAGCGGGCCGCCGAGCAGCGGGAAGTCGGTGGTGTTGGAGACGGTAGCGGAGAGGAAGGCGCTGGCGATGTATTTGGGCGTGCTGTCGTAGCGCAGGCCGGCGGGCAGGGTGACGGTGGTGACGGAGACTTTTTGGGTGGTGCCGTCGGCCGGAATGGTGGCGGGAGCGGTGATTTTGAAGGTGGCGGCGGTGAGGCCGGTTTCGACGGTAGCTTGGGCGACGGCCATGTCGGCCTCGACTTCTGCTCGGCCGGCGATTTTGAGTTCGGGAGCGGGCGCGGCGGCGCGGCTCACGGAGAAGGCGGAAAGGGTGATTCCTTCTTCGTCGGCGTAGCGACGTCGTTGTTCGAGTTCGGCGACGATCCACGGTTGGGCTTCGGGGGCGGAGCCGCCGGCGCTGGGGCGGGCGGTGGAGAGGGTAAGGGCGACGTTGGTCCAGGGTTCGCCGGTGCGGTTGGTCACTGAGGCTTGGTAGTCGAAGGCGACCTCGCGGGCGGTGGAGTCGAGGCGGGCGTTGTAGACCGGTGCCCAGCGGGCGCCGGGCACGGTGTAGGAGAGGGCAAGTTGGCCGGGGCCAGCGGTCGAGGTAGTGAGGCGCACGGTGACCTCCTTGACGGCGCGGCGACCGGGGAGGCGGCCACGGGCTTCGTTGAGCTGGGCCTGGGCGGCGGCGATTTTTTGGGCGAGGTCTTCGCGTTGGTCGGAGAGGTTGCGCTTGGCGGTGGCGAGGCGGGCTTGGTTTTCGGCGGCGAAGCTCAGGAGGTTCTGCAGCTCGGAGAGGTCGCGGGGCGCGGCGGGGCCTTCGGTGGGCGGGGTGGTTTGGGCGCGGATGATTTGGTCGAGCACCATCGACTCGCGATCGAGGAGTTGGACTTTGTCGGCGAGCGTCTGGTCCTGGTCGCGGAGGGATTCGAGGGATTGCTCGAGCTCGCGGATTTGGGGGCTGGGCTCGGACTCGACGAAGACGTTGCGGGCGTTGACATCGAGGATGGTGGTGCCGGCGGGGCCGCTACCGCGGACTTGGAGGGAGTTGTCCCAGAGGTTGGCGGGCAGGCCGGTGAGGGTGATGGTGGATTCGCCGGCGGGCAGGGTGAGGTCGGCGTGGCGTTCGACCAAGGCGCGGTCGGGATAAACGGTCACGGCCGTGATGGTCGATTTGGTGGGCGCGGCGGAGAGCAGCGCGGCCGAAGTGAGGAGCAGGCAGAGGGCGGGCAGGCGGCGGCGGAGAAAAGTCATAACGAGTCGGAGGGAGTTTTAGAGACAACGCGGGAGGCGTTGAGTTCTTAGACGCAGGCGGAGTCGGCGATATTCAATCGGCTGGGGCAAAAGGTGCGAGGTGTCCGCAATCAAACCGGGCGTTGGTTCGTTGTTTGAGGAGAGAATGATCCTTTTTTCCATGAATGCGGGGAATAAGAGCCCGGGCTTAGGGGCTCTAGTGTCCCCGTGCCTGCACCAAGCTCCAGCACTACGACGACCGATAGCGATGCCGACCTGCTCAACGCGGGGTTTCGTTATGCGCTCGCGTTGTTGCACCACCGCGAAGACGCGGAGGATGTGGCGCAGGAGGCCTGGCTCAATCTGCACCGGCGTTACGGACGGGTGCCGTCGCGCGCGACGTTGTTCACGGCGGTCAAACACATCGTCATCGACCGCTATCGGCGCGCCAAGGTGGTATCGTTTGAAACCGGTGAAGAGCTCGATGAACCCGATCCGGCGGCGAGTGATGCACCCGGAGCCGAAGCCGATGTGGAGACCCTCTTGGGGCACCTGCGGCAAAACGAGCGCGAGGCGCTGTTCCTCCACTATATCGAGGGGCGCACGGCGGAGGAGATCGGTCGGATGACGGAGCAACCCCGCAATACCGTGCTCAGTCTGATGCGTCGGGGTTTGCAAAAGCTGCGCTGCATCGTTTCCCCAGACGCGTCCGGTCCGAGCCTCTCGGAGCAAGCGACGCCGTAGCTCCCTCCTCATTCCTGATTTTGTGAACGAACCTGAGCAGTCCCTGCGCAAACACTACGAGCGGCAAAGCCTGTCGCCCGAGCGCGTTGCTGCGATCCTGGCGGAGGGGCGCAAGCTCGCGGAGGAGCGGGAGCGACGTCTGCGCTGGTGGCGCTGGAGCGGCGGTTTGGCTGCGGCGGCAGCGGTGACCGCGACGGCGGGTCTCGTATGGACGGCGCGCTCGCCGGACGAAGGCGGCACGCCGCCGGTCGCGATCACGGGTGAAGGCGTGGCGGCGTCGGCACCGGCCGTGGATGGCGCGACGCTGCAGGCGGGCATCCGGGCCTTTTTTAATGACCCCGACTACCAACTCGATCGCATGGCACTGGATGCCGCGGAGTTGGTGGCGTGGATGCAAACGCAGGGGGCGCCGAGTGAGCTGAGCGTGCCGGCGGCGGTGGATGACTTGGACAACCTCGGCTGCGAGATTCTCGATGTCGATGGGGTGTCGGTTTACATCCTCTGTTTTTATCTCGATGGCGTGCCTCGCGGTGAGGACGGCACGCCGATGCTCGGCAAAAAACTCATGGCGGTGAACGCGCCGGATGCGCCGGAGGGCGCGCCTGCGATGATGAAACCGCTCGACCTGGTGCACCTCGTGACGGTGCCTCGCGATCAGTTTGTGGGGGCGCCGCAGGTGGGGGATCCGGTCGCGGTGACGCGAGACGGCAATTGGGGTTTCGCGACGTGGGCGGGAGACGACGTCGTGTATGTCGCGGCCTCGCCGGCGGATGCCGAACGTTTTGCGGCACTGGCGGCGCAGCTGGGGCAGTCGTGAGGTTGGGTTGACCTTCGGTTGGCGGCGGGAGGCCGGGCCGGGCGAAGGAGCGGAGAGGCAACGCAGCGCGAGCAAGCTCGCAGCCTACAGTGTGCTGGCGGAAGCGAGATGTCGGCCGTGTGGATGGCGGTGGGGCGGGGGCGGCTCGACACGAGGTCGAGCTCTAAAGGTGGTGGTGAGGCGTATCCGGTGGGTGGTTACACGTGGGCACAAAAATGGCCCGCCTGCACGGAGCAGGCGGGCCAGCCTTGTTGCTTTTGAACTACCCGGATGGGAAAGGGATGCGGCTTAGCGGCCGACTTCGTAGATTTCGACGAGGGTCACACCTTCGGTGTCACCGTTGTTGCTGACCTGAGCGGTGTAGGCACCGGCGGGCAGGGTGAGGAGCAGGGCGGCGTCGGCACTGTTCTCCGGCAGGGTGAAGGCACCGACGGTGGCGGTGGCTTCGGTCACGTCGGCGGCGACCCAGTTGTCGTTGGTGGCCATTTCCACGCCGTCGGCGTCGAAGACGGTGAGGACGGGATCGGCGAGGAAGTCGGCGATGTTGAAGTCGGCCAGGCCCGGACCGACGGCGCGGACGAGCACCTGCTTCTCGGTGCCGGAGCTGACGACAAAACCGACGACCTGAGTGTCGTCACCGGTGCCGGCGCGGCCACGGGAGGAGAGGTTCAGCAGGCGGGACGGGGTGGTGGATTCACCGTCGACGACGGAGATGATGATCTCGGCGATCTGGTAGCCATTGGCGGTGAAGTCGGCGGACTGGAAGGTCACCGGCTGGCCGGGGGCGAGGGAGGTGGCGTCGAGGATGCCGCCCTGGCCGGCGGCCATGAAGCCCGGGTGGAGGGCGACCACGCCGTTTTCGGTGGTGCCGGTGTTGGGCGCGGCCTGGGCGAGGAAGGCGGTGGTGGCGGGGAGCTCGTCGTTGACCTCGGTGCCGGCGTCCCAGACGGCGGCGCCCCAGACCGGGATGGAGCGGGCCATGACATTGCCCTCGTCATCAAAAAGCGGATACGCCATCGGCGAGTCGTTGCCGAAGAAGGCGTCGTTGCTGGGGATGAGCATGGAGGCGTAGCTGAAGTAGCGGTGCGCCGGGATGGAGGGATCGAGATCGAAGATGCGGGTGACGGAGCGGCCGGGCGCGAAGGGACCGGCGAGGACGGCGGAGTGGCCGTCGGGTTGCTCAACGCCGAACTCGACCTGGACGAGCGAGGCGTTGCCGTCTTCGGCGGCGGACTCGAGGGCCGCGGAGGCGGCGGAGCCGGCGTCGAAGAGATCGAAGGAACCGTCGTGGACAAAGAGTTGCGGGTTAACGAACCAGATGCCGTTTTCCGGCGAGGTTCTGCGCACCGTGACAGACACCTGCACCGCGAGGGCGGCGGAGGCGGTGATCAGAGAACCGAAGGCGAGGCGGAGGCCCCGATGGCGGAAGAGGAAGGAGATTGCATTCATCAAACCGGAGCAACGAGTGGCGCGGCGGTTTGATTGCAGAGCGCGAAACTTTTTTTCGCGGAGGCGAAATCGAGCCGGGTTCAGCGGGCGGCGGAGTGGCGCTGGGGCGAGGCGAGTTCCTTGCGGAAGATCCACTCGATCCCGTCGATTTCGTCGTGTTGTTGTCCGATTTGTTGGAAGCCCAGTTTGAGGGCGAGGCGCAGGGAGGCGGTGTTGTCGGGGGAAATGGAGAGGAAGCAGGCCTGCAGGTCGGCGGTCTGTTGGGCCCAGGTCATCATGGCGCGCACGGCTTCGGTGGCGTAGCCCTGGTTGCGGTGGTCGGGGGCGATGCGGTAGCCCAACTCGGCGCCGTGGTGGGAGTAGGGCAGGAGGAAGGGGTCGGGCGGCAGGTGGTGGAAGTTGATGCTGCCGATGAGGGTGTCGGTGGCGGCCAGGACGATGGAGCGGTGGATCCAGCCGAGTTGCACCGGGTTGTCCTGCACCAGTTGCAGACGTTGGCGGGCGAACGCGGCGGAGGGCAGCAGGGCGGGGTCGGGCGTGTGAAAATTGAGCGTGCTCACGACGCGCGAGGCGCGGCCGGCGGCGAGGTCACGCAGCGCTCGCAACGGCAGAGCCTCCAGTCGCAGGCGCGACGTGGTGAGAGGCGGGATGCTTGGGGAATGGGCGGCGGCGGACATCGACAGGACAAAAGTCGCGTGCAGTGTGCCACCGCGCGGGGACGGCCCGCATCCCATATCTTGTCAATGTGGTCACAATGCGTGCGGCGGGGGCGAAAGAGGGACGAAGCGCGGGGAACGCGCCGCGATGTTAGGGCTGGGTGGTGGTGGCGGCCATGATACCGGATCGGCCAATAAGTGCGCACGATTGGCGCAGGACTGCGGGGCGAGTGGCCGGGTGGTGTGCTTAACTCTCTAGTTCCGCCGTCTCACTACGAGTCGCGGTGCTACCCCCGCTTTCCCCCCTCCCCCTTAATCCCCTACCGCTCCACCGCCGTGAATAATTCGACCACGATCCCCACCGGTGTGCCCCAAAACTTTGAGGTGCATGAAACCTTCTTCTCGATGACGGATGGGCGCGGAGTGATCACCGATGGCAATGCGGTGTTTGCGCGGGTGAGTGGTTATCCGTTGGAGCGCATGGTGGGCGAAAATCACAACCTGATCCGGCATCCGCTCATGCCGCGCGCGGTGTTTCATCTCATGTGGGCGACGTTGCGGCAGCGGCACACCTTCATGGGTTACGTGCTAAACCTCGCGGCCAACGCCAACCACTACTGGGTGTTCGCGGTCATCACGCCGATCGACGACGGTTACCTCTCGGTGCGCATCAAGCCGAGCGAAGGTCGGCTCGAGCAGATCGAGGCGCTCTACGCGGATGTCCTGGCGCAGGAGAATGCGTGGATCGCAGAAGGAGTGTCGCAGGGCGCGGCGGCCGAGCGTGGCGTGCACCATTTGCTGCGGCAGTTGGAGCAGGCGGGCTGGGCGGATTACCGGGCGTTTAGCCACGAGGCGCTGTTGGGCGAAATCAAACACCGCGACTCCCAGGTTTCAGCGCGGGGGTTGCGACTCTTCAACGAGGTGATGGCCAACTCGGCGCCGCCGGAGTTGCAGCACCTGCACGCGCAGGCGCGGCACACACATGCACGCCTCAACGGCTTGTTCGGCGAGTTGGATCGGTTTCTCAACGGCAGTCTGGCGGTGGTGGAGCGCACGCAGGCGATCGCGCAGATCGGCAACTCGTTTCAGTTGAGCGCGCTCAATGCGCATCTGGCGGCGCATCCGCTCGGCGCATCGGGCGTGGTGATCGGCACGGTGGCGGGCTTTCTGGGCGAAACGGCGCGGCAGATGAGCCGGAACATGGACACGCTTTCGGAGCACATCGCCGATGCCTCGGGGGCGGTATCGGATGTGGCGTCGTGCATCTGCGTGGCGCGCATTCAGATCGAGATGGTGCTGAGTTTTCTGGGCGAGATCGGCGAAGAGGCCGAGTCGCGCCAACACGGTTCGGCCGCGGAAGCGCGGGTGCGCAGTCTGCAAAAGGCGTGTGGTCGCGCGGCTCAGGCGGCGGCGGAATCGGTCGGTGTGATGGTGGCGCGTTTGCCCCTGCTACAGGCCGACCGGGAGCAGTTGCAGAAGGACATCATCGCGCTGCAGTCGGCGCAGGTGTCGGGCCTCACGGAAGCGGCGCGCCTCGGTGTCGCGGAGCAGTTGGGCAGCATGTTCAGCGAGATGCGGCAGCAGATGGAGCAGACCAAGGCCGAGTTGGAACACCTCGGCGAAGGCATCCATGATCTGGTGGTGATGACGCGGTCGATGCCGGAGGTGGTGAAGACCTTGCTGGCGTCCTTGGCCGACGGCCAGCTCAAGGCGGAAGGCGGCAAGACCGCACCGTCGCGCGTGGTCGAGTCGGTGCGGCCGTGAGGCAGGATGATTTCGTCACAGAGCGCACGGAGGTGGCACTGAGACCACGGAGGTCAGAGCCGGAATGAAGGCGGGGCCGAGGGGCTCAGAGAGCGCGAGCAAGCTCGCGGCCTACAGTGCGGTGTTCGAACGCGGAATGTAGGCGGCGAGGCTGTGAGGCAGTGAGGCAGGGCGGAGCGGCCGACACGGCCGCTGCTACATCAGGCTCTATGGTTAGAGGTCAGGGGGGAGGTCTTCGCCTTTGGGTTGGTCGGCGAATTTGTCCTTCTGGCGGGAGCGGCCGCTTAGGTTGATGTCCTGGGAAAGTTGATACACGCCAGTGCGCACGTGGCGGCGCACGGTGATGTCGATCATCATGGTGCGGTTGGGGGCGAAGTGGCGTTGCACGGCGCTGAAACGGCCCTGGTATTCGGCGACGGTGTAGTAGGCGTAGCCCTCGGTGGGGCGGGCGACGACCTTGACGCCGAAGTGATCGCCGATCTCATCGCGCTCGAACCAATCCGCCATGACGTCGTGGTCGAAGTAGTAGGTGAGTTTGCCGGGGTTAAGGCGGTTGCGTTGGCGGTCGACGAAGAAGCCGGGCGGCAGGTCCTCGGCGCTGTAGTTGGGGCCGGCGGTGAAAAGGATCTCGTAGTCGTCGAGGCGGGTGCCGCGGTCGTCGTTGAGACGCACGATGAGTTGGCAGTAGCGACTGGTGCGGAACTCGCGCGCCACGCGGAAGAGGTTGCGCTCCGTGCGTTCCGCCTCGGCTTCCTGGGTGGCGGCGGTGAGGGTCTCGAGGTGGCGGCAGACGGTGCGGTAGGCGGCGGCGGTGCCGACCTCGAGGCAGCGCATGATCCAATGCAGGGTCGGGTGGGAGCCGTCGTCGTTGGGCGGCACGCTGCGCATGATGCCGATGTCTTCGCCGGAGTGGGCGAGGCCGGGGAGCACGCCGAAGCCGCTGGGCGCGGCGCTGCGTTCATCGGTGATGACGAGCTGGTTACCCTCCTGATCGAGGCGCAGCAGGCCGTAGTTGAGGTTGGCGGCGGCGGCGCGCACGACGCCGTCGGAACCGGGTTCGCCGGTGTAGCTGTTGAGGTTGTCGTAGAACTTCCGCTCGATCGTCTGGCCGGTGAGGGTGAAGACGTAGAGGCGGGCGGCGGTGCAGTCGAAGTCGAGCCAATCGCGGTTGAGTTCCCAGGCCTGGTCGCTGCCGAGTTCGAGCCAGTTGAGCACGCCTACGCCGGGTTGCACGCCGGTGGCGAAGGACTTGAGGCGGGAGAGGCGGCCCTTGCCGAGTTGGGCGAGGGCGGAGCCGTGGTTGGCGGGGGCCAGCATGACGAGGTGGCCGAGCGGGCAGCGGCGCAGGTTGGCGGCGTGGAAGAGCTCGATCCATTTGCGCACGACGGGACCGCCGGTGGAGTGGGTGATGCAGGCGAAGCGTTCGCCGCGGGCGAGGTGGGGCAGGATCTCCTCGCGCACGGCGTGTTCCATGCCGCGGGCGATGTCCTCGACGGTGACCTCGTCGGAGAAGGACACGTATTTGGCGAGGTAGAGGTGTTGGATATCGATGCCGAGCTGTTGGGCCGCGGGCAGGCGACCGAGGGCGGCGGGCAGGCCGCCGTAGGTGTTGAGGTGGGTGACACTCCAACCGTGGACGAAGACGACTCTCATGGGTGGGGAGGGGACGAGGGTGAGCGAGCAGTCGAGTCAGGCAAAGAACGGCCAGTGGGCGGAGGTTGGCGGACGGCGGGGCGCGTGGCAAGGCGTGCGGGCGGCGGGAGCGGGGCGAGGACGGAGCGGAGGGGCAACGTTAGCGCGAGCAAGCTCGCAGCCTACAGTGTGGTATCGAAAACGAAATGTAGGCCGCGAGCTTGCTCGCGCTGGCGTGAGACGGCCTCTGCTACATCTTGCTTGTCGGGTTCGGCCCCGGCAGGGTGGCCGGGCTTTACCCTTTCTTGCCATGGCTCGTGCCCGTTTCGCTTCCCCTGCTCCGGCCGTTCCGCCGGAGGCCGCCCGCACCATCCGCACCATCGGCGAGGCCGTGGCCGCGCTGACCGACGATGCCTTCATGAAGGACATCCGGCCGGGCTCGAGTGCCAAGCGCGGCGACGATGCATTTGGGCTGTGGTTCCGCGGCCACGAACGCTCGAACTACGAACTTACGCCAGGCATGCTGCGGAACTCGTTGCGACGTTCCGGGCGTTACGTGGACGAGGTATCGTTGGTGCGGCATTTCAAGGCGATGAACCCAGACGCGGCTCCGGCCAATGCGAGTGACTTCGAGTGGCTCGTGACGATGCAGCACTACCTGACACCGACGCGGCTGCTCGACTGGACCGAGAACCTGCTGGTGGCGCTCTACTTTGCGGTGCGCAATCCGGCTTACGACGACGAGGCGGATGCGGCGTTGTGGCTGCTCAATGCGAGACGGCTCAACTACCACACCTCGGCGACGGCGCGCATGGCCGAGCTGGCCTTTGATCAGGATCCCGACGTGGTGGCACGGGCGGCGTTGTCGCGCAGTCGCGAGCGCATCGAGTGGCACGATACCTTTGTGCGCGAAATGGCGACGCTGAGGGTGGACCGGGCGGACTACCGGATCGAGCGCATCGAGAAGGCGTTGGTGACCGAGGAGGACAAGGCGCGGGGCGTGAAGCCGGTGTTACTCGACGGCCGCGAGGTGAGTGATGCGCAGCCGTTGTGGCGGGACCTGCGCGACTACACGGCGCGACCGCCGCGCGGGGCGAAACTGAATCTGTATCATAAAACCAGTTACGCGAAGCCGGAGGGCATTTACGCGCGCTTGCGTATGCCGGTGGCGGTGTATGCCAATCGCACCAACAGTCGCATCCGCAGTCAGGCGGGCGTGTTCACGCTGCACGGCGGCAAACACGTGCACAATCCGAACACCTACGTGGCGGGGCGGGCGTTCAAGACGCCGGTGGGGCTGCCGATCTCGCTGGTGGAGATCGACGCGGGCTTGCAGCGCAGTCGGCTGCTCAAGTGGTTGTGCATCCCGGCGGACTGTCGGGCCGACATGCGCAAGGCGCTCGCCATCATGGGCGTGACGGAAGCGACGCTGTTTCCGGAGTTGGATTATCAGTCGCGTTACCTGCTCGACCGCTGGACCTACGAAAGCGAAGGCGTCGACGACGACGGCGAGGTTTAACGAAGCGGGCTGCGGCCCCGCCACTGCAGTGACGGGACCGCGCCCTACGCGAACACCGGCGGCGGGTAGCCTTGCCGAACCGACCCTTCCCAGCCGGCGTCACGTAAATCGTTTTGTCGAAGCGATCCGGGTCACAACCTTACCGAACCAACGGACCTTCCCGAGATCGCTCCGACAAAAAGGGAAATCAGCAGCCCTCCTTTTTCTTCTTTTTGCGCGTGGCCAGCACCGGGACTTCGGTCGGGGGCGGCGGGGCGAGGAGTTGCGGCATGCCGTCACCGCCGGAAGCGGCGTCGGCGCGTGGGGTGCCGCCAAAGAATTTGGCCACAGCGGCGCGGGCGGCGAAGTCGGCGGTCTGTTCCGGGGTGGGGTTTTCGGATGCCGGGGCGGGGAAGAGCACCTCCTGTTTCCAGGCATCAAGGCCACCGCGTAGCAGGTAGCTGTGGTCGTAACCGAGGGAGCGCATGAGCAGCCACGCTTGGGCGGCCTGCAGCTCGCTGTCGCTGTAGAAGAGGATGCGTTCGTTGCGCGGCACGAAGTCGGCGGTGAGGGAGGCGAGCGGCACGTTGATGGCGCCGGGAATCCGATAGGTCGCGTAGGCATCGGCGTCGCGCACATCGACGATGAGCAAGTCGTTGCGGCCCTGCACAAGGCGGTCGGCGAGGTCGCGGACGGCGAGCTGATCGGCGGGGTTGGCGGCTTCGAGGGCGAGGGTGCGGGTATCGATGCGACCCTCGACGCCGCGGTAGGGATTGCCGGCGAGGGCGGCGATCACACCGAGGCCGAGCAGGGCGCCGGCGAGTTTGCGCGACGGGGCGAAGCGGCGGGCGGGGGCGAGGAGGGAATCGAGGTCGGGACGGCGACCGCCGAAGCGACCCTCGGCCCATTCGGCGGCGACGAAGGCGATGATGGCCATGACCACGACGGCGAGGACGAGGAAACCGTAGGGGATGTGGAGCAGCTCGGGCAGGGTGAGTTTGCCGAGGGGCGTGCTGTGGGCGAAGTCGGCGATGGACGGATAGATTTCACCGTAGGCGAAGAGGCCGACGATGATACCGCCCAAGTAAACGATGCCATCGATGCGGCCGGTGGCGGCGCTCACGCAGGACGTGCCGGGACAATAACCGCCGATGACGAAGCCGATGCCGAGCAGGATGCCGCCGATGATCTGCGGCCAGATGTAGGTGGAAGTCAGATACACCAGGGACAGGTCGACGAAGCCGGCGGCGGAGAGCAGGGTAAGGCCGACCATGGCGGTGATGATGGCGGTGAACATGACCTTCAGCACGCGCAGCTCTTTGAAGTAGAACTGGGCGGCGAGCACGCGGGCGTTGCCGAAGCCGGCGCGCTCGAGGATGAAGCCGAAGGCGATGCCGATGAGGAAGGCGACGATGAGCGACATCTCCTCACCGAAGAGACCGAATTTGTAGAAAGGGGCGGGCATCGGGAAAGGGGGAAGAGTGAATGGTGAAGGGTGAAAACTGGGGGCTCAGATCCATTGTTTGCGGACGAACCAGGCGAGGGCGTAGGCGCCGCCGAAGACGCACATCATGAAGGCCCAGCTGCCGACGTTGAGCAGGGCGCCGCCGGTGAGGGCCTGACCGCTGGTGCAACCGAGGGCGAGCTTGGCGCCGATGGCCATGATGGCTCCGCCGATGAAGGCGAAGACAAGGCGCGGGCCGTTGGTGATGCGCGGTCCTTTCTCGACGGTGAAGCGCAGGCGCGAGCCGAGGGCGCCGGAGAGGAAGCCGCCGACGAAGACGCCGAGGACTTCAAACACGAGCCAGTCCTTGAGCGGGTTGTAGGAGCCGTCGCCGAGGTAGCCGGTGTAGAATTCGTTGTTGGCAGCGTGCTCGGGGGCAACGGCATCGACGGTCACGGCGACCGCGGTGGAGAAGGCGCCGGACGCACCGAGTCCGCGGCCCATGACGACGAAGGCGGCGAGCAGCACAAGGCCGAGGAAGAAGCCGGCCCAGTAGGGATTCATGTGCGGTTGCGGGCCGGGTTTGGCGGAGGGAGTGGCGAGGTCGGGAGCGGACATGGCGACGAGCGGGTAAAGGGGTTAGTGCGAGGCGAGGGAGCTCCAGTGGCTGGCCTGGCCGGCGGCGACGATGATGAAGCGCAGGGCGAGACCGCCGCCGAGCACGAGCAGTGCGGGCGCGAGGGTGTGGCGGATGCGGTGGAGCAACTCGAAGTGTTGCAGGATGAGCGGCAGGAGGATGCCGAGGCCGACGACGAAGACCCAGAAGACGGCGGCGTAGGGACCGTTGAGGAGCAGGCCGATGGCCTGTTGGTGCACGGCGGTGGAGGTGAGGTGGCCGATGAAGAACAGGCCGATGAGGGCAAACTCGATGGTGAGGAAACTGTTGTCGGCCTGAGCGAGGGCGGGGGCCAGGCGGGTGTCGAGCGGGCGGGCCTTGGTCCAGCCGGTGACGGTGGAGATGAGGAAATCGGCAAAGGCCGGGCGTTCGTCGTCGGGCATGCTGACCACGAGGATGCCGTGCAGGAAGGCGGCGGCGCTGGAGAGGCCGGAGAAGAGGAAGAGCGGACCGAGCACGGCGCTGTTCCAGAGCGGGCGGGCGCCGAGGGCGCCGAGCAGGATGCCGGTGTAGATGCCGAGACCGATGCCGAGCAGCACGTTGGCCAGGCCGGTGAGAATGATGATGCGGGGCCGGGCCAGCATGAAGTCACTGATTGTAGTGAGAATGGGGATACGTCGGGCGACGCTGGGCAGGGTTTCCGGCAGGTGGACGAGGGCGTTGGCGAGCAGCGCGGGATAGACGGCGAGCAGGATCCACGAGCCCCACGACATGGGGGAGGTGATCTCGAAGGTGAGGTAGAGGCGCCAGACGTAGAGCTTGTGCTCGAGGTCGAGGAAGAGGGCGAGCATGCCCAAGCTGAGCAGGGCGAGTCCGGCGAGCGGACCGATGGTGCAGCAGACCATGGCCTGCCGTTGATTGGGTCGCATGAGCAGCAGGCGAGCACCGGCGATGACCATGAGACCGGCGACGAGGCCGCCGAGGAAGAGGTAAATCGGAACCTCCCAGCCCCACACATGGAAGTGGGGATCGATCCCGGGGTTGCTGCGGTGGATGACGGTTTCGGTCATGGCGGGGCCTCCTCAGTTAATGTAATAAATGCTGGGTTGGGTGCCGGCCTCGGGGAGGAGGGAGTGGGCGCGGTTGGCGGCGAGCAGGCGGCTGACTTCGCTCTGCGGATCATCGAGGTCGCCGAAGTGCATGCAGCGTGTTGGGCAAACGGATACACAGGCCGGTTCGAGGCCCTGCTCGACGCGGTGGATGCAGAAGGTGCACTTGGAGGCGTAGCCGTCGGGGTGGACGAAGCGGGCGTCGTAGGGGCAGGCGGCGAGGCAGGCCTTGCAGCCGATGCACTCTTCCGGGGTGACGAGCACGACGCCGCCGCGCTCATGCACGTGCGAAGCGCCGGTGGGGCAGCAGTGCACGCAGGGAGGATGGGCGCAGTGGTTGCAGCGCTCGGTGCGGATCTCGTGGCGCAGAGTGGGGAACTCACCGGTGGTGGTTTCGGTGATCCAATCGCGGCAGTAGCCCTCGGGCACGTTGTTCTCCGTCTTGCAGGCGACGACGCAATCCATGCAGCCGACGCAGCGGCGGGTATCGATGACCATTCCGTAACGCATGGGATCAGGCCTCCGCGGGTTCGAGGGTGACAAAGTTGATGTTCATGCCGGTGCCGCCCATGAGCGGATCGGTTTTGTAGCGGGTGATGAGACCCGCGTCGGAGGCGCCCTGGCGGTAGGCGTGGCGCAGGCCCTTGGCGGTGTGACCGAAGCCGTGGACCATAAACACGCAGTCGGAGCGGATGCGTTGAGTGGCTTTGACGAGGACGGGGTCGCTGAGCACGTCGTCCTGGTTGCGCAGGCGCACGCGGTCGCCGGAGCGCAGGCCGAGGCGGCGGGCGGCGGTGGCGTTGAGCCAGACCTCGTTTTCGCGCATCATGTCGGCGAGCAGCCGGTTGGTGTGGGTGCGGCTGAAGGAGTGCATGGGGGCGCGGCCGTAGAGCAGGCGGAAGGCGCCGGGCGGGCCCGGGTCGGGCGGGGTGTAGCGTGGGATGGGATCGAAGCCGTGCTCGGCGAGTTGGTTGGAGTAGAACTCGATCTTGCCGGTGGGGGTGTAGAACTCGGCGGGCACACCCTCTTCAAAATAGATGGGCGGACGCGGCCCGAGGATGAGGCCGTCGCGTTTGAGCGTGGCCCAATCGAGGCCGGCGGCATCGACGCGGTATTTGAGGTAGTCCTCGATGTGCTCCCACGGGTAGTAGCGACCGAGGTCGAGTTTGAGCGCGAGCTGGCGGGCGATCCACCAACCGGGCTTTTGGTCGTGCGGGGACTCGACGACGGGTTGGCGCAGGGCGACGAAGGGTTGTTTGAAATACTCGACGTTGAGGTCGTCGTGGCGCTCGAGGTAGTTGGATTCGGGCAGGACAACGTCGGCCCAGCCGGCGATCTCGGAGGGGATGACGTCGACGACGACGAGGAGCTCGAGTTTTTTGAGGGCCTCGATGGTGGCGCGCTCGTCGGGGAGGGCGTGGAGGAGATTGGTGGCGTAAACCATCCAGCCCTTGATGGGGTAGGGCTCGTCGCTGAGGGTGGCGTTGCGGATACCGGTGGTGATGGCTTCGTCGGCGAAGGGGTATTTTTCGTCGGGATTATCGAGGCGCCCGCGGGCGGGTTTTGGGTAGGCCGGGTAGGGGTAGCCGGGGACGTCCATGAAGCTCGGCACCCAGAAGCCGCCCTTGCGGCCCCAGTTGCCGAGGAGGGCGTTGAGCAAGGCGATGGCGCGGGAGCGTTGGGCGTCGTCGCCATACCAATTGACGTGGCGGCCGGGGTGGACGAGGGAGGCCGGGCGATGGCGGGCCATCTCGCGGGCGGTCTCGCGAATGACGGACGGCTCGATGCCGGTCTCGGGGTAGGCCCACTCCGGGGTGAAGGCCTGGACGTAGGCGGCAAATTGTTCGAAGCCGTAACCGTAGTTGGCGATGTAGTCGGCGTCGTAGAGTTTCTCCGTGACGATGACGTGCATCCAAGCGAGGAGCAGGGCGAGGTCGGTGCCGGGGCGGATGGGCAGCCAGTATTTGGCTTTGGAGGCGGCAACGGAGTAGCGCGGGTCAACGCAGATCACGGTGGCGCCGGCGCCGACGGCTTCGGCGAATTCCTGCACCTGGGTGTTGTGCATGTTTTCGCCGAGGTGGGAGCCGATGAGGGTGAGGCAACGGGTGTGGGCGATGTCGGTGCGCTCGGGGGAACCAACGCCCTCGCCAAAGGTGAGGTTAAAACCCACATCGCGCGGACCGCGGCATTGGGCGAAGGAAGGCGCGGAGATGTTGGGCGTGCCGTAGGCCTTGAGGGTGTGTTTGAAGAACGTGCCGCCGAGTCCGTGGCTGAAGAGGGCCATGGCTTCGGGACCGTGGCGCTCGGCGATGCCCTTCATCTTGTCGGCGATGTAGGTGAGGGCCTCGTCCCAGGTGACCTCTTGCCACTTCTCCTCACCGCGATCGCTGACGCGGATGAGCGGTGTGCGCAGCCGATCGGGGTCGGTGTGGGCGCCGATGCCGCCGGTGCCGCGTGGGCAGAGGCGACCGCGGGACAGCGGGTCGGAGGGGTTGCCCTCGATCTTCCAGAGCGCGCCGTCGCGGACGGAGGCGACGGCGTTGCATTTCCAGAAACAGATGTCGCAGAAGGTCGGCGTCGTGGTGGTGGTGCCGGGTTTGGCGCCGAAGGCCGAGGACCACGCGCCGGCCGCGGCCGAGGTCGCGCGGGAAGCGGCTTGGGCGGCGAGGATCGAACCGGCGCTGATGCGCAGGAAACGACGGCGGGAGAGAGCAGGGGCAGGCATGGCGGCAAGGAGGTTCGGCGGGGGGCAGGTTGCCCGAAATCAGACGGGGGGACTCTGCGTCGGTTGGCCTAGAGTGGTCATAAATTGAAATATGAGCAAAAACGGATATAGGCCGGGATGCGGGATGCGGGGTATCCGGGGTTCGGCTTATTTTTCGGTCGCTGGATTAGTTTTTAGCCACTGATTCCACGGATCCACACGGATAGAACGGCTGTTTTTACCGGGGAGAATCCGTGGATATCTGTGCAATCCGTCGCTCTTTCGTGTCCTCGAGGAGACCGTTCTAGAAGCGGTAGCCATACATGATCTGGGCGTTCAGCTGGCTGTGGCTGACGGTGATCCCGTAGCCGCTGGTGGTCTTCACTTCCGGGGCGTAGGTGAGCGAGAAGTCGAGACTCTGGCGGTCGTCAAACTGGTAACCCAGGCCGCCCGTGATGTGGGTTTTGATGATGGCCGGGAAGAGGCAGTTGAGGAAGGTGTCCGGCACGGGGTCGTTGCCGTAGTTGAAGCCGCCGCGGACGGTGAGCTGCGGGGTCACGCGGTAGGCGGCGCCGAGCTGGATGATGGTTTGGTCGTCCCAATCCTGATAGAGCACGGAGTCGAGCACGGCGCCGGCGAAGTTGCCGTTGGTGGCGACGTTGTCGGCGGTGAAGCTCATGGCGAATTGGTCCATGACATCGGCCCAAAGCACGTGGCGGAGGTCGGCGACGAAGAGCCAATCGGAGGAGGGGCGGTAGGCGAAGCCGGCGCCGAGCATGGCGGGCCATTCGAAGTCATCGACTTTGATGGTGCCGGTGAGGGACTGGGCCATGGCGCCCATGCCGGGAATGTTGAGCTGGAAGGCGAGGTTGTTGCCGGGGGCGTCGAGGTCGCCGAGGTCGGTCTTGGCGTGGTAGGTGAGGCCGAAGGTGAAGGTCTCGTTGACCTCGTAGGTGAGGCCGATCTTGCCGGCGAAACCGTAACCCTGCGCCTCACCGGTGAAGTCGGAGGAGTTGGAGAAATCGAAGTAGGCGTAGTCGACGTTGGTGCCCATGGGCAGCTGCATCATCATCTGCTGGAAGCCGGAGACGAGGGAGCCGGAGGCGCGGCCGAAGTTTTGTTGGGTGGGGTCAACGAGGTCGAAGAACTGCGGGCCGCTCATCGCCATCTGCAGGTCCATGCCGGCCCAGACGAAGTCGGCGGTGGCGCCGATGGTGAGGCGATCGTTGACGCGATAGGCGACCGGGAGGATGGCGCGGCCGAGGGAGACCTCGGTGCGGTTGATGAGGTCGAAGCCGAGTCCGCGCCAGGAGGCGGGATCGTATTCGCAGCCCATACCGCCTTGGCCGAAGACGGCGGCGCCGTAAACCCAGTCACCGGAGCGGCGGGTGTAACCGAAGGCGGGCATGAAGAAGGATGTGGCGCTGGAGTCGGCGGAGACGCCGGCGGGGTTGGTGGCGGTGATGTCGGGGCCAAGCACGCCGAGGGCGAGGTCGAGGCGGGCGGCCTCTTCCATGAGGGCGAGGGTGGCAGGGTTGTTGATCACCCCGGCGGTGCCATTGTCGTAGGCGAAGGAGGCGCCACCCATACTGGTGGCGACGGGCCCGTAGCCCTCCATGTTCATGCCGTTGGTAGCGTAAAGAGCGGAGGCAAACGTCAGCGCGACCAACGTCGAGCAGACGGACGAGCAGCGAATCGGGGAGTTCATGGCAAGGCGGCGCGCGGAGGCGCTTCGGGGTTTTGGAGGGGTGATGATAGGGGAGGGGTAATGCTGAGTATCGTCGCAATTAGCCAAACTTACACTGCGCCTTTTGTTCGATAAGTATCAGATATTGCTCATATGCGTAAGCATTGGATTAGTTGGGATGATGGTTCGCTGGTGAATGGCTCGTGGGCAGCAATTTAGGTGGGTGGGCGGAGGGGGGCCGGATGGGCCTACCTAAATTTGAGTATTCTGCTCCATCGTGGGTTGTTGCCCCTTTTGAGAGGGTCCGGGTCATCTGGTCGCGGGGCGGTTTTCCCCTCCTCGCAACTCATTTTCTGGAGCGGTTGAGTCGACCGCTTCAGGTCACCGGGGCCGTCAGCGTCAAGGCCAGTGCGCTGGCGGCCCACTTATTTTAGGGCGAATCACAGGCTGCGATTCGGCAAAACGGGGCGGGAGATCGGACTGGCTTTGGTGGGGACTTTTTCCAAGGTGAGCGCCGTGGATACACCGTCTGACTCTGCTCCGGTTGAAAGGGAGGCGCGCGCGGCCAAAAGGCGCGACGAAAAGTCCGCCTTGCAGCTTCCGCCCGTGCCGCCGGCGGAGCAGCGGATCGTGGTGGAGCATCAGGTGAAGCGGTTGGATTGGAGTCTGCCGGTCGAGGCGGTGCTTGGCGCCGTGAGCATGGAAAAGGGGTTTGGTTTCACCCTGTGGCAGTTTGTGCGGGCGCCGCGGCGCGCGTTCGAAGCCTACTTGGGCGCGGAGCGACTGCGTTTTAGCAATCCCTTGAAACTGGTCGTCCTGCTCACCGCGTTGGCGACGTTTGTGAATTACCAGTCGGGCGCGATGGACCAGATGGTCGCCGGGATGAGTGCAGACATGGATGCGGCGACGAACGGGCAGAGCGAGGCGGTGTTTGGCCTGCTGCAGCGGAACTACAATCTGATCCTGATGGCGTCGTTACCGTTCATGGCGCTGACCACTCGTCTGTTGTATTGGAAAAGGGCCTACAACTTGATCGAGCACCTGGCGCTCAACGGTTTCATTTTTGCGGTCACCACGGTGGCCTACCTGGTGGCGGCGTTGCTGGTGCCGGTCTGGGGCGGAGTGATGACGGTGTATGCGATCGGCTCGGTGATCTATCAAACCTGGGCCTACCGCCGCGTGATGGGGCCAAACTGGTTGATCGCAGTGGGGGCGGTGATCATCGGGGCCGTCGCCTACATGCTGGCGACGGGATTTTTGGTCGGGGTATTGATCACCTTGCAGCAGCGGGGCGCGCTCTGAATCAGAGGCGGCCGCCGAGCTTCACCAGGAGGTCGCGGGTGAGGCGGATGCCGGTGGCGGCGTCGATCTCATCGCCCTCGTATTCGACGTCGATGTATCCAGAAAAACCAGACGCGTGCACGATCTCGATGAGGCGACGGAAGTCCATGGTGTCCTCCTCGCCCGACGCGTCGAAGTGGAAGGTCTTGCCGCTGACGCCCTTGGCGTAGGGCATGGACTGGGTCGTGCCGAGGTAGCGGTCGTAGGTCCAGCCCGCGCGGTGGTCGCCGTAGTTGCCGAAGTCGGGCAGGGTGCCGACGCGCGGGTGGGCGACGAGGTCCATGAGGGCGGCGAGCCACGCGCCGTTGGAGGAGAGGCCACCGTGGGGTTCGACGATGACGGAGAGGTCGTAGGTGTCGCCGATCTCGCAGAGGCGGCGCAGGCCGTCGGCGGTGCGATCGAGTTGGGTGCCGTAGCTCTCGCTGGCGTCGGAAAAGGCGTTCACGCGGATGGCGTGGCAGCCGAGGGTGCGGGCGGCCTCGAGCCACGGGAGGTGGGCGTCGATGGAGGCCTGTTGGGCGGCGGGATCAGGGTCACCGAGGCGGCCGCAGCGATCGCACATGATGAGCACGCTGTGCACGCCCTCGCCGTCGGCGACGCGTTTGAGTTCGGCGGTGATTTTGGGGGAGAAGCCCTCGAGGTAGAACTGGTTGACGTATTCGACGGCGGAGATGCCGAAGTCGTTTTTGGCGATGGCGGCGAAGCGCAGTTTGTCGCGGGCGCCGCTCCAGAAATCGCGCTGCAGGGACCACTGGGCGAGGGAGATATCGAACCACGGTGCGACCTCGGGTGAGACGGGGTCGGCGGCGGTGAGGGCGCGGGGTGCAAGGGCGGCGGCGCCGAGACCGAGGGCGCTTTTGACGAAGGTGCGACGGGAAGGCATGGCGGGATAGGGAGACGCGTTTTGGGGCTGGCGAAGGGGCGGGGAGACGGGCAGGGTGGGTGCCGACTGGCCGTCCTGCGAGATTGTTTACCCCTATCCTCTGGTTGAGATGAAGCATGTCCCTTTGATGGTCGTCCTGGTGTTGTCGGTTGCTGCGCACGCGGTGTTGTGGTGGACGCGCGGAGCGTCTCCGGCGGAGGTGGCGTCGCAGCTCGAGGTGGCGAGAATAGCGGCGACGGTCGCGGCGGTGCAGAAAGCGGAAGCGGCGCAGGAAGCCATGGTCGAAGAAACGCAGGCGGCGTTGTGGTCGGACGTGGGCACGGGAGATTTGGAGGGGTTGGTGGCCCGGTGGCGGGATGCCGGCGTGCCGCGGCATCTGCTGCGAGCGATGGTGGCGGCGGAGGTGCGGCGACGGAAACAGGGGGAGGTGGAGGCTTTGTTGGCGGAGGTTAAACCCTATCGGTATTGGGATTCTGGTGACGCGTTGTATTTGGCGACACTGGGGCGGGACTACCAGCGGCTGCGGGAGGAGATGGACGCTGAGGTGGCGACCCTGTTGGGCGGGGAGGTGGAGCGAGACCCTTACCGTGAGGTGGCGGAGCGGCGGCAGTATGGAGAGTTGCCGGCAGAGCTGTCGGCGCGGGTGAGTGCGGTGGTCTCGGATTACGGAGATCTGCGGGCCAATCTTTACATGACCAGCATGGGGGTGATCACCCCGGAGGATGAAGAACGGCTGGCGTTTCTGGAGGCGGAGGAGCGGCGGGATTTGGAAGAATTGCTCACGCCCGAGCAGCTCTTCGAATATCGGCTGCGCAATGATCAGGCGGCGCAGATGTTGCGCACCCGCCTGGGGGTCATGGGTGTGACGGAGGCGGAGTTTCGCGCGATCTATCAGGCGAGTGAGGAACTGAACCGCACGCTGCCGGAGGTCGGGCAAACGGATTTCAGCTTCCCGGCGCTGCAGGCGCGGAGGGAGCGCACGACCGCGCTGGTGGCGGCGTTGGGCGAGACCCTGCCGCCGGAGCGGCAGGCGCTGTTGGAGCAGGCGCTGGATCCGTCGTTGATGATGCTCAACAATCTGGTGGCGCGCTACGGTCTGGAGCCGCAGGTGGCGCGCCGGGCGACTGAGCTGCAGACGGAGCGCATTCAGGAGGTCACGCAGCTGCGCAACAACAGCGAGATGGATCCGGCGGAGCGGGAGGCGGCGGTGGCGACTTTGCGGGAGAAGACCTTTGCCGAGTATCGTGAGCTGCTGGGCGAGGACGGTCTGGCGGCCTACCGTCGGTTCGGCGGGCAGTGGATGGACAGCATGTTTAACGCGCCGACGGCGCCGGGGGGCGGGGGCTGAGCACGTGGCGTGGCGTGGCGCGGGATCGGGTAATGTAGCCATTTATTGGTTACAGCATGAGGACAAGTCATGCGCGGGTTCGGGCAAGCGGTGGCGAGTCGAACGCGCGGGCTTGCGCTAGGGTGCTGCCGTTGCCGCCCCAAACGGTGACCGTGAATAAACCCTACACCTTGTTGCTATGAACTTCTCTCGTCTTGCCCTGGGCGCGTTGGCCTTGGGACTCGCTACTGCCTCATCTGTTTTTGCCGCTGGCCCCTGGTCGGTGCGCCTCCGTGCGACCTATTTGGAGACGGTCGACCAGTCGCCTGCGTTCTCCGCTCTGGGCATCAACTTCGCTGATGATGCGGTCATCGTGAGCGACAAGTTCATTCCGGAAATTGATATCGATTACGCGTTTAACGACGTTCTGTCGGCCGAGCTCGTGCTCACCATCCCGCAGAAGCATCGCGTGGATCTGGCCGGCGTGGGTCGTCTGGGTTCTTTCAAGCATCTGCCCCCGACGCTGCTGCTGCAGTATCACCCGAAGGTCTCGGATACCTTCCAGCCCTACCTCGGCGTGGGCGTGAATTTCACCCTCATCTTCGATGACAATCTGGTGGTGGCCGGTGTGCCGCTGGCGCTGGAAGACTACAGCGTGGGCCTCGCGGCACAGGCGGGCTTCGATGTGCGGGTCAACGATCGCTGGTCCTTTAATGTCGACGTGAAGCGGGCGGCCATTCGGTCGGACGTGTTGGCGGGGGCGGCCAAGCTCACTACGGCCAAGCTCGACCCGTGGCTGTATGCGGTGGGCATGAAATACGATTTCTGAGGCGCGGGTAACGTCTCAGGACGGACGATGGGTAAGTTGTCCGTTGGTCCGGCGCCGGGAGTGCAAGCCCGGCGCCTTTCCATGTCCGGACACAAAGAGATTGATCGGATCCGGCTAGGGAAAATTCCTATTGCGTGGGGTGGGGCGGAAGGCGCGTTGACTCGCTGTCGGGATAGGCCCGACTGTCTCGGCCCGCCTGTCCAAGATGATAGCCCACTGCGTGTTACCAAACTACAATCTCAAGCTGTTTAAGCTGGTGGGCGCGGTGGAGGTGAAGGAAGTGCTCGCGTTTATCAAGGGCCGGGCGGCGGCGGGTGATCGGGAGGTGATGCCCTCGCTGTGGGTGGATCTGCGGGAGGTGGCGACGGTGATGTCGTATGAGGAGGTGAGTCAGATCATCGCCGGTCTGCAGTTGAGTGAGGTGGTAAATCGGGAGCACCGGGTGGGGTTTTTGGTGGCGAGCAAGGCGGTGTTTGGGGTGTGCCGGATGTTTGGGATGTTGTTGACCTCGCGGCTGGAGGTGGAGGTGCAGGTGTTTCTGTCGATCGAGGCGGGGGAGAAGTGGTTGGGCGTGCCGCTGCGGGAGCTACTGGCCGAGCTGCCGCCGGAGCGGTGGGAAACGGCTTAGTAGCCGATTAGGTCGTGGCGCGGTCTTGGCATGAGGCGGTCGAGGGGGCAGACTCGTCGGCCTAAAATCCCATGAAGATCGGCGTGATTGCAGACATTCACGGCAATGCTCCGGCGCTGGAGGCAGTGTTGGAGGAGTTGCCCCGGCATGAGGTGGACCTGGTGGTGCAGCTGGGTGATGCGTTTAACGGGCCGATCGACCCGGTGGGCGTGGCGCGGTTGTTGCGGGCGGTGCCGATCGCGCACGTGCGCGGCAATGGTGAACGCATGATTTTGGCGGAGGATGCGGCGGAGCGTTCGGCGAGTGCGACGTTTGCGCGGGAGCGGCTGAGTGCGGATGACTTGGAGTGGATCGAGAGTTGGCCGCGGGTGCACCGAGAGGCAGGCTTGCTGGCCTGTCATGGCTCACCGCGCAGTGATGTGGAGTATTTGCTGGAGCACCTGCAGGCCGGTGGCGGCGTGACGCGGCGACGGCCGGCGGAGGTGGCCGAGATCCTCGGGGCAGACCGGGCGGGGCTGGTGCTGTGTGGGCACACGCATGTGCCGGGGATGGTGAGGGTGGACGCGCGTTGCACGGTGGTGAATCCGGGCAGCGTGGGGTTGCCGGCGTATGCGGATACGGTGCCCGTGTCGCACAAGATGGAGGTCGGCAGTCCCGAGGCGCGCTACGCCGTGGTCGAACTGGGTGGCGAGGACGGGTTGCGGGTCACGCAGTTCACGGTGCCCTACGCCGTGGAGCGGGCGGCGCACCGGGCGGAGCAGTTTGGCTTCGACGACTGGGCGTGGACCCTGCGCACGGGTTTTGCGCGCTGAGTCATTAGAAAACGGATACGTGGATCAGGCATCGGCCGCGGCAGCCGGGTCGCCGTTGTGCACGGAGTGGAAAAATTCGGTCACGTGTGTTTCCAGCGCCGGCAGCATGTCGTCGGCAGTGGAGACATCGAGGTCGTGGAAGTGCCAGTAGGTGATGCGGTCGACCCAGTCGGGGAAGTCGCGGCGCAGGTAGGCGCGGTGTTCGGCTTCCTTGAGGGCGACGCTGATCTGGGCGTAGGCGAGGTCGGCGGTGGTGAGCCGGTTGCGGTCGGGGGTGGTGTGGCGGCGGTCGATGCCGTGCTGGTCGAGCCAGGCGGTGGTGAAGGGCGACAGACCGGGCGGTGCAAGGTCGATATCGACGCCGCGGGAAAAGGCGCGCCAGGGAGAGTTATGCTGCTCCGCGAGATGGTTGAAGAGCGCTTCGGAGAAGCGGCTGCGGTAGTAGTTACCGGTGCAGATGAAGAGCACGTGCGGAGCGGCGGGCGAAGGCGACGTCATACCGGCGACTAGGATGCAGGCCGTGGCCGGTGGCAACGTGTTGTGGCGGGTTTACCTAATCGTAATCCGGAGCAGACGCGCCTCTAGGGCGTGGTCAGGCCGAGCAGCTCGAGGGTGGGATCGAGTTCTTCGCGGGCGAGGGGGAGCACGGCCTCGGTCTGGAAAATCATCAGAATCTGGGCGCCCTTGGAGGTGTTTTGCAGATCGGCAATTGTTTCGATGATGCCGTCGAGTTCGGGTGACTCGTAGCCTTTGCGGAAAGCGAAGATGCGATTGGGGTAGGGCTGCGAGGTGGCGATGGGGTGGAGCCGTTTGCCGATCTGGGGGTTCAGCTCGCTCATGGTGGCGAAACCTTGGGCGGTCACGAGACTGGCGGACACCTGCCCAAAGAAGACGGGGAGGACGGCCTGGGACAGTTTGCTTTTGCGGGTGAGGCGGCCGAAGTGCTCGGTGGCGGGAGGCAGGCCCGCGGTGGTGAGTTCGCGATCGAGCCAGGGCAGGGCGAGGCTGGAGTTGGCGTTGTCGAGTATGAGCAGTTCGCGGCCGGCGAAGTCGGCGAGAGTAGGTTCGGGAGAGCCGGGCGGAGTGTTGACGAGCAGGATGTAGCGGGTGTCCTCCGCGGTGCCGTATTCGGAAAGTCGATACATGTGGTCGAACTCCACCCGGGGCAGCAAGTGGGCAAATTCGTAGGCGGGCAGGGCGACCGCATCGGTCTCATGGGCGAGCAGGGAGGCCGCCATGGCGTCGGTGGAAGAGAAGATCACCACCTCGGGTTCGGCGTTGAGGCCGCGCTGGGAGGTGATGGTGTCGGCCCAGATGCGGAGGGAGGCGCGGGCGTCGTTTTCGTTGACGTCGGCGAACATGCTGGAGGTGAAGGCGATCTTTAGCGGGCCTTGATCTTCCTCGGCGGCGGGGGCGACGAGGGGAGCGAGGGCCGCCAGCACCAGTGTCGCAAGGGCAGCGAACAAACGGGCCAAACCGCAGCGGTGAAGTCGAAAGCGTTGGAACGCGAAGTTATACATGAAGCGGCCAGGGAGGAGTGCGGGTAGAACTTGGGAAACTGACCGCTGCATGGCGAGCGGGTTTCCGGCTACTTCAATGCAAGGCGTTAAACAGCCAGCCGAGCAGGGTGGTGCCGATCAGCACCACGACTGAAAAGGTGGCGAGCAGGCGCACGGTCATGACGCTGCGCAATAGCACGAGTTCGGGGAAGGACACGCCCACGGCGGAGAGCAGGAAGGCGAGCGCGGTGCCGAGGGGCACGCCTTTGGAAACGAAGGCGTCGAGCAGGGGCACAGTGGCATTGGCGCTCACGTAGAGGGGCAGGCCGGCGAGGGAGGCGAGCGGCACAGTCCAGGTGCTGGTGCCGGCGAAGAGGTTTTCGAAAAAGCCGGCGGGCACGAAGCCGTGCATGGCGGCACCGAGGCCGAGGGAGACGAGCAACCAAGGGGCGATCTTGCGGAGGATGTAGGCGCTGGTTTCGGCGGCGTCGCGCAGGCGGGGTTCGAGCCCGTGCGGGGCGGGTTCGTCGTCTTCGTCGGTGGGCGTCTTCAGCGCGTCGGGGCTGAGCCAGCGATCGGCGCGCAGGAAGGTGAGCACGAGCCCGCCCACGATGCCGAGCCCGATGCCGGCGGCGGCGTAGGTGAAAGCAAAGCGCCAGCCGAAGGTCGCGCCGAGCAGGGCGACGGCGATCTCGTTGACAAGCGGCGACGCGATGAGGAAGGCGAAGGCGACGCCGATGGGAAAGCGGGCTTGGATGAAGCCGAGGAAGACCGGCACGGAGGAGCAGGAGCAGAAGGGCGTGAGCGCGCCGAAAAGCGCGGCGGCCGGATAACCGAGGGTGCGGCCACCGGGGCGATCGAGAGCGGCGCGGATACGATCTAGCGGCAAGGCGCCGCGCACGAGGGCCATGATGAAGGCCACGACGGCGACCAGCACCACGATCTTGAGCAGATCGTAGACAAAGAAGTGCAACGCGGCGCCGGCGCCGTTGGCGGCGTCCCAGCCGGCGAGTGCAACGGCGCGGTCGGCGATCCATTCAGCCCAAGTCCACATGATGTCAGCTTACAACGGGCGCGAGGCGTTTGGCCATGCACGGCTTGGCCAAGTTGCGTTGAAATCTCACCGGAGTTCGGTGGCGGCTCGCAGCAATTCGAGCGACGGCTCCAGGTCGGCCGGGAGGCAGGGGACGAGTGCTTCGCCTTGGAAGATGAGCAGGACCTGTTGGCCGCTGGGCGACTGATGCAGCGTGCGGAGAGCGGCGAGAATGCCGGGTAACTCGGGGGAGTTGAAATCGGCGCGCAGGGCCATCACCGCCGGGATGTAGGGCGGGGAGCTGGCCACGGCCACCAGTTGTCGACCGAGCTGGGGATTGAGCTCGGCCATGGTCTCAAAATCGCGGCGGGTCAGCAGGCAGGCAGTGGCGCGGCCGAAGAAGACGGGCAGGACGACCTGGGTGAGTTTCGGGTGGGGAATGAGGTGGTCAAAAAAGCTCGGGGCGGAGGGCAGGTCCTGGTCGTGGAGGGTGCGATCGAGCCACGGGAGGGCGAGGCAGAGCCGGGGACTTTGGTGCACCAGCAGGTCGTGGTCCTGCAGCTCGGCGAGGGAGGTGATGCCCTGGTCGCGGCGGACCAGGATGACATACTCCTCGTGCGTCTGACCGGCGGTCTGAGTGACGAACAGATGGGAGAGCTCAACCGCTTCACGGAGGGCAAAAAAATCGTCGGTGGTGAGTCCGGCTGCCTCGAGGGTGCCGGACTGCAGGGCGGTCGTCAGTGTGGTGAGGTCTGCGATGATCTCGGCGTCGGGTTGGATGGAGAGATCGTTTTCGGCCGTGATCGCATAGGACCAGCTTTTGACGGCGGCGCGGGCGTCCTGGGCGTTGATGACCTCAAATAGGGAGGCGGAGAAGCCGACGCGAAAAGGAGTCGGTGGTGGTGCTGGGGCCAACTCGTCGGCGCGCGTGCTGAGGGCGAGGCAGGAGAGCATCACGAGGCTACGGCTGAGCAGGTGCCGGAGCGGGCCGAGGTGTAAGGCGAGAGAGCTGAAGCGGCCCCGGTTCGGAGAAGGAAGGCGGCGGCGTTGGGTGGGGTGATGCAACGTAAGCCTTTCCTACGGCACGCTTCAGGGGGAGGCGAGCAGCTTCAGGGACTCGGCCAAGTCTTCCATGCTCAGGGGCGACACGGATTCCGACTGGAACATGAGCAGGATCTGTTCGCCCTTGGGGGAGAGTTGGAGCTCGGTGATGGCCTCGATCACCGCGGGGAGTTGGGGGGCGTCGTAGTTGGCGCGAAAGGCGACCACGCGCGGAATCAGCGGCGGGGAAACGGCGATGGGCTGGAGTTGGCGGCCGATCTGGGGATTGAGCTCCTGCATGGTCTCGAAGCCCTGCAGCGTGACCAGGCAGGCCGCGGTCTTTTTGAAGAAAACGGGCAGCACGGCGCGGGAGAGTTTTCCTTCCGGCGTCACCTGGCCGAAATGCGCATCGGCGGAGGGCAGGCCTTCCTGGGCGAGCAAGTGGTTGAGCCAAGGGAGCGCGAGGCAGGATTGGGCGGTGTCCAGCGCGATCAGGTCGCCCCCGGCCAGGGAGGCGAGGGTCTGGGCGGGCGCGGCACCGGTGGCGGGGGCGAGCAACACGTAGCGGGTGTCCTCACCACCGTGGTCATACATGCGAAAGAGGGGATCGAACTCCACCTTATCGAGGAGCGTGACAAACTCGGTGAGGGGCAGGGCGATGGCCTCGACTTCGCCGGCGAGCAGGGCGGCCGAGATGGATTCGAGATCGGGGAAGACGAGGGCGTCGGGCTCGGCATCGAGATCGCGTTCGACCGTGATGGCCCGGGCCCATACGCGCAGGGCGGCACGGGCGTCGTTTTCGTTCACGTCGGCAAACATCGAGGACGTGAAGGCGACGCGGACCGTTTCCGATGCCACCCCTTCGTCTGAAGACGCACCAGCGCGGGGTGAAAGGATCAGGAGGGCTGCAAGGGTCGACCACACCGCCGGACGGCAGACGCACCGAAGCCATCGCCGACCGCGGACGAGCAGGTCGGCGACCGGAGTGCGACGGTCGTTGGACATGGTGGTGGTTGACATGGGAACGCTGGAGATGGGCAAAGGCTCCCCAAGCTCCTGTCTATCGGAGGGTGGGGCGAGACTCTTTAGGCGTTCCGGGGGCCGAAATTTTACTTAGCCTCGGAGCGGCGGCCCTCGAGGCGAAGGGCGTGGCCGCTGACCAAGGCGAGAGCGACGCGGTGACGGGCCCGGCGCAGGATGCGGTCGAACGTCTGACGGGACACTCCCATGCGGGTGGCGGCGTCGACTCGGTAGAGCCCCTCATGATCGGCCAGCCGGATGGCCTCCAATTCGTCGGTGGCAAGGGTCACTTCCTGCAACTCGCGCAGCGGAATGCCGGCGGGTTTGAAGAAGTGACTGGGGGGATGATGGGAAATGGTGCGCGGGCAGGGCGGGCGTGGCATGGCGAGCGGTCAGGTGTGGGCGCAATGCTGGCAGACTGCCGGAGCGGGGCTATGACGGAGTTCACCGGCCAGCCACGATGAAACCAGCTCCTCGGGCGGTGCCGCGAACACCCCGGTGAGCACATCGACTTGGTGACGGTGAAGCTCGGTCAACGCGCTTTGGCCAATGTGCTGCACAAGCAACTGCTCCACGCCGCTGCGCCGCAGCAGGCGGGGCCATTGGCACGGGCGCGAGGCGGCAGGCACCACGATGAGGCGTCGTCGCACCCGGCGTTGCTCCAGGTCGAGGTCGAAGACTTCAAATTTGGCCGCGTCGCCAAAATGCTCGGGCAGGCGGTCGTCGGCGGTGAGGGGCAGGGCGAGTTTCATAAACACGAAAGGGTGGGGCGGGGTTTAGGCGGCGGACATGAACTTGGCTTCGGCGGCGACGCAGCGGCGACCGTCCTGGGTGATGGCGGCATCGAGCACCAGCAGGCGGCCGAGGTGCTGGCGCAGGCAGGCGGTCACGGTGAGCGGGTGCTCGGTCGCCACGGGGTGGCGGTAGCGGATGCACAGCTCGGCGGTGCGAGCCACTACGCCTTGGGCGAAGAGGGCGTGAACCATGGCACTGTCGACCAAGGTGGCGAGGACGCCGCCATGCACGGTGTCGGCGTAACTGCAATGGGCGGCCGGGCAGCTCCACGCGGCGGTCACGCCGTGGTGGGTGGGGTCGACCTGAAACGCCAACGCCAAACCACCGGAGCCCTCAACGGTGCCGCAGGCGAAGCAATGCGGGTGCTCGCGGTGTTGCAGGCACTGGCGGTTTTCTTCGGAGGGAGGTGGCAGAGGGACTGGCGCGGACATGGGCGGCGGACTCGATTGAAGTGAGCATATGCTCAATACGAGTCGGCGCAAGTCAGGACGCATTGGCGGTGAATGTCGGGACAGTGGAGCCGATCACCGCCTGCGTATTCAATAAATGGTGACGTCGATCAGGGCGATGCCGCCGTCGCCGAGCGGATCGAGGGCGTGCACGGTGATGGCGCCGGGGCCGAGGTTTTGGAGGGTGAGAGGCTCGAGCGGGGTCTGCGGCCAGTGGTCGCTGGAGACGGTGCCGAGGACCTCGGGATTCAGCCAATCGCTGACGGCGAGCGGGCTTGTGTTGTTGGCGGTGTGCAGTTCGAGATCGAGATCGACGGCGGCGCCGCTGACGGCGAAGTCGGTGAGGGTGGGGCCGAGGGCGCGCACCAGCAACGGCAGAGGCTCGGAGCCCCCGAGGATGAAGCCGGCGATGAGGCGGCCGTCGCCGGGTTCGGTTTTGCCGCGGGCGGAGAGGTTGATGAGGCGGGCGGTTTGGTCGGCGGTGGGCAGAGCGTAGATCTCGGCGAGGCCGTTGCGGCCGGTGCCTTGGTTGGAGGCGACGACGGTGTAGGCGCCGGGGGCGAGGTCGACGATCAGGGCGGCGTCGGTGGGTGCGAGCGGGAAGATTTGGTGCGCGGCGAGGAGGGCCGGATCGAGGGCAGAGAGACCGTTGTCATTGGCGGCGATGGTCGTGCTGCCTTGGAAGAGTTCGATGGCGGGATCGCTGGCGGTGGCGGTGACGCCGAAGGCATCGAGCGAAGGGCCGCGGGTGGTGAGCAGGACGCGGAGCGGGGTGTCGCCGGAGATGATGAATCCAACGATGAGAGATTCGTCGCCGGAGCCGAGGGGGCCGCGCACGGAGAGGTTGGTGAGTTGGCCGTCAGTGGTGGGGGTGGCGAGGGGCGGCAGGGCGTCGAGTGCGGCGCGGAAGGCGGCGAGGTGGTTGTAGGACGCGTTGCGCAGGCGGTCGGCAGTGAGTTGCACGTCGGCGAGGTTCGTGCCGGCGATGAGATCGGTGAGGTCGTTGATGTCGGTGATCTCAATCATTTCACCGACGCCAAGGGCGGCGCGGGCGGAGACGGAGCCGGCGGCGACCAGGCGGTCGTAGAGGTGTTGGAGGACGGGGTTGGTGAAGACGCCGATGGCGGGTTGGGCGGGGTCGGGCAGGGCGTAGGTGGTGAGCAGGGTATCCATGCGATCCATGTGGGTCTGCTCGGAGCGGGCGATGTTGGTGAAGACGGCGAGGTCCCAGGTTTCGCCGAGGGTGGTGTAAACATCACGGGCCAGTTTTTCCTCCTCCTTCATGAAGGTGATCTGGTCGCGCTCGTAGTCGGTGAGGGCGGCGGCGGAGAGCGGCGCGAGCAGCGAACCGAGCGCGGCGAGGGTGGACAGGAGAAGGGAAGGACGAGAGGGGTTTAAATATGCAAGTATGCTCATGTAGTATTGTGACGTAGGTTTTCGCCCGAAGTTTCATGGCACGGTTAAGTGGCCTAAATTTTTCAGAAACGCGTTGGGCCCAGGCGGCGGAGTTGCTTGGGTTTCGGTCATGTGGAAATTGCTCCGGGTGAGGTTCGCTATGTTGGTTTTATTGGGGGCCGTCGTCCTGCGCCTGCCGGGAGAGGGAGCGGACGATGTCGCGGTTCCGATTGAAGGCGATGAGGCGGTGAAAGCAGCCGCGACGACTGTCGTGGTGGGCGTGAGGGAGGGTCCACTGCCGCTGGGGGCCGAGCGGCCAGGGGAGTATCAAACTCCGGGGCAGGAATGGATATGGGCGGAATTCGCCAATCAGCCGGCGGAGCGTCGGTTCTCGATGCTGGTGGGAAAACCCGGGCCGAAGTATTGGGATCTTTTCGCGGCAGCGCTGGAGGAGAAAGCGCGAGCGCTGGAGCTGGATGCGGACGGCTTGCGTCGGTGTCTGCAGGCTCTTAATCGGGGGCGGAATCGGGAGACGGCCTGGTGGCCGGCGCATAGTTTCGAGTCGTCGTTTATCACGCCTGAAACCACTCCAGAGGAGGTGGCGCGCATGGAGGCGAAGCAGCGGCGTGAGGACGAGGCTTACGCGGAACGACTCCGCTACCGCGAGGCGCACATCGAGGAGTTTTATGTCGATGAGGATGCGTTGTTGATCGTGCCGGTGGGCGCTTATGCGGTGCAGAGTGATCGCGGCCCGGGTTGGGTCATCGTGTGCAAATGGGAGTATGCGACGAGCAACCCGTCGGGGGAGGCCGACAAACCGCCCGCAACGCTCGGGCACATCATGATCTGGGCGATGCTCGCGGAGACTGGTGAGGTGCTGGCCTACATCAGTTGTGACTGATCAGGGCGTGAGTGAAACGCGGATGAGGCCTCGCCAGTCTCCCTCCTCATAGCCGGTGGCGGCGTCGGTGGGGTAGCGGGTGGCGAGGGTCTCGCGCAGGTCCGGGCTGAAGGTGGCCGGATCGCCGTGGCAGGCGAGGCACTGGGCGGCGAGGCGCAGGGGTTTGTAGACGCGGATCTCGGCCTCACGCTCCGGGGTCGCCGCCAGCTCCTGCACCAGTAGCGGAGGAAGATCCTCACCGGTGGACAGGAGCTGGGCGACATGGGTAAGCGCGGCCGATTCGGCCGGGTCCGGCGCATTCGCGGGGTTGCGAACGTGCAAGCTGGTGCGTTTGAGCGCGGTAACGCGGGGTGGCGACTGTTGGGCGCTCCGGTGGGTCAGGGGCAGCGCCTGTAGTTGACAGGCGGATACGCCTTGGTGGGGGCCGCCGTCGGCGACGGCTTCGGCCACGGAGGCGGAAAGGGTGGAGACGAGCAGTTGCAAGGCGACCTTGGCCTCGGCGACGTGGGCGGAGAGAGCCGGGTCGGCGGGATCGCGCCATTTCGTGGCCGGTTCCGCCGGCGGGGCGGAGGCGGTTTGGGCAACCAGGGGGAGGGCCGCTGCCCAGCAAAGGCAGGCGGCCCCGAGACGGAGCAAGCGATGGGGGCTCATCGCGGGAGAAGTCGCGTTAAGCGCTCAGGGCTTCTTGGCGTAGGCCATGCACCAACCGTCGGCTTTGACGATCTTGTTGGCGAAGGCGGTGCAGGGGCCCTGCTTGTCGCCGGGTTTGCCGGTGTAGAGGGCGCAGCCGGAGCACTTCTGTGCGGGGGTGTGTTGCGGATACTTGGTCTTGTCGACCTTGGTGGTGTCCTTCTTGTAGCCGAGCGCCATGGCGGTCGGATCGGTCTCGGTGAGTTCCTCGGCACCGGCCGCGCGGGCGGCAAGGGGGAGGAGGGCGGCGGCACCGACCGTGGCAGCGAACTGCTTGAGGAAACGGCGGCGGGGGTTGGTCGTATTCATTTGGTTTTGGTTATGTTCTTTATGTCTGGGAGAGGGGCGGGTCCTTGGTCGGGGACTAATCCGGCCCATCCTAATGATGGCAAAATTTGGGAGGGGAAGACTCGGCATTCTTTGTCCGCCACTGGTCAGTTATGGGCTCAAGGCGCGGGCGGCTTGGCGGGGGTGCGCGGGTCGAAGTGGGCGCGAATGCCGCCGGTGAGCGAGCGCACGTCGAAACCCTTCTGGGCGAGCACGCGGGCGGCGAAGTAGGAGGTCTTACCCAGGGCGCAAACGGTCACGACCAGGCGGGTTGTATCCAACTCACCAGCACGGCTGCGGAGTTGACCGAAGGGGATGTTGATGGCGTCAGCCCGCGGCAGCGGGTGGGCGGCGACGAGGGGCGGCGGCCGCACGTCCACGACCTGAATGGCGGGATCGTCGGGGATGTGGTCGACCGGCGTGACGAGACCGTCGCGGGTGTTGACGGCGGTGAAGCCGGCGAGGTTGACGATGTCCTTGGCCGAGCCGAAGGGCGGCGCGTAGGCGAGCTCGAGTTGGGCGAGGTCGTCGATGGTGAGGCCGCCCATGATGGCGGTGGCGAGCACGTCGAGGCGTTTGTCGACGCCGGCGAGGCCGGTGACTTGGGCGCCGAGAATGCGGCCGTTCACGGGTTCCCAGAGCAGTTTGAGTTGGAGGGGCTTGGCGCCGGGGTAGTAGGCGGCGTGGTGGTTGTCGTTGACGGTGACGGCACGGTAGTCGCGACCGGCGCGCTGGAGGCGTTGTTCGGTCCAGCCGGTGAGGCCGGCGCTGACATCGAAGACACGCACGATGGCGGTGCCGAGCACGCCGGCGAAGGGTTTGGCTTCGACCGGACGCAGGATGTGGTCGGCCGCGAGTCGGCCCTGGCGATTGGCGGGACCGCCCAGCGGCACGGCGCAGGGATCGCCGGAGACAAAGTCCTCCACCTCGATGGCGTCACCGGCGGCGTAGATGGCCGGGTCGGAGGTGCGCATGAACGTATCCACTTTGATGTGACCGCGGGGACCGAGCTCGAGGCCGGCGGCGGCGGCGAGGGCGGTATCGGGGCGCACGCCGAGGGCGAGCACGGCAAAATCGGTGGTGACGGTGCGGCCAGAGGCGAGTTGGCAGGCGAGGCGACCGTCGGCGGCGTCGGCGAAACTGGCGATGCCGTCACCGAGCACGAGTTCGATGTCGTGGCGGCGCAGCTCGTCCTCCATGAGGCGGGTCATGGCGGGGTCGAGCAGGGGTAGCACGTGGGGCTGGAGTTCGACGAGGGTGACGTCCTTGCCGGCGTGGCGGAACTGCTCGGCCATCTCGAGGCCGATGAAGCCGGCGCCGATGACGGTGACGTGGGCGGCGGCGGTGGTGGCGGCCTTGATGCGATCCATGTCGCCGAGGTTGCGCAGGGAAAAGAGGCGGGCGTCATCGATGCCGGGCAGAGGCGGCCGCAGGGGCTGGGCGCCGGGGGCGAGGATGAGCTTGTCGTAGGCGAGGGTTTCGGTGGCGCCGTCGGTGACGTGTTGCAGGGTCACCTGGCGCGCCGCGCGATCAATGGCGGTGACGGCGGTGGAGGTGCGCACGTCGAGATTGAGCAGTTGCTTGAGGCTGGCCGGAGTCTGCACGGCGAGGGCGGCGCGGTCGCCGATTTCACCGCCGATGAAGTAGGGCAGGCCACAGTTGGCGAAGGAGACATCGGGGCCGCGTTCGATGAGGGTGATGGCGGCGGATTCGTCGAGGCGACGGGCGCGGGCGGCGGCCGAGGCACCGGCGGCGACACCGCCAACGATGACGATGCGCAGGGGGGCGGGGGAGGCGGACATGGAAGGTTTTTTCTTACAGGAGGAAACAGTGGGGAACGGAGCGGAGAGGCAGCGGGGTCTTCACAAAAGGGAACGAAGGGAAGGAAGGAGCCCGCGGCGGACCGAGGCTTAGCTGTTGCCGAAGACGATTTCGGCGTAGGCTTCGGTGGAGAGCAGCTGCGGTTCGTAGGTGACGCCGTGGCGGCTGAGGTTGCGCACAAAGGCGGCCAGGTGGTGGTGGGACCCCTGCTCCAATTGGGCGACGATGGCTTTGGCGCCGTCGTGGTCGAGGCGACCCAGCAGCGCCTGCAGGTCGAGAATGTCCTTTTCCTCGATGTAGGCACCGACGCGGAGGGCCTCCACTTCGCTGGTGGAGCCCCGCTCGATGAGATCGTCACCAAGGGTTGAATACGTAGGGTTTGTGATCATGGCGGAAGGGGAGAAGGTCGGGTCGGCGCAGGCGAGCAGGGTCGCCACGGAGGCGGCGTGACGGTCCTCGGCGCGGGGAATGTTCTGGAAGGGGCGCACGGCGGGATAACGTTCGGCGAAGGCGCGGTAGATGCGTGCGGCCATACGTTCTTCGGCGAGTTGGTCGTGAAAAGCGCTGAGGGTGGCGGCGTCGAAGTGCGGGCGTTGGTCGTCGGTGAGGGCGGAGTTGAGTCCGCAGGGGCTGGCGGTGCCACAGGTGGGGCCGCAGTTCTGGCCGCGGGAACGCTCGGCCGCCGGGGCCTGATCGGCGCAGCCCGGACCGGTGACGGCGCAAGCGGAGGTCCGGTTCTGATTGGTGGCCGCTTGCAGGAGGGGCAGGCCGATGAGCAGAGCGGCGAGAATGGTGTGGCGCGCGGTGGGCTTCATGGGGTGGGGCGAAAAACGGGCGGTGGGGAGAAAGATAAAGAGGAAAGAGAAAGAGGCCTCGGAGGTTAGGCGCGGAGTTCTTGGGCGGAGGGCTGGCGGGTGGGGAGGCCGGAGCGGGCCCAGCGGCCGAAGCCGCCGAGGTTTTTGGCGACGTGGCCTTCGCTCATGAGTTGGCGGGCGGCGGTGCCGGAGCGCATGCCGGAGGCGCAGTAGAGCAGGAGGGTTTTGCCTTTGTGCTTTTCGAGGGCGGGGGTCCATTGGCGGCGGGAGCCGCGCAGGTCGGAGAGGGAGAGGAGCAGCGCGGGCGCGGCGACCCCGCCGGCCCACTCACCGGGCTCGCGCACGTCGATGAGCACGGCCTGGCCGGACTCGATCAGGCTGGCGGCCTCCTGCGGTTTCATGGCGTTGAGGTTGCCGAGCAGACGGAAGGCAACGAAGACCGCGATGACGACGATGGTGATGGTAACGGGATCCATGGGGAGGAAGTGGGCGGAGAGGCAGGATTTTTTTTAACCACGGATGGACACGGATGGCTTCGGCTACCGCCTACGCACAGGGCCCTCAGGGTTAGGATTTAGAAATTTAGGGCTTAGGATTTCTTCTCTTGGTTTGCCATGAAGTAGAGGACGGGGACGGCCATGCGGGAGATGGCGAGGGAGGCGATTTCGCCGAACATAAGGCTGATCGCGAGGCCTTGGAAAATCGGGTCGGCGAGGATGACGCTGGCACCGACGACGACGGCGAGAGCGGTGAGCAGCATGGGGCGGAAACGCACCGCACCGGCTTCGACCACGGCGTTGCGCAGGCTGAGGCCTTCGCTGCGGCGCAGTTCAATGAAGTCGACGAGGATGATGGAGTTGCGCACGACGATGCCGGCACCGGCCATGAAGCCGATCATGGAGGTGGCGGTGAAGAAGGCGCCCATCAGCCAGTGCGCGGGCAGGATGCCGATGAGGGAGAAGGGGATCGCGGCCATGACGACGAGCGGCGTCATGTAGCTGCGGAACCAGCCGACCATGAGCATGGCGATGAGCACGAGCACGGCGGCAAAGGCGATGCCGAGGTCGCGGAAAACTTCGAGCGTGATGTGCCATTCGCCGTCCCACTTGAGGGCGGGCTGGGTGTCGTCGGCCGGGAGGTTGAGGTGGTAGATGTCGAGGGTCTCGTCGGTCGCGCCATACTCGCGGGCATCGAGGTCGAGGAGCTGCATGTGCAGATCGAAGAGCGCGTAAGCGGGGCTCTCGACCTCGCCGGCGACGTCGGCGGTGACGTAGGTGACGGCCTTCAGGTTTTTGCGGTAGAGGCTGCGCTCGCGGGTGGAGTGCTCGATGCGCACGAGTTCGGAGAGCGGCACGAGGGGCGCGGTGGGATCGAGGTCGGAGCGCACGTGGAGGGCGAGCAACTCCTGCGGGGTGGTGCGGTCGCCGGCGGGCAACTCGAGGGTGATGGGCACGTCTTCGCGTTCGTCGGGCTGGTGCAGGAGGTCGACCTCGTGGCCCTGGGCGGCGAAGGCGAGGGTGCGGGAAATGGTGGCGGTCGAGATGCCGTGGAGGGCGGCCTTTTCCTTGTCGACGATGTAGGTGACCTTGGGCTGCGGCGCTTCGACATACCAGTCGAGGTCCACGATGCCGGTGGTGTTGGCCATGATGTCCTTCACCTTGCGGGCGAGGGCGACGCGTTGTTCGTCGGAGGGGCCGTAGATCTCGGCCACGATGCTTTGCAGCACGGGCGGGCCGGGAGGGACTTCGGCGACGGCGACGGCGGCGCCGTGTTTTTGGGCGATGGCGGCGACGTCGGGGCGGATGCGTTTGGCGATGTCGTGGCTCTGGTCGGCGCGGTCGTGTTTGCCGACGAGGTTGACCTGAATGTCGGCGACGTTGGGGCCGCGGCGCATGAAGTAGTGGCGCACGAGACCGTTGAAATTAAAGGGCGAGGCGGTGCCGCTGTAGATCTGGTAGTCGCGCACCTCCGGGTGTTGGGCGATGGCGGTGGCCATCTCCTGCGCGATGGCAGTGGTCTCTTCGAGGGAGGTGCCTTCGGGGGTGTTGATGACGATCTGGAACTCCGACTTGTTGTCGAAGGGCAGCATCTTGATTTTCACCATGCCGAAGAGCACGAGGGCGGCGGAGCCGGCGAGCAGGCCCACGATGGTGATGAGGAAGGCCCAGCGCCACCACGCGTAGTCGAGCAGCGGGTCCATGACCTTGTGATAGAGGCGCGTCGACCAATCGGCGGCTTCGCCGCCGTGATTTTCGATTTTGGATTCTGGATTTTCGGCCTTGGATTTTACGTGGCGCTTGAGGACGCGGAGGGCGGCCCAGGGCGTGATGGTGAAGGCGATCACCAGCGAGAAGAGCATGGCGGCGGTGGAGCCGATGGGGATGGGCCGCATGTAGGGGCCCATGAGTCCGCCCACAAAGGCCATGGGCAGGATGGCGGCGATGACGGCCCAGGTGGCGAGCACGGTGGGATTGCCGACCTCGTCGACGGCCTCGAGCGCGACTTGGACGAGGGACTTGTGGCGCGAGCTCGGCAGGCGCACGTGGCGCACGATGTTTTCCACCACGACGATGGCGTCGTCGACGAGGATGCCGATGGAGAAGATCAGCGCGAAGAGCGTGATGCGGTTGAGCGTGTATCCATAAAGGTAGAACACGAGCAGGGTGAGCGCGAGGGTCGACGGGATGGCGAGCAACACGACGAGGGACTCGCGCCAGCCGAGGAAGAAGAGGATGAGGATGGCGACGCCGAAGACGGCGATACCCATGTGCAGCAGCAGCTCGTTGCTCTTTTCGGCGGCGGTGTGGCCGTAGTCGCGGGTGACGGTGAGCTCGACGTCGGCGGGCAGCAGGGTGCCGCGCAGGGTGTCGACCTTGGCCATGATTTGGTTGACGACATCGATGGCGTTGGCGCCGGGGCGTTTGGCGACGGAGAGGGTGACGGCGGCCTCGAGGTTACTGCCGGGTTGGCCGTGCAGGACGTAGTTGGCGGGCTCTTCGGCGGTGTCGCTGATGGTGGCCACGTCGCGAAGGTAGATGGGGCGGTTTTGGAAGGCGCCGACGACAACGAGGCCGACGTCCTGGGCGTCGCGCAGGAAGGCGCCGGTTTCGAGCAGGATCTCGGTGTTGGCGAAGGGGCGGGAGCCGGCCTGAGTGGCGCGGTTGGCGGCCTGCACGGCGCGGGCGACGGTGTCGGCGGTGAGGTTGCGGGCGGCGAGGGCGGCGGGATCGAGGGCGACGCGCACGGCACGGCGGACGCCGCCGATGAGGGTGGTCTCGGCGACCTGATCGACGGATTTGACGGCTTCGTCGAGTTGGGCACCGAGGCGGCGCAGGGTGAGGTGGTCGTGGGTCGCGCTGTGCAGGGTGAGCGCGAGGATGGGCACATCGTCGATGGTGCGCGGTTTGATGAGCGGTTGGGAAACGCCGGGCGGGATGAGGTCGTAGTTGGCCTGAAGTTTCTGGTTGAGACGAATGAGCGCGGCCTCGATGTCGGTGCCGACGGTGAAGCGCACGATGATCATGGCGCCGCCGGGCTCGGAGGTGGAGTAGAGGTATTCGACGTCGGGGATTTCCCAGAGGAGTTTTTCGACGGGGCGGGTGACGCGGTTCTCGACTTCGGTGGGGCGGGCGCCGGGCATGCCGACGAGCACGTCGATCATCGGCACCTTGATCTGCGGCTCCTCTTCGCGGGGAAGTTGGAGCACGGCGAAGATGCCGAGCAGGATCGAAGCGATGACCGCGATGGGCGTGAGCTTCGAGTCGATGAACATGGCGGCCAGGCGGCCGGTCATGCCAAAGCGGGGCGGCTTGGGCGCGTCCCCGGAAGTGGATGAAGTGGGCGCGTCGCTCATCGTCAGCGGGCGGCGTTGAGGTTGAGCGGCTGACCGTCGCGCAGCGTGGCGGGCGGATCGGTGACGATGGTCTCACCGGGGTTAAGGCCGGAGAGGATGACGGTGGCACCGTCCTGCACGTGGCCGGTTTTGACGAGGCGCAGGATGGCGTGGCCATCGGTGGCGACAAAGACGCGTTGCATCTGGCCAAAGGCGGACACGGCGGAGGACGGCACGCGGATGACGGTGGCGGCGGCATCGGGCCAACGCACCCGCACGAACTGGCCGGCGGTGGCGGAGGCGTTGGCCGGGAGGGCGAGGCGCACGAGGCGGCTGCGGGTGACGGGATCGGCGGCCGGGGAGGCTTCGGTGACGGTGGCGGATACGGCGGAGTCGTCTGAGAGTTCGACGGTCAGGGTGTCGCCGAGGGTGGCGGCGGCGAGGGACTCGGGGACGGCGACCTGCACCTCGAGGTGTGCACCTTCGAGGGTGAAGAGCGGGGCGCCGGGGGCGGCGAGGTCGCCGGTTTCGACGTAGCGGGTGGTGATGGTGCCGGCGAAGGGGGCGGTGACTTGGGTGTAGGACAGTTGGGCGGTGGCGGCCTCGAGTTGGGCGGCGGCGATGCGGCGCTGGTCGTCGAGGTTGCGCACGGTTTCGGCGGTGGAGGCGCCGCGGGCGAGCAGGTCGGATTCGCGTTGGTGGTTGCGGGTGGCGAGATCGAGGGCGGCGCGGGCGGAAGCGACGGCGGCCTTGAGCTCGTCGGCGGCGACGGTGAGCACGACCTCGCCGGCGGCGACGGATTGGCCGACGCTGGGAGCGGTGGTGACGGTGCCCATCACCTTGGCCGCGACGGTGGCGCGGGAAGTGGCCTGGACGGTGCCGGGCAGGTGGCGGATCTGCGGCGTGGTCGCGGCGGAGACGGTGGTGGTGGCCACGTCGACGGCGGGCAGGTGAGCGCCGGGGCGGGCGGGAGCGGCCGTATCATGTCCACCACTACAGGCGGTGAAGGTGAAGGTCGCGGCGGCGGCGAGGAGCAAAGGGAGGAGGTGCGGACGGGTCATCGGTCGGCGGGGGGAGAAAGAGAAAGATAAAGAGGAAAGAGAAAGAGCTACGGGAGGATGGGCAGGCCGGCGGCGCGGCGGAGTTGGACGGCGGCGATGCGTTCGGCGGCGGTGGCGACGGCGCGGCGGACGCGGGCCTCGGTGAGGCGGGTCTCGGCGCCGATGAGTTCGGTGGAAAGCAGGGCGCCGGCTTCGAAGCGTTCGCGGGAGATGCGGGCGGCTTCCTCGGCCTGGGTCACGAGGGTGGCGGTGACGTCGAGTTGCTCGGTGGCGAAGCGGTGGGCGAGGCGGGCTTGTTCGAGTTCGAGTTGGAGGCCGAGCTCGAGTTGGCGTTGGGCGGCTTCGGTTTCGGTGAGGTCGGCGCGGGCAGCGCGGATCTTGCCGGTGGTGGCTTTGCCATCGAAGACGGACCACTGGGCCTGGAGGCCGGCCATCCAGGAATCGCCGTCACCATCGAGGCGCCAGCCCTTGTCGAACTGGTAGGAGGCGAAGGCGTTGACGGAGGGGCGGCGGCCGCTGGCGGCGGCGTCGAGGGACGCGGCGGCGGCTTCGCGCCGGGAGGCGAGGGCGTGGAGCTCGGGGCGTTGTTCGATGGACGCGGTCGAGGTGGCGGCGGGCGCGGAGAGCGCGGTCACGGCGGGATCGTCGGTGGCGAGCGCGACGGGTTGACCGGCGAGGGGCGGGTGGCCGAGCAGGTAGAGGAAGTGACGCTCGGCGAGGGTGGCCTGCTGGCGGGCGGCGAGGTGTTGTTCGCGGGTTTGGGCGAGGCGGACCTCGAGGTTGAGCAGTTCACTCTTGAGGAGCTCACCAGCCTCGAAGCGGAGGCGGGCGATGCGGAGGGATTCCTCGTAGGTGGCGATGGCGGCGTCGAGCGCGGCGATGGCTTCGCGAGCCTGGCGGATGTTGAAGTAGGCGGTGGCGACGGCGGCATCGAGGCGGGCGAAGGTGGCGTCGCGATCGTGGGCCGAGGCGGTGGCGCCGGCGCGGGCGGCGGCCTGGGTGGAGGCGGTGCGGCCGCCGGAGTAGAGGGAGTAGGCGACCATGCCGGTGAGGTTGAGGTTATCGACCTGGCCGGGGGCGTTAAAGTCGATGGCCGGCGTGAAGGCACCCTGGTTGAGGATGCTGCCGAAGGCCATCATCGGGTTGTTGGTCTGGGTGTAGCCGGCCGAGAGGGTGACCTGCGGCAGGGAGGCGGCGCCGGACTGGTCAACCATGGCCTGGGCGCGGTCGAGCCGGGCGGCGGCGATGGCGGCCTCGGGACTGTGGTCGCGGGCCTCGGTGAGGGCGGCACGCAGGGTCCAGGGAGAGGTGACGGAAGAGGCGTCGGATTGGCCGACGGCGGCGAGGCTCGCGCAGAGCGCGAGGGCGAGGATGGCAAGGCTTCGCATGGCGGGCGAACGGAGGAGGGTCAGGGAGCGGGCGGGGCGGGGTTATTGGCCGCCCCACGCAATCGTGCCATCGGCACGCACCCAGCCCAACTTGTGCAAGATGAGGGTGGGGGGGCAGAAACCGGTGAAGGCGGATTGGATGAGGTTAAGCCCGATGAAGGTGGTGAACAAGAGCCACCAAGGACTTACGAAGTGGGTAAGAGCGACGCTGATGAGAATCATCAGGCCGGCCAGGATGCGAATGAAGGAGTCGGTTTTCATGGTTGACGGTAAGGCTACTGCATGCGCATATACGTATATAGTTGCCAGCCATGTCAAGCGTTTGCTCAATAGCGGTGATGGGAAAAAAGCCGCGTCAACTTTCCGAACAGGCCATAGATCAGATCTCCCGGCGCTTTGCGGCGCTGGCCGAGCCGATGCGCCTGAAGCTGATTCACGCGCTCTTTAATGGAGAGAAGTCGGTGAACACGTTGGTGGAGCTCAGCGGGGGCACGCAGGCTAATGTGTCGCGGCACCTGCAGCATCTGGCGAATGCCGGGGTGTTGAATCGCCGCAAGGAGGGTTTGCAGGTGTTTTATTCGATCGGGGATCCGTCGATTTTTGACCTGTGCGAGCTGGTGTGTGGGAGCCTGGAGAAGCAGCACGCGACCAAGGCGGCGGCGTTCGGGAGCTGAGGCTACCCGTGCGGGTGCGGCGGTCGCGGCGGTGGTGAGGCAGGGGCCGAGGGGCAGGGGTTCTTCTTAGCCACAGAGGGCACAGAGGAGGCACTGAGGGCGCGGAGGGCGCCTCCAGGTTTAGGGGAGGACAGGGCCGCAGCAGACTCGCCTGAGGCGGGCAAGTGGCGCAGATGCGGGGGCCTGCTGGCTGGTTCAGCAGCTGGCTAGGACGGGGTCCAGGGCGAGGGTGCCGCTGGTGAGGATGCGGGCGCGGAGGCCGCCGCGGCCTTTTAAGAATTCCTCGGCGCCGGGGGCGAAGGCCTGGTCCATCCAGTAGCAGGGGCTGCATTCGGCGGTGCCCAAAAAGCGGATACCCTGAATCTCAAACTCCCGTCCGATGAGGGTGTTGAGGTCGACGCCCTCGGTGATGATGTTGCGACGCAGGACGGAGGGTTCGCGGTCGTAGACACCGAGAGCCTGTTGCATGGCTTGAAACACCTCGATGGCGAAGAAGGTGACCTGGCCCTTGTAGTTGTCTTTGAAGTCGAAGAAGCGGTCGCCCTGCAGTCCGCGGCCCGCGACACATTCCACGGAGTCGACTTCGAGGGTCGGGTGGGTGCCGGCGGGTTTGCCGTGATGGCCAAAAAAGTTGTGGCCGGGAGAGACGTAGCAGTGGAGCAGTTTCACGGGGATGGGAGTGACCTTGCGCGACGGAGAGCGGTTTGGCGAGTCGGCTTCTTGAGCGATCGCATGCGAGATGCTGCTCGAGACCAGTGACAATACCGCGGTTGAATTTGGTCTCAGGGCTTGAGCAACAGGAGCGTGAAGGCGGCGGGCTCGGGGGCGCGGACGGCGTGGGCGAGTTGGGGCGGGAAATGCAGGTGGTCGCCGGGGTTCAGTTCGAATTGCTCGCCGCCGGCCGTGATGATGAGGCGGCCGCGGGTCACGATCACCAGTGCTTGGTGGGGGTTGGTGTGCTCGGTCAGTTCTTCGCCTTCATCGAGGGCGAAGTGCATGGCTTTGCCGCCGACGCAGGAGAGCAGGGTTTGGCTCAAGATTCCGCCGGGAGGCGCGGTTTGCAGTGAGGCGGCGGGAAGTTGGGTCGCTTCGCGCGCGGTTGCCGAAAAGAGGGTGTTGGCCATGGTCGGGGGAGGGAAATCAGCTCTGCAGGCGTCGGGCGAAATTGTGCGCGACGGTTACGAGTTCTTCGGCGATGGGGCCGGGGAATTTGATGTGACAATGCCGGCTCCAGAGCTCCAACCAGGCGGCGAAGTGAGGCGGCTGAAGCGGCATGGATTTGTGGACGTGATAGACGGGACCGGCGTAGCGCGTCGGGCCGCCGAGGACGGTGCTCCAGAAATTGGCGATCTTCTCCAAATGGTTCGGCCAATCGGTGACGTGGGCGGCGAAGATGGGGCCTATGTCGGCGTGTTGGCGCACATCGGCGTAGAAGGAGCGCAGCAGCTGCAGGAGCGGATCGCGACCGCCAACGCGGTCGAAGAGGGAATCGGTTGTGGTCATCGGGTCCGTCAGCCGGCGTAGGTGTGCACACTCTGTTGGGCAGAGGGCAGGTAATTGACGCCAAACCAACATACCATGACCACCGCGCTGGCCAGCGCAAGGTAGGCGGCGGCGCGACGGGGGCGAGCCTGCCATTCTGAGCGCAGGTGCAGGTAGCCGAGATAAACGGCCCACGTGAGGAAGGCCCAGGTTTCCTTGGGATCCCAGGTCCAGTAGTGACCCCAGGCCTCCTTGGCCCAGACGGCTCCGGCGAGCAGGCCGAGACTGAGAAAACTGAAGCCCAACCAAAGGCCAACTTCGGCCAGGCCGAGGGTGCGTCTGCAACGCTGCCGGGCGCTGTCGTCATCGCGTCGACCCTGCCACCAAGCCCAGGCGGCCAGCGCGGCGGCGTAGGTGAGAAACGCATACGCCAGCAGGTAGAGCACGACGTGCGGCACGAAGAACGGACTCTGCAGGGCGGGCATGAGCGTGCGGTCGTGGGTCTCCGGGCGCAGGGCGGTGATGGTGAGGAACAAGGTCGCGATGCCCACGGCGTAGGCGAGGGGCCAGCGCCAGCGCACGAGCATGTAGATGGCGAGGCCGCAGAGCGGCAGCAGGGCCCCAAACCACAGGCGGGTTTCGCCGAGGGTGCGCAGGGGCGGGCGGCCGAGGTGGAGCCATAGGCCGCTGAGAAAGGCGATGACGAGGGCGGTGCCGGCGAGCACCCACGGCCATGGTTTTTGGCGGCCGATGGTAAAGCCGCCGAGCCAGAGCGTGCCGGCGCCGCCGACGATCCAAGGGAACAGTTGCCAGGTCATGCGGAGTCCTCCGGGCCGAGGGTTTTGAGTTGGCGGAGCAGGCCGGCGGCGCGACCGAGGCCGAGCAGGGCGCCGAGGCTCATGAAGGCGAAACCAGTGTAAACGGCGGGCAGCCAGGGGTCGCGAATGGCTTCAATCTGGGACCAGCGCAGGCCGTCGGGTCGAGCGGTGTCATACCCTTTCTGATACAACCACCAGCCGTCGACGCGCAGCGGGCGGTTGACTTGAATGGAGGCGGGCAACGGTTCCTGGTCGGGACGCACGAGGGTGAAGTCGGATTGAAACAGGTGGGCGCGCAGTTCGGGCATGGTGGCAACGACGTCACCGAGGCCGACGAAGAGCGGGGGCACGCGGGCATTGCCGGCGGAGACCCAGCCCTCGGCGCTGCGACCATCGGGGGCGGTGACCTTGAGGCGGGCGGCCGCGACGCCGTCGTCGGCGGCGGCGGACCACGGGGCTTGGTGAGTGACCTCGAAGACCTCGATGGCGTAACCGGCGAGGGTGCCGGAGGAGTCGGCCGTGAGGGTGAGAAGGTCCTCACCGCGGGCGAGCAGAGGTTCGCCGGTTTCGCCGTGGAGGAGGGTGAGTTGCGGCGGGTAGTAGTCGACGGTGAGCTTCTGGAGGTGAATCGCGAAGGGCGTCTCGACAGTGGTGTGGGCTTCGTTGTCGGTGCCCTGCCAGACGAAGCCGTTTTCGCTGACCCACAGGTCGAGGCGGCGGAGGTCACCGACGCCGAAGAGGGCGGCGGTCAGGGCGACATAAACGCCGACGTGGTTGAAGAGGAAGAGCGAGGACCAGTGGAGGCCGCGGGCCAGATGGGTGAGGGTGGCCCAGGCGAGGTTGCCGGTGAGCAGCAGCAGCAGGAAGACAAACGGCGGGGCAGTGAGCACACGCTGGTAGAGGGCGACGGGTTCACCGTGGGCGTGGGTGATCTGGGGGAAGGTGCCGAGCACGGCCCCCCAAGTGGCCAAACCGGCGAGAGTGAGCACGGCGAGGCGGGAGCCGGCGAGGGTGGCGAGCAGGGAGGTGCCGCGCAGGGTGAAGTAGGTGAGGAGTTGGAGGGCGATCCACGCGGCGAGCAGGATGCCGTTGAGCGGCCAGACGGGGATGGGGAAGCCGTGGTGGTGGAGGGCAAAATCGACGCCGAAGCCGGCGGCGGTGGTGCCGATGAGGACGAGCGCTGCGCCGCTCCACGTGTTGCCCAGCGGGAGCGTGCGGAGCGTGGCGCGGAGCAGGGACGGTGAGGTGGTCGCGGCGGTCGACATGGCGCGGACGGGAGCGGAGCGGAGAGACAGGGAGACGCGGCTTGGAGGGCCGCGTCCACCGGGGTCTGCGGTTACAGTTCGTTGTAGCGGGGGGAGTCGGCGTTGAGAGCGGCGGGAAGTTGGGCTTCGCGCTCGGCGGCGGCTTCATCCCAGGCGGGGAAGTTCTCGGCCTTTTGGCGTTCCTTGACGCCGTGGATTTTATCCATGTCGAGGCCGATGTAGGCCTGGGCTTTTTCCTTGGTGGAGATGTCGGGCATGGCCACGGGATCGGTCACGCCGTGGGCGAAGAGCACGCGGGTGAGGGCGTTGCGGGCGGATTCGGCCTTTTGCACGGCGGTGCCGAGCACGCGGCTGGCTTCGACAGGGGAGTGGAAGCCGTAGCCATTGGCGGAGGAGACCCAGTCCCAGCGCCATTGGGCGTGGCGGATGAGGGTCAAGACGGGTTTCATTTCCTCGGCGGTGGCACCGGCTTCCCAGGCGGCCTTGGCTTCGATGTGAGCGGCGACGAGGGCGTTTTCGGTGAGTTCGAGCAACTCGATGACGCGGTTCTGGCGGCTGTAGACATCGGTGAGGAGGGTGTCGTTGTTCTCGCGGTGACAGACGGCGCAGGATTGGGCGGTATCCGCGAGAGGACTACGCACTTGGTGGTCGGTGAATTTTTGGCCGCCCTCACTCTTGTAGGGCATATGGCAGTCGGAGCAGGAGACGCCGCGCTGGGCGTGGACGCCGGTCATGTAGAGTTCGTAGTCGGGGTGCTGCGCCTTGATCATGGGGGTCTTGGACAGGGGGTGCACCCAGTCGGCGAAGTCGATGGCGTCGTAGTAGGCTTCCATGTCATCGGCGGAGTAGCCCTTGTCCCAGGGGAAGGTGAGATACTTGTCCTTGCCCTTGAAGTAATACTCCACGTGGCACTGGGCGCAGACGAGGGTGCGCATCTCTTGGTGAGAGGCCTGATTGATATCCTTGCCCTGGCGGGCGAAAGCTTCGACGAGGGCGGGGCGGGTGACGCGCAGAGACATGCCCTGGGGGTCGTGGCAGTCCTGGCAGCCGATGGCGTTGGTGATTTCCTTGCCCATCTCCATAATGTTCGAGCCGTAGAAGGCGGAGGCGCCGATCTCGCCGATGACGCGGGGAACGTCGGTGGATTTGCAGGTCCAGCAGGTGCCGGGCAGGGTTTCGACGGTGGTGCGAAGGGAGTTGCGAATGTCTTCGACGGCGTGAGCGTGGCCGCGGCCCTGTTTGTAGTCGCGGGAAAAGGCGTAGCCGGCCCAGAGAATGACCATGCGAGGGTTCTTCTTGAGGTAGTCGATCTCGATGGAGCCCATGTGGGCGGAGGCGAAGTCGCCCTCGAGGGTGCGCTTGTAGGAGTCGTATTGGCGCGGGAAGTTGACGCCCCAGACGCCATTGCGCGGTTCGACGTCGGCGATGGGTTGGACGAGTTCGGTGCGGAAGGTTTCCTGGCGGCGCTCGACGATGGAAGCGGCGAGCAGGCCGACGGCGAAGACACCGGCGATGGTGCCGAGGAAGAGAAGCCAGCCGATCCAAGGGCGGCGTTCGACGGTTTCGGTAAGGGACTTCATGGCGGGAGGCGGGCGGAGCAGTTAGGGTTGAGTGGGTGCGGGCTCGGATAGCTGGGCTTCGAGCCACTTGGGCATGTTGAGAGGGGTGGGTTGCGGGACGTTGGCGTCGGGCACGGAGGAGAGGCTGTTGACCCGGCCGTGGGGCACCTCGCGGTGGCAGTCCCAGCAGGCGCGACCGGCCCCGTGCGGAGTGTCGGCGAACATGGGGCCGACCTCGGAGAGCAGGTCGTTGTGGCAGCGCACGCAGTTGTCCTGCACGACGGTGGCTCCGGCCTCGTGGATGCGGATGACCTGAGGCTCGAGGTGGAAGGTAAACATGAAGGCGTGGCGGGTGCCATCGGAGGCCTTGAAGGCGTATTTTTTGATCACGTTGTCGTGGGGCACGTGGCAGTCGTTGCAGGTGGCTACGCGGGCGTGGCTACTGGTGGCCCAGGTGGCGTATTGGGGAGCCATGACGTGGCAGTTCACACAGGTGGCCGGATCATTGCCGAGGTAGGAGGAGGCGCGGGACACGTGGAAAGTGACGGCGGAAAGGCCACCGAAGACGCCGAGGGCCAGGATGACGCCAAGATGCCAGCGGCGGGGGGGGCGCAGGGCCCGGAGCACGGAGAAAACGCGAGCGATGGCAGACACAGGCGGGCGGGGTCAGTAGGTGAAGACCGCTTGTAACCAAAATTTGGTGACATCGGGCTGCGGGCCGGCGCCGTGGAAGTCGGCCAGTTTGGCCAAGGCGGAGACTCGCGGGGTGAGGGGGCGGGCCAGCGTGAGGTCGATTTCGGAGCCGAAGTCGGCTCCGCCGTCGGACGCGCTGAAGTCGTGGTAGACCGCGGTGGCGGAGAGTTTGGCCGGGAGTTTGGCGGTGGCCTTGAGGTAGGCATCGGCCAGGCCGGTGGCGGGAGTGGAGAGGAAGCGGTCGGCCCAGCCGTTGAAGGCGTGAGCGGTCGCCAAGGGGGTTTTGAAGCCGATGCCGTGATCGGCGCCGAGGTCTTCGTAACCGAGGGTGATGGAGAACTGGGCGGTCGCGAGGCCGGCTTCGAAGCACCAGTAATCGGCGTCGAAGTTGGTGGGGGTGTTGCCGGAGTCGGTTTGGGTGGCGAACTCGGCGCGATAAACGAGGTTGAAGTCGTCGTAGAGCGGGCGTTTGCCGGTGAGGGCGATGCCGGTGGTGGCGGTGCTGTTGGCGGCGGCGTTGTCGAATTCGAGGAAGTAGGCGTAGGCGGTGACGGTGAGGTCGGGGCGGGCCTTCCAAGAGGCGTTGAAGAGGTGGGAGTCGGAGTCCCACTCGCCCTGGGCGTGGTCGCGACCGAAGATGCGCAGGATCTTGGTTAGGTAAGCGTAGTCGAAGGTGAGGCCGCTGTCGGGGGCGGCAATGGAAAGGCGGGCGGCGTCGAAGCTCTGCATATTTTGCCGCCAGCCGACGTTGCCGATGAAGCGGGCGTTGTCGTGGATGATGACCTGGCGGCCGAGCTTGGCGGTGGCGGCGTCAAACTTGGCGGAGATCCAGAGCTGGTTGAGTTCGGTGATCTCGGGGTCGGCGATGACCGTCTTGCCGGCACCACCGGGATTGAGGCCGGCCTGGTTGTAGCTGTCGGCGTCGAGGGCGGTGGTGTTTTCGAGCTGGGCGGAGGCTTTAAAAGTGTCGCCGTAACTGACCGTGTAACCGAGATCGGTGCCAGCGGTCAGGGCGTTGGCGGTTTTGAGTCCGGTCTGCTCGGCGGACTCGTAGCGGGCGGTGACCTTGAGGTTGAGCTGGCCGGCCCAATGGGTCGATTGGCCTCGAGCGGACGAGAGGGCAAGCGTTCCGACGAGCAGGGGCAACACGACGGATTTCAGCCGTTTGGAGTAGAGGGGCATGGTGGGGGAGGATTGCCCGATATGAGCACATGGAGGCTCCAAATAGCAAAAGCCGAAAAAGAGAGTATTTTATCTTTTAATGCGCGAATTTTGCCCCAGATTGGCGGGCCTATGATGCGTTTTGGAAAAGTGGCCCAGACAGCGGTGGCAGCGATGAGCCTGCTGGCGGAGCGTTACGACGGGGGAAAAACGAAGTTAAATTCGGCGGACATCGCGGCGGCGCGGGATTTGCCGAAGCCGGTGGTGGCGAAGGTGCTGACCGTGCTATCGTCGGTGGGTTTGGTGGACGGGGTGCGGGGGCCGGGTGGCGGGTATTGGCTGAAGCGGGAGCCGAGCGAGATCTCGTTGTTGGATATCGTGCGGGAGTTTGAGCGGGCCGATGCCGGTATTATGTGTCCGTTTGGACCGACTTGGTGTGGCAATGGAGAGCCGTGTCCAATGCATGATTCGTTGACCCGGATTGCTGCGGAGTGGGAAGCCTATTTGAGCACGACGCGGCTTGCGGTTTTTCGCGTGGAGTGACGGGCAGTGGGAGCGAAAATGCGGGGTCGGGGGTTGCTTGGGAGGAGGGGGGTGAGCTTGAGTGGCGGGGATGATTCCGACGCGGCGACGGATTGAATATGCGAGTGGTTATCTGGCCTTGGGCATGAATAAGGACGCGGCCGCGGAGTTGCAGGCGGTGGCGGCGGAGGATGCGGGCACGGAGCCGGTGCTGACGGTTTGGGTGGCGCTGTATCACGAGACGCGAAGTTGGCGGAAACTGGTGACGGTGGCGCGGGAGCTGGCGCGCGTGGCGCCGACGAACGAGCAGGGCTGGATCTCGTGGGCCTACGCGTTGCGCGAGTTGGAAGAGGTGGCCGAGGCGCAGCAGGTGCTGCGGGAGGCCGAGCCGCAGCATGGCGAGGGCTGCGCGGTGCTGCACTACAACCTGGCCTGTTATGCGTGTCTGTTGGGTGATTTGAAGGAGGCGTGGCGACGCTTGCTGCGCGCGATCGACTTGGACGCGAGTTTTTATGAAAGTGCGCAATCGGACCGGGATTTGGAGCCGCTGTGGGATGAAATCCGCGAGTTGGATGAGCCATTTTGAGGAACCGGTCATGAAGCGCCTTTCGATAAACGCCACGAGGTTGAGCTCCGGGAACCGGGCCTGGCGGCGCGCCGTCGCGCTGGTCGCGCTGGCGGTCGGAACGCTGCTGAGGTCGGGCATGGCGCAGACGACGGAGACCGAAGAGCTGCCGGCGGTTGATTTGGAGGGGCTCTACGAATTGGGACGGACCTTGTTTGAGACGCATGCATCGGAGGAGCTGAAGGCGCAGTTACGGTATCCGAGTAAGGAGGAAGTGGATACGTTTGTGGCGCGCCTGCAGACGGCTTTGCAGGAGGGCTCGTTGGAGGACCTGGCGGACTACGCCGGGGAGGCGCGGGCGGCTTTGGTGGTGATGCAGGCGCTGCCGGAGTATGCGCCGTATGCGGATTGGCTGCGGGAGCGTTTGGATTACATCGAGGCGGCGGAGTGGATTCGGTCACAGCCGAAACCGGGGGCGGTGACGCCAGAGCGGCTGCGGCCGGAGCGACCGGAGGGATCAAAGCCGGTGGTGAAGCGGCCGGATGAGGTGGTGCCGCATTATTCGTTGTGGATGGCGCGGGTGCGGCAGCGGGCGGTGCCGGCGGGGGCGGAGCGTTGGGTGCCGGAGTTGCAGGGGATCTTTGAGCGGGGTGGGGTCCCGGGGCGGCTGGTATGGCTGGCGGAGGTGGAGTCGTCGTTTAAGCCGGATGCCCGCAGTCCGGTGGGGGCGCGGGGGCTGTTTCAGTTTATGCCCGGCACGGCGGAGGACATGGGGCTGCGCTTGCGGCCGTGGGACGAGCGGGTGAATCCGCAGAAGAGTTCGGCGGCGGCGGCGAAGTATCTACAGCAGCTGCACGGGCGGTTTGGGTCCTGGCCGTTGGCCTTGGCGGCGTATAACGCGGGGCCGGGACGGGTCGGGCGGCTGCTGAAGGAGCGTGGCGCGACGGACTATGCTGGCATCGCGGAGGCCTTGCCGGCGGAGACGCGGATGTATGTGCCCAAGGTGTTGGCGACGGTGGCGGTGCGGGCGCCGGCGGGGCGGTGAGGCAAGCGGCGGCGTGCGGTGAGGCAGGGTGCCGAGGCTGGAAGGCTCGGCCACGGGGGGGCGGCGGTGAGGCAAGCGGGGGTGTGCGGTGAGGCAGGGTGCCGAGGCTGGAAGCCTCGGCCACGGGGCGGGAGAAAGAGAAAGATAAAGAGAAAGACTAAAGAGCGGGTTATTTAGGCTGAACGGTATTTGCGGCGGAGGGTGTAGCCTAGGAGGGCGGTGGCCATGAAGAGCAGGCCGTAGGTGCGCGGCTCGGGGACCGGCGTCATGGGGGTGATGTTGCCGGAGATGGGATCCCAGGAGGCGCTGCCGCCGCCGGTGAAGGAGATCTCGGAGGTCGCACTGTCGGGATCGATGGAGGCGTTGAACACGTCGAGGTTCTCCTCGCTCCAATTCATGATGGTGAGCGAGGCACCTTCATCGATGGTGATGGAGCCGATGGAGAGGTTGGCGTTGCCGCCGCCAAAATCGATGACCGAGTTGCCGGTGATGATGAGTTCGTCCCAGACCTGGGTGGAGCCGTTGAGGAGGAGGTTGACGTCATCGGTGAGGGTGACGGTGGTCCACTCGGGGATCTGCAGGTCTTCGCCAAACTGCAGGTCGACGCCGTCGAGGTTGAGGTTGGTCGTGTTGAAGGCGATGCCGTTCTGTTCGGCGATCACGGTGCCGCCCTCAAGGGAGACGCTGCCGAAGTAGTTGTCGCCGGTGCCGTTGAAAATGGTGGTGCCGGTGCCGGTCTGCACGAAGGAGTCGGCGTTGATCTGGGTGCCAAAGGTGGTCGCACCGTCGCCGGAGAGGAGGATGTCGCCGACGTTGATTTGGGCGCCGGAGAGGTTGATGTCGCCGGTGCTGGTGAGGGTGATGTCGGCGCCGCTGAGGTTGAGGGTGTTGGCGATATCGACGGTGGCGTTGCCACCGATGGTGAGGCCGCCGGCGGCGTTGACCTGGCCGCCGGTGAGGGTGGCGTTGGAGTCGCCCTGGATAGTGAGGGCGCCGTTGCCGAGGTTGAGGTTTGAGGAGATGGCGGTGGTGCCGGTGTTGTCGATGAGGAGGCCGCCGCCGACGTTGAGGTTGCCGGAGATGGTGGTCTGGCCGCTGGCGGTGAGGGAGAGGGTGCCGGTGCTGTTGGCGTTGACCTGGCCGGAGACGTTCCAGTCGCCGGGGCCCGCGAGGGTGAGGTCGTAGTCGCCCTGCGTGACGGTCTGGCTGAGGGTGAGGCTGTCCTGTTGGCTGGTGAAGGTGGTGTTGCCGGTGAGGGTGAGGGAGGCGTTGAGGGTGTTGTCGCCGGAGACGTTGAGGAGCTGGCCGGCGATGTTGAAGCTACCCTCGGTGACCGTGATGTTGTTGGAGAGGGCGAGGGTGGCGTTGGCGAGCACGGTGTTGTTCCAGGTGCTGGCGCCGAGGGCGGTATTGGACGCGAGGAGAGTGGTGCCGTCTTGGAGGGAAACCGGGCCACCAAAGGAGTTGTTGCCCGAAAGCGTGAGGGTGCCGGTGCCGGTCTTGGTGAGGCCGTTGCTCCAAGCGAGATTGGAGATGTCGCCGGAGAGGGTGGTGTCGTGGGCCCCGGTGACGGTGAGGGCGCGCCAATTGCCGTTGAGGTTGCCGGACACATCGATGTCGCCGGCCTGGGCGTCCCAGGTCTGGTTGGCGCCCAAGGTCACGTTGGAGGTGATGGTGTAGGTCGATGTATCCGTGTTGGTAATACCCCCGGACCCAATCGTCTGGGCCTGGGCCGCGGGGACCAGGAGCGCGCAGAGGAGTGGCAACAGAGCCGATGGGAGACGACGGGACATAACGGCGTCTTATCAATGTAGGCTTCGCGCCAAACGTTCACCAGCCCCGGTCCCTGCAATTTGCACGTATATCCGTTACGTAATTACGCGAATGTCAGCGGCTAATCCTCCTCGCCGAATTCCTGACAGCAGGCTCCGCGGACGGTGTAGCACGCGTCGCAGACGGGGAGGTCGGCGATGCGGGTGGTCACGGGGATGCCGCAGTGCACGCAAGGCGCAGGCGCCGGGTCAGGTTCGAGGGTATGCTCGGACATGGCCCGACGCTGCGCGGGTGGGGGAGGTGCTGTCAAATCAGCGGGTCGCTCCCCCAGTTTGGGCGACATTTGCGGCGGTGTCAGGTCGGCCCAAATCGAGAGTGGTGGCGTCGGCCGGGACGCGGTGGGTGGTGCGGGAGCCGTCCGGCCAGCGCACGGTGAGGGTCTCCGCCGTGGTGGTGGCGGGGATGCTGAAGTAGGCCACCGGCGCGGACTGGGCGAGGTGGGCGGCCCCGGCGGTCAACTCGATGGCCGGGGTGGAGCCGTCGGCGAGGGTGAGGGTGAGCTTGGCGCCGATGGCGGCGGCGTTGCCGATGGTGGCGCGGTCGTGGAGGCGGACGGTCAGGGGGCGGGACGCGGTGGTCGCGGTCGGGGCGTAAACCTGCGCGGTGGTATTGAGGCGGGTGACGAGAAGCTCGGGGCGGGCGTCGCCATCGAGATCGGCGAGGGCGGCGGCGCGGGCTTCGCCGGGAATGGCGAGACCGCTCTGTTGGGGCGTCAGGGGCGTGAAGTGGCCGCGGCCGTCGCCGGCGAGCACGACGCTCAGGCCGCCGTTATACCAACCCGTTTCGACTTGGGGGCCCTGAAAGTTTTGCAGGCCCACGAGGTCGAGCAGGCCGTCGCCGGTGAAGTCGGCGGCAGCGAGGCCGAAGATGGGCGCGGTTTGCGCGAGGTGGGGCAGCTCGGCGAAGGTGAAGCGGCCTTGTCCTTGGTTGATGAATACACCGGAACCGAGCTCGGTGACCTGGAGGTGGAGCGACTCATCGAGTTTTTCGGGGGTGTAGATCTCGGGCAGGACGGCGGAGCCGAAGTCGTGGAAGGTGGGGAACTTTTGCGCGAGGGTGGGCATGGCGCGGGAGCTGCAGGAACGGCCGCGCACGGGGAGCAGGCGGTCGCCCTCGTATTTGGCTTCAACGATCTCGCAGGTGCCGGAGTCCTCGAAATCGCCGTAGAACATTTCGACGGGATGATCGGGCGAGGGGTGATACTTGGTGTTGTGGCCGAAGTTGCCGGCGACGTAGTCGAGGTCGCCGTCGGCATCGACGTCGGCGGCGAGCAGGGAGTTCCACCAGCCGCGGTGTTCGGCGAGGCCGCTCACGCGGTCGTTGAGGGCGAGGGTGGTGCCGTCGTAGCTGAAGACGGTGGGGGCCATCCATTCGCCGATGAGGAGCAGGTCGAGGCGGTCGTCGGCATCGGCGTCGGTCCAGAGCGCGGCGGTGACCATGCCGATGTGGCGAAGGGCGTCGGGCGTGACATCGACGAGTTGACCGTCGCGGTTTTCGAAGAGTTGGGATTCGGGATGACTCGGGTAGGCGCCGGGCACGACGCGGCCGCCGATGAAGAGGTCGAGGTCGCCGTCGCGATCGAAGTCGGCTGCGGCCACGGCGGCGGAGCTGGCGGCGAGTGGGTTGAACTGGTCGGCGGGGGCGACGGTGAAGTTGGCCTCGCCGTCGTTGAGGTAGAGTTGGGCGCGGTAGTTGGCGTTGCCGGCGTCGAACTCGGTGGAGCCGGTGGAGACGATGAGGTCGAGGTCGCCGTCGGCATCGAGGTCGAACCAGAGCGGCGCCATGTGTTCGGCGGCGGAACGGGCGGCGTGTTGCCAGGGTTGGATGCCGGGGGCGGCGCGATAGCGGCCATCGGGCTCGGCGAGGTAGAGGGCGCCGGGTTGGCCGGCGCTGCCGGAGAAGAACACGTCGAGGCGGCCGTCGCCGTTGGCGTCACCGAGGGCGAGACCGGCGTCGAGGGTGTTCATGCGGTTGGGCAGGAGGGACTGCCGCAGCATGTCGTTGTAGGGTTGTTCGATATTGCCGTGATCGAGACCGAAGGCGGCGGCGCGTTCGCTGAGCAGGCCGTGGTCGACGGGGCGGCTGGCGACGGCGGGTGGCGGAGTGGTGCCGTTGGCGGTGGGTTCGGTGAGGGTGTAGCGGCGGTCGGCGGGCAGGTCGGTGAAGGTCTGCACGATGCCGCTGGGCCAGCGCACGGTGAGGGTTGGGATGGTGGTCGTGTCGCCGAGGCCGAAGTGGAGGATGGGTTCGGAGGAGGAGAGCACACCGCGGGCGACGGAAAGCATGCGGGTGAGTTTGCCTTGGGGCGCGTCGATGGTGGCGACGGTGCCGACGCCGCGGGCGTTGCTGGAGGTGCCGACGAGTTCGAGGATGACGCGGTGGCCGGCGGGGCTGTCGTTGCGATAGAGGCTGACGGAGGCGTCGTAGTTGACGTAGGCGAGGTCGAGGTCGCCGTCGCGATCGAAGTCGGCGAAGGTGGAGCCGAAGCTGATGCCCTCGTGGTCGAGGCCCCAGTCCTTTTGCACCTTTTTGAAGTGGAGGTGGCCGTCGTTGCGCAGAGTGAGGTGGTTCTCTTTGAGCGGCGGACTGTTCTTCATGAGGCGGATGACCTCGGCCGGGGAGTGGAGGCGACGGGCGGTGTTGATGAGGTCGGAATCGATGAAGGAGCGCACCATGCCGTTGGTGATGTGGAGGTCGAGGAAGCCGTCGTTGTCGAGGTCCTCGAAGCGCGGCGACCAGGTCCAGTCGGAGCTCTTCACACCGGCCATTTGGGCGATCTCAAAAAAGCGATCGGTGCCGGAGTTGAGGTAGAGGAAGTTGCGCATGTATTGCGGGGTTTCCATTCGGTCCATGGTGTCCACGAGGCCGCCCATGTCGCCCATGGTGACCTTGGACTTGTAATGGGTGGTGCCGGCCATGTCGGCGGCGAAGAGATCGAAGAGGCCGTCGTTGTTGATGTCGCCGAAATCGGAGCCCATGGCGAACCACGGGGTGGCGGGCAGGTCGCGGTCGGCGGTGTCGGTGAAGGTGCCGTCACCATTATTCTGATACAGGTGATCGGGCTTGGCGAAGTCGTTGGTGATGTAGAGGTCGGGCCAGCCGTCGGCGTTGGCGTCGAACCAGGAGGCGGAGTGGCCGCGCTCGTCGACGGAGGCGAGGCCGGCGGCGAGGGTGACGTCCTCGAAGGTGCCGTCGCCGCGGTTGCGGAGGAGAACGTCGGCTTCGCCGTCGGGGTGGGTGGCGGCGCGTTGGACGTTGGTGAGAACAAAAAGGTCGAGGTGGCCGTCGCGATCGTAGTCGGCGAAGGCACCGACGACGCTGGCAGAGGTGAGGTCGGCCCCGCGGGCGGCGGCTTCCTCGGTGAAGTGACCGGCGCCGTCGTTGATGAAGAGCAGGTTGGGGGCGTTGAACTGGCAGACGTAGAGGTCGAGGTCGCCGTCGTTGTCGATGTCGGCGAGGGTGGCGCCGGTGTTCCAGGCGGTGGTGCCGGCGACACCGGCGGAGGTGGTGATGTCCTCGAAGCGGAAGGGCGCGACCTGGCGGAAGAGTTGGTTGGGGCGGACCTTGTTGACGACGTAGAGATCGACGAGGCCGTCGCCATCGATGTCGCCGGACGCGATGCCGGAGCCGATGGAGCCGCCTTGGAATTCGGTGTAGTGGGCGGTCGTCCACATGGCCGGATCGTCGTAGGGGTTCTCATTGATGAGGCCGGACGCGGCGGCGGGGATGGCGGTGAAGCACATGGCGGAGCCGTCGCCGGAGCGCGGCGCGAGGGGCGTCGAGGCGAGCTGGGCCTCGGCGGCGAGGAGGGCGAACGGGGTCAGCGCGAGGAGCGCCAGGGTCGCAGGGGCGGAGGTTTTCATGGGGTAGGAGGGGGTGTCAGGAGAGTGAGGACTTCGGCGGTCGTGGTGACGGGGAGTTGGCAGACGAAGTTTTCGCAGAGGTAGAGGGTAGGGGCGGTCGGCGTCTCGTCGGGCAGGGCGGCGATGAGGGGGACGCGGGGGGCGAAGTAGGCTTGGCTGGTCGCATCGATGCGCAGGGTGACGCGGCGCGGGTGCGGGTGGGTGCGGAGCAGGTGGAGAAAGGTGTCGGTGGTGGGGCCGGGGGCGGCGTGGAGCAGGGCCTGTTGGGCGTCGCCGGTGAGCCAGCCGGTGGCGGCGAGGAAGGAGGGCAGGGCGGCGGGTTCGCGGGTGGCGGTCGGCGCAAGGGCGCGGGCGGCGAGGCGGGCGCGGTTGAGCAGGTCGTCGTCGTGGAAGAGGGCGGCGAGGCGACCGAGGTTGCGCACGGCGAGGGAGGTGGCGGCGGGCTCGGTGTTGTCGTGGTCGACCTTGAGGCGGAGGACGACGGTGGTGTCGGTGGCGGCGTTGGCAAAGTAGCCGCCGTGGGCGTCGTCCCAGAAGAGCTCGTCCTGGGTGGTTTGGAGCTCGCGGGCCCAGGCCAGCCAGGTGGGATCGAAGTCGGTTTCGTAGAGATCGATGAGGCCTTGGATGAGCGCGGCGTAGTCTTCGGGGAAACCGACGGCGTCGCGTTGGCCGTCGTGGAAACTGCGGGCGAGGTGGCCGGTGGTTTCGTCGTAGAGGTGAGCGCGGAGAAAGCGAGCGGTGCGTTGGGCGGTGGCGAGATGGGCGGGGTCGTCGAGGATTTGGGCGGCACGGGCGAAGGCGGAGAGGGCGAAGCCGTTCCAGGCCGTCACGACTTTGTCGTCGCGGGCGGGGCGGGGGCGCTGGGCGCGGTGAGTATTGAGAAGGTCGATACAGGCGTTGAGGCGGGCCTGTTCCGCGGCGGTGGGGGCGAAGTCGGGCGCGAGGGCGAGGGTGTTGCTGCCCGCGAGTTCGCCGGTCGGGTCGTGGGCGGGGGCGACGTTGCCGGTGTCGCGGACGGCGAAGGCGCGGCGGAAGAGGTCGAGGTCGGCGGCGGGCAGGACGGCGGCGAGTTCGGCGGCGGTCCAGGTGTAGAAGGCGCCCTCGCGGTGTTGGGTGGGGTCGCCGGGCAGGGCGGCGTCGGCATCCTCGGCGGAGGCGAAACCGCCGGCCGGCAAGGCGAGTTGTTGGTTGAGGTAAGCGAGGGTGTCGACGGCGGCGGCGCGGAAGGAGTCGTCGTCGGTGTATTGCCACGTGGTGAGCAGGATGGGGATGAGCTGGGCCTGGTCGTAGAGGGTCTTTTCGAAGTGGGGCACGCGCCAGGCGGGGTCGACGGTGTAGCGGTGGAAACCGCCGCCGACGTGGTCGTGGAGGCCGCCGCGCACGATGGCGTGCAGGGTGGTGGTGAGGAAGTGGCGGGCGCGCTCGCGGTCGGCGGGAATGGGTGCGGAGGCGAGTTGATCGAGGAGGAACTCGAGGGTGACAGGCGCAGGGAATTTGGCGGCAGGATCGAAGCCGCCGTGGGTGGTGTCGAACAGCTCGGCGAGACGGTCGAGGGCGGCGTTGCGAAGGGTGGGCCAGTCGGGAACAGTGTCGGCGCTGTTGGCGTCGGGGGCGGGGGTGAGCTCGGAGGAGAGAGCTGCGAGCATGTCGGTCGACTGCGCGCGGAGGCGGTCGGGGTCGGCGGCCCAGGCGCCAGCGATGCGTTGGAGCACGGTGGTGAAACCGGGGCGGCGACCTTCGTCGGCGGGCGGGAAGTAGGTGCCGCCGTAGAAGGGTTGGCGGTCGGGCGTGAGCCAGACGTTGAGCGGCCAGCCGCCGGGGGAGCCGAGGGCCTGGACGAAGGATTGGTAAACGCGGTCGAGGTCGGGGCGTTGTTCGCGGTCGACCTTGATGGCGATGAACCCGTCGTTGAGCACGGCGGCGATGGCGGGATCGGAGAACGATTCGTCGGCCATGACGTGGCACCAGTGGCAGGTGCTGTAGCCGATGGAGAGGAAGATGGGTTTGTTTTCGGCGCGGGCGCGGGCGAAGGCGTCCTCAGACCATGGATACCAATCGACGGGTTGGTCGGCGTGTTGGCGCAGGTAGGGCGAGGTGGCGTCGGCGAGGCGGTTGGCTGCGGTGCACGGGTTGGTTAGTCCGCCGAGACTTAGGAGCAGCGGCAGGGTGAAGCAGAGCCGTCGCAGGCGGGGGGACGCGGGCGAGCAGGAGGCTTGTGGCGGGGCAGACAGCACAGGCGAAAGGGGCAAGAAAAGGGGCTTGGGGTAAGCCGTCTCTTGGCGGGTCAACCAGGCGGCGCAAGCGAGCGGACGCGCGTGGCGAGCGTTTGGCAACAAACGCACATTTCGGCGTGGCGAGCCGTCGTGGGGTGGGGGCGAAGTGCGGGGGCGGGATCAGCGGGTGATCTCGTAGAGGGCGTAGCCGGCGCGGAGGTTGGGGAGGCGAGTGGCGGGGGTTTTCCAGTCGCCGCGCAGGTGAACCCGACGGGCGATGGTGTAGCCGTGGCTCGCGCAAAAATCTTCAAAGTCCGCGATGGTGAGCGGATTGGCTGGGCGGCTCTCGCCCCACGTTGTATTAAAAACGTCATTACGCGGCTTGCGGCCGCGCAGGAGGGCGTCGAGGCGGTTCTTCCAGTAGCCGTAGTTGGCAAAGCCGACGGTGAGGGAGCGGCCGACGCGGAGGGCTTCGGCGATCACGGTGGCAGGCGAGTCAACTTCCTCGAGCGTGCGCGAGCAGATGACGTGGCCGAAGTGGTTGTCGTCGAACTCCGCCATGAAAGACATCATGTCGCCCTGGTAGGCGGCGAGGCCGCGTCGCACGCAGGCGCCGATCTTGTCGATGTCGAGGTCGACGCCGATGCCCTGGGTCTTTTTTTGCTGCGCCAGTTCCTGCAGGAGCACGCCGCGACCGCAGCCGAGATCGAGCACACGCGCGCCGTCGGTCACCCAATCGGTGATGACCTGGAGGTCGACGGTGCGTTTGTTGGAGCGGAGCGACATGGCGAAAAGCTGAAAACTGAAACGCGGAAAACCTGAAATTAGGGGCCCACGGACAACACGGAAAACACGGAAAGGGAGAACCCACGAAAGGCACGAAACGACACGAAAGCGGGTCGCTTTGCAGGGGTGTCGTAAGGGGTGTTTCGTGAGTTCATCGGGGGTAGGAGGGAGGATCTTCCGTGTCGTCGGTGTGTTCCGTGGGCTTAAAGGGTTGGGTTCAGCTGGCGAGGAAGTCGCGGACGAGGTCGTAGAGTTGGGGGGACTCGAGCAGGAAGGAGTCGTGGCCGAGGTCGGTTTCGAGTTCGGCGTAGCTGGCGTTTTTGCCGGCGCGGAGCAGGGCGGTGACGATGGCGCGGTTTTGCTCGGGCGGGAACAGCCAGTCGCTGGTGAAGCCGACGACGAGGGTGCGCGCGGTGATGGCGGCGACGGCTTTTTCCAAGGAACCCGTGGCGGCGGCCGGGTCGTATTGGTCAAGGGCGCGGGTGATGTAGAGGTAGGAGTTGGCGTCGAAACGGTTGATGAACGCTTTGCCTTGGTAGCGCAGGTAACTCTCCACCTCGAAGGTCACGTCGAAAGCGTGATCGGGGTCGCTGGTGGTGCCGGCGGCGGTCGGTTGGGTGGCGGAGGGGGGCCGTTCGGCGACGGTGCGGCGGCCAAATTTGCGGTCCATGGAGGCGTCGCTGAGGTAGGTGATGTGGGCCATCATGCGGGCAATGGCGAGGCCGACGCGGGGGCCGCCGCCGGCCGGATAGTTGCCCTGAGCCCAGTCGGGATCCTGCAGGATGGCCTGGCGGCCGACCTCGTTGAAGGCAATGGCTTGGGCACTCTCGCGGGCGGTGGTGGCCATGGCGAGGAGGCGGCTGGCGAAGTCGGGGAAACTGAGGCCCCACTCGAGCACCTGCATGCCGCCCATGGAGCCGCCGACGATGGCGTGAAGGTGGGTGACGCCGATGGCGGTGAGCCAGCGGTGTTGGGCGCGCACCATGTCGCGGATGGTGACGATGGGAAAGTTGACGCCGTAGGGCTGGCCGGTGGCGGGGTCGGTGGAGGACGGGCCGGTGGAACCCTGGCAACCGCCGAGCACGTTGCAGCAGGTGACGAAGTAGCGGTTGGTGTCGAGGGCCTTGCCCGGGCCGATGATGTTGTTCCACCAACCCGGTTTGCGGTCGGTGAGGCCGTGGATGCCGGCGCAGTGGTGGTCGCCGGAGAGCGCGTGGCAGACGAGGATGGCGTTGGTGCCGGCGGCGTTGAGGCGGCCGTAGGTCTCGTAGCGCAGCGTGAAGCCGGGGATGGTGCGGCCGCACTCGAACGTGAAGGGCTCGGCGCTGGTGTAGTCCTGGGGACGCACGATGCCCACCTCGCCGGGTTCGGCGGTGGCCAAGTCGAAGGCATCGGGTTCGGCGTCGTTCATGAGGGCTGGAAGCGGGAAGCAGGGGAAAGGCGAAGGCGGGGAAGTTAGAAGTATGAAGTCAGAAGTATGAAGGATGAAGTCATTGCCGCGGGGAGATAACGGACGCTAGGGTCCCGCCCATGCTGAAAACTGGACGTTTGCTGGTCGGGTGCGGAATCGGAGTGATGGCGGGTTTGGTGGCGGGGCTGGCCCAGGTGGATCGGATCACGGGGGCGCCGTTTGCGACGCGTTCGGAGGTGATCGCGCCGCACGGCATGGTGGCGGCGAGTCATCCGCTGGCGGCGCAAGTGGGGCTGGATGTGCTCAAGGCCGGCGGCAGTGCGGTGGACGCGGCGATCGCGACCAACGCCGCGCTCGGGTTGATGGAGCCGGTGGGCAACGGCGTCGGCGGTGACCTCTTTGCCATCGTGTGGGATGCGAAGACGCAGCGCCTTTACGGGCTCAATGGCTCGGGGCGTTCGCCGCTGGGGCTCAGTTACGATCAGATGCGGGAGGAGTTGGCGAAGCTGGACCGGGACACGATTCCGCCCTTCGGCGTGCTGCCGATCTCGGTGCCGGGCACGGTCGACGCGTGGTATGAACTGCACGGCAAATTCGGCAAACTGCCAATGGCGCGTCTACTGGCCCCGACCATCACCTACGCCGAGGAGGGGTTTCCGCTGAGCGAGCTGATCGCGTTTTATTGGGATCGCAACGTGCGCTATTTCGAGGACCTGCCGGGGGCGGCTTTTGCCACCTGGGCACCCGGCGGAGCGGCGCCGAAGAAGGGAGAGATTTTCAAGAACCCGGACCTCGCCCGCACTCTGCGGCGGATCGCGGAGGGCGGTCGGGACATATTTTACCGCGGCGCGATCGCCGACGAGATCGACGCCTTCATGCGCGAGCACGGCGGTTATCTGCGCAAAGCCGACCTCGAGGCGCACACCTCGACGTGGGTGACGCCGGTGTCGGTCAACTACCGCGGTTACGACGTGTTTGAGTTGCCGCCCAACGGCCAAGGCATCGCGGCGCTGCAGATGTTGCAGATCTTAGAGGGTTACGACCTGGCGGCGATGGGGCGCAACTCACCCGAGGCGCTGCATGTGATGATCGAAGCCAAGAAGCTGGCGTTCGAGGACCGGGCCAAGTTTTACGCCGATCCGGACTTTTCCGACATCCCGCTGGAGTGGCTCTTGTCGGATGACTACGCGGCCGAGCGGCGCGCCCTGATCGATCCGGCGCGGGCGGCGGCGCGGGTCGAGGCGGGCAATCCGGCGCTGGAGGAGGGCGATACGATTTACCTCACGACGGCTGATGCGGAGGGCAACATGGTCTCGCTCATCCAGAGCAACTACCGGGGCATGGGCGCGGGCATCATGGTGCCGGGGCTGGGTTTTGGGTTTCAGGATCGTGGGCAGATGTTCGTCTTTGAGCCGCGCGACCACGCCAACGTTTACGCGCCGGGCAAGCGCCCCTTCCACACCATCATCCCGGCTTTCATCATGAAGGACGGGAAACCGTGGGTGAGCTTCGGGCTGATGGGCGGGGCGATGCAGCCGCAGGGCCACGTGCAGATCGTGACCAACCTGATCGACTTCGGGCTCAACCTGCAGGAGGCGGGCGACGCCGCGCGTTGGCAGCACGGCGGCTCGACGGACTACGACACCCCGCAGATGACCGACGGCGGCTACGTGTATTTCGAAACGGGAATTCCCTGGGAGACACTGCGGGCGCTGAAGCTGAAGCGGCACGACGTGCGCACCGATCTCGGCGGTTACGGTGGATATCAGGCCATCATGTGGGACGCCGAGAACGAGGTTTACATCGGCGCCAGCGAAAGCCGCAAAGACGGGCACGCCGTCGGGTATTGAGGCGACGCGGTGAAAGGTTTGCGAATGGTGCCTTGACACGTCGGGGGGTGTCCGGCACTTCAGTCGACCCTTTTAACGATTTACAACCATGCAACCGACTTTCCGCCCACACCGCAAAAAGCGCGTCCGTAAGATTGGCTTCCGCGCCCGCATGGCCACCCGCGGTGGCCGCGCCGTGATCAACGCCCGCCGTCGCAAAGGCCGCAAGCGCCTCACCGTCGCCTGAGCAACTGCTCGACCGGCGACAAACATAACTGCCGGAGCACCATGCGCTTCCGAGCCGAATCGCACCTGCGACGGCCGGTCGACTTCGCACGAGTGCGAGCCCAAGGCCGCCGCTATCATTGCGGCGGTTTTGTTTTGTGGGCCTGCCGGCAGCCCGAGCCGACCGCCGACGTGCCGGTCGCCGTGCTGGCGCCCATCCGCGCCGGCTTTGTCGCATCCCGGGCCGCCGTGGGCAATGCGGTGCAGCGCAATCGCGCGAAACGCCGCCTGCGCGAAGTTTTTCGACTCAACCAGCACCGGGTGGCCCCCGGTTTCGACCTGATTTTGCAGGCCCGACGCTCGCTCAATCAGCTTGAGTATGCCGAGATCGAGCGGTCTTTCTTAAAAGCCTGCGCCGTTTTGTTTCCTCTTTCCCAAGTCTGATGTCCGCCACCCGAGAGTCCCGATGGATTGCCGCCCTGCGAGCGTTGCCCGCTCAGGGACTGCTGGGGCTCATCCGGATTTATCAGAAGACGCTGTCGCCGGTGCTGCCGGCGGTCTTTGGCCCGGCTTGTGGCTGCCGGTTTCATCCCACCTGTTCGCATTATGCGGCGGGCGCCATTCGCACCCACGGGGTGCTGCGGGGCACGGCCCTCGCGATCTGGCGTCTGCTCAAGTGCACGCCGCTGCATCCCGGCGGCTTCGATCCTGTGCCGCCGCCGCGGCCGGCGCGGGTCGCGACTGCATCGGCTCGACCGGTGTGTGAGCGCGTGATCCGCGAGGCCCCCGCTCGCTGAGCCGTTGGTCCGCTCGCCGCCTCGGTCGTTCGTTCCCGTCTCCGTCCCCTTTTCCCGTCCCGTTTCGTCCCCTTTCTGCATGGATAAAAAGAATTCAGTCATTGGCGTGCTGCTCCTCGTAGCGGCTTTCGCCTTCCTTTTCCTCGGCCAGCGCTTTGCGCCGCCGCCGCCGCCCGCCCCGGAGGTCGCTCCGTCGCAGGCGCCGTTGCCCACGGCGGAAAACCAAGCCACGCCGGCCGCGAGCCAGCCGGTGAGTAGTGCCCCGGCCGACGCCGAGTTTGCCGCGCTTTCCGAGAGCAACGACGACGAAGTGCTGACCACGCTGGAGAACGACTACCTGCGCGTGTCCTTCACCAACTTCGGTGGCGCGATCGGCGAAGTCGCCTTCAAGCATTACGAGTCGCGCCTCGAGAGCGGCATGCCCTTCGTGTTCAACCAGCCGCGCGTCGAGCCGATACTGGCGATCAATGACGTGCCGGGGCTCGGTTCCAAGACCGCCTATCGTCTGGTGAGTGCGACCGACACCGAGGTCGTTTTCCGCGCGGTGCTGGAAGGCCGCGTCGAAGTCACCCGCCGCTACTCGCTCGGCACCGACACCGAAGGCTCCGATCCGTATTTGATTCGTCATGACACGACGATGCGTGACCTCTCCGGCAACGGTTCGCCGCAGACCTTGGCCGCCTTCAACCTCGGCACCACCTCGCTGGTCTCGCCGAGCGACTACGGCCAATACCTCAACGTCATGTCGTGGAATGGGGAGGACGAGACCTTCACCAAACCCGCCGAGATGGAAGGTGGCGGGTTCCTCGCCACGATCGGCCTGAAGGACGGCGCGCCGAAGTCCTCGCTGACCAAGGGCGACAACGTCGTCTGGGCCGCCGCCAAGAACCAGTTCTTCGTGAGCCTCTACACCGGCGACACCGTCGGCCTCAACACCACCGCGCGCCGCGTCGAACTGCCGCCCTTCCCGGGCAGCTCCCGCCCCAACAAAGGCATCACCGGCGTCGTCAACTACACTGTGCCGGCCATCGCCCCCGGTGGTTCCGTCGAGATGGGTGGCACGCTCTATGTCGGCCCGAAGGAATACACCCGCCTGCGCGAGTTCGGCCAGAAGCAGTCGGAGGTCATGCAGTTCGCGCCGTTCTTCTTCTCGAAGATGATGCTCTCCGGCGTGATCGCACCGATGCTCAACCTCACCATGGTCAAGATGCACGAATGGGTTGGTAACTGGGGTGTGGCGATCGTGCTGATGACGCTCATCCTCAAGCTCATCACCCTGCCGTTCACCCTGGCGGCGTCCCGTTCGGCCAAGAAGATGTCCAAGCTCCAGCCCCTGATGAAGGAGGTTCGCGAGAAGTATAAGGACAACCCGCAGAAGATGAACGAGGCCACCATCAAGATCTTCAAGGAGAACAAGGTGAACCCGATGGGCGGCTGTATCCCCATTTTCATTACGATGCCGCTCTTCGTGGCCTTCTTCGCCATGTTGCAGGGCACGGCTGAACTGCGGTTCTCGGACTTCCTCTGGGTGGCTGACCTTTCCGCCCCCGACACGGTGTGGCGCCTGTGGGGCCTGCCGCTCAACATCATGCCGCTGCTGATGGGTGCGACGATGGTTTACCAGATGCGTCTCACGCCGACGCCGACGACGGACAACGCGCAGGCGCAGATCATGAAGTTCATGCCGATCGTCTTCACGTTGATCTGTTACAACTTCGCCGCCGCGCTCGCGCTTTACTCCACTGTCAACGGTGTCTTCACGATCATCCAGCAGGTCATCGTGAACAAGACCACCAAGGATCCCGGTGAAGTGGTCGACCCGACCAAGCCGGTGAAGTCCACCGAGTGGAACCCCAAGAAGACCAAGCCGAAGAAGAAGAAATAAACCGCGCTCAGGATTCGGCGCTCCACCCCCTTCAGCTCTCCGCAAACCGAAAGGAATCAAACCCCATGGCCGGACATAACAAATGGTCCAAGATCAAGCGCCAGAAAGGCGCCAACGACGCAAAGCGCGGCAAGGTTTTCAGCCGCCTTTCGCGTGACATCACGCTCGCCGCCAAGTCGGGCGGCGGCGACCCCGACATGAACGCGCGCCTGCGCACCGTTTTGCTCAAGGCGCGCGCCGAAAACATGCCCGTCGACAACATCGACCGCGCCATCAAGAAGGGCACGGGCGAGCTGCCGGGCGTGAGTTACGAGGACAACACCTACGAAGGTTACGGTCCGGGCGGCGTGGCGTTCATCATCCGTTGCACGACCGACAACAAGACGCGCACCTCGCAGGACATCCGCTCCATCCTCTCGAAGCACGGCGGCAACCTCGCCAGCAGCGGCGCGGTGTCGTTTCAGTTTCTGCACGCTGGTCAGTTCCTCATCGCGAAGGACGCGAGCACGGAAGACCAGCTCATGGAGCTCGCGCTCGAAGCAGGCGCCGATGACGTGATCACCAGCGACGAAGGTTACGAACTGCGTTGTGAGATCGCGGCGTTTGACGCCGTGGCGCAGGCCCTCGACCAGGCTGGAATCACGCCGGAGAACGCCGAAATCGCCTACATCCCCACCAACACCGTGCCGGTCGGTGAGGTGAGCACGGCGCGCACGTTGGAGAAGTTGCACGAGGCCCTCGATGACAACGACGACGTGGGCCAGGTGTTCTCCAACGAAGAGCTCAGCGACGACGTGAGTGCGCAGCTCGAAGAAGCCTGAGTTGTTGTAGTAGTCTTTCATTAGCCGCCGGTTGGAACAGTCCACCGGCGGCTTTTTTACGTTCCTTTGCGGAGATCTGGTGGGGTCCATGAGGAAAACGCATCGCCCCATGGCTCGGGAGTTGCAGAGTTGGGTGGATGCGCATCGCGGTGCTGTCCGACACTCATGATCATATGCCGAGCCGATTGCCGGAGCAGATTGCGGCCGGTCGGCCGGACGCGATCTGGCATCTGGGTGACGTGTGTGATCCCTCGACGGTGGTGGAGCTGGAGCTATTGAACGTGCCGCTCTCGATCGTGGCGGGGAACTGTGATGGTTGGATGGGCTGGCCGCTCACGCGGGAGATCAGCCTCGGTGGATATGTGTTTCACTTGGAGCACATCCCGCGGGTGGTGGCGCCGCGCGGGGTTCAGGTGATGTTGCACGGGCACACGCATGTGCCGCGCGACCAGACCGATCCGATGGGCGTGCGTTGGCTGAATCCGGGGTCGGCCAGCTCGCCGCGTTATGAGGGGCCGCCGAGTTTTGGTTGGCTCACGGTAGACGCCGAGGCCGAGCGCGTGCCGCTCTCGTGGGAACTGGTGCCGCTGAAGTGATGCGGGGCCGGTCAACGCGGGACCCGAGAGGCAGGCTTGGGGGGAAGATAACCGCCAAGGGCGCGAAGCGGAGAGGCACGGATTTTTTAGCCCACGGACTACACGGAAGGACACGGATGGGGGTGGCTGTAGCCGGGGTCGGTGACCCCGGGAGGACGACAGCGCAGGGCCACGTTGTCGCGTTGCTCCAACGCAGCTACGGCCGGTGCTGACGGTCCCGGGTCCCAGGCTCCCGACCGACACCTTTGTGCGGCGCGGGCTTTACGGCGGGCGTGGATGGGGTTTAGTGGCGGGCTATCGATAGAGGCGCGGAACAACTTGATTTGTTTGGCTTCGTCGCGGCACCGGAAACGCCGCGCGAAGATGTCGCCCCGGCGGCTCCTCCGGTGACGGCGCCGCCGTTGACCTTGGTCAGCGAAGAGACCGAGGTCGCCGCGCCGCCGCAAATCGTGGTGTATGAGCGTAACCTGCGGGCGAAACATTACCGGCTCACCTTGCGCAAGGATGGGATTGCGGTGGCGACGATTCCGGCGCGCGGTAGCGAGCGGGCGGCGCGGAAGTTTGTGGCGGAGCACACCGACTGGCTCAAACGCGTGCGGGAACGGCAGCGCAAACGGCCGCGGCAGGCCGAGGTGTGGTCCGTCGGCACGGAGTTGTTGTGGCGCGGCGAGATGTTGCCGATCCGCCGCGCGGCCGAGGGACCGCCGGCGCAGGTGAGTCTGGGGGCGGATTTGTTTCGCGTGCCGCGCTTTGAGGGCAATCTGCGACCGACGCTGGAGGCGGGTTTTCTGCGCAAAGCGAAGATCGAGTTGCCGGCGCGCACGTGGGAATTGGCTGCCGTGACCCGCATGGACGTGAAGCGCGTGGCGGTGCGCAATCAGCGTTCGCGTTGGGGGTCATGCACCGAGGGCGGCGTGATTTCGCTCAACTGGCGACTCATCCTCACGCCGCCGTGGGTGAGCGATTATGTGATTTATCACGAGCTCATGCACCTGCGGGAGATGAACCACTCCAAACGTTTTTGGGCGGCGGTGGCCGAGGTGTGTCCGCGCTGGGAAGAGGCGGAGGTCTGGCTCAAAAAGCACGGTTCATTTCTCGGACTCTGATCCGGGGTCGGCGGACGGGTCGACGTCGAGATGCAGGCATTGGCGCACCATTGAGAGCAGAGATTCGATGGTGAAGGGTTTGCTGAGAAAGGCGTCGGGTCGGCGGCTGCCGAAGCGTTCGGCGATGTCCTGTTCGTTGAAGCCGCTCATGAGCAGGATGGGCAGCTCGGGTTGGCGGCGGTGGAGCTCCTGGATGACTTCGTCGCCGTCCATGTCGGGCATGGTGAGGTCGACCATGGCGAGGGTGGTGGTCCCTGGGTGAGCGTCGAACCACGCGAGGGCGGCCGGGCCGGAGTCGACCAACTCGACGGCGAAGCCGAAACGTTGCAGGGCGCGACCGGCGAGGCGGCGCACGGCGGGTTCATCATCGACGACGAGCACGTGGCCGGAGAGTCGCGGTTTGGCGGGCACGGCGGCTGGTGCAGGGGCGAGCTCGGCGGTGCTGGCGTCGTCGGCCGGCAGGAGGATTTTGAAGAGCGTGCCGCGGTCGGGTTCGCTGTAGACGCGAATGCCGCCGCCATGGTTGTGCACGATGCCCTGCACTGCGGCGAGACCGAGACCGCGGCCGGTGAATTTGGTGGTGAAGAATGGGTCGAAGATGCGGCCGCGGGTCTCGGCGTCCATGCCCTTGCCGTCGTCCTGCACCTCGAGGGTGATGTAGCGACCGGGTTTGAGGTTGTTGGTCAGATCAAGGGCGCGCAGGTAGCTGGCGTGAGCGTCGATGACCTGGGTGGAAACGGTGATGATGCCCAGCTTCGGCTCGACCGCTTCGGAGGCATTGATGACGAGGTTCATCAGCACCTGGCGCAGCTGGGTGGGGTCGCCCATGACGGAGGGCAGGTTGCGGGTCAGCCGGTAGCGGATGCGGGCGACCTTGCCGACGGAGACTTCGAGGAGTTTACCGGTTTCGGTGACGAGGTGGCTGAGGTTGATGGCCTTTTGCTCAAACTTGCCCTTGCCGGCGTAGGCCATGAGTTGCCGGCAGAGGTCGGCGGCGCGCTCGGCTGAGAGTTCGATCTGATCGATGGCTTCGAGCAGGTCACCCTCGGGAGGCGGGTTGTCGTGGCGGATGAGGGAGCTGTGGCCGAGGATGCCGGTGAGGATGTTGTTAAAGTCATGGGCGATGCCGCCGGCGAGGATACCCAGGCTCTCGAGTTTTTGGGTCTCGTGCAGGGAGCGCTCAAACTGGAGCCGCTCTTCTTCGGAGCGGTTGCGGTCGGTGAGGTCGATGATCGAGGCGAGGACCGCGGGACCGGAGGAGAGGTGAATCGGGTTGAGTCCGATCTCGAGCGGGATGCGGGTGCCATCGCGGCGACAGCCAAACAGATCGTCGCCGGCGCCCATGGCGCGTTTGGAGGGATGCGCCGCGAAATGCTGGCGGTGATGTTGGTGCGATTGGCGGTGGCCGTCCGGCACCAGGTCGTCGACGCAGGCGTCATGGAGGGTGCCGGGCTCGTAACCGAAGAGGCGATGAGCCTCGGTATTGGCGAGTTGGATACGGCCTTGGTGGTCGGCCAGGATCATGGCATTGGGCGAAGCCTCGATGACGAGGCGCAGGTCGGACTCGGCCTGCTGGCGGCGGGTGATGTCCTGGAAGGTGGCGACGCTGCCGCGCAAATTGCCCTCGTCGTCGGTGAGGGGGCGGGCGGAGACGAGCAGGGTGCGCTTGGTGCCGCTGGGCAGAATGATGCGCTGCTCGACATCGGTGATCACGCAACCCTCGCGGGAGCTGCGCACGAGCGGCAGCTCCTCGTAGCTCAGCTCTTGGTCTTCGACAAAACTTCGCACGGGGGCGAACAGCTCACGCGGGGGCAGGCCGGGTTCGCCGATGGCCGGGAGCGAGAGCTCGAAGAGGTCGCTGAAGGCTTGGTTGTGCATCAGCTGCACGCCTTGATCGCGGGTTTTGAAGGCGATGCCGACGGGCAGCAGGTCGAGCAGCGTGTGCTGCTCGCTTACGCGGTTCGCGAGGGTGCGGTTGAGTGCGGCCGCCTTGTCTTCAGCATGGCGGCGGTGGGCGATCTCATCGCGCAGGCGGGCGTTGCTGGCTTCGAGGCTGGCGGTGCGTTCTTTGACGAGGGAGTCCAGTTCCTCGTTGAGGCGGCGGTAGGTCTCGGGAGACGGCGCTTGGAGGAAGACCGGGCGCAGGCGCCACAGCGTGAAGGCGACGCCGATGGAGATGAGCGCGGTGACGGCTTTGATCGTCCCGCTCAGCCAATAAACCGGTGACCAGATGGTCAGCACTTCGAGGACGTGCGTCAGGCCACAGGCGAAAACGAAAGCCGCAAACCACGCCAGAATGCGTCGAAACGGAAAATCCGGCCGCTGGCGCAGGAGCAGGAAAATGATCGCGGGGATGGAAAAGTAAGCGAGCGCGATGAGGCCGTCGGAGATCGCGTGCAGCCAGATCAGGCTCGGATCCCAGACGTAACATACCCCGTGTGGCATGAGCGCTAGCATACGCCGACAACATCGGCGCAAGCGGCGGATTAACAAAGTGATCCGGCACAATTAGAGGCATTTACGGCAATTTAGTTCAAAGCCACTGCCAGGAAGTGAAGGGGTTACCCTATAATGATTTAGGGAATCAACCCAGACGCGCTGCGGAGCCGCGCCCGACGAGCGGGGCGGGGTGTCGGGGCTCAGTTGCGCAGCGGCAGCACGTCGACGAGTTCAACTTCGAAGACGAGGGTGGCTTCGGGCGGGATGTGGCCCTTGATGCCTTTTTCGCCGTAGCCGAGCCAGTAGGGGATGATGAGGGTGCGTTTTTCGCCCTTGGTCATCTCCATGATGGCTTCGTCCCAACCGGGAATCACCTGCGCCTGGCCGGCTTGGAGATGGAAGGGTTGGCCCTTGCTGTAGCTGTCGTCGAGTGGGGTGCCGTCGAGAAAGAAGCCGCGATAGTGGACCAAGACCTCCTGGCCGCGGGTGGGGCGGGTGAGACCGTCGCCGGGTTGAGTGATGAGGTAGCGCAGCCCGGTGGGGGTGATTTCGGCTTTGGGGTAGCGTTGGCTCACGATGCCCTCATCGACGATGGGCAGGGTCATCATGTTCATCGCTTCGCGCATGGCGCTGTTGATGGGCGCACCCGGGTTCTCGCGAGCGAGTTTACCGGAGCGCGTGACGAGCGCGATGGTGAGCAGGGCGAGACCGAAGAGAGCGGGGACAAGAAGGGTGCGGAGGGCGCGCATGGATCGGCCACGTTGAGTGAGGAGCCGAGGAAAGGCAAACGCGCGGAGGCGGAGCTGGGAAAGGTTGACTGATGCTCAAACCGGGCGGTAGGTTGCTGGGCCCCTTAACTTCCTAATGAATATTCACTTCGGGAAGTTCGTAAGTGAATTATCGGAAGGTCGCCCCCCCTTGCCCATGAAAGCTCAAGCCGTTGTCTTCACCGCTCCCGGAACTGTTGTATTCCAAGAGGTCTGCTGCCCCGAGCCCGGTCCCGAGGATGTGGTCATTGAAGTCACCCATTCGTGGATCAGCAATGGCACCGAGGGTTCCTTCCTACGCGGCGAGCGTTTGGCCGGCGATACGGCGCGCAAGCCGGATGACCCGGAGCCGTTTCCGCTCATCGCGGGTTACCAAAAAGTCGGCTGGGTGCGGCAGGTCGGGGCCGCCGTGCGTGACTTTGCGGTGGGTGATTTTGTTTTTGCGATCATGAGTCGGGTCGAGGGCATGTTCGACAACGAGTATGCGGGTCATGTGTCTCCGTCGGTGTGTCGGCAGGACTTCGTGCACCGTCTGCCGCCGGAGGCTCAGCTGGATCCGGCCGCTTACAGCGGGATGGTGCTCACTCAGGTGGGCTACAACTGTGGATCGCGGCCGCGGATCGAACCGGGTGAACTGGCGGTGGTGGTCGGAGATGGGTTGGTCGGGCAATGGACCGCCCAGACGCTGCTGGAGCGTGGTGCGCGGGTCATCATGACCGGTCGGCATGAGGATCGCTTGGCAGCATTCCGGCGCGAATGCGGAGACCGACCGGGGCAGGCGCTCAGGGTCACCGGGCTTGGCGTCGACGAAGTCATTGCGTTGGAAGCGGGACCGGTGGCGGTGCTTGTCGACACGGTGGGGGACGCCCGGCTTTTCGATGCCTACCTGCCTCACCTGAAGCACGGTGGCACGATCGTGGCGGCAGGTTTTTATGGTCTGGAAGGCTTCGTCGAAATCCAGCGCTACCGCTTTCGCGAAATCGCCTTTGATCTCGTCGCGGGCATCACGCGGGAGCGGGTCGATACCACCATCGATTGGGTGCGTGATGGCCGCCTGCGCACGGCCCCGTTGATCACGCACCGTTTCCCCGTTGAGCAGGCGGCGCAGGCGTGGGAGTTGATCGCATCCAAACGTGAGCCGGTGCTCGGCGTGGTGTTGGAGTGGTCGGCGGAAGGAGGTGCGGCATGAACGCGGTCTCGATTCCCCAAACCATGCGTCGGCTGGTGATCACGGCGCCCGGTGAAATCGAGTGGGCGGAGGCGTCGGTGCCGACCCCGAAGCCAGAGGAGGTTTTGGTGAAAGTGCTGGGCGTCTCGTCCTGTCCGCATTGGGACCTGCACATCCTCGGCGGTGAACCGATGTTTCCGGGCCAGGACCTGCATTATCCCTATTTGCCCGGTCAGCCCGGCCATGAGGCGGTGGGGGAAGTGGCGGCGGTGGGCTCGGCGGTGGCAAGTCTTCGGGTGGGCCAGCGAGTCGTGGCTTGGCGCGACACGGGCGAGGCGAGGCCGGGATTTTATGCTCAGTTCAATACCTTCCGGGCGGTCGATCTGTTGCCGGTGTCGGCCGAGCGCCCTCATGGGCAGTGGGCCTCGGTGGAGCTGGGGATGTGCGTGGAGGTGAGTTTTCAACGGCTGGCGGAGCTTGGTGGAGTCCGAGGGCGCCGGGTGGCGATCGCCGGGTTGGGACCAGCAGGATTGGTCGCTGTGCAACTGGCCCGTCATCACGGTGCCGCTGCGGTGATCGGAATGGACCCGGTGACGGAACGACGCGAACTCGCGCTACGGTTGGGGGCGACCCACGTGGAGACCGGCGAGGCGGCGAGTTGGCCGGCCGATCGCAACGACGAGCGGGCGGCGGACGTGGCGATCGACTGCACCGGGCTGGCCCCGGTAGTTGAATTTTTGTTACGCCGCACCCGGCAGGCCGTCGCCCTCTTCGGGGTGGTGCGTGACCCGATCCGCTACGACGGGGCGCTCATGTGGGGACCGGGGGTGACGTTGGTAGGTTACGGGGACCACAACCGGACGGCGGCGGAGACGGCGATTGCGGCGGTGGAGGCCGGCACACTGGATCTGTCGGCGCTCATCACCACGACGCTGCCACTGCGCGACTACGTGCGAGGGGTGGGCCTGCTGCGACGCAAGGAGGCGATCAAAGTGCTCTTCGACCCTTGGGCGTAAGAGGGGATGTTTCGCGAGCGAGGAGGAGACTCCTTCCTGCTAATAACTACACGGCCTGTCCCATCTGCTGCTACCAATCCGCCGCTCGCCAATATAGGTGGCGAAGAAAGGAAGGCGTTTGGCATTCACGGCCGCCGGCTCGCGAAATACCACAGGCCGTCTCGCTGAAACGCCCCAGCATACCAACGAACTTGGGTCGTTTTGTCGGTCGGATCTTTGCTCGCAAAGGTGAAGACGATGAGCTTTTCGGGCTCTGTGTTCCACTTCGGTGGCGGCAGGGAGTGAGGCCGGTCGCCGAAAAGCGCTTTGTGCTCCCTTTCTTTGAGGGTCTCGAACTCGGCGGGAGTCATCACGGCGGTAGAAACGTGACGCAGCTCGCCCGATACGCCGTTCCATTCCTTCCACGCGTCATGGATCGCAGATAGCTCGTTCGGAGGAAGGCCTGAAACATCCGCGTGCGCCCGAATCGCGTCGACATCGCCTCTTAGAATGAAGGCCTTCGCGAGGGTTGAGACCTGCGACCATTCTTTGATCCCTGTTGGTTCGGGAAATGGGCGAGAGCAGCCGAGCAACACTGACAGCAGGACACATGTAGCAACTGAGGTGGCCTTGAATTGGCGGACAAGAACACGGGGATGGGGCAGAGGGGTTTCTTGTCCTTGTTTCATGTTCGATCGGGATAGCGCCGCGCGTTTGGCGATCGGGCTAGCGCACGAGGTAAGGGATGAGGGTGTCGAGGAAGGCGTCGAGGTGGCGTTTGCGGGACTGCTCGGGCGGCACCGGGTCTTCGCCGTAGCGTTCGGCGATGGTGGCCGTGGCGGTGGCGTCGATGGTGGCGAGCAGGCGCTGCAGGGCTTGGTCGGTGGTTTCGTCGTCGATCGTGAGGCGGGTCGCAGTCGTGTCGCCGAGGTGGACAAACCAGAGGTGACTGTCGGCGACGTAGATGGCGGCGATGCCTTCGTCGGTGATGCCGGCCCGACGCTCGAGGGTGGCGGCGAGCTCGGGCGTAGTGCGGTCGGGGGGCTCGGTGGCGACGACCATCACGTGGAATTTGGCGCCGGTGAAACGTTCGAGGTTGGCCAGTTTGTTATCCAGGATTTGGGCCCAGTCGGGTGCGGCGGGGAGTTGGTCATCGGGGTCGGCCACGTGGGCGGGCGCGGCGTGGGGCACGGCGGCGATTTGGGCGGCGAACGCCGCGGGATCGGTCGCGAAGGCTTCGGCGGCGGGGCCGTGGCGGAGGATGCGCACGTTCATGGTGTCGCCTTGTTCGATCGTCTGCAGCACGTCGAGGCCGTCGACGACTTCGCCGAAGACGCTGTGCAGGTAGTCGAGGCGCACTTGCGGCGCCAGGGTGAAGAAGAACTGCGAGCTGTTGGTGTCGGGGCCGGCGTTGGCCATGGACAGGATGCCGGCGCGGTCGTGGCTGAGACCGGGCGTAAACTGATCGGGGAATTCATAGCCCGGGCCTCCTTCGCCGGTGCCGGTGGGGGCACCGCCTTGGGCGACGAAGCCGGGAATGACCCGGTGAAAGGTGGTGCCGTCGAAGAAGGACCGGCCGGGCTCGGGACCGAGCGTGCCTTCGGCGAGACCAACAAAATTGGTCACGGGCAAACGGGCGCGCTCGGCGAAGAGTTTTACGGTGATGGTGCCGCGCGGGGTGTCGAAGGCGGCGTAGAGTCCGTCGGGCAGGGCGGGCTCGGAGTCGGCGGCGCGGGCGAATTGCGCGGTGAGACCCACGAGGGTGAAGGTGAGGGTGAGGCCGAAGGTGAAGAGGCGGTGAAAACGGGTCATGGCAGGAAGGCGGATCACTTTTGGGATCTTGGGCTGAAAAATGCTCCGAGTCGTGCAGTCTTTTTTCCCATGTTGAGATACTTCCGGTTGATTCTGGCTTTGAGTGTGGTGACCCGGCTGTTCGGTGCGGGTGAGCCGCTGGACTATTTCCTCTCCGACGGCGGGCCCTACGACGAGAGCGTGCCGACGCCGGCAGAGCACTTTGGATTTGAGGTGGGAGAGTGGCATCTGCGCCCAGATCAGATCGAAAGCTACCTGCGAGCCTTGGCCGCCGCCGCGCCGGCGCGGGCGAAGGTCGAGGTGTATGGTCACACCCACGAGCAGCGGCCGTTGCTGCAGTTCATCGTGGCGGCACCGGAGCGTCTGGCCGATCTCGAGGCGGTGCGGGAGGAGCATCTCGCGCTTGGGCGCGTGGGCGCGCGCCCAGCGGTGGTGAATCTCGGTTATTCGATCCACGGCAACGAAGCCTCCGGTGCGAACGCCGCGATGGTGGTCGCCTATTGGTTGGTGGCCTCGGAGCACCCGGCGGCGCAGGCGGCGCGACGGGATCTGGTGGTGCTGCTCGATCCGATGTTTAACCCCGACGGCGTGGCGCGCTTTGCGCACTGGGCCAACACCCATCGGGGTCAAAACCTGGTGGCCGACCGCTACCATCGCGAACACCGCGAGCCCTGGCCCAACGGCCGCACCAACCACTACTGGTTCGACCTCAACCGCGACTGGTTCCCGCTGGTGCATCCGGAGAGTCAGGCGCGCATCGGCCGCTATCACCAATGGTTGCCCAACATCATGAACGACCATCACGAGATGGGCACCGACAAGACTTTCTTCTTCCAGCCCGGCGTGCCTTCGCGCAACAACCCGACCACGCCGGCGCGCGTGTATGAGCTGCAGGAGCAACTGGCGACGCATCACGTGGCGGCGCTCGATCGCGCGGGCTCGTTCTTCTACTCGGCCGAGGGTTACGACGATTTCTACGTCGGCAAGGGCTCGGTCTACCCCGACCTCACGGGCGGGCTCGGCATCCTCTACGAACAGGCCAGCTCGCGCGGGCATGTGCAGGAGACGGATTTTGGCGACATGCCCTTCGCCTTCACCATTCGCAATCAAGTCATCGCTTCGCTTTCCACCCTGGCGGGGGCGGTGGCGATGCGCGGCGACCTGCTGGAGCATCAGCGCGAGTTCTACGCCACCGCCAATGACTTCGCCCAAGAGCGTGGCATCGGCGGTTGGGTGATCGATCCGGCGGGTGACCGTGGCCGCGCCTGGGAATTGCAGTCGCGCCTGGCGCAGCACCAGATCGAGGTGCATGCGCTCAAACGCGACGTCGAGATTGGCGACCGCACCTACGCGGCGGGCGAAGCGCTCTGGGTGCCGGCGGCGCAGCCGCAGGCGCGCCTTTTGGCGGAACTCTTTACCGATCGTAGGGAATTTACGGATACGGCGTTCTACGACATTTCGGCTTGGAGCGTGCCGCTGGCCTTCAACCTGCCGCATGCTACGGTGGCCTGGGGGGACGCCCGTGGGCTCGCCGGCGAGGCGCTGACCGTCGGGCCACGCCCGGTGGGTGAGCTGGTCGGTTCGCGCGACGGCGTGCGGGCGTATTTGATCGAAGGATACGGCTTCGACGTGCCGCGGGCGTTGGGACGACTGGGGCAGGCCGGGATCGTGTCGCAGATCGTGACGGAACCGTTTCAGGCGGTGCCGGCGGGCGCGGACGCGGACGCGGCGGTGACCCTGAGTCGAGGCTCGGTCTTGGTGCCGGTGACGCGTCAGGCGAGCAAGGCGGCGGAGATCGAGGCGGTGATCGATTCCATTCTGGCGGAAGACGCGGTGACGGTGGTGGCGCTCGCCAGCGGTCACACTCCGGATGGGCCGGATCTGGGCAGCCCGAGTTTGGTGACGGCGACGGCGGGCCGCGTGGCGGTGCTGACCGGTGACGGGCTGAGTCCTTACGACGCGGGCGCGGTGTGGCATACGCTGGATACGCGCTACGGTTTGCCGGTGCTGTTGTTGGAGCTCGACGATGTAGCGTCGGCGGATCTGTCGCGACTGGATGCGATTGTGATGGTCGATGGCCGTTACAGCGGGTTGAGCAGCCGGGCGGTGGCGGCACTGGCCGAGTGGGTGCGCGACGGCGGCACGCTGGTGACCTTTGAGCGCGCGGCGGCGTGGGCAGCGGACACCTTGAAGGCGCCGCTGGCCATGCGGGAGGCGGGCGGCAAGTCGACCGACGAACCGCGGCAACCCTTTGCGCGAGGGGAACGTCTGGAGCGTGCCAAGCTGATTCCCGGCACGGTCTTCGCGGCGGACGTCGATCTGACGCATCCGCTGGCTTACGGGCTGGGCAGCGAAGTGCTGCCGCTGTTCCGTCAAGGCAAGGTGCAGCTGGAGACGTCGGAGTCGCCGTATCAAACGCCGTTGGTTTATGCCGACGAACCACTGTTGGCCGGTTATGCGCGCGACGAAGATGTGGCCAAGCTGGCGGGGCAAGCCGCCGCGGTGGTTGCGCCGATGGGGCGTGGCCGCGTGGTGGCGATGACCGACCTGCCGGTGTTTCGCGGCTATTGGTTCGGCTCGATGCGTTTGCTGGGCAACGCGATCTTCTACGGGCCGGCGATGCGCACGCCGTGAGTGCGGCCGATGGCGGGAGGGGCGGGCGGCCGCCCGGGATGGATTGTGCCGTTGGGCAAAGTCCCGCCTAGACGCGCGGTCGTTGCTGGCTGATGCTGCGCGGCCGTGGCCGTCCTGAATCTGCTCGCTCCCATTTTCCTGATTATCGCGCTGGGCGCGGCTTTGCAGCGCGGCGGGATGTTGGCCGGGCCGGTGGTGGCGGGGATCAACAAACTGCTCTTTTGGGTGGGTCTGCCGGCGGCGGTGTTTTCGGCGCTGGTGACTGGAGCTGGCGGCAACGAAGGTGCGGGGGCGCTCTTGCTGGCGATGTTGGGCGGCACGGCGTTGACGGCGGTGCTGGCGTGGTGGGGCGGACCGTTGCTGGGCGTGCAGGCGCGGGCGCGCGGCACGTTTACGCAGGGGGCGTTTCGGTCGAATCTGAGTTTTATTGCGCTGCCGCTGTTGCTGTCGGTGCCGGGCGTGCCGATCGGGCAGGCGATGCTCACCTTTGCGCCGATGCTGTTGCTCAACAACGCGGTGGCGGTGTGGGTGCTGTTGGCGAGTCAGGACGAAGTCGGTGGGCGGATGTGGCGGCGCATCGGTTTGGGCGTGGTGCGAAATCCGATCATTTTGGCATCGGTTACCGGACTGGCGGCGCGCTTGGCGGGTTGGACGCCGCCGGTGGCGTTGCTGACGACGCTGCAGTCGCTGGGGCGGATGGCTTTGCCGCTGGCGCTGCTCTGCATCGGTGCGGCGCTCATGACGGTGCCGGTGAAGGGCAATCGGCGGCTGCCGTTGATCGCGGCCGGCTTCAAGGTGCTGTTGTCACCATTGCTTGGATACGGCCTGGGGCGGTTGCTGGGGCTGGATGCGGCGGCGATGCTGGTGCTCTTGATTTGCCTGTCGTGTCCGACGGCGGCGGTGTCGCACACGATGGTGAAGCAGATGGGCGGCGACGAAGGCATGGCGGCGACGACGGTGGTGTTTGCGTCGATCGGCGGCGCGGTGTCGCTGGCCGTGGTGCTGGCGCAGTTTGCGGGGTGAGGGGGGGCGGCCGAGACGGCCGCTGCTTCATTTTGGTTTTGGGTGTTTGAGGTGGACCGTGGCCTCCGGACGCGGTCGGCGGTGGAGTGGGGGCGGAGGGGCAACGTTAGCGCGAGCAAGCTCGCGGCCTACAGTGCGGGTTCGGAAGCAGAGTGTAGGCTGCGAGCTTGCTCGCGCTGCGTTGCGTCGCGGGGGGGAGCTGACGCACTGGAGCGACGCGGTCGGGACGCCCGCGTCCACCTTGGGAGTGAGTTCGAGGTGGACCGTGGCCTCCGGACGCGGTCGGCGGTGGAGAGGGGCGGAGGGGCCGCGTTAGCGCGAGCGAGCTCGCGGCCTACAGTGCGGGTTCGGAAGTCGGGGGTAGGCTGCGAGTTTACTCGCGCTGCGTTGCGTCGCGGGGGGAGCTGACGCACTGGAGCGACGCGGTCGGGACGCCCGCGTCCACCTTGGGAGTGGACCGTGGCCTCCGGACGCGGTCGGCGGTGGAGTGGGGGCGGAGGGGCAGCGTTAGCGCGAGCGAGCTCGCGGCCTACAGTGCGGGTTCGGCAGTTGAGGGTAGGCTGCGAGTTTACTTGCGCTGCGTTGCCCCGCGGGGGGGCTGACGCGCTGGAGCGACGCGGTCGGGACGCCCGCGTCCACCTTGGGAGTGGGTTTGAGGTGGACCGTGGCCTCCGGACGCGGTCGGCGGTGGAGTGGGGGCGGAGGGGCAACGTTAGCGCGAGCGAGCTCGCGGCCTACGGTGTGGGTTCGGGAGTCGGGGGTAGGCTGCGAGTTTACTCGCGCTGCGTTGCCTCGCGGGGGCGGAGCTGACGCACTGGAGCGACGCGGTCGGGACGCCCGCGTCAACCTTGGGCCTTACGGGAGGCGGAGTTCGGTGCCGACGGGGAGGGCGCTGGGGTTGGGGATGGCGGCGCGGTTGAGGTTGAGGATGTCGCGCCAGCGCAGCGGGGTGCCGTAGTGCTGTTGGGAGATGCTCGAGAGGGTGTCGCCGGCCTGCACGGTGTGCGTGGCGGGGCTGGCCGCCGGGGCCGGGGTTGGGGCGCTGGCTACGGTCGGCGCGGTCGGTCGCGAGGGGGCGGCGCGGTCGATGACGGGCGCGGTCTGCGCGAGGGCGAGTTGGGTGCGCAGCTCGGCGACTTGGGCGGCGAGGGTGGCGGTCTGGTCCTGCGCCTGGCGGGCTTGTTCGCGGAGGTTGTTGTTCTCGGCGAGGACCTGTTCGGCGGCGGCGAGTTCGGCGCGCAGGGTGGTAAGTTCGTCGGCGCGCGCGGCGGCGAGGGCCTGGGCGGCGGCGAGTTCGTCCTGGAGGGTGTTTTGCTCGGCCGAGGCGCTGGAGGTGGCGGCGGCGAGTTGGTCTTCGACCTGGGCGAGTTCAGCCGCGGCGGTGGCGCGGTCTTCTTCGGCCGCGGCGAGCTGGGGTTGGAGGGACTCGAGTTGCTCGCGCAGGGCGGCGATGGAGGTGTCGGCGGCGTCGGCGCGGGCGGAGGCTTCACCGAGTTCGCGGCGGGTGCGGGCGAGTTCGCGTTCCTGGGTGGAGAAGGCGCGGAGGCTGGCGTCGAGTTTGCTCTGCAGGTCGCGGAGCTCGGCGGGGTCGGCGCTGGGTTCGGCGGTCGCGCTGGCGACGGCGTCCTGGGCGCGGGCGAGTTGGCGGGAGGTGGTGGCGAGTTCGTCGCGGGCGCTGCTCAGATCGGTCTGGGTCGACGCGAGTTCGGTTTGGAGGGCGTCGCGTTGGGCGGTGACGGCCTCGAGTTCGGACCAAGCTTGGGCGAGTTCGTTGGCGACGTCCTTTTGGTCGGCGTTGCGGTTGGTGGTTTCCTGGGTGAGGCGGGCGAGTTCGGTGCGGGTGCGACCGAGGTCGGTGGTGAGTTCGTCGACGGACTGGCGGGCGGTGGAGAGCTGGGCGGTGGCGCGTTCGTGGGCGGCGCGGCTGGTGGTGAGGTCACGTTGGGCGGTGGCGAGTTCCGACTTGGTGGCCTGGAGTTGGGTGGCGAGATCGGTGGCGCGAGCGTCGGTGGCGTCGAGCTGGTCGCGGAGGGTTTGCTCGGTGTCGGACTGGCCGTTGGCGAGGCGGTCGAGCTGGCCGCGGAGCTGGGTGTTGGCGTCGCGGGCGGAGGCGAGTTGTGTAAGCAGATCCTGAATACGCGTGGTGGCGGCGGGCAGATCGGCGGCGGTATCCTGCGCGGCGGCGAGGTCGGACTCGAGGGCGGCGCGGGCTGCGCGGGCGGCGGCGAGGTCGGCGGTGGTGGCGGCGAGTTGCTGGCGCAGGGACTCGGTCTCGCGGGCGGCTTGAGCGACGTCGGTCTCGGCGTTGCCGGCGGTCGCCTGGGCGGTGGCGAGGTCGGCTTGGGTGGAGGCGAGTTGAGCTTGGGTGGACTCGAGTTCGTTGCGCGTGGCGGAGAGTTCGCCGAGGAGGGCGCTGATGCGGTCGGCGGCGTTGCCGAGGTCGGCTTGGGAGTCGGAGAGTTCGGCGACGCGGGCTTGGGCGTTGGCGAGTTGGGTGGCGAGGGATTGGCGCTCGGCCTGGATGGTGGCGACCTGTTCGCGCAGGGGCACGAGTTGGGACTCGGCGGTTTCGGCGGCGGCTTGGGCGTTGGCGAGTTCGCGGGTGGCTTCCTGATTTTGCGCCTGGAGTTGCTCGGCTTGGCGGCGGGCGGTGGCGACCTCGTTGAGCAGGTCGGAAATGCGGGAGGTGGCGGCGGTGAGGTTGGCGGAGGCGTCGGCGCGACCGGCGAGTTCGTTGCTGGTAGCGGAGAGTTCGGCTTGGAGGCGATCGGCGGTGGCTTGGCTCTCGGAGAGGTCGGCGCGGGCTTGGCGGAGCTGGGTCTGGGTGCGGGTGAGCTCGGTGGTGAGTTGATCGACGGCGTCGGACTGGTCGCGGGCGGAGGCGGATTCCTCGACGAGGCGGGTGTTGGATTGGGTGAGGCGGGCGTTGGCGGCGCGGAGGGTGGCGAGCTCGGTGGCGGCGGCGGTGGCTTCGGCGGCGAGGCGATCGCGTTCTTGGCGGAGGGCGGTCTCGGCGGGGGAGGGGCCGGCGGCGCGGAGGGTGGCGAGGTCGGCGGTGAGGCGTTCGATGTCGCGCTCGCGGGAGGCGAGGGCGGCTTCGGCGATGGCGGCGCGTTTGCGGAGTTCGGCAGTGGAGCCGGAGGAGGTGGCGCGGAGCTGGGCGAGCTCGGCTTGGGCGGTTTGGAGTTGGGCGGCGAGGGTGTCGCGTTCGTTGGCGAGGGAGGCGAGGGCCTGGTCGTCGGCGTCGAGGGGGACGGGGGTGAAGGCGGAGGAGCCGAAGGTGGCGGGGGTCTCGGGGGCGGCCGTGACGGTGACCGTGGGGGTGTCGGCGTTGAGCGGACGGGCGAGGCGAGCGCGGGCGGTGGTGAGTTCGGAGGCGGTGAGGCGCTCGGTCACGAGGGCGAGTTCGCGGGAGCGGGAACCGTTGGCGGCGGCGCGGGAGAGCCAGACGTAGGCTTCGACGAGGTCGTAGGCGGGCTCGCTGGCATCGGCGTAAATGAGGCCGAGGTTATATTGCGCGATGGCGTTGCCGTCCTGGGCTTTAGCGCGGAGGGAAGCGATGTCGGCCGGCGGCGTGGCGGCCGAAAGGGACGTGACGGAGAGCAGAGATGAAGCGAAGGCGAGCGCGGCGCACAGCAGGCTGCGGGAGAGTCGGGCGGTCATTTGGGGGCGGAGCTTGGGCAGGTGAGGGGCGAATGCAAAGCGGTAAGGGGGCCGAAGCGTCGAAGTCGCGTCAGGGCGTGGGGGCGGGTTGGGGGGAAGGCGTGGGCGCAGGGGCGTCGGGGTGGTTGGCGGAGGGTGGGGCTTCGAGCTCCTCGAGGGCGGCCTGCATCTCGGCGAGGTCGGCCTGGAGTTGGGGGTCGTTGGTCGAGTCGATGATGACGGCTTGGCCGGAGGAGAAGTCGATGGTGGTGCCGTCTTGGATGATGATAGGGTCGGAGGCGGAAGTGGATGCGGTGGATGCGGTGGATGCGGCGGATGTGGCGGCCGGAGCGGGGGCGGGGGCAGGGGACGGTGTGGCGATGATGGGTGACGGTGCGGGTGTCGGCACCGTTGAGGGGGCGTGGGTGGGGCTGGCGCTGGTCGTATGGTGGGGCGCGGTGACCGGTTGGGCGCGGCGGGTGTGTTTAAAACGCAGCACGGCGGCGAGGACGATGAGGAGAAGGGTGATCCAGAGGAGCGGTCGGCTCAGTTTCATCGGCGGGGCAGTGTGACGGAGGTGAGGCGAATGTCGATGCGAGGGAGGCGGGCGGAAGGCGGATGGTTGCGAATGGGAGTTGCGCGCAGGTGGGCACGGTCCGTTGGTTTACGTTTGATGTCGTCCTATGTCCAAGAAGCGAAGCGCACGCTGGGGTTGGCCGGCCCCATCATCGTGGGGCAGGTCAGCCAGATGCTGATGAGCGTCACCGATGCGGTGATGATCGGGCGCGTGGGCAAGGAGGCGTTGGCGGCGTCGGCGTTCGCCGGGAGTATTTGGGGCGTGTTTTTTGTGATGGGGATCGGGTTGCTGATCCCGGTGGCGGTCAAGGTGTCGGAGTCGCATGGCGGGGGAGACGAGACGCAGACGGCGGAGTGGTTGAAGCACGGTGTGGTGACCGGTCTGGCGGCGGGGCTGCTGGGTATGGGGGCGATGCTGGGTCTGCGGCCGATGTTGCATCTGTTTAATCAGCCGCCGGAGGTGCTGGCGCTGGTGCCGCCGTATTACGCGCTGATCGCGGTGTCGTTGGTGCCGACCTTGGGCTTCCAGGTGCTGCGGCAGTTTGCGGAGTCGTTGGAGCGGCCGGTGATGCCGATGGTGTTTATGCTGGTTGGGGTGGTCCTGAATGTGGGGCTCAACTGGGTGTTCATTTACGGGCGGCTGGGGGCGCCGGCAATGGGGCTGACGGGGGCGGGGTGGGCGACGTTGATCTCGCGCACCTTGGGCGTGGTGGCGATCTGGTGGTGGGTGAGCCGGGCGACGCATTTTCAAGCGGCGTGGCCGACGCGCTGGTGGGGCGGTTATGCGTGGGAACGGGTGCGGAGTTTGCTCGGGTTGGGGGTGCCGATCTCGTTCAGTTTGTTGTTTGAGTCGGGCGCGTTTGGTCTGGCGGCGATCATGATGGGTTGGCTGGGGGCGACGCAGCTGGCGGCGCACCAGATCGCGATCAGTTGTGCGGCGTTTACGTTCATGTTCCCGCTGGGGCTTTCGATGGCGGTGAGCATGCGGGTGAGTCGGGCGCTGGGGGCGAAACGGTTTGAGGCGCTGCGGCCGATCGCGGGCAGTGCGCAGGTCATGTCGGGGCTCGTGATGGGGACCTTTGCGCTGCTGTTTGCGGTGGGCGGCGACTGGCTGGCGGCGCAGTTTGTGCCGGAGCGCGAAGTGATCGTGCTGGCGGCGTCGTTGCTGGTGGTGGCGGCGGTGTTTCAGCTCGCGGATGGCGCACAGGTAGTCGCGGCCGCGGCGCTGCGCGGCCTGAGTGACGTGGTGGTGCCGACGGCGATCACGGCGCTGGCGTATTGGGGCCTGGCGCTGCCGTTGGGCTGGTGGCTGGGCACGCGCACCGGGTGGGGCGCGCAAGGCATTTGGGTCGGCCTAGCGTCGGGCCTGGTGTTTGCGGCCGTGGCGCTCAACTGGCGCTTCCTGCGGCGGACGCGAGCCGAGCGGCTGGCGAGGCTCGTGGGGGCTGGGAGCTAGGGGCTGGATTACTAGGTGCTGGGGACTGGGGGCTGGATGCTGGGGACTGGGTTTCTGGGGGCTGGATGCTAGGGACTGGAGGTCGGCGCTGTGTCACCTAATGGGTGACGCGGTCGTTCGTAGTCTATAAGCGCAAGATATTACCCTGTAGTGAGATAAAAATTAGTTTAGACTAATTTTGTCACCTGATGGGTGACAAGTTGGTTGAGGCGGGACCACCGGACGGTGGGGGGGGCGGTGGTGGCGTCGGCCGAGATTCGAGAATTAGCCTAGGCTAATTGTGTCACCTATTGGGTGACAAGTTGGTTGAGGCGGGACTGGAGGTCGGTGGGGGTGAGGGTGGCGATGGCGACGCGTTTTTGGCGGGCGCTGGCGCCGGTGGCCAGGGTGACCGAGCCTTTGGGTAGTTCGAGGACCTCGGCGAGGAAACGACAGAGTTCGGCATTGGCTTTGCCGTCCACGGGCGGGGCCTTGAGCTTCACTTTGAGCGCGTCACCGAGCCAGCCGACGAGCTCGCTGCGGGCGGCGTTGGGGACGGCTTTGATGGCGAGCTGGGCGGAAGGGCTGGGAGGCACGGCGATTTGGACACAGAGGGCGCAGAGGAGACACAGAGGACTCGGAGCGATCAGGGCGGGGAGGGCTGAAATGCTGGAGAGGGAGGGTTGGCGGAGAGGCCGGGGGGACCGGGGTCGGCGACCCCGGCTACAGCTGTGGTGTGTTTGGGGTTTTCGGGAGGGCGGCGTCTAGGGTGGCTAGGATGTCTTCCACGGGTTCGGTGCCGATGGAGAGGCGGAGGAGGTGGGGGTCGATGCCGGCGGCGGCGAGTTCGGCGCGGCCACTTTCGGTCGTCACGAGGTCGTAGTGCGCGAGGTAGATGAAGGGGCAGATGAGGGTGGTCTCCATGCCGAAGCTGGGGCCTTTGGCGAGGTGGAGCCGGTCGTAGGTGGCGGCGAGGTCGCCGTGCACGGTGAAGCTGATGATGCTGCCGAGGTGCTCGGGGCTGCGCGCGATTTGGAGGTAGTTGGCGCGGGAGTCGGGGTGGAGCGACCAATAAACATCTTTCACGCCGGGGTGGGCGCGGAGGTAGTCGATTACGGCGGCGGCGTTGGTGTTGGTGCGCGCGATGATGGCGGGGTAGTCGGCGATCTGCGCGGCGAGGCGGCGGAGGTCGCGTTGGTAAATGGGATCGCTGCGGCGTTCGATGCGGGCGCGGAGCCAATCGGCGTCGGGGCCGGTGGGGTTGATGATGGTGGCGCCGGCGATGAGGTCGCCCTCGGGGGCGGTGTATTTGGTGAGGCTGTTCACCACGACGTCGGCGTGGGGGAGGACGGTGACGTTGAGCGGTGAGACGAGGGTGGGGTCGATGAGCAGGCGGCCGCCGGCGGCGTGGGTGAGTTGACGGAGGGCGGGGAGGTCGGCGGTCTGGACGAGGGGGTTGGTGGGGGCTTCGGTGACGATGCCGGCGAAGCGGTCGCCGGCGGCGGCGATGGCGGCTTCGATGGCGGGCAGGTCGGTGACGTTGTGCAGGGCAACGTAGTCGGCCGGGGTGGCGGTGAAGCGTTGGAGTTGGGCGATGGTGTCGAGGTAGAGCCAGCCGAGTTGGATCCAGACGGTGCGGCCGCGGGAAGCTTGGAGGTCGGCGAGGGCCGACCAGGCGGCGTGGATGGCGTTCATGCCCGAGGGGGCCAGAATGATGTCGCGGCGGGCGGTGCCGGGGTAGGCGGCGAGCAGGGTGTCGGTGACGGTCGCGAGGGCGGTATCGGCCGGGGCGAGGGTTTCGGGGTCGACGGAGGCGAGGGCGCCGCGGGCGGCGAGGCGGTCTTCGGCTTCGCGGGAGGAGAGGAAGCCGCCGGTGTTCTGGAGGTAAATTTTGGCGCGGCGGGCGAGGTCGCGGTCGGTGGGGTGGGCGATGCCGTGCAGGCCCTCGTGGTCAACGCGGATGGCGTGGGCGGAGCCGAGCTCGGCGAGCAGGGCATCGGCGGCACGGGCGGAGCAGGTGAGCCAGAGTTGGTGATCGGCGAGTTCGAGATCGGCGATGACGACGGCGGCCAGTTGTCGGTTGTAGCTGTGGACGACGAAGCGGGGGTAGCCGGTGGTGAGGTGCTGGATGACGGCCGGGTCTTTTTCTTCGTAGCCGATGACGTCCCGCATGGTGGGCAGGCTGCACGAGACCGCGTGGGGGCGATCGGGAATGGGCTGGCCGAGAGGGATGGGAGAAAAGGCAGGCATCGGAGGACGAAGGGTCACGATGCGGCTAACGGCCGGGCGGCGGCAAATCGCAAAATGGGGGTGCTGGGTGCTGGTTGCTAGGGGCTGGGTGCTGGTGGCTGGTGGCTGGTAGCTGGTAGCTGGGTGGCTGGGTGGTTGGGCCGAGGGGCATCCGCCTTCGCTCTGGGAGCTATGGCGGGCCGGGGAGGAGCGGCCGAGACGGCCGCTGCTACATCTTTGGCGTCTTTATCCTTATTCTGACGGCACGCAGGGCCGCTGCGGGGGCGGGGAGAAAGAGAAAGATTAGTTTAGCGGGGGAAGCTTAGGGTGAGGGTTAAGCCTCGTTTGGGGCGGTTGTCTAAGGTCCAGGTGCCGCCGAGGGCTTGGGTGAGGTGTTCGCTGAGGCGGAGGCCGTAGCCGGTGGTCGCGGGGAGGGGGTCGGGGAGGCCCATGCCGTGGTCGGTGATGGTGATTTGGTAACCGTCGGTGGTCGGCGCGAGGGCGACGTCGATGGGTTCACTTTTCAGCGAATAACGGCAGGCGTTGTCGACGAGTTCGGTGACGAGTTTGGCGAGGTATTCGCGGGGGACGGCGGCGGTGACGTCGGCGAGGTCCAGGCGGAGGTGCTCGGTGCGGTGGTGGCGGCGGGCGGCGTGTTCGGCGGCGTGGCGCACGAGGTCGGCGAGGGAGACGGCCGGGCCGGAGGCGGTGGGTTTGAGCTGACCGGACTCGAGGCGGGAAAAGAGGATGAAGTTCTCGAAGCGCCGGTTGAGGGTGTCGGCGGCGGCGAGGATGTTGCCGGCGAATTCCTTCACGTCGGCGGGGGGCATGATCTGGGCGTCGACTTCGAGGACGGAGGCGCAGCCGACGATTTCGTGGAGGGGTTCAACGAGGTCGGGCGGGAGGAGGGCGTCGAGGTTGCGACGCAGGGTCTGGAGCTCGGCGGAGGCGGCGGCTTCGCGCTGGGCCTGACGCTTGAGGTGCTGGTCGACGGTGCGCAGGAGGGTGGCGTGTTCGACGGGTTTGGCGAGGTAGTCGTCGGCACCGAGGTCCATGCCTTTGCGCATGTCGGGCAGGTCGGCTTCGCCGGTCATGAGAATGACGGGGGTGTGTTCGAGGCCGGGGGACTGGCGGAGCTGGGCGAGTGCGGCGTGGCCGTCGAGGCCGGGCATGCGCACGTCGGAGACGATGAGGTCGGGCCGGTGGGCGCGGGCGAGGCGGACGCCTTGTTCGCCGTCGGCGGCGGTGATGACGCGGTGGCCTTCGCCGAGGAGGAGCTCTTCGAGCATGCCGCGCAGGTTTTCGTCGTCGTCGATGAGGAGGAGCGTGCTCATGGGGAGGGGGGGGAGTGTGGGGAGCGAGGTGGCGGGGAGAAAGATAAAGATAAAGAGAAAGAAGAAAGAGCGGGTTGGCAGCCGGGGGTTGATTATTGGCGGCGGGGCGTGAGCATGCGCGCGATGAAATTGGTTTCTTGGAATGTGAATGGCCTGCGGGCGGTGTTGGGTAAGGGGTTTTTGGAGTTTTTTGCGGCGGAGAAGCCGGACGTGCTGTGCCTGCAGGAGACGAAGTGTCATCCGGGGGACGTGGCGCACGTGGAGTGGCCGAAGGGTTACTCGGTGGCTTTCAGCGCGGCGAAGAAGAAGGGCTACAGCGGCACGGCGGTCTTCACCAAGGACAGCAAGGCGAAGCCGTTGAGCGTGACGGAGGGCATCGGCATCGAGGAGCACGACCAGGAGGGGCGCACGCTAACGGTCGAGTTTGAGGATTTTTATCTGGTGAATGTCTATGTGCCCAACGCGCAGCACGGGCTGGTGCGGCTGCCGTATCGGGAGCGCTGGGATGTTGATTTCTGCAACTACCTGAAGGGGCTGGAGGCGAAGAAGCCGGTGGCGTTTTGCGGCGATCTGAATGTGGCGCACAAGGAGATCGATCTGGCGCGGCCGAAGGCGAATGTGGGCAACCCGGGGTTCACGGTGGAGGAGCGGGCGGGCTTTGACCGGTTTCTGGAGAGCGGCTTCACGGATACGTTCCGGGAGTTTGAGACGGGACCGGATCATTATTCGTGGTGGTCCTACCGGGCGGGGGCGCGCGGCAAGAACATCGGGTGGCGTATTGATTATTTCCTTACGTCGGCCGGACTGGCGTCGCGGTTGAAGGGGGCGTGGATCAGTCCGCAGGTGATGGGCAGTGATCATTGTCCGGTGGGTTTGGAATTGAAGTGAGCGCGCGGTCGCGCCTCTGTGTCGGACTTTCGGTTCCCCGCTTCCTTCCCCATGGCCAAGACGACCAAAAAACCAGCCGCTACGAAAAAGAAGACGTCCGTGAAGTCCGCTGCGGCTGCGAAGACGAAGGTGACGCCGGAGCCGACGACGTCGGAGTGGATTCGCGTGGCGCAGTCGCAGGTGCACGGCACGGGGATTTATGCGGCGAAGGACATTCCGGCGGAGACGCGCATCCTCGAGTATGTGGGCGAGAAGATCACCAAGGCCGAGGCGCAGCGGCGTGATGAGGCGCGGGTGGCGCGGCAGGAGGCGGGCGACGATGGCTGCGTGTATTTGTTTGAGATCAACAAGCGCTACGATCTCGACGGCGACGTGTCGTGGAACACGGCGCGGTTGATCAACCATTCGTGTAATCCGAACTGCGAGACGGAGAATGTGCGCGGGCACATTTGGATCAGCGCGCTACGCGATATCCCGGCCGGCGAGGAGCTGAATTACGACTACGGTTTTGATTGGGAGAACTGGAAGGATCATCCGTGCCGCTGCGGTTCGCCGGACTGCTTTGGGTGGATCGTGCAGAAGGACCAGCGCAAGAAGGTGCTGAAGGCGATCAAGCAGGAGAAGAAGGCGGCGAAGCAGGAGAAGAAAAAGCAGAAGGCGAAAGCGAAACGGAAGAAGAAGGGGAAGGGGAAGTCGAAGGGTGGGAAGAAGGATTGAGGCAGCGGCGGAGAGGCAACGGCGGAGGGGCAACGGCGGAGGGGCAGGGGAACGGCCGACAGGTCCGTTGCTACTTGTTGGGGGTTGTTTTGTGCTTTTTCAGGGAGTCGGGATGGCGTCAGTGTTGGGGGTGTGTTGGATTTGCTTCCTCTTAAATCGTTGATGGCGGGCCGGCCGGGGATGGGGTTGGCGGTGGCGGAGAGTTTGACCTCGGGGGGGGTGCAGGCGCGGGTTGGTTCGCTGTCGGGAGCGTCGGTGTTTTTTCGCGGGGGGATCACGGCCTACACGCTCGAACAGAAGGTGCGGCATTTGGGGGTGCACCGGGAGTCGGCGGCGGCGTGCAATTGCGTGAGCGACGAGGTGGCGCGGCAGATGGCACGGGGGGCGGCGTTGTTGTTTGAGGCGGACATCGCGGTGGCGACGACGGGTTACGCGGAGCCGTGGCCGGCGGAAAAGGTCGAGGTGCCGTATGCGTGGTGGGCGTTGGCGGAACGTTTGGCGGATGGGCAATGGCTCGAGTTGAGCGGTCGGGTGGAGTGTCCGGAAATGGATCGCGCGGGCGTGCAGGCGTTGGTGAGCGACACGGTGTTGGCGGCGCTGATCACACATCTGGAAGGTTCGGTGGAGGGGACGGTATGAGCGCGGGGGCAGGCACCTCCTGGCTGGGTCGTATGGCGCGGGGGTTGGTGCATGGTGTAGCGCGTTTTTATTATCCGCGCATCGAGGTGACCGGCGCGGTGCCGGAGGACGGGCCGGTGCTGTTGGTGGCGAATCATCCCAACTCGTTGCTCGATCCGGTGCTGCTGGGGGTGGCCGCGCGACGGCCGGTGCGGCTGATGGCGAAGGCGCCGCTGTTTACGATGCCGGTATTTGGGCGGATCATGCACGCGCTGGGCATGATCCCGGCCTATCGTGGCAGCGATGGGGGCGGGCGCGCGGAGGTGAAGAAGAACCTGGAATCGTTGGCGCAGGCGGCGGCCGCGTTGGGCGAGGGGGGGGGATCGGTGGTGGGCATTTTTCCGGAGGGGAAAAGTCACGACGACGTGCAGGTGGCGTTGGTGCGATCGGGCGCGGCGCGCATGGCCATGGCGGCGGTGGAGGCGGGCGTGCGCGGCCTGCGGGTGGTGCCGGTGGGCATCAACTACGAGCGCAAGGAACGCTTTCGCACGGCGGTGTGGATTCAGGTGGGCGCGGCGATCGAGGTGGATGCCTTGTTGGCCGAGCACGAGGGCGACGGGCGGGCGGCGATGCGGGCGCTCACGCCGGTGATCGATGCGGCGCTGAAGGACGTGGTGGTGCACCTCGAGGAGGCGCAGTGGGAACCGCTGTTGGAGGAAGTGGAAGGGCTGTTGCCGGCGCGGCGCGGGCTGCGGGTGGAAGGCGTGTTGAAGCTGCGCAAGCGGGTGGCGGATGCGATCAACCACTATCATCGGGCCGACCGGGCGCGGGCGGAGGCAATGGCGGCGCGGGTGGAGGCTTGGCGGGCGCGGCGGCAGGCGAGTGGGTTGCCGGCGGACGCGCGGTTTTTTCGGCAACCGCTGGCGCGGCGTTTGGTGGCGGTGGCGTGGGATGCGGTGCGGCTGGTGGTGGCGCTGGGGTTGGGTTCGGCGGGGTTGTTGCATCACCTCGTGCCGCATGGGATCACGCGGGTGGTGGCGGCGCGGTTTGATCATCCGGGGCGGGTGACGGTGGCGTTGCACCGGGTGCTGGTGGGCGTGCCGGTGTATGGGCTGTGGTATGCGGGGGTGGCGGTGGCGATGCTGCGCTACTTCATGCCGTGGGTGGCGGTGACGTGGCTGGCGTTGATGCCGGCGGCGGGGCTGTGCGCGATCTGGGTGGGGCGGCGTCTGCGGGTGGTGCTGCCGATCTGGTGGGCGGAGGTGAAACTCTTGCTGCAGCGGCGGCGGGTGGTCGCGTTGCGGCGCGAGCGGGCGGAGTTGGTGGAGGCGTTGCTAGCGATGGCGGCGGACTTTCCGGGCGCGGAGACGGCTGGGCGGGAAGTGGAGCGCAAGCTGTGGCGTCCGCCGCTGTGGGTGAGTGGAGTGATTGCGGCGGCGCTGAGCAGTGTGGCGCTGGTGGTGGGTGGCTGGCTGCTGCGGGATCGGCCGCTGGAGTGGCGGCAGACGGACGCGCCGGCGCTGCATCAGTTGGAGCCGGCGGTGTTGGCGGAGCGGATGGGCGCGGATGAACGCGGACTGGTGGCGGTGATCGACGGACTGGCGGACCTGGAGGCGCGCTTCCGAGTATTCGAAAAGCAATTACACGCGGGGGAGCGCAGTTATTATCGGCCGGAGGACGACGATGAGATGCGGCGCATGTTGGTGAGTTACCTGTCGCTGCGGCAGGCGCTGTTGCGGACGGTGTGGCGGTATCAGCGTTATGCGCAGGTGGGTGATGAGCGGCTGCGGTTGCGGGCGCTGCTGCTGCACTACGCGGCGGCGGCGGTGGTTTACGATTATTCGGCGCGCTTTGTGTTGGCCTTTGAAGGCAGTGAGACCGCGATCCGGAAACTGAATGAAGCGGAGCCGCGCTGGGGCGTGCCGGCGGGGGTGTATGATCGGATCCGCGCCAACCTGGCGAACATCGCGCACCGGCGGTGGTTGGAGGCTGGGTGGCGGCATTATCATGAGACGTTGCCGGCGTGGGAGTCGGTGGGGTTGGGGCCGGGCGGCGAGGATGTGGTCGCGGCGCGGTTGCATGCGGCAATTGCGGAGGCGGGGGCGCGGACGGCGGCGCTGAGTGAACGCATCCTGGTCTACAAGGTGGCGACGGCGATGAGTGACGCGAAGGCGGCGGTGGGGGGCAGCTATTATCGGGCGAGCGCGGCGATCTCGACCCTGATCGGGGATGCGAAGATTCGGGCGCCGCGGGAGGGGAAGACGCTGGTGACGCCGGAGTTGTTGGAGCGGCTGCAGCCGCTGTTGCAGCCGGGGGACATTTTGATCGAGCGGCGCAACTGGTATATGTCGAACGCCTTCCTGCCGGGGTATTGGCCGCACGCGGCGCTGTATGTGGGCACGGCGGAGGACGTGCGGGCGCTGGGGCTGGCGGAGGATCCGGCGGTGGCGGCGAAGCTGGCGGAGTTTGCCGGAACGGATGCGGCGGGACACGCCTTTGCGGTGATCGAAGCGATGAGCGAAGGGGTGGTGTTTACCTCGATCGAGCACTCGATCGGTGAGGCGGATGCGGTGGCGGTGCTGCGTCCGCGTTTATCGGTGGAGCAGAAACGCACGGCGATCGCGCGGGCGTTTTCCCATGCGGGCAAACCGTATGATTTTGATTTCGATTTCTTCAGCAGTGACCGGCTGGTGTGCACCGAAGTGGTGTATCGGAGTTATGGGGACATGCTGGAGATCCCGCTGGTGGAGATTCTCGGGCGGCAGACCCTGCCGGCGATTGAGATCGTGCGGGTGTGGGCGGAGGAGTCGGTGCGTGCTGATGCGGGCGAGGGGGAGGGCGCAGACGCGGGCGGCCAGTTTGAGTTTATCGCGCTTTTGGATGGCGACGAGGAGGCCGGGACCTGCACGTGGGCGGATGCGGCGACCTTGCGGGAGTCGTTGGGGCGGCCGGCGCTGACGTGGTTTAATTGAGGGCGGGATGCGTCGGGATGCGGGGGGGGCGGGATGCGGGATACGGGATACGGGATACGGGGGGGGCGGTCTTTATTCTTTCGTCTTTATCTTTCTCTTTATCCCCGACGACCGGAATTCGAACCCACCGCTTTTGGGCGGCGCGTTGCGCCGTCAGAAGAAAGATAAAGAGGAAAGAGAAAGATGTGCGGGGGGCACTAAAAAGCCCGGCCCTTTTTGGGGGCCGGGCGGGGGAGAGTGGTTTGATCGCTTACTGGGTGATTTGGGCGATGTATTGGTGGAGGGGTTCGGCCTCGGGTTGGAGGGCGACCCAGTCGCCGAAGAGGATTTCGGGGAGGCCGTAGCGGGTCTCGTAGAAGGCGCGGTTGCCGACGTTGTTGGCGGCGATCCAGCCCGTCTTGACGGTGGCGCCGGCGAAGAGGCCGGTCTTCTTGGTGTAAACGAGGATGGGGGCGGCGAGGATCTCGCGGTTGATTTTGGTGGTCTCGGCGACGCGGGGGCCGGCGATGGCGGCGGCGTCGACGCCGATGTTGAAACGGCCCTTGTAGAGGCGGCGGGCGATGTCGACGTCGTTGAGAATGTAGACCGTCTCGACGGAGTTGGCCCCGATCTGGAGGCCGAAGCTGGCTTCACCGGCCGAGAGCATGGCGGGGATGCTCCAAGAGCCGTCGGGGCGGCGCACCATGATCACGCCGTAACCGTCCTTCACACCGAAGAGGAAGCCGGCCTTAAACTGGTTGGTGATGACGATGGCCTGGGCGTTTTGGAGGACGGCTTGAGGGATCTGGTAGTCGGCGCTGGCCTGGAACTCGCGGATGATCGCTTCGCAGGATTCGATGCGGGTGACGTAGTCTTTGCGCGGCATGCTGCGCTCGGCGCGGAGGGCACCAGCGAAGCTGAAGGCAATGAGGGCGAGGATGAGGAAACGCTTCATAACGGGTCGGACTGTGACGGAACTAAGCACGACGGCGGAGTTTTGGAAATGTCGAATTGCGAAAGGGTCTGGGGGAGCGCGAGCGAGCTCGCAGCCTACAGGGAATCAGGGGCGGCGCGGAGGCCGCATCGATTGGCAGGAGGTCTGACGAGGTTGGGACCCGGGTTATTCAATCAAGTTCACGTTCGGCGAGGTCATCTTCGTCCCAGCCGAAGTAGTGGCCGAGTTCGTGGAGGAAGGTGACGTGGACCTCATCGAGGAAGATTTCGCGGTCGTGTTCGGCGAAGTCCCAGAGGTTGCCGAGGAAGAGCAGGATCTGGGTGGGCATGTCGTTGCGGTCGCCGGTGTCCTCGCCGTGGGGCGGGCCGACGAAGAGGCCGAGGATGTCGGGCTCAAACTCGGCGCCGAGGATCTCCGCGCTGGGGCGGTCATGGTAGAGCACGGGGATGCGGTCGACGTGCGGGCGCAGCTCCGGCGGAAGATCGGCGAGGGTGGCAGCAACTTCTTCGGCGGCGAGGGTGCGGAGTTGAGCGGGGGACATGGAGGCGAGGCGGCGGAGAGGCTGGGAGTCTTTGACACAGGGGTCACGGAGGGGACACTGAGAACTCGGAGGGAGGGGTGGAATATAGCCACAAAAAGGCACGAAAATTCACGAAAAGTGGTGGACTCGCCTTTTGGGTGGGGCGGTTCGCAACGGATTGCGGGTTGGGGGCGTTGTGGGCGGGGCCGGGATGACCCACGGCTGCATCTCCCGGTGTGCCCCTCTCCCGGAGTGCAGCGGGAACTCCGCTCATTTATCCGTCCGAGGCGACTTGGCGGATGATGAACCGATCCCTACCCCGCGGACGGCGCTCGGTCTCTTGGCCTGGCGATCGTTCGCCAAACCCCCATATCCCATGAATCGACTCATCCCCACCGTCCGCCGACGTCTGGTCGGACTTGTTGGTGTGATGGCGGTGCCTCTGCTGCCGCTGCACGCCACGGACTATTACCTCACCGTCAACGGAGCTGGCGCCGAAGACGGCAGCTCGTGGGCGGATGCCTTTCCGTCCTCTGATTTGGTCACTGCCGTCGGCGCCCTCGGGGCCGGCGACACGCTCAACATCGGCAGCGGCACTTACCTGATGGGAGCCGGCACCGTCCTGAACATCAGTTCGAGTGGCACGGCCGGTTCGCCCAAGACGCTGCTCGGCGTCGACACCGGCGGCGGTCTGCCGGTGTTTCGCGGCACCTACAACGTGAACAACAGTGCCTTGTCATCCGACATCTTCCTCAAGTTCACCGGTTCGACGGCGCACTGGGTGTTCAAGGACTTCAGCATCGAGAACTACGCTTTTCCGGTGCGCATGAATCTCTCCGGCACGACCTATACGCTGCGCAACAACCTCGTTTTTGAGAACATCGACGGGCAGAACTGCATGGACTTCTTCCAGATCCGCAACGCTTCGCAGGTGACGTTGATCGATTGCGACGTGGTGCGTTACCGCAAGAAGGGCTTCCGTTACGCCGACTACATCGAATACCTGACCTTCGACACCTGTTCGGCCGACGCGAATGGCGGCGACGACACCTTCCCGACCTTGTCCATCCCGGCGGGGTTTGTGGGCGGTGACACCAACGACGAGCCCCGCATTCACGACGTCACGCTCATCGATTGTGTGGCGCGCAACAACCGCTTCGTGCAGTCGACCGGCACCTACTGGAACGGCGACGGGTTTTCCACCGAGGAGGCCACCTACAACGTGACCTACACCCGCTGCTACAGCTTCGACAACCACGATGGCGGCTTCGACGACAAGGCCGACAACGTCACCTACGTGAGCAGCGTCGCCATCGGCAACGCCAAGGGGTTCCGCTACTGGGGCAACAACGGCGTCTACATCAACTGCCTCTCGGCCTATAACAAAAATTGGGGCGGCACCAATGCCTCCGACGGTCTGTGGGTGGGCTCGCAGACCAATGGCAACGTGGGCGTCGCGCACGTTTACCTGTCGACCTTTCACAACAACGACAAGTGGGCGCTGGAGTCCTACGACAATGGCGAGATCAACGTCACCGATTCGATCCTCTCGGTCGATGGAGTCTGGACCAACGCCAATCTCGAAGAGGTGACGAACGACATCACCCTGACCAATACGGCCCGCTTCAAGGCGAGCGCGGGCTACACGGTCGACCCGCAATACACCGCGCCCTCGCGCACCTGGACGGGGACCCCGGCCAACGCGTTCGACAGCGCGGTCTATTCGCCAACCCAGGGGTATTACAGTCTCTACGCGCCCAGCGCCGGCCCGGTCGCCACGATCAGCGCGAGTGATCCGGCCGCCGGCGAACCGGCCAACGACGGGGCGTTTACGGTCTCCGTTTCGCCGGCTCCCAGCTCGCCGGTTACGGTCAACCTGAGCGTGAGCGGCACGGCGAGTGCGGGCAGCGACTACACGGCCATCGCCAGCACGGTGTCCGTGGGCACCGGCGGCACCGCCGTGGTCGACGTGGAGGTCCTCGACGACAGCACGGTGGAAAGCGCAGAGACCGTGGTGGTGACGCTTGCGACCGGGGTCGGCTACGACGTCGGCACGCAGGACAGCGCGACCGTGACCCTCACCGACGACGATGTGGCGGTGCCCACGATCACCGTCACCGCCATCGATGACGATGCCGCCGAGCCGTATTACGATGGCAAATACAGGCTAACGGCCAGTCCCGCTCCGTCGGGGCAGTTGACCGTGAACGTGACCATGAGTGGGACCGCCACCAACGGCACCGACTACAAAACCATCGCCAACTACGGCACGCTCACCATCGGCTCCAGCGGCACGCTCGATGTGCTGCTGGATGTGACCAACGACTACGTGGTGGAAGGCGACGAGACCGCGGTGCTCACCGTGACTTCCGGCTCGGGTTACGCGGTGGGCAGTCCGGCCAGCGCGTCGATTACGATCGTCGACAACGACGTCACGCCCGTGGTGAACGCCACGTTGGTTGACAGCACGGCGGGGGAGCCGAGCAACAACGGCAAGTTCCGCCTCAAGGCCACGCCGTCGCCGGGCACCTCCCTGGTGGTGAACATCGCGATGAGCGGCACGGCGACCAACGGCGTCGACTACGTGTCCATCCCCGCGACCAAGACACTGTCGAGCAGCGGCGTGGTCGAGTTTGTGCTCGATGTGAACAACGACTCGATCGTGGAGGGCGATGAGACGGCCATCCTCACGGTGCTGCCCGGCACGGGTTACACTGTGGGCACCAGCGCCACCCTCACGATCACGGACAACGACTGATCGCCCCGGCGTTTCAATCCGACGTTCAGCGTGGTTCGGCGTCCGCCGGACCACGCTTTTTTTGGGCCCGGGTGGTTGGGCGGCCGCGGCGCCGGGTCAGCTCCAGCGCAGCATCACGTGGCGGGGTGCTCCGGTCGGCAAGTGGGCGCGCACGGCGCCGTCGGTCGTGTGCGTGAAGGGCACGGTCGCGCCGTCGCAGTGCACCGCGGCGGGCGGTTGAGGCGTCCAGGCGAGGAACTCGCCGCCATCGCGGAGGTTGAGTTCGGTGATGGTGCCGTCGGCGGTGTCCCGGCGGGACGAGACGGCGGCGGCGCTGTTGAGTTTGTCGGCCAGCCCGATCACGGCGCAGCCGTCCACCACGGGGGCAAAGGTGATGAGTTCCCACTCCCCGGCCGCGAGGTCGAATTCCAGCCGCGTGTGGCGGTCGCAGGGCACGAGGCGACGGGTGCGGGCATGGTAGGCGACAAAAGCGTCGCCGGCCAAATCGGCCACATCATCCACGCCGGTGGTGCCGGTGAGGCGGGCCGGTGACGCTGCCGTCGCTGCAGGTTGCGCGTCGCGCGGGGCTTGGGCGTTGAAGACGCCGAGCAGGCCGGTGTCGCCGACGCGGTTGAAGATCTTGAGCAAGGCGGGCTCGCGGGTGGGATCGGTGAAGAGCAGGTCGCGGGTGAGGCAACCCGGCCCGTCGGCACGCAGAACCGAGCCGTCACTGAGCACGAGTTGACGCAGCAGCGCCGCGTCGTGTTGTCCTGGAGAATCGGATACGTAGACCGGGCCGCCGGAGAGCACGCGGGCCGCGGCGTGAAACCCGCCGCGCGGATGGCCGGATTGAAACATGTCCCAGTCGGGGCGGATGAACTCGCCCCACCACAGGCTGGCGTGGGCGTTGTTGTAGAGATGCTGCCCGTGGCTGGCGGCGCGGTCGGGCCAAAAATCGTCGGACGTGCGCATGAGCGACGCGTGGCCGAGGTAGAGCCCTTCCGGGCTGCAGGACATGCAGTGCAGCACGCGACCGTCGAAGTGGCGCTGGGCGGAAGCGGCCAGGGCGCGGCGGTAGGCGCGGGACAGGGGCACGCGCCCGCCCAGGCCGGAAGCGACGCCCTCCAGCACCGCTTGGTTATCGACCTTCACGCCATCGACGCCCTGGGCGCGCAGGTGGTGGTGATAGTTCTCGAAAAAGTCGGCGACCGCGGCGGCGCTCGGCACGTTGACGGCGGGGCCCCACTTGGCGAGTTCACCGGTCTTGTCCTGGACGAGCAGGGCGGGGCTGAAGGTGCGGGGCACGCGGCGGGGCGCGCAGGCGGGCAACGCTTTCGGGCAGACGCCGCCCCAGTAACCGGTCAGCGCATGCCAGACGAGGAAGCGGGAGATGCCGAAGGTGGTTTTACTCGTTTGCACGAGCGCACTGAGGTCGTGGCCGAAGCGGGCGTTGGGTTGCCAGTCGGTGAGCACCTTTTCGCCGCCGGGCGCGGTTTTGATGCTTTGCCAACCGTCGTCGAGGATCAGCAAGCGAGGTGATACTCCGGCGGCGGCGAAGGCGCGCAAGCCCTCCAGCACCTTGGCGGGTGAGACCTCGTGGTAAAACGCATCCCAGGTGCACCAGCCGAAGAGCTCCACGAAATCCGGCACCGGCAGGTCGGCGGGGGCGGGGGAGAGGTTTTGCTGCCGGCGCACGGCTTCGGCCGCGCGATGCAGCAAGGCAAACGGATCGGGACCGCTGGCGACAAACAACCCCACCTCGGCGGCGACCGGCACGGCGGGGTCGCCGGTTTCGGCGTGCAGCGACAGACCATCGGCGTCGCCCTGCAGGGTGAAGGCGCAATGGTCGCCCAGCAAAGGAACGAACAGGACGTAGGTGTCGGCGGTGGTTTCCGCGAGCAGCCACATCGTGCCCGGCGGAACCTCGGCGATGTCGAGTCCGACGGTGGGCCGCACCCAAAAGGGGCTGCAGCGAAAAGACGCGGTGAAGCGGCGCAGCCCGGCCACGGGACCCAGCGCAAAGGTCGCCGTCGCTGCAGCCGCGGGGTGTGGCGGAGTGACCGCGGGCGCGAGAAAGACGCCGGTGCCGCAGGCATCCGGGTGTAGTTTCCAATCGGATACGTCCAGTCCGGGCAGCATCCGGCGCAGCACGTCGGTCGGGGCGGCCGGGTGGGCGCGGGGATGCGTCGAAGGGGAAGGGGAGGGGCAACTCATGGCGAAAAGGGGGAGGCGAAGCGGACGAGGCGGTTGCCACTCAAGCGCCGGGCGGGATGCGGCCAAAGCACGCCTCACGGCAAATCGTTGCGAAGGTCGACGGCGCCAATGGCACGCGCGCCGACTGTGCGCTGAGGGTGGCCGCGTTTCGCAACGCTTTGCGAAACGACCACGTTGTTTCGATGGGGGCGCAGCTGCCTGCTGGGGCATTCCCCTGGCCGCGCCTTTTGCGGGACTCGACCCCGAGCGAGGCGCGACGCCTTTCACCTTACCTCCATCCCACCATGAATCCTATCTGTAGTTCCCCGTTCACCCCTGCGGGCCGACTCAAGGTCCGCGCCTTGACCGTGCTCGGCCTGAGTTGTTGGTCGCTGGGCGTCCTTGCGCAAGGCGTCGACAATCCCACGCCCGACGCGCCGGAAGACGAAAACCTCGTTGTGCTCAACCCCTTCACCGTCAGCGCCGATCGTGATGTCGGTTATCTGGCCAACTCGACCCTCGCCGGCAGTCGCACCAACACCGAGATCAAGGATCTCGCCAACCCGCTCGACATCTTCACGCCGGAGCTGATCTCCGACCTGGGCGTGCAGGACATTCAGGACCTCACCGCCCTCGCCAACGGCGTCGAACCCAACGGCGCCGGTGGCTACAACACGGAGGGTCAGGAGGTCTCGATCTGGAACTACAACTACATGCAGATCCGCGGGTTCAAGACCGGCATCGCCACCCGCAATTTCATGGATCTCAACTCCACCTACGAGGCCTACAACTCGGACCGCGTGGAGTTCTCCAAGGGCCCCAATTCCATCCTGTTTGGTGCGGGCAACCCCGGCGGTTCCTCCAACTACGCGACCAAGGTGCCCATGCTGGCGCGCAGCGCCTACGAGGTGCAGCACCGGACCGATGATCTCGGCAGCCAACGTCTTTCCACCGACCTCAATCAGGTGCTCATTCCGGGCACGCTCGCGTTGCGGTTCAACAGCCTCTGGGAAGACCGCGACTTCTACCGCGAGCCGGCTTACGAGAAGGACCGCGGCATGCACCTCACCGCGCGGTGGCAACCCACGGCCTCGACCACGATCACCTTGGGTTACGAAGACCGCGTGACGCATCGCGCCTCCCCGCGCGGCGCCTTTTCCAATGACTACGTGACCCGTTGGCTCAACGCCGGCGCGCCGCTCGTCACGGCCGTGCCGGCCAACAACCAAGTGGTGCTCGAAGGCTCGTCCGATCGGCAAAGCGCTTCGACCGCCGGCGTCACCACCACCAACAGCGACCGCTGGGTCATGGTGGACGGCGTCATTCGCAACATGCGCCGCACGGCGGTGGGTGATGACATTTTCACCAACGACAATCGCATGGACACGGTCGCGACCGGTCTCGACTACCCGGAGAAATATTGGAGCGGCGGTCCCAACGGCATCAACGACAACGACCAGCAGATCACCGAGCTGAACATAACGCAGCGCGTCACCGACGACTTCTACCTCGATTTTTCGTTCGGTCACTCCGACTCGATCAACCGCACCGGCCAAAGCGTGAGCCGCGACATCTACGTCGACCCCAATGACTTTGGCGACAACACCCACCCGGGCGAATGGTATATCGAATCGCGCCCGTTCTGGATTGATCGCGGCATCGAGATCACCGACGCCCGCCTCACCGCTTCCTACGAGCTCGACCTCACGGGCATCAGCAAGTGGTTCGGTCGGCACCAGATCGCCGCCATGTATGAACACAGCGAGCGCGACGAATGGTGGGACAACGGTCGACTCACGCTGACCGCCACGCCCGACGGTCCGGTCACGGGCAATTTGCGCGCGGGTCGTCTCGCCTTTTACCTGCGCGAATACCTCGATCCGGCCAACGGCAAGTATGCCGCCAGCGACTACCGCGATCTCTACTACTCCGACGGGTTTTCGCAGGACGGCTACACCGCGAGTTTCCTGCGCCGCGAGTCTTGGGCCGCCTACCACACCTTGGATGAGTTGGATACGCTGCTCGGCGTCGTGCAGAGCCGTTGGTGGGATGATCGCATCGTCACCACGATTGGTCTGCGCCGCGATTACCGCGACTTCACCACGGCGCCGATGGCGACGGATTCGGTCACGCAGTTGCCTTACGCGGTGGAGATCGTCCCGGGAGCTCCGGCCGGTGCGACCAGCACCAAATACGCGGCCTTCCTCGATCCGGCCGAAGAGACCAACGGCATCTCGCGCAACTTCGGCGCGGTCGTGCACGTGACCGACTGGCTGAGCCTGACCGGCAACTACGCCACCAACTTCTCGCCCCGCGCGACCAGTCGCGATCTCTACGGCGACTACGTCGAAGCGTCTTCGGGCGAGTCGACCGACATCGGCGTGCGGCTCAATCTCTTCGAAGACAAAGTCAACGTGTCGCTGCTGCACTTCAAGACCAGCGAGCTCAACTCCATCACCAACGGCGACAGCATCAACACGCCGATCAAACTCATGTCCATCATCGAGGACCTGCTCGTCGATAATGGCGTGGTGAATACCAACATCCTGGCCCTCAACGGCAACCACACCACCTCGGACCGCACCGGCGAAGGCGAGGAGTTGATGATCATCGGCAACCCGACGCCGCAGTGGTCCTTCCGTCTGTCGGCTTCGCGCCTCATCAACGAGCAGCGCAACGTGGGTCCCGACATCCGCGCCTTCTACGATGAACGCATGCCCTTCTATCGGGCGCAGGATCAGTCGCTCACGCCGGCCGATCGCAACAAGACGCTGGCCGAATACCTCACCGAGGTGGACGAACAATATGCGCTCCTGCAGACCCGCGAGAAGGTGAAGGTCTTCCCGTCCAGCGAATACAACGTGCGCCTCACCGGCAAATACACCTTCGATCGCGACAGCGTGTTGAAGGGTCTGAGCATCGGCGGCACCGGCAAATGGACCAGCGCGCCGGTGATCGGTTACTACAAGATGGCCAACGGCGCCTTCGATGTGAACCGCTACGACGAAGGCGAGGACCTCTTCACCGCCGACCTGTTCCTGGCCTACCAGCGCAAGTTTGGCCGCGACCTGCGGTGGAAGGTGCAGCTCAACGTGAGCAACCTCTTCGACAACACCGATCCCATCGCAGTGTCGTCGATCAACGACGTGGATGCGGCCGATTTCGAGTGGGTGGTCTATCGCCACCGCCCCGTATTTGGCCGGGTCTTTTCACTGACCAATACGATCAGTTTTTAACCTAAGGCGCAGTCCTCTGGTTTTGGTTAGGGTGGGAAGGAGGTGGGGTTGCCTCCTTCCCCATCCGGCCGGGCCTTTTCGCTGAACGATGCTTATTTCCCGTGTTCCTTTTCGCTCCGGCCGCCTGCGGTCGGTTTTGGCCCTGGGCCTGTTGCTGCAACTCGCGACGGTGGTCGCGGCGGTCGAGACGCCGCGCGACCTGCTCGACTGGTTGCGAGTGGAGACGCAGTGGCGGGAAACCGTCGATCACACGGACCGCGAGACGTGGCTGACCGAGGCCCGCCGCGCTCATGCGGCCAGTGCGGAGAGCGCAGCCGGTGATGACGACGTGATCGCCGTCACGCGACGGCAGGTGCAGGCGCGGCTGCTGGCCGAGTGGAGTCGGGACGCCGCTGAACGCGCGCAATGGTTAGCCACGGCGCAACGCGAACGGGCGCGGGTGGACGCATTGTTGTGGGACAGTGAGCACGACGAGCTGCGAGCCACGACCGCCGCGTCTCCGCTGGAGGCGGTCTATTGGCCGCTGGTGGCCGGGGCGGTGCGCCGCGAGTTGGCGATCGAAGTGGGCGATGCCTGGCTGGCGCAGCCCGAGCTGCCGGCCCGCGTGGCCGGGGTCGACGACGCGCTGTGGCTGGCGCGCGGCTTTGAACGCTACGGCCGGCGGGATGTGGCCGCCGTGGTGCTGGACCTCGCGCGGGCGCAACCCTGGGGCGACGCGGCGCAGCTCGACGAAGCCTGGGCGCGTTTGACGGGTGGTGAAGCCGGGCGGGTGCTGCCGCCGCCGACCCCGTTTCCGGGCAATCCGCCGCCGGTGCCCTACTGGGCCTTTCGCCCCTGGGTGTGGGAGGACAACGGCAATACCGCGGAAACGACCCTGTCATTGGTCGATGGATACAAGGCGCGCGACATTCCGGTGGGGGCGGTGATCATCGACAGTCCGTGGTCCACGGCCTACAACGATTTTAATTGGGATCCGGCGCGTTACCCCGATCCCCGGGGGCTGGTCGACGCGCTGCACGACCGCGGCATCAAGGTGGTGATGTGGCTCACCGGCACGGTGAACGAAACCAGCAAGGACACGCTCTTGCAGGCGGACCCGATGGGCGACGAAGTGGTGGCGCGCGGTTACGCGGTCGACGGCGGGCGGGTGTTTGACTGGTGGAAAGGGCGGGGGCGGCTCATCGATTTTTCGCACCCGGAAGCGGTGGCGTGGTGGGCGCGACGTTTTGATCAGGTGGCGGCGCTGGGCATCGATGGCTGGAAGGTCGACGTGTCGGACGATTACACCGACGAGTATGTCGACACCTTCCTCGGGCGGCTGCCGCGCGCGACGTGGCGGCAGTATTATTATGCGACCCTGCACGACGTCTCGCGGCAGCGGAATCCGGATTCGGTGGTGGTGGCACGGCCCTTCTCGCATCAGGGCGGTTTTGCGGCGCCGGTGAGCAAAAGCACGATTGGCTGGGCGGGCGATTTCACCGGCACGTGGGAAGGGATGCGCAAACAAGTGCGCGACCTCTACGTGTCGGCGCGCGCCGGCTACGGCACGCTGTATTACGAAGTGGGCGGCTACCAACGCATCGCGCCGACGAAGGAGCAGCTCATTCGGCACGCGCAGCTCGGGGCGTTTTTCCCGGTGATGAGCAACGGCGGCGCCAACGGTGGCCTGACGGCGCACCTGCCGTGGTGGCACGATGAAGAGACGGTGGGGGTCTACCGCCGCTTTGCGCAGTGGCATGCGGCGCTCGCGCCCTACTACTTCGGCTTGGCGCGGGAGTCACATGTGACGGGCGAGCCGGTCTTGCGCGACGTGGATGCCGAGACGTGGCAACACCGACTGGGGCGCGACATTTTGGTGGCGCCGGTGTTTGCGGCCGACACCACGCGTGAGGTGGCACTGCCGGCGGAGGGTCGCTGGCGGGACTGGTGGACGGGCGCGCCGGTGGAGTCGGGCGAGTGGACGGTGCCGTTGTCCCATTACGCCGTGGCGGTGCGGGAAGGCGCGGTGATCGCGGTCGACCTGCGGGAAGGCCTGGCCGATTGGGGGCTGGCGCGGGACGCCCACGGGCTCGGTTTGTGGATCGTGCCGGGCGAAGCGCGGGAGACCGTGGTATTGTTACCCGCCGGGGAAGGGCTGGAGACCCGCAGTGTGGCGGTGAGCGTGAGCGCCGACGGGCATCACGTGCAGGTGCGCGGGGAAACCCATGCGCTCTTGACCTTGTTGATCGACCTGCCGGAGGCGCCGGTCGCGGTGGAGGGGGCCTTGAGCTGGCATCATGACGCGGAGCACGGGCGCTTGTTGGCGACGATCGGGACGGGCGATGCCGACGTGCGCCTGAGGGTGGCGCCGTGAGGGTGTGGCGCTGGTGGCTGGTGGTGGTCTCGGTGGTGTCGGTGCTGGGGGCGGAACCGAGCGCCGGCGAACAACGGACGCAGCTCGCGGAGCCCTTGCCAGAAGTCGGCGCGGTGAGTTTGTGGCTGGAGTTGCCGCAGGCGCATCGGACGGGCGTCGCGGCCGCGTCGTGGCGTCAACCGATCGTGCAGGTGGGCGACGGCTTGCTGCTGGAGTTCACCGCGGGGGAATCAACGGCGATGTTGTCGGCGGCGTGGCTGCATCCGGAAACCGGGCGGCGGGAGCGCGAGGTGCGGGTCATTTTGCCGGAGTGGCCGGGGCCGGGCTGGCATCATTTGGCGGTGAGTTGGGATCGGTCGCGAGGGGCCTGCAATGTGTGGCTCGATGGCACGCCGTATCTGTTGGGGGCGGGCACGGGGACGGCGTGGACGATGCCGCCGGGGCGCGACGTGGTGCTGACGCCGGATCGTTTTGCGGTGAAGGGGTTGCGGTGGTGGTCAGGCGAAACCGGACCGGAAACTTGGGCGGCGGAAGCGGGGGAGCGCCATCGGGGCGGCATGGATGCGTTGCTGGGGGTAAGCTCGCCGGGCGAGGCACCAACGGAGGCCGAGCGGGGGCGGTTGTGGTATGAGCGCAGCTTGGTGGCGGCGGAGGACGTGGCGGACTGGGTGTTGGAAGGCCCGGGCGTGGTGGCTCACGACGAGACGGGGATGCGGGTGCGTTCGGCGCGGCCCGACGGACCGCAGGGGCATGTGGTGTATTGGTGTCCGGAAGTCTGGCCCGAGCGGTTTTGGGCGGAATGGGAGATCGATGTGCTGGGCGAGGAAGGCTTGTGCATCGTGTTTTTTGCGGCGCGGGGGCGCGACGGTATCGATATGTTTGATACGTCGATGCCAGCGCGGGACGGCGTGTTCCTGCGCTACACCCAGGGCGCGATCGACGCCTATCACATCTCCTATTTCGCGCGCACGCCGGGCGAGGTGCGGCGGGTGTCTAACCTGCGACGCAACCGGGGGGCGTTTCTCTTGGCCAACGGACCGGCCGGGGTCGTGGACGGCGGTGAGCCGGGGCGATGGCATCGGGTCGTGCTGGTGAAGGACGGCGACCGGGTGCGGTTGGCGGTCAACGGCCGGGCCATCATTGACTACACGGATGACGGCGAGCGGGCCGGGCCGGTGCTGGGGGCGGGGCGCATCGGGCTGCGGCAGATGCAGTGGACCGATGCGCGTTACCGGAACTTTCGGGTCTACGCGCTGGCGGAGGAGGATGGGGTGGCGCGGTAGCAGTGTGGAGCGGGCCACGCTTTCGTTTTGCTCAAGCGCAGCTACTTGGAGGGGGTGGTGCGGGCGGTGCTGAGGTAGCCGTTTACGGTGGGGTCGATGGGGTCGAAAGCGGTGGCGGGGTCGCCCTGCCAGTCGCGTCGCGGGGCGCGCAGGCCGCCGTCTCCGTTTGCTGAATACACGGTGCAGTTGACCAGGCGGGTCGTGTCGTTGGCCGTGGCGGCCTGACTGCGGGGCGCGTCGACATCCGTGACGATGAGGCAGTCGGTGGCGGTGATGAGGCCGCCCTGATAACTCTCGAGGCCCCACTGGCCGTTCATGAAGAAGGTGGAGCGGATGACGCGGGCGACGCCGAGGTTGCCATGGCGTTGTTTGCCGACCCAGAGGCCGTCGGAGGCGTTGCCGCCACCCCAAGCGCGGTTGTAGGCGGAGAGGCAGTTTTGGTAGAGGCCGTTGTTGCCCCAGTAGCGGAAGCCCTTGGAGTTGCCGATGGCGACGCAGTCGATGTAGGTCGCGTTGTCGGCTTTGTCGTCGAAGCCGCCGTCGTGGTTGTCGAAGGAGGAACAGCGGATGTAGGTGAGGTGGGTGGTGCCCTCTTCGGAGGAGAAACCGTCGCCGTTCCAGTAGGGGCGCAGCTGGGGCGCGTAGCGGTTGTTGCGCGACATGCAGTCGATGAGGGTGACGTGGCGGATGCGCGGTTCGCCATCGGTGTCGCCGCCGTTGAAGCCGTTGGGAATGGCGCGGGTGGGGAAGGTTTCGTCGCCGCCATTGGCGTCGGCGGTGCAACGGTCGAAGGTGAGGCGTTCGATGTGATCGGCGTAGCGGAAGCCTTTCTTGGCGTAGCGGGTGACGTCGCAGCGTTCGACGCGCACGTCGGTGGCATTCTGCAGCACGAAGAAGTCATCGACGTCGCCGCCGTCGATGTTCTCGAAGCGCAGGTGGCTGCGGGTGGTGGCATCGTCGCCGGCCGGGGGCAGTTGCAGGGCGACGGTGAAGTTGCGCAGGTGCAGGTCGGCGACGATCCAATGGTGCGCGGCGCCCGGGAAACGCAGGCCGACGATGGCGCGAGTGGGCTCGGCGGGCGCGGGGGTGTAGGAGCCTTGGAGCGTTGGCAGACCGTCGCCGGTATCGATGCCGCGGAAGGTGAGCGGGGCTTCGCTGGTGCCGGAGCCGGTGAAGTCCAAGGGACGATCGAGGCGGTAGTGGCCGCTGCCGAGCAGCACGGTGTCGCCGGGCGTGAGTTGGGCGAGGAGTTGGGGCAGGGAGGTGAACGCGCGGGCGTTGCTCCAGTCGGTGCCGTCGCGTTCACCCGCACCCTTCGGAGAGACGTGATGGGTGGTGGCGGCGGAGACGGCGACGGCGGTGGCGAGCAGGAGGAAGGCGAGGCGGGACACGGGAGGGAGGACAGACATGATCGAGCAAGGAGCGGTGAAGTTGGTCAACGGGGCGGGGCGGTGGGCCCATCCTGCCAGGCGCCCTCGATCATGACGCCGCGGGCGTGTTCGGGGACACCGTATTCGTTGCTTTGCAGTTGGGCGACGAGCACATCGACGGCGGCCGCGCCGGTGCGGCGGTGGTCCTGGCGCACGCCGGCGATGTGGGGCGTGCGGGCATCCCAGTCGAGCACGGCGAAGCCGAGGTCCTCGGGCACGCGCAGCCCGGTGGCGGTGATCTGATCGAGCAAATCGACCATGAAGGTGGTGAGCACAGCGTCGGGGCGGTAGGTGCGCAGCCAGTCGGCAAAGGCGGGATCGCCGGGCTGGCCGTCGGTGTAGAAAACGGGCACGGCCTGCTCCGGACCGAGCGAAGGCGCGGCGGACTGGAATCCGCCGGTGAAGCGGTATTCGACGATGTCCTCGAGGCCGCGGGTGGTGACGAAGCCGACCCGACGGTAGCCCAGTTGCTGCAGATGCTGATGGGCCATGCGGGCGGTGTAGAACTGGTCGTTGGTGCTGTAGTGCAGGTCGGGTTTGGTGAAGCGGCAGCCGACGGTGACGACGGCAAAGGAGTTCACATCGAAGGGCAGCACGGTCTGGCGCGATTCCGGGGTGTCGGCGGAGCAGAGCACGCCGTTGATGCCGCGGGCGCGCATTATGTTGCGCAGGCGGCGCGGAGTCATGTCGGCCTCGAGGCAGCTCACGCGCTCGATCTGATAACCGAGGGTGCCGGCGCGATGCACGGCGCCTTCGAAGAACTGGCTTTGGACGGGGTTGTGGCGCCAGGTGTTGGCGGGGAGGCGATCGATCCAGCCGAGGTTGGCCTGGTAGGGCAGCGGGCGGTGTTGCCGCACGTGAGCCATGAGGGTGCTGACGTAGGGGTTGGGCACGTAGCCGAGGCGGGTGGCGATGTCGCGGATGCGGGTCTGCGTGGCGCGGGCGATCTGCGGGTTTTTTTGCAGGGCGCGGGAGACGGTGCTGATGGAAACGCCGGCGGCCTGGGCGATGGTTTCGAGTTTGGGGGAAGCGGCGGAGGGCGGGGCCAGGAGGGTGGAGGGGGGCATGGTTCAGGCGGGGTGGGGTTGAGGGAGCATCAAGGGGAAGGTCGGGAAGATGGGCGGCGGCGGGGCGGATCAGCTGGAGTCGAAGTCGGTGGGGTTGACCCACACGGGGTTGAGGGACTCGCCGGCTTGGAAGCGTTCGTAGAAATGGGCGCTGGCCTCATCGACGACGGGGTAGCGATCAAAGTCGTCGCCGTGGCCGAACATGCGGGGGTCTTCCTGAGCGCGCAGTTCGGCGAAGAGTTGGGTGCGCAGGGTGGTTTTGCGTTCGGTGAAGGCGGGGTCGTCGGCGAGGTTGTGAGTGCAGGCGGGATCGGTCGCCAATTCGAAGAGCTCCTCGGCCGGGCGTTTGCCGAAGGCCCATTGCCAGTAGTGGTGTTGGTCGGGGTCGTGGCGGGATTGGATGACGGCGGTTTTGGTGGGGCTGCCGTCGCAGTTGAGGTAGCCGGTTTCGGGGTTGCCGGCAGGCCAGCGGTCGGGGGCGAAGTTGTGCAGGTAAAGCAGCCCGTCGCGGAAGATGCCGCGGATGGGATAACCGGCGTCGTCGGGCCGGCCGACGTCGTGGCGCTCCTTGCCGATGAGGGCGTGGTTGCGGGTGGGATCGATCTGGCCGGAGCGGGGCGAATCGAAGAGGGGCAGCAGGCTGCGACCGGTGATGGGTTGCATGCCGCTGGCGGCGGGACTGAGGTCGGCGAGCTCGAGGAAGGTGGGCGCGAAGTCGGTGAAGGCGACGTAGTCGTCGATCACGCGGCCGGGTTGGCGGATGCCGCCGGGCCAGCGGATGGCGAGGGGCAGTCGGCTGGCGTAGCCGTAGGCCTGCCCCTTCACCATGGGGAAGGGCATGCCGTTGTCGGAGGTCACGATGACGACGGTGTTGTCGAGTTCGCCGCGGGCTTCGAGCAGGTCGAGCATGCGGGTGAGGTGGCGGTCGAAGTGCTCCACCTCGTAGCCGTAGTCGAGCAAGTCGGTGCGGACGGTTTCGTTGTCGGGCCAGATTTGATACAAGTCGTCGACGTCGGACGGTTGGCGGCCGCCGAGGCGGATGCCGGAGCCGTATTCGTAGCCGCGGTGCGGTTCCACGCAGCCAAACCAAAAGCAGAACGGGGTGTCGGCGGGGCGGTCGTCGAGGAAGGCGGCGAAATTGGCGGCGTAGTCGTTGTCGGAGATGCGATTGGTGGGCGGGGTGGTTTTGATCGCGCTGTAGTTGGTGCCGGTGAGCTCGCGCGGGCGGCCGTCGACGGTGCCGGGGTCGCCGGGGGCCCAGCCCTTCTGGGTGTAGCCGGTGAAGTAGCCGGCGTGTTTGAGGGCTTCGAAGGACGTGGTGAACTTGGCCGGGAAGTAGGACTGGTGTTGGCAGGCGGCCTCGAGTTGCCAGGGGTTGCGGCCGGTGAGGATACAGGCGCGGGAGGGCGCGCATTTGGAGCTCGGGGTGTAGGCGTGTTGAAAGCGCAGGCCCTCGCGGGCGACCCGGTCGAAGCCGGGGGTGTCGACCCAGCGGCAGCCGTAGGCGGAGAAGTGCAGGCCGGCGTCGTCGGCGAGGCAAAAGAGGATGTTGGGGCGCGTCATGGCAGACCGGGGCAAAGGGGTAGGGCCACTTTCTGCCATGCGGGGGAAGGCGGGCGGAGCGCGCGGTGGTGATTATTGAAACACGGTGCGATGGTGAGGTTGGCGGCGGCGCGTGGCGTGATGTTTCAATAAACACATCGCGAGGTGGATGCGGGCTTCTCAGCGCGGGGTGGGCTTGGTTGAGTCCGCTCCGTTTTCCTGCGCGGTCGCCGCGCCGTGTTTCTCCTCCACCCCAAGCCCGCATGCAGCTGCAGATTTTCGACCTTCTTATTGTCATCGCCTACCTTGCCGGGGTGCTCGTCTTCGGGATCTGGATCGGGCGACGGCAGCAGCAGAGTCGGGAAGGATTTTTTTTGGGCGGGCGCCAGTTTGGCTGGTGGTTGATCGGGACTTCGCTGTTCGCGGCCAACATTTCCAGCGTGCAGTTTGTGGGGCAGTCGGGACTGACCTATCAAATCGGCATCGCGGCGGCGAATCCGCAGCTCATCGGCGGATTCATGCTGGGGATCTCGGCCATCTTTTTCATCCCGGTGTATCTGCGGACGGGGATCTTCACGATCCCGGGTTTCCTGGAGCAACGGTTCGATCGGCGCTGCAAGTTGATCTATTGCCTCACGATGGTGGCGATGGGTTTGGTGACGATTCCGGTGATGCTTTACGCCGGGTGTCTGGTGGTGGTGCAGATCTTCGGGGTCGATGAAACCTATTTGCTGCCGTGTGCGATCGTGCTGGGGCTGACGGTGGGCGTGTATGCCATCGTGGGTGGGCTGTCGTCGGTGGTTTACACCGAGATGATTCACTCGCTGGTGCTGATTCTCGGGGCGGCGCTGGTGCTGGTGCTGGGCCTGAACCGGGTGGGCGGGCTGGACGTATTGATGAACTCGATACCGACCGAACACTTCAGTCTCATCCAACCGATGGACCACGCGCAGATGCCGTTCACGGGGGTGCTGACGGGGCTGGCGTTTTCGAGCATCTTCTGGGCGAGCAGCAATCAGGAGTTGCTGCAGCGCACGCTGGGAGCGCGGGATGTGCGCAATGCGCAGCTGGGCATGTTGCTGGGGGCGTTTTTGAAAATTCTGGCGATCTTCATCCTGGTGTTTCCCGGGTTGATCGCGCTGCACCTGGTGCCGGGGATCAACCCCGACCGGGCGTATCCCGCGCTGGTGCAGACGCTGTTGCCGGTCGGCCTGTCGGGCGTGGTGATGGCGGGTTTTCTGGCGGCGTTGATGTCGAGTCTCGACTCGGGACTCATCTCGTTGAGCTCGGTGTTCACGATCGAGATCTATCCGCTGCTGGATCGAAAGGTGAGCGAGCGGAAGGCGCTGCTGGTCGGGCGGATCGCGGCGGGTGTGGTGCTGGTGTGGGGCGTGATCGCGGCGCCGTGGATCGAGCATCTGGGGCTCATTTATCCGCTCATCCTGAAGACGGGGGCGTATCTTTTCAGCAGTGTGGGGGTGTGTTATTTGGTGGGGCGTTTTTCGCGGCGGGTGAACGCTACCGGCGCGTTGGTGACCCTGACGGTGGGGCTGTTGGCCGGAGTGTTGTTGGTGCCGCTGACCTCGGTGCCGGAGTTGCAGGCGCTGGCACCGGCGTGGTTGTTGGAGACGAACTTCCTGCACGTAGGCGCGGGTTTGGTGCTGGTGTATGCGGTTTGTCTATACGGGTTCAGCGCGCTGCGGCCGGCGCCGGCGGCAAGTCAGTTGGCCTTCATGACGCCGGAGACGGCGGGCGCAGGCGCGGGCGGGCCGGGCGGCGCGACGGAGTCGGTGGGCCTGCTGCGCAGCTTCCGCTTCTGGTTCGTGATCTACATCCTGTGTTTCCTCGGTGTTTACCTCCTCTTCTGAGCTTGTGGGGCCGGCGGTTGCGGTGAGGCCGACAATCGGTTTGGGTGGGGTGACCACCATGAATCGAGTCACGCAACGGGATCTCGCGGAGGCTGCGGGTTGCAGCCAGATGACAGTCTCGCGCGTGCTGCGGGGGGACTCGCGGGTGAAGGGCGAGATCCGGGCGAAGGTGGAGCGGTTGGCCGAGGAGATGGGTTATGTGCCGGATCCGATGCTGAAGGCGCTGGTGACGTATAAGCGGGGCAGCCAGGCGCGGCATTTGAATGCCAATCTGGCCTTGTTGGAAGTCGGTCCGAGCGGGGCGAAGCCGACGACGACCGACCGGGTGTTCCCCTTGATTCAAGCCGGGGTGAAGCGGCGGGCGGCGGAGATGGGGTTTGGCCTGGAGAGTTTTGATGCCCAGCCGGCGGATCTGAGTCCGCAGCGGTTTCAACGGGTGTTGGTCTCCCGCGGGGTGCGTGGGGTGGTGTGGACCGCGACGCGCTCTAGTTTGCATCTGGAAGCGCCGCCGATCGACATCGCCGGGCTGTGTGCGGTGACGGTCGCGTTTGATTTCACGCAGCGGCCGTTGAATGCGATCAACATCGATTACCATCAGGCGGTGCGGTTGGCGGTGGAGCACGCGTTGGCGCGGGGCTATCGGCGGATCGGGCTCGCGGTGGGCAAGGGGCACGACATTCGCGAGCGGCACGCGCACACGGAGGCGTGGTGGCGCTTGCATCGCGTGCATCCGGCGGCCACGGAGCCGGAGCCGCTCCTGTTTGAGGAGTCGACGATGCTGCCGGACGCGAGTTGGGCGGCGTGGTTTGAGCGTTATCGGCCGGATGTGGTGATCACGGGGTTGGAGGGGGCGGTGCGATTGCAGGCCTACGCGGAACACGCGGGGCTGAGCATACCGGGTGATGTGGGGCTGGTGTCGCTGGATGTGATCGATGGGCTCAATGAACACGTGGCGGGCATCCGTTGTCGGCGGGAGCACCTGGGAGCGATCGCGGTGGAGACGTTGTATTCGATGATCGCGACGGGGGAGTTTGGGATCCCGTCGCATGCCCGTCGGATCGTGGTGCAGCCGGAGTGGAACGAAGGCACGACGCTGCCGTGGAGGCGGGGTAGCGGGACGAGTTGATCGCGGAGGCGGGCAGGGGGGGCGGGCACCGGGAACTCGGAGAGAAGGGCGGAATATGGCCACAAAAAGGCACAAAAATTCACGAAAAGTGGGATGATCTTTTGGTGCTTTTTTGTGCCTTTTCGTGGCAATTCCCCTACCGGCGGTGGCAAGGGGGGCGGCTGATCACCGGTGGGTTGCGTTCTGGGAGTGAGGCGGTGGAGTGAGGCTTTCGATTCCATGAACGAGACTTTCAAAATTGCAGTGATTGGCGGGGGCGCGGCGGGATTTTTTGCGGCGGTGCGGGCGGCTGAGGTCAATCCGGCGGCGCGGGTGGTGATCTTTGAGGCCACGGCGCATGTGCTGGCCAAGGTGCGCATCTCGGGGGGCGGGCGCTGTAATACGACCCACGCCTGCTTCGAAGCGCGCGAGCTGGTGAAGCGGTATCCGCGTGGGTCGCGGGAACTGATCGGGCCGTTCAACCGGTTTGGTCCGCGGGACACGGTGGCGTGGTTCGCGGCGCGCGGCGTGGAGCTGAAAACCGAGGCCGACGGGCGGATGTTTCCGGTGACGGACGACTCGAGCACGATCGTGGATTGTCTGCGGCGGGCAGCGAGCAGCGCCGCGGTGGAGGTGCGGGTGCGCACGCCGGTGGAGGCGGTGGAGGTGGAGGGCGGAGAGGCAGGGGGGATGTCGGGCGTAAAGCCCGACCCACAGGGCGCCTCGGGTGGGTTTCGCTTGGTGTTGCGGGATGGGGTGGAGCGGTTTGATCGGGTGATTCTGGCGGCGGGTGGGGGCAAGGCGGGCGGCGGGCATGCGTTGGCCGAAGGGTTGGGGCATACGATCGAGACGCTGGCGCCGTCGTTGTTTACCTTTCAGATCGAAGACGCGGTGCTGCGTGGGTTGGAGGGGCTGGCGGTGCCGGAGGCGGAGGTGAGTGTGCCGGGCACGAAGCTGAAGGAGCGGGGACCGGTGTTGGTCACGCATTGGGGGCTGAGTGGTCCGGGCATCCTGCGGCTGTCGGCGTGGGGTGCGCGGGAGCTGGCGGCCTGCGACTATCAGTTCACCGTGCGGGTGGCGTGGACGGGCGAGGCCAACGAAGAAAAGGTGCGCGCGGCGATTGCGGCCGGACGGGAATCGCTGGCGCGTAAGCAGCTCACGACGGCGAATCCGCTGGGCTTGCCGGGGCGTCTGTGGGACCGGCTGGTCGAGGCGGCGGGGGTGCCGGCCACGACGGTGTGGAATGCCTTGCCGAAGAAAGGGCTGAGCGCGCTGGTGCGGGCCGTGGCGGCGAGCGAGTTTGCCGTGACCGGCAAGAGCATGAACAAGGAGGAGTTTGTGACCTGCGGCGGCGTGCGGCTGAAAGAGGTCAACTTCAAGACGATGGAGAGCCGGCGGTGCCCGGGGCTGTATTTTGCGGGCGAGGTGCTCGACATAGATGGCATCACCGGTGGCTTCAACTTCCAGAACGCCTGGACCACCGGGTGGATCGCGGGAAGCGCGGCGGCGGAGGTGATCCCGGCGGAGTAAACGGCGGAGCGCGCCGATCGGAACCTACGCGGCTGAGGGGCAACCGGGTTTTGCCGCGGGTCGGGTGAGTTGATGAGTGGCAATCCAGCGCCAAAGGAGGATGGTCGCGGCACCGGTGATCACGATGTTGAGGATCGAATCCTCGGGCCCGAAGGCACCGCCGGTCAGCCAAAATGGACCGGCCGCATGGCTGATCAGCGGCGCGCTGTGGCGCCATTCCTCCTGACCGGAGAGAGGCACACCGGACAGGAAGATGGTAAGATTCCAAAAGGCGTGATTCAGCCCGGCGACCCAGAGGTTTCGTGCAAGGGCATACACGCCGCACCAAAATGCGCCAAGCAGGGTGACCGAAACGACCGTGAAGGGCGTGGTGCCGTCGTTGAGAAGGTGCAGGACGCCGAAGGCTCCCGAGGTCACCGCCATCGCGGTCCAAGTTCCGAGTGATCGCTCGAACGCGCGGAAGAGCAGGCAGCGAAACACCAGTTCCTCGATCACCGCCGCGGAAAGAATGGTGGCGGCCACCGGCGCGACCGCGCTGAAGCCGCGCCACGAATCAAGTTGGTAGACGCCGAGGGCGAACAGGCTGGCGATCGTGAGGGCAATCAGGCCTGAACCGGCGACCGCGCCGACCGCGATGGGGGCTGGATGGACACCGAGTTCCGTTGCAGTCCGTCGCTCCCACCAGCGAACGAAGAGTCCGTAGGCCGCGACGGCCGCGGCCAAGGAGCCGAGTGGTCCCACCACGGGGGACAAAGATTCAGGCCATCCCGGGAGCTGCTGCAGGAGGGGGAACAGCAAGCGTTTGAAGGTGAGGAGGACGGAGTAGACCGCCGACAGGCCGATGACGAAGCCGAGGAGAGGAAGGGTGAGGCGACGAAGCAGGTCGGCCGAGGAGTTGTGCGGGGGAGGGAGCGCCATGGCGGGAAAACACCTCCAGTCCGAAAAAGTCGCAGCCGGCGGAGGGAATTACGGTGATCGGCGAACGCATGAGTTGCGCGGAGTCGACGAAGTCATGCCCTCACGTTTCCGTGCTTCGCGATTGAGTTCGCGGCCGTTCCGGTGCGGTTTGGGCGCCGTGCCTTCGTATTTTGAGCTGCTAGCGTTGATTGTGCCGGTGTTCGCGTTGATCGCGATCGGGTCGGGTGCGCGTTGGGCGGGGTGGATTTCACCGGACGCCGACTCGAGTCTGATGAAGCTGGTGGTGAATGTGCTCTATCCGGCGTTGATTTTTGATGCGGTCTTGGGCAACGCGGCGCTGAGCGATCATCGCAATGTCTTTTGGCCGCCGCTGGTGGGGTTTGGCACGATGGTGATCGGCATCTTCGGATCGCTGGCGATCGGCCGCGCGCTCGGATTCAGCAAGGGGCACGGGTTGCGGACCTTCGCGTTTGCGGCGGGCATCTACAACTACGGCTACATTCCGATTCCGCTCATGACGGGATTGTTCGGCCAGGAGAGCATCGGCGTGTTGCTGGTGCACAATGTCGGCTGTGAAGCGGCGGTGTGGACGGTGGGGGTGATCGTGGTATCCGGAGTTTCGTTACGCGAGAGCTGGCGCAAGCTGGTGAGTGGTCCGGTGGTGGCGTTGCTGCTGGCGGCGGGCGGCAACCTGGTGGGGTTGGATGAAGCGATGCCGGAGGTGGTGCGCACGGTGATCAAGTCGGCCGGGGTGTGTGCGATTCCGCTGGGACTGATCACGATCGGCGCGACCTTGACGGAGTATCTGCGCAAACCCTCGCAACTGTTCTCGGCGCGGGTCACGCCGCTGGCGTGTGGCTTGCGGCTGTTGGTGTATCCGGCGGTGTTTCTGGTGTTGGCGAAGGTGTTGCCGATCAGTCCGGAGTTGAAGCGGGTGATGTTGGTGCAGGCGGCGATGCCGGCGGGCATCGTGCCGATCCTGATCGCGAAACACTACGGCGGGCAGCCGTTGACGGCGGTGCAGGTGGTGCTGGGCACGACGGCGGTGGGACTGGTGGCGATCCCGCTGTGGCTGCGGTTCGGGCTGGGGTGGGTGTTCTGACGGCCTTGGCCGTCACCCCTCTTTCTCTTTCCACTTTATCTTTATCTTTCTCGGACGGCGCGGAGCGCCGCCGGTGAATTGGGATTGGCGGGGAGGGCGGGCGGATACCGGTCGGGCGGGGATAAAGAGAAAGATAAAGAATAAGGATATAGATGAGATTCGGTTGGCGCGGATGGGGGCGCGTGGGCTTGATCGGGCGGTATGGAGTGGATTGCTGACCCGCAGATCTGGATCTCGTTGCTGACCTTGACCGCGCTGGAGGTGGTGCTGGGGATCGACAACATTATCTTCATTTCGATCCTGGCGGGGAAGTTGCCGGCGGAGCAGCAGGACAAGGCGCGCAAGACGGGGCTGTTGCTCGCGCTGGTGACGCGCATTCTGCTGCTGTTGAGCATTTCGTGGCTGATGGGGCTCACGAAGCCGTGGTTTGAGTTGCCGCTGCTGCACCATCCGGTGTCGGGCAAGGACCTGATCCTACTGGTCGGTGGTCTATTCCTGATCGGGAAGAGCGTGTTTGAGATCCATGAAAAATTGGAGGGCGAGGATGGCCATGCGACGGCGTCGTTGGGGCGGGCGACCTTTCAGGGTGTGGTGGTGCAGATCCTGTTGCTCGATGTGGTGTTCTCGCTTGATTCGGTGATCACGGCGGTGGGCATGGCCGATCACCTGTGGGTCATGATCGTGGCGGTGATCATCGCGGTGGGCATCATGTTGCTGGCGGCGAAATCGATCAGCGATTTTGTGAACCGGCATCCGACGCTGAAGATGTTGGCGCTGAGTTTCCTGATTCTGATCGGCGTGATGCTGGTGGGCGAGTCGCTCGGTCATCACATCCCGAAGGGCTACATCTACTTCGCCATGGCGTTCTCGTTTGGCGTCGAGATGCTCAACCTGCGCATGCGAGCCAAGAAGAACGCGGCACAGCCCGTGGAGCTGAATCAGCCGTATCGGTGAAGGCCGGCGGCTTTTGTTGTTACAGGAGGACGCAGAGAGAAACAGAGGCAGGAGCGGCGTGGGTTCTTTTTAACAGAAGGTAGCAAAGGGAGCGAAGCCACTCCGACGCCCACGCTGGGGCTTTACGTTGGATCGCCCTCTGTGGTCTCTGTGGCAAAAACCATCCTGCCACTCCGCCCGGCTTCGTTGGCTTCCTTCCCTTCTGTAAAATCCCCTGACGCTTATTCGCCGCGGCGGGATTTGATGGCCCAGCGGTAGGTGTCGACGTAGCGGCGGGCGCTGGCGCCCCAGCTGAAGTCGCGGGCCATGCCTTGGCGGCGCAGCTGGCGGTATTGGTCGGGGCGATCGTAGTAGGTCGCGTTGGCCCAGCCGATGGTGTTGTAGAGCGCCGGGGCGGAGGCGTCCTCAAACTTGAAGCCGGTGCCGGCGCCGGTCGTCTCGTCGAATTGATCGACGGTGTCCACGAGTCCGCCGGTGGCGCGCACGATCGGCGGGGTGCCGTAACGCATGGCGTAGAGTTGGGTGAGCCCGCAGGGTTCGGCGCGGCTGGGCATGACGAAGAAGTCGGAGCCGGCCTGGATGAGGCGTGCGAGCTTGGCGTTGAAGCCCACGTGCAGGCCGACGCGGCCGGGGAACTTGGCGGCGCAATCGCGGTAAACCGCTTCGAGCCCTTGGTCGCCGCTGCCGAGGATGGCGAACTGCACGTGCATGCGGCCGACGATGTGGGGCAGGGCTTCGGCGAGCAGGTCGAGACCCTTCTGCGTGGCGAAGCGCGAGACGACGCCGTAGAGCGCGATGTGCGGATCGATGTCGAGGCCGAGCTGTTTCTGCAGGGCGGCTTTGCAGACGGTTTTGCCGCCGAAGTTCTGGGCGGTGTAGGAACTGGGGATGTTGGGGTCGGCGGCCGGGTTCCACGAGGTGGTGTCGATGCCGTTGACGATGCCCATGAGGTCGGCGGCGCGGAAACGCAGCACGGGATCGAGGCCGAAACCGCCGGCGGGTTGTTTGATTTCCTCGGCGTAGGTGGGGCTGACGGTGGTGATCTTGGTGGCGTGGTAGAGCCCCGCCTTCATCATGTTGATCTTGCCGTGCGACTCGGTGCTGTCGGCGCGGAACTCGTTCACGGGCACGTGGGCAAAGTCGAGGGCGCGACGGTCGCAGTAGCCCTGGTGCTCGAGGTTGTGGATGGTGAACACCGAAGCGGTGCGGCCGAGCGGCGTGTTCTTGAGCGTGGTGTTGAGCAGGAGCGGCAGGAAACCGGTGGTCCAGTCGTGGCAGTGCACGACGTCGGGAATCCAATCGAGCTGTTGGCAGAGCGTGAGGGCGCCGCGGCAGAGGAAGATGAAGCGCAGGTCGTTGTCGGGGTGGTCGCCCCACGGGCCGGCGTAAACCTCGGGACGGCCGAAGAGGTGTTCGTGCTCGAGGCAATAGATGGGCACGGTCGACCCCGGCAGATGCGAGACCCAGGTGCGGCCCCAGTGGGCGGCGGCCCCGACATCGACGCCGAGCGGTTCGTTGCGGGCGGACCAGTCGTCGGAGAGCTTCAGGCTGCCGTAGGCCGGGCAGACGACGCGCACATCGTGGCCCATGGCCGCGAGATCCTTGGGTAGGGACCCCACCATGTCGGCGAGCCCGCCAACTTTGACGAAGGGCTCCACTTCGGGAGAGACGAACAGGATTTTGAGAGGCGCGTCGGCGGGCATGGAAAGGGACGGAGAGTCAGGGAGCTGGAGGCTGGTGGCTGCTGAAAGGCTGAAGACGAAATTAACCGCGAAGGTCGCGAAGAAAGGCGAAGCTAAAGGCAGCGTGGTTTTTGGCGGGAACGGATTGTCGTTAAGGGACTTCGGGCTCGGCGCGGTGTCTTTTAGGCTTGTTTCAACTGGTCGAGGAGGGCGGGGAGGTCGGTGATGGTTTCGAGCTGGTGGAAACGGGGACCGCTCGGTTCGCGGTCGGCGCGGTCGAGCACCCAGGTGTGCGGGTAAGGCACGTGAGCGGCGTGGGCGCCGAGGTCGAGGACGGGGAGGATATCACTTTTGACCGAGTTGCCGACCATGAGGAATTCGTCCCTCGCGATGCCGTGGCGGCGCAGGATGCGGTCGTAGGTGGCGGGGTCCTTTTCGGTGACCACTTCGAGGTCGGCGAAGTGCGGATCCAGCTGGGAAAGGTTGAACTTGCGGGACTGGTCGCGCAGGTCGCCCTTGGTGATGATGAGCATGTGGTAGCGACCGGTGGCGGCGATCTGGGCCACGGTCTCGGGCACGCCGTCGAGCATCTCGACCGGGTGGTCGAGCATGTCGTGGGCGAGGGCGATGATCTCGCGGATCTCCTGGGCGGAGATCTGGCCGTCGCTCAGGTCGATGGCGGTTTCGATGGCCGAGAGGGTGAAGCTCTTGATGCCGTAGCCGTAGCGGGCGAGGTTGCGGCGCTCGGTGGTGTTGAGCGTGTCGTCGACCTTGGCGGCGTCGTGATAGCGGGAGAGCAGTTCGCAGAGTTTGCCGTGAGTGGCGACGAACAGCGTCTCATTGTGCCAAAGGGTGTCGTCGGCGTCGAAACCGATGGTTTTGATCATTGGCGCAGCACCTTTGCGAGGGCGGCGCAGGGACGGAAGCGAAAAGACGGCGGGGGGCGCTGAGTGCCCCCGCCGACGGGGACGAAATCGGTCTTATGGCGCGATTGAGAGGTTGCTGGCGCGTTCCGACCAGTGAGGGGCGAGGGCTTGGCGCTGGCGGGCTTCGAAGGCGGTGGCGCGTTTGCGCAGGGCGCGGTCGAGGCGGGAGACCGCTTGGTTGATGGCTTTGTAAGCGTCGTCGGCGGAGGCCGAGGCGAAGAGGTCGGGGCCTTTGACCTCCACCCGCCCCTTGACCACAAACTGCTGATCGGCGGCGCGGGTTTGGTCGTGGATGACTTCGAGGTTGATCCAATCGATGCGGGGTTGGTGACGCAGCAATCGACCCGCTTTAAGCACGATGTGATGGCGCATCGCATCGGTGAGATGGAGGTGCACGCCGGTCGCCGAGAGGCGCTCGCCGAAACGGTGGAAGGATCGATCGGATGGAATCATAGCGCAGGCTGGGACGGCGGAAGCGGAGGTTTGGTTCGTTACAAAGGGGGCGACGGATTCAAATGCGTAAAAAGGGAACCAAGAGTGTCAGGCTGGGTGGCTGGGCGCTGGGGGCTGGTCGCTGGTGGCTGGTGGCTGGTGGCTGGGCGCTGGTGGGTTGGGTGCTGGGGGCTGGGAGCTGGTGGGTTGGGTGCTGATAGCTGACGGCTGAGAGCTTATAGCTGTGTTACATGTGAGGTGCGGGTGGGTGGTGGTATTCCTGGTGCAGTGGGCGCAAAAAAACCGGCCGCACGAAGGGTGCGGCCGGTGGGAGAGAGGGGAGATCGGACAGGACCGGTTAGTCGACCTTGGGCAGGTCGGCGTCGAGTTCGACGCCCGACGGGTGGTTGCGCTTGCTGAGACGATCAGTGGCACGCTTGCGCAGGAGGCGGTCGAGTTCCTTCACCGTTTTGTCGATGGCGGCGTAGGCGTCGTCGCCGGTTTCGCCGGCGATGCAGTCCGGGCCTTGGATTTCGATGCGTCCCTTGGCGGTGAACTGACCGTGGCGGGACTTGGTTTCCTGGTATTCGATATCGATGCGGACGCGGACGATCTGGGGCTCGTGGCGGAGGAGTTTGGTCACCTTTTCGCGGACGTGGGCCTTGATGGCGTCGGTCAGGTCGAGGTGGATACCGCTGATGATGAGCTTTTCGTCGAGAACTTCAGGGGGGATTTCTTGGATCATGGGAAAGGGGTTTAATTGCGAAGTGTTCGCGTTTGAGAACGCTTGCAACCTACCCGTGGTTGATCGGGTTGCAAGGGTTACAGGTGGGTTACGGGGACTGGGTGCTGGGTGCTGGTAGTTGGTAGCTGGGGGCTGGGGGGCATCCGCCGTCGCTCGGTGAGCTTTGGCGGACAAGGGGGGGGGAGCGGCCGAGACGGCCGCTGCTACAAGGGGGTTCTGAATGTAGCCGCGGGCGTGTCGCCCGCGTTCGTTGTGTGGGGATTCGGGATCGAGGGTTGTGTCGACTGAGGGGCAAGGACGCCGACGGGGGCGTCGGCGGTGCTGGTGCTGAGCGCTGAGTGCTGAGAGCTGAGCGCTGGAGGGGCCGACGTTGTCGGCGCTCCCTGGCTCGGAGGGTCGGCTGAAGACCGACCCTACGTTATTTCTTTTTGTTTAGCGCGGCGCTGAACCAGTCGCCGCCGAGGCTGGTGCCGAAGCTTTGGTTGCCGCGGTTGTTGCCGCCGCCACCCGAACGGTGGCCTCCGCCGTCGCGGCGGGGGCCGCCCGGGCCGCGGCGGTCGTTGCCGCCTCGGTTGCTGCCGCGATTGCCGCCGCCGCCGGATTTGCCGCCGAGCTCGGGGTTGCTGCGCATGCTCAGGGCGATGCGGTTGCGGGCGAGGTCGATGTCGGTCACGGTCACCGTGACCTTTTGGCCGGGTTTCACGTGCTCCGACGGGTCCTTCACAAAGGTGTCGGCGAGCTGGCTGACGTGCACGAGGCCGTCCTGATGCACGCCGACGTCCACGAAGGCGCCGAAGGCGGTGACGTTGGTCACGATGCCGGGCAGCTTCATGCCTTGTTTGAGGTCCTCGGGTTTGTTGACGCCTTCGGCAAAGGAGAAGGCTTCGAACTGCTGGCGCGGGTCGCGGCCGGGTTTGGCGAGTTCGGCGAGGATGTCCTTGAGCGTGGGCAGACCGACTTCGTCGGAGACGTAGGTCTCGAGCTTGATGCGGGCGCGGGCTTTGCCGTCGGCGATGAGATCGGCCACGGTCACGCCGAGATCGGCGGCCATGCGTTCGACGAGGGCATAGCGCTCGGGGTGCACGGCGGAGGCGTCGAGCGGGTGGGCGCTGTCGCGGATGCGCAGGAAGCCGGCGGCTTGTTCAAAGGCCTTGGGGCCGAGGCGCGGCACGTCGAGCAACTCGGCGCGGGACTTGAACGGACCGGCGGCGTCGCGGCGCGCGACGATGGCGGCGGCGGTGCTGCTGTTGAGGCCGGAGACGTAGGAGAGGAGTTGTTTGGAGGCGGTGTTGAGCTCCACGCCGACGCCGTTCACGGACGAGACCACGGTGTCGTCGAGGGAGCGTTTGAGGGCGAGTTGATCGACGTCGTGTTGGTATTGGCCGACGCCGATGGATTTGGGGTCGAGTTTCACCAGTTCGGCGAGCGGATCCATGAGGCGGCGACCGATGGAGACGGCGCCGCGCACGGTGATGTCGTGGTCGGGGAACTCCTCGCGGGCGACCTCGGAGGCCGAGTAGATGGAGGCGCCGGATTCGTTGACGAGGACCACGGGAATGGACGGCGGGAGTTTGAGGCCGCGCACGAAGGCTTCGGTCTCGCGGCCGGCGGTGCCGTTGCCGATGGCGATGGCCTGGACGTTGAAGTGTTGGACGAAGCCGCGGATCTTTTCCTCGGCCTCGATGCCGTGGCGGTCGGGGTAGATGACGTCGTGGTGGAGAAGCTTGCCCTGGGCGTCGAGGAGCACGGTTTTGCAACCGGTGCGGAAGCCCGGGTCGATGGCCATGACGGCGCGTTGGCCGAGCGGGGAGGCGAGGAGGAGCTCGCGGAGGTTTTCGGTGAAGACCTTGATGGCGTCGGCGTCGGCGCGCTTTTTGGAGCCGAGGCGCATCTCCGTTTCCATGGCGGGGAAGAGGAGGCGTTTGGCGGCGTCCTCGACGGCGAGGCGCACCTGTTGGGCGGCGGCATTGGCGGCGTCGCCGGTCACGTAGAGGCGGGAGAGTTCGGCGAAGGCGAGGTCCTCGTCGGGGAGCTGCACGCGCATCATGAGGAAGCCCTCTTTCTCGCCGCGGCGCATGGCGAGGATGCGGTGGGAGGGGGCCTTGGCGAGGGGCTCGGACCACTCGAAGTAGTCCTTAAATTTGGCGGCTTCGGCCTCCTTGCCGTAGAGGACCTTGGAGGAAACGGAGGCCTGTTCGGCGTAGAGCGTGCGCAGGGTGGCGCGGGCGTTGGCGTCGTCGGAGACGCGTTCGGCGAGGATGTCGCGGGCGCCGGCGAGCACATCGGCGACGGTCTCGAGGGTGTTGGTCTTGGTCTCGTGGGTGACAGAGGCGCCGACGAAGGGCGCGGCGGCGGCCTCGGGATCGAAGGACGGGTCCTGGGTCCAGAGTTGTTCGGCGAGGGGCTCGAGGCCGAGTTCCTTGGCGATGGTGGCGCGGGTGCGTTTCTTGGGGCGGAACGGCAGGTAGATGTCCTCGAGCTGGGTGAGCGACGTGGCGGCGTTGAGGGCCTTTTCGAGCTCGGCGGTGAGGAGGCCACGTTCCTTGAGGCCGGAGAGGATGGAGGCGCGGCGCTCGTCGATGGAGCGGAGGGCTTCGAGGCGGTCGCGGATGGTGGTGATGACGACCTCGTCGAGGGAGCCGGTGACCTCCTTGCGGTAGCGGGCGATGAAGGGGACGGTGGCGCCCTCGGCCAGGAGTTGGGCGGTGGCGGCTATCTGCGCGACCGGCAGGTTGAGCTCGTCGGAGAGCTGGAGCACGTGCTCGGCGTTGGGGGTGGGAGCGGAGGACGAGGAAGCGACCGGGGAAGAAGACATGTTGGCGAAAAAGCGTCCGAGAACAGACCCTCAGCGCAGCGCCGCAAGGGCGAAATGGGGGCCGAGGGGCAAGGCCGAGGGGCAGGACTTTTTTTTAACCACGGATGAACACGGATGGCTTACTCCTTCGCCAAGGCTTCGGCGCACAAGTCGCCTACCGGCTACTCACTGAAACCCACTCACCCTGAATTTTCTAATAACCAGACCGGGTTGGCTTGGAGGCGGAACGGTAGTGGAGCCCATTGGTGTCCATCCGTGGTTAAAAAAAACGGCGGTGCGTCAGCCCTCGGGTTTCCTGCGTTTCCTTCTGTAAAATTGGCCGTTTCGGGGCAGGGTGGGGGTATGTTTCCACAGCATGTGATTGCGCGTAAGCGGGATGGGGCGGTTTTGAGCGAGGCCGAGATTCAGGCCTTTGTGCGCGGTGCGACCGATGGGTCGTGGGCCGACTACCAGCTGACCGCCATGTTGATGGCGATCTACCTCAATGGCATGACCGCCGAGGAGACCGCGGCCTACACGCGGGCGATGATGAACTCCGGCGTCGTGGCCGACCTCTCCCAGGTGAAGGGCATCAAGGTCGACAAACACTCCACCGGTGGCGTGGGTGACAAGGTCTCCCTGCCGCTCGCCGCCATGGTCGTCGCCTGCGGTGTGCCGGTGCCGATGATCAGCGGACGCGGCCTCGGCCACAGCGGCGGCACGCTCGACAAGCTCGAGTCGATCCCGGGCTTCAATGTGAACCTCTCGCTCGAGGCCTACCGCGAACAGGTCACGCGCATCGGCTGCGCCCTCATCGGGCAGACCGCCGACCTGGCGCCCTCGGACAAAAAACTCTACGCGCTGCGCGACGTCACCGCGACGGTCGAGTGTGTGCCGCTCATCTGCGGTTCCATCATGTGCAAGAAGCTCGCCGAGGGCATCGATGGCCTCGTGCTCGATGTGAAATACGGCCGCGGCGCCTTCATGAAGGAGATCGACCGCGCCCGCGAACTGGCGCACGGCATGGTTGAAATCGGCCGCGAGATGGGCAAGGACGTGCGGGCGCTGATCACTGCCATGGACCAGCCGCTGGGTCGGGCCGTGGGCAACGCTGTCGAAGTCGCCGAGTCCATTGCCTGCCTGAAGGGCGAAGGTCCGGCCGATCTCATGGAAGTCACCTACGCGCTCGGCGTGGAGATGTTGCTCATCGGGGGCGCGGCCAAGGACGCCGACGCCGCCCAAGCCATGCTCGAAGGCGTGGTGCATAGCGGCGCGGCGCTGAACGCGTTTCGCGCGGTGATCGAAGCGCAGGGCGGCAACGCCGAAGTGTGCGACGACCCGGATGGTTTGCTGCCGCGCGCCGCCCAACGCGTGCCGCTGCAGGCGCTCGAAGCCGGCGTGGTGCAGGATGTCGACGCCATGGCGGTGGCCCTGGCTGCGCTCAAACTCGGTGCGGGCCGGGCGCGGGCGGAGGACGCCGTCGATCACGCCGTGGGCATCACCGATCTGGTGAAGATCGGCGAGACCGTGGAGAAGGGGCAACCGCTCTGCGTGGTGCACGCCAACGACGACGACACCTGGGCGGCGGCCGAAGTGATGTTGCGTGACGCGATCGTGGTGGGCGAAGGCGCGGCCAAAGCCCCGCCGCTCATCGTCGAGCGCATCGGCTGAGGCTGAGGTGGAGGAAAGGATCGACGCCAGCACCGACGCGGCGTGGTGCGGCTAGGTTTGGTGCCGACGCTCCGCTCAGGCAGCCATCAGCGGTTGTTCGACCTTGCGTTCGGTCGAGCGGACAGCCGCGTGGCTGGCGGACGGTGAGGGGCCGGCGGCGGCCTGGTCGGACACGCCGCCGAGATCCTGCAACATGCGGGCGTGGCGGGAGAGCACGACGCTCTTGGCGGAGAGTTCCTCGGCGCTGGCGGCGCCGGTTTCGGAGACGGCGGTGATCTGGTGAATGGCGTGATTGTTCTCACGGGAGCGCAGCACTTCCGTGCGCAGGGTTTCGACCTGGCGGGCGCATTCCTCGGCTTGGGAACGGGCGAGATCGGTGAGGCCGCGGGCGTGCTCGTCGATGACCTCAAACACGTCGTGGATTTTTTGGCCGATGGCGGTGCAGCGGCGGGTGGTCTCGATGGAGTGGGTGATCTTGGAGGCGGACTCGGCGGCGGCGGTGGCGCTGCGGCGGGCGAGCTGCCGCACCTCGTCGGCCACGACGGAGAACCCGGCTCCGGCCTCGCCGGCGCGGGCGGCTTCGATGGCGGCGTTGAGGGCGAGGATGTTGGTCTGGAAGGCGATCTCGTCGACGGTCGCGAGGATGCGTTGAATGTCGTCGGAGGCGGTGGACAGCTCGTTCATGCCGGAAACGAGTTCGCCGACATCGCGCTGGGCCTGTTCGGTGCGCTCGTGGGTGGAGCTGGCGGAGTCGGTGATGTCGACGGTGCGTTTCTGGTAGGTCTCGGAAATGCGGCTCACGTCGGTCAGCGCCTGGCTGTTGGCGTCGGCGGCGGCGCTGAGCTGCGTGGCGTAGGAAGCGAGCTCGGACGTGCTCTGGCTGGAGGATTCGGCGTTGTTGCGAATCTCGTCGGCCTCCTGCACGAGTTCGGCGGCGAGGTCGCGCAACGGGTGGACGACATGGCGGCGAATCAGAAAAGCGGATACAAGGCAAAGGGCGCAGCCGAGGCCGGCGGCGGACCAGAGGATCTGGGTGACGCGGGCGAGTTTGGCGTTGGCGTGGGCTTCGAAGAGACCGACGGCGGCGTTGGAGGTTTTGAGCAGCGGCACGTTGTCGGCGAGGATGGTGGTGAGGGCGGCCTCGCGTTGGGTCGTGGTGCTGTTGGGCGCCAGCAACTGGTCGACGGCGGCGCTGAAGGGCGTCCACAGGCTGCGCACCTCGTCGAGGGTGGTCACGATTGCTGGCGACGTGGCGGCGGGCAGGTGAAGCTCGGCATCGCCGTCCCGCAGGCCGAGGAGGCTGCGCTGGAACAGATCGCGGTTGGCGGCGAGGGAGGTGGCGATGGCCTGGTCGGCGTAGGCGTTGTGGGCAAATTGGAGGGCCTCTTTGCTCATGCGTTGGCTGAGCATGCGTTGGCGGCCGGCGACATTGATGACGGTGGCGTCGGCGCGGTTGGCGCGCAGGGAGTATTCCACGGTGCCGGCGCAGGCGAGGAAGCCGACGGCGAGCAGGAGCAGTTGTGGGAAGATGCGTCGTGAGACGGATTTGGTTTTCACGGCGATAGAGGGTGGACGGGAGGGAAGAGGGAGGGACGTGGAGAGCGTTGGTCGGAGGCAGGCTACGGCACGCAGTAGAAATGCTTAAGCGCGGTAGAACCCGGTTGGTTCAAATCGGGGGTTATCCCGGTGGGCCTTTGGGGGGCAGTCCTCACGCGGTTGCGTTGTTTTGGGAAAGTGGCCGCTGGGAGTGGGGGAGCGGTGGCTGGAGGGGGAGGGCGAAGAAAACGAGCTGAAAAGTGGGCTTGATTTGCGCGAATGGCTTGTTCAGCGTGCCCGACCCTCACCAGAGGCTTGCCCGTAGTGGCAGGTCGGATGGAAACGGGCGCATAGTCTCAGTTGGTTAGAGCGCTTCCTTCACACGGAAGAGGTCACAGGTTCGAGTCCTGTTGCGCCCACCATCCTTCGCTCCTGAAGGAGCTACGGCTTGGCCAAGCCACCGATAATCCGAATTATTTCGGTGCCCGCCGAAGCCCAACGGGCTGATGAAGGAGGACTTGGCACGATTCGAGGAGCGTCGAGCTAACGCGCCGTCAGCCAGTAGAGTTGAACCGCGAAGAACGCGAAGAAACGCGAAGGCTTCAACGAGAGTGAGAAATGCAGCTCACCAGCTCCGATGTCGCCGACAGGGCATCCCGACTGTTTCGCGACCGAATGCCGGAATGTAGACAGGTGACGACATGACCCCTTCCGGCTGCCGGTCGACTCGGCTCGTCAAGAGTCAAGACCTGACGTCTTCCGCCGACCTTCAGCCAGAAGAGTTGAAGCGCGAAGAAACGCGAAGGCTTCAATGGGAGTGAGAATTGCAGCTCAGCAGCTCCGATGTCGCCGTCAGGGCATCCCGACTGTATTGCGACTGAATGCCGGAATGTAGACAGGTGACGATATGACCCCTTCCGGCTGCCGACCCCTTCCGGCTGCCTGACCCCTTTAGGCTGCCTATTTGTGGAATCCGTTGAACGCCTTTCCTTGCTTAATTCCCATTCCAAATCGAAATACAAAAGGTATAATATAGGAGCTGCTTCGTGGGCGCTTTTGCAGGAAACCGATGGCCACGAGGTCATCAACAATGATATTCCATTTGGACCCTAGTAGAGACTCAAGAGAGTGTGCATTGTGCTCGGCCTTTGTGTGCTCGAACTTACTCATGTGTGGCCAGAATTCCGGGAATTCGGCTTCGAGGTAAGTTCGCCTCTTTTTGCTCGATAGTTCTCTGAGGCCCTCTTTCAAGGCTTGTGAGCCAAGCAGGCTTTCTTCATTGATTCCGTCTTTGCGTATGTGCTCGATCTGTTTGGTTATGGCGGCGGCTAATAGGTCGATAATGTCGCGAGGTGTTACGACGCCTCTTCCGTCCTCGCAGTGGTGGTAAAGCCAGTCAAGTGTTGTAGACTGGTTCTTTCCCCGGACAACCTGCTTGGGGAACAGCCGATCAAAAACGCGCTTCAAGTGGGGGGCGTCGTTCTCACTTATTAGTTGTTTGTTTCCTCCGCAGAATTGCCGGACTCGTGGGTCTTGGCAAAATCGCTTTATAATTAGTATTTTGAGGTCCTCGGCTGACCAGCGTAATGACGGCGCTCGTCGAGATTCTATGTGTGAGAGCGCTGTGAATCCTTCGCCTTTGAGGAGGACGTTTTCGAATATATCATCGCGAATAAAAAGTTTAATTCGAATGTCTTGAGAAGGGAAGTTTCTCGTGGTTCTCAAGAGGGCTCGTAGAGCCGTTCGTTCGAGTTTTGTGCGACGTGGGAAAACCTCATCTAAGCGATCGAGTAGTATCCAGAGCCTAAGGTTTGCTGCTTTTAGCAGGCGAAGTAAACTTGAGTGTATGTCGTGGAGAAAAATGGGCGAACTCGTAGATTCATTTTTGCTTTTTTCGTTCGGCTGGCAGGGCTCAATTGTAAGTGCGGAAATTGACTCTCCACTTGGCGAATTGGATATACTAAGTATATTTAGCTTTATTGTTTTCAGGGCTAGTTGCGCAATCTCCCTGAATGATCTGCTGTCTGTAAGTTCCGGGATGCATGCTCGTCGACAGCGATCTTGGAAATCTTTGGCTTCGACTCTGGCTTTCGCGAGTTGCTCAGAAAATTCGCTGTTTTTAACAAAGTGTTCGTTGATTAGTGCTACGATGTATACTCTCCAGAAATTTTCGAACTCCAATTCATTTAGGCCCTCAAAATTTTTTCTAAATGCGAGGAATACGGGGTCTCCGGAAGCTTCAACACCTGTGAGAATCGCTGTATTGCTCGTTTTTAGCATTACAGGCTTTAGAAATTCCGAAACGAGCCGGTATAGTGCTGTTTTTCCGGATCCTTTAGGGCCGGAAACCAAGTCGTAGCGGTCGCGAAATAATCCGTTGAATACGGGCGTTTCTACGCGTGCTTCATATAGCATGATGTCGTTTTCGGCAACGCCTGCGCCGAGGTCTATCTTTTCCAGTATTTTGATTATTTCAGCAGGGCTAATCATGGCATTAGGATTCTGGGTGTGCCTGATTTTGGCGTTATTTTGGCGATTTAGGGAGATCGGTTTTAACCTGGTCCAGGTGGCTGTGAGCATTGCTTCCGGACAATGCTGGAGCAGGATTGGACGCGGTCCTATTAACAAAAGGGGGTAGATGTTCGAAACGGAATTGTTCTAGAAATTGCGAGTGTAAATCTTTTCGAGGGAGGTGCAGGGCGTGCTGAAGACGCCAAGTCTCGACTAGCAGGGTGGCCGGAGGCGGTGAACCGCGATCATTTCGTCAGATGTTAATAGGCGTCGGTGGCGACCTAGTTTTCGGACGGCGGGGCGGTGATGCGGTCTGGAGTCGATGGATCGATCGGGAGCGGGCTGAAGGGCAACGGGGTGTCGGGGCGTAAAGCCCCTCCTACAGGTTTTTTGCAGGGGGGGCTTCAGCGTTGGTAGCGCGAATGGCGTCGCGCGAGGGGCGGCTTTGGCCGGGGAGTGCCTATTGGTAGGCGATGATTCGGTAGCGTGAGCTTTGGGCGCAGTGCACGACGTAGTAGATGTTGGCGGATGGGGAGATGTGGTCGAGCAGGGTGATATCGAGCAGGCGGGGTTTGTCGGGATCGGCTGTTGCGTCGCCGATGAACGCGTTGAGGACACCACCCCTCATGGAAAACCGATACTGGCCGATGTCGCCGTTGTAGCCTCCGATGTATTCCACGATCACCGGCTGGCTGCTCTTGCCGTCGAGGTCCTCGATGATGAGGCCGAAGGCGCTGTTCGCCGGAATGCGGTGGGAACGCCCCGTGAAGGTTGCGGTGTAAAGCACGTTGCGCCGGGGCGCTTTCCGCTGGGTGGCGGCCCGCTGGCGGGCTTCGTTTCGTTTGCGGATCTCTTCGTTGCGCCGGTCGATGGCGGCCAGTCGCAGCCGTTCCTTCTCGATCTTCTCGGCCAGCAGCTTCGCGCGCTCCTCGCGTCGGCGCTCGAGATCCTCGACGAGGAATGCGGAATAGAGCTGGCCGCTCTCCGTGTAGCGCACGTCGTCCTGATAGTAGAGGGTCTCCTCCTCTGCCTCGCCGGTTCGCTTGAGGAAGGGGCCCTCGCGTCTGCCGTTTTCGAAGCGCCCGCTGATGGTGATGGGCGGGGCCGTCTGCCCGACAAAGGGGCGCATGGCGCCTTTGCCGTGGAAGCGACCGTTTTTGAAACCACCTTCATAGAGGCCTTCGTAGTCGTATTGGCCGATGCTGAAGTGGTCGGCCGAGCCCATCAGGGCGATGCCTTCGCCGTTGAGGCAGTTGCCTTGGAGGCAGTCGTTGACGGCAAGCTGGAAGGCGCCTCGCTTGGCGGCCGCGACGCGGGAGACACCCGCGGGCAGGACGAGGGTCTTGGTGTAGGCGGGAATGCCGGCGTGGAGCTCGAAGGCCTTGATCTCGCCGTTGGGCAGCGACAGTTCGCCGTAGCCCTGGGCGAGGCCATCGACGAAATGGCCGGCGTAGGTCCCCAGCCCCGGAAGCTCGAGGATGCCGTCGCCGTTCTCACAATCGCCGGAAAGCGGGCGCCCGAAACGGGTCGCGAAGGGGGTCTTGATGACGAAGCCGTCGCCCTGGCCGGGAGGCTGGTGGTGGAGCCAATACTTCTCGATCTCCATCACGAGTTCGCCCGCTTCATATTCCTGGAACAGATAGGGGAGGAGCATGACCTCGTCGGCGGCAGTGAAGTAGGTGTCCTCGGTCCGGATCGAGTCGAGGGTATCCGCGCCGGAAAACTGGTAGGAGATGCCGGGGCCGTGGCGCACGCCGTCCTTGAACCAACCGATGTAGGCGGGGAGGGGATTTTCCGCCGGGTCGCTATGGCGCATGAACTGCCGCCCCCAGCCCTCGGGCCGGGCCTCGCGGAAGTGGCCTTCATACCAAAAGGGAGCCTCCGTATCGAGATAGCGAATACGGGCGTAGCCGTCGACGCAGTCCCCGGTGAGGCAATCCACGTCGACGAGCTGGGGATGGGCTTCGACCCGGGCGCGCCAGGCTTCCTTGACGACCTCGAGGACGAAATACTCCCGCCCGTTGTGCTGTCGCTTGACGAGTCGCTTCGCACGCCCCTGGGGTGGGAGCGCGGACCAGCGGCGGTTATCTTGCTGGATCGTCCATCCTTCGGCGCGCAGGAGGTTCTCGATCTCGGGCAGGGGCAGGTTGTAGGGGGCGAACCCGTATTTGGGGGCGAAGAAGATCTCCAGTTCGTAGCGCATCGGGCTGGTCGAGTGGAGGAGGAGAAAGGGTTCGGCCGCCGCGGGATTGAGGACGGAGGCGGGGAGCCGGAAACGGTCGGGATCGTCGGTCGGAATGCGCAGGTCGCGGAACTCCGAGTCGGCCGCGCGCAGGAGGTCGAGCAGGACCTGTTGGCCTTCCGCGGTGGACCACGCGGGCGTTGCCGTGGCGGGCGGAGCGGGGGCGTCGTCGGCGGTGGCCGGCGCGGTGGTGGGCAGTTGGGCGACCTCGGCCGTTCCGGGGCCGGTGTATTCGATCTGGAGGTGCACCGTGTCGGCGCCGTCGAGGTTCTCCAGCGCGAGGACGACGCGGGTCACGCCGTCGTCCTGCGATCGGGTGAAGGTGTCCGATCCATAGAAGAACGTGCTCTCGGTCTGTTTCTCCCATGCGGGGAGCAGGGCGGAAAGACGGCCGCGGAGTTGCTGGAACGTGTTGTGCAGTGGCCTGCGCCCGGACGCATCGATCACCGCGAGCTTGAACGAAGCGACGTAACGCGCCTTTCCGTTTCGGCTCTCGCCAGCGAACGGCAGGATCTCTTCGCCGTTTGCAGAGCCCGCCATCCCGTGTTTCGCGAAGGCCGAGTGGTAGCCGTTGGGCGCATCGGCGATGTAGTCGGAAATCAACTGATCGAGTCCGTCGGCGAGCAAGCGCAGGGGCAGCAGAAACAGCGCGAGGAGCGTGCAGAAGGAGGAGGGGCGCATCATGGGAGGTCCTGCTTGAGTTCGAGGTAGGCGGCGTAGGCCTCGGCGTCGGCCACGCCGGACTTGGAGGAGAAGATGACCGCGCCCTGCGCGTTGAGGACGACCGTTTCTTCCTTCTCGCTCAAGGCGGAGTTCATGCTGAGCTCCGCCCAGCCGCCACTGGGGGTTACGCGAGCCTCAAAAAATCGTCCGCCGACGAGTTCGACTCCGCTGTATTTTCGCGGCGGAATGACTTGTTTGCCCGCCTCATTGTAGACGGCCAGACCCGGAGCCCGCACCCAGAGAAAACCTCCGTCCACCGTGAAACTGTTGTATTTAAATTCCGGTGACAGAAAGACGGTGCCAGAGGCAAAGGAGAAGACGCCGAAGCTCATCTCGTCCTGGCGCGGAGTGGGACCGAGCTCCTCGAGGGGGTAGTTCAAGCGGCTGACCAAGAGGTAGCGCTCGTCGAGCGGTTCGATGCTGAAATACGTTTCCGGAATGACCTTGTTCAACTGGGTATCCAGAGCCCCCGTTTTTTCGGTGCCGAGGGAAACGGGGTAAAAAGTGCGGATGGTATCCAGCGGGTGGTCCGCGTCGAATTTTCCGGTCCAGGGGCCGATGGACTCATAGATGGCGGGAACCCGTTCGGCGCCCTCGCGATCGACCATGCCCCAGCGGCTGTTTTGTTTCACCCGGGCCAGGCCATTGGCGTCGAACGCCTCGATCTCTTCATAGGCCGGCGGCACGACGAACCGGCCGCTGCGGTCCACGACGCCCCAGTAGAAGTCCTTCGCGACGACGGCGTGGTCTGGGTGGTCCCCCGTAAAGGCGCCGGGTTTGATGGCCTCGTAGTGGACCGGCAGCACCTCGGTCCCATCGGATTGGTAGAGCCCCCAGAGCCCGCCGGCTTGCACCCGAATGGAATTCACGTTGCGGGCATCCACCTCGTCGAAGGCAAAGGGCAGGAGGATCTCGTGGCGCTTGTTGATCAGGCCGACTTTGCCATCGAGCGTCGCCACCATCGCGTCGGTGAAGAAATAGATCGGTCGTTCGTAGATCACGGGGATCACTTCCCGTCCGCTCTCATCGATGAACCCATGGCGACCGTCTTTTTCGGCCGGGGCCACCCCCTTAAAAAAGGCACCGACTCGGTCGAAGGCATCGAGGGCTGCGTTCTGGGCTGAGGCGAAGGGTAGAAAGCTGAGCAGGAAAACCGCGCTCAGGCGAATGAGTCGTGCTGGATGCATGCCGTGATGAGGAATGGGAGTGAAAGTGTTGCGTCGGGGTCCCCCGGCGGAGCCTCAAAACGTTCGCAACGTAAGAAGCGCCCGCGAGATGAAAAGTCCCCGCTGGCTACGACGTGCGACCGGAACAGGCATGAAGATGGGGCAGTCGGGCCGGCCCTAGGAGGTTAGGTCGCGGAGCCAGGTTTTCGCGGCGTGGAAGAGGGGCCAGCCGCGGGGGCCGTCGTAGCTGATCGCTTGGTAGAGCAGCACAATCGCCCAGTAGGTGAAGAGGTAGCTACCCTTGGCGGACTTGTGGCGGAAGAGGCGCTGGGCGATGAAGGCGCCGGGCCAGCCGCCGAGGAGCTCGAGGATATGCAGCACGTTTTCGGGGACACGCCAGAGGCCTTCGCGCGCGCAGCTTTTGTCGTAGTAGTAAGCCGCGAAGCAGACGAGCGACACGGTCGCGGCGACTCCCATCAGCATCCAGAAATGATCCGGCTCCAACCACCCGTGGGCGGCTTGCACGGGGAGGATCAGCAGGGCGGCGAGCACCAGCAGGCTGCCGATACCGAAGCTGCCGCCGAAGCCGTCTTGCACGACATCCACGGCGCAGGTGCGGCCGTGTTTGTCGGTGCCCATGGTGTAGTGAACCTTATCGCCAATGCGTGGGCGTCGCACGCGGTCGGCGAAGTCCCGGATGTGGACGAAGACTTTTCCCTTTGTGCCGGTGAGGTAACCGAAGCCACGTTCGTCGTTCCAGTCCGTGATCCGGCCCAACAGTCGGGGAGGACCTGGGGGCGGTTCGGGATCGGGATCGGGATCGGGTTGCGGGCCGGAGTTCATGCGCGTCGTGAGGGCGTGAGGAAAAGCGTCTGGTGGCGTGAGTGTATCGATACAGATGATACACCCGCAAGGGGGGCCTCGGTGCTGACGGAATTACCACGACGTCGTCTGGCCATGTTCTTGGATCTTAGATGGGGGGAGGCGGTCGCTGGTGGGAGCTGAGGCGTGACGACTTCGGTGAGGAAGGACGTGCACGCTTCGGCGGCAGCGGCCGGGTGAAGGAGGGGCTTCGGATCCAAGGCCAGTTTGGAGCGAAGTGGGCGCTAAGGTAGCGCGTGGGGGAGCGGAGGGAAGCTCGGAGCGAGGAGTTGGGCGCTTTTTGCGGGCGGGTTTGATGGGCCGATGGATCGGTCGGGAGAGGGGTCGAGGGCAATGGGCTTTCGGGGCGTAAAGCCCCTCCTACAGGGGTGATGCCGCCGCGGCTTCGGCGTGAAAGTTTCTGAAAGATTTTTGGGGCGTTGCATTGGGGGAGAGGTGGGGCTGAGGGTGCGGAGTTATGCGCGCTGTTGATGTATCCGCGGTAAAAACCCCGTCCCGGAACCCCGACTCAGAGAAGGCCTTGCAGTGGTGGCGAAAAGCCCGCTTCGGGCTGTTCATTCACTGGAGCCTGTCGTCCATCAAGGCCGGCGAATGGAAGGGCGAGGTGGTGCCGGGGCTCGCGGAGTGGATGATGTTTCAGAAAAAGATCCCGGTGGCGGAGTTTGCGCCGCTGGCGCAGGAGTTTAATCCGCGCAAATTCGACGCGGCGGCCTGGGCGCAACTCGCGGTCGATGCGGGCATGCGTTACGTGGTGATCACGGCGAAGCACCACGAGGGCTTTGCGATGTATCACTCCAAGGCGGATCCCTACAACGTGGTCGACGCGACGCCGTGGGGCCGCGATCCGCTGAAGGAGTTGGCCAAGGAGTGCCGCAAGCGCCGGCTTAAGCTGTGTTTTTATTATTCGCAGGACCTCGACTGGCATCACCCGGATGGCGCCTGGAACACGTGGGACTACGACGAAGCGAAGAAGAAGCCGGAGCGTTACCTGCGCGAGAAGGTGTTTCCGCAGCTGCGCGAGTTGCTCACGCAGTATGGGTCGATCGGTATGATCTGGTTCGATACGCCGCTGACCTTGTCGCGCGCGCAGAGTCGGCGGATTCGCAAGTTTGTGAAGGACCTGCAGCCGCAGTGTCTGGTGTCGGGTCGCATCGGCCACGGGTTGGGCGACTACAGTCTGCCGCGAGACAACTTCCTGCCGGGCGCGCGGCTGGAGGGAGATTGGGAAACGTGTGCGACGATGAACGACACGTGGGGCTACAAGCGCACCGATCACGCGTGGAAGCCGGTGGATAACTTGATCACGACGCTGGTCGATCTCGCCAGCAAGGGCTCCAACTACCTGCTCAACGTCGGTCCCGATGCGGACGGCGTGGTGCCGGCGCCGAGCGTGAAGCGGCTGCACCAGATGGGCGCGTGGATGGCGGTCAACGGCGAGGCGATTCGCGGCACAACCCCGAGCCCGTTTAAGCCGGAGTTTTCGTGGGGGCGCATGACGACGAAGGGACGTTCGCTGTTCCTGCATTTCTTCGGGCGGCCGGAGCGGCGGTTCCGCCTGCATGGGCTGAAGACCAAGGTGCGCTCGGCGGCTTTGTTGGCGGCGCCGGAGGTGAAGTTTGCGGTCACGCAATCGGTCGATCCCGCGACGGGCACGCCCTTGCTCGATATCGACTTCAAGGGATTTAAATCCACGCGGCCGGTGACGGTGGTGAAGCTGCAATTGGCGGCGGCGCCGGAGGTCGAGGAGCGCACGATGCAACAGCCGGATGACTCGATCACCTTGGTCGGCCCGCAGGCGCAGGTGGGCACCGACCGGAGCGAGAGCGGCGCGGCGGCCAAGCCGGCGATGCGCATGGGCGGCAACGGACTCACCGAAAACTGGGCCAACACGGAGGATTGGTTGGAGTGGGATTTTGTGGTGCTGAAGCCCGGCACGTATGACGCGATGGTGGTGACGACGCATCAGCATCTAGAGCCCTGGAGTGGCGGTCACACCGTGGTGGTGAGTTGCGCGGGCAAGCAGTTGCGCCGGCGCACGAAGCAGGCGGTGGCGTTGCCGGGGCTGCGCTCGAAATATTATCCGCAATGGGGCACGCCGTGCGGGAAGCTGCGCTTTGCTGAGGCCGGGGTTTACACGCTGCGATTGCAGATCGAACGCCTGAATGTGAAGGCGGGCGACAAGACGTTGTTCTCGGATGGCGGCATGCAGTTCAGCGAGCTGCGGCTGGCGCCGGCGTGAGGCGGGACAGGCGGCCGCGTCCACCGTTGCGCCATGCTCTGATCTCGCGGTGGGGTGATGTTGCGGGTCCGTAAATTGAACCGCCCCCACGGGCACGGGGCCGGTGGGGGCGGGTTGGGATTAGGAATCGGCCGGGTGCAGGACCCGGCCGCGGATGAAGGAAAGGATCGTGCGGATTCAGCGCCGCGTCCGTCCATCAAGACGCGCCGCGGGCGGCGTCGGAGATGGCGTCGCCCGCGTTCTCGATATCCTCGCCGGCACCTTCGATGGTCTGGCAGCCGGTGAAGGTGAGCGCGGTGGCGGAGAGGGCGAGCAAGGTGAAGACGAGTTTGCGGTAGTGTTTCATCGTGCCACCGCAGTTTGCAGGGGCGGTGCCAAGTCTAGTTGGGCATTCCTAAGGGGATGGTAATGAGGCTTTAGTGGGTTTTATGAGGCTCTGCGAGGCGGGCGAAACCTCGTGGATTCGGGCGAAATGCCCGAATGGCAGACTATCCGGTCGGGTGTTATGCACGACGGTTGGAAGGGGGGCATTTTGATGGGCTGGGCGAAATAATATGAAACTTCGGGCGCTCCTATCGGGTAGTAGGGGAGAGCCTATTTATGATGAAGATACTGTTTGTTCCGGTGCTGATGCTTGGCGCGCTGCTTTTGGCGGCGGGCTGCGGTTTGCAGCGGACTGGTGGCGCGCAGTCGCGGGAGGGGGAGATCTGTTTGGTGGGCGAAGGGGAAGTGCCGACCTTGGCGACGGCCCGGGCGCGGTTGAATGGCGCGGGGGCCGAGGAGTTGCGCGCTTGGCTGGCCCGGCAGCAATCCGGTTGGCGGCGTAGTGGACGTGCGGATACGCAACGCGGGTTGCACTTGGTCCTGCAGCGCGAGGCCGATGTGGAGACGCACGTGGAGCTGGTCGGCAACACGCTCTGGATGCAGGGGCAGCACAAAGCGCTCGATCGCGAGGAGCTGCGTGAGTTGTGGTCGATCATCGGCCCGCAGCGGCGGGTGCCGTATCTGGCCGACGAGATATGGGCGATGTGAGCGCCCGGGCTCGGTCTGCCCGGGAGGGATGGTTTTAAGCCGACGCAGCGGGCAGCTCGAACCAGAAGGAGGCGCCTTCGCCGGGAGGGCTGTCCACGCCGCAACGACCGTGGAGCTGGCTGACGATCCGCCGCACGATCGAGAGTCCGAGACCGTGGCCTTTGTGGCGATGTTGAGGGATCTTGCTGAAGGCGGTGAACATTTTGGTGAGCATGGCGGGCTCAATCCCCGCCCCGTGATCGCGCACGATGAAGCGCACGCAACGCTTGTCGGGGTGCGTTTCGGCGAGCAGGTCGATGTGCGGAGATTCACCGCCGTATTTCGCCGCGTTGCTGATGAAGTTGCTCCACAGGTGAACCACCCACGGCGCGTAACCGAGGGCAACGGGCCAGTCGTCGGCTACGTTCACGGTGGCGTCATTGCGGTGCAAGGTGGTCTCGGTGCGGGCGATCGCCTCCTGCACGATTTCGCCCATGTCGAGCGGCTCCGGTTCGACGGTCTCCTGGCGCAGGCTCGTGAGCATCAGGATCTCATCGATGATGGTGTTGAGGCGGTTGCTCGCCTCTTGGGCTCCTTCCAAGTGGGCCCGCAGGCGCGGGGGGCAGGTGTCGTCGAGCAGGCCTTCGGCAAGCTCCAAGCGGCCGAGGAGCACCGAGATGGGCGAACGCAGATCGTGGGCGACGGTGTGAGCAAAGGCAGACAACTCATCGACGAGGTCCTTGCGCTCCAAACGCACGGCGACGGATTGCAGGAGGTCGTCGGTCTCGAAGGGTTTGTAAATGTAGTCGTCGGCCCCGCGCCGCATGGCCGTGCGCATTGCGGAGTTATCGTTGCGACCGGTCAGCACGATGACCGGGACCGCTTTGAAGTCGGGCATCTCACGCAGCTGGCGCACGAAGGTGTGTCCATCGAGGCGCGGCATGACCAAATCGGTGATCACCAAATCCGGATGGACCTCCCGCGCTCGCTTCAATCCGTCGGCCCCGTCGGCCGCTGAATCGACGGCATAGCCGACTTCCCGCAGGATGCGCTCGAGGAGACCGCGAGTCGGCGAATGGTCTTCAACGACCAGGATGCGATGGCGTTCGCCCGAATTCATAAAAGGAGGTGCGGAGGAGCGGTTTGTGGCACTCGGAGCAACGCGGCCACCGTAGACAGAATCGCTCAATCGTAAACCTTAAGCTGAGGAAAACTAGGTAAATACGGACCTATTTAATATTAGGGTTAATTACCCATTAAATCGGCAGCCGATTTAGGGGAGTCTGCATTAGCTGGTTTGGGGCAGGCGGACTGCCCAACTTTGCACGGCACGGACGCGCGGTGCGCATGTCTGTTGCCCTGGTCGGCGGAACGGCCGATGACTTTCTGGGCATGCGTAAAACGGTTTCTCCTCTTCGGTTGGCGGGTTTGGTCCTGGGGCTGGTGGCAGCCGCGGCCGTGGTTGTGGTGGCGGTTTGGATGGGTCGTCGCGAGGGCGAGCCGGGCAAACCGGAGGCCACTGTCGTCGCGCAAGAGAAGGCGGCGGAGGTTGCGGCGGATTCCGCAACGTCCGGCGAAGCCGGGCTCGATCCGACCACCGTGGTGGCGGCGACGGAGGAGGAGGTGGTGGTGGAGCCACAGGTTTGGCGTTTGGCGACATTGTCGGAGGAAACCCGGTCGCACCTAAGAGTCGTGCGGACGGTCGCGCGGCAAGTGAGTTACGCGCGATTGGATACGACGGTATTGGCAGGCAAGGACTCGCCGTTTGTGCGGCCGGGGCGGGGTCGGGTGACGTGGACTTTGCCGGAAGGCGGGGCCGTCGTCGGGGCGGTGGAACGCACGACGATGCAAGGGCCGGACGCCTGGCTGAGCGAAGGCCGGGTGGAAGGCGTGGCGGGCGCGCGGTGGTTGGCCGCGATGGTGCGCGGGCGGTTGTCCGTTTCGATCGACGGCCTGCCGGGCGGCGAAGTGAAGGCGCGCACGGTGGAGACGGCGGAGGGTCCGGTGGTGCAGCTTTATCGGGTCGATCCGCAGCTGGCGGGGGATTGCGTGACCGTGCGTGTGTCGGCGGCCTTTGATGGGCAGGATTCCGAGGTGGCGGAAACGCCGATCGACCCGGTCGATCCCAGCCTCAGTGGGGGCGATGCGCAGATTGATCTGTTGATGGTCTACACGCAGGCGGTGCGGGCGGCGCTGGGTGGGGCGGCCAACGTCGAGGCGGAGGCGATGCTGGCGGTGGCGCAGGTGAACGCGGATTTTGCCGGCAGTGAGTTGCGGGCGCGCGTGCGGCTGGCTGGCATGCTGGAGGTCAATATGCCGGGGGATGACCAGACCGGCTTCGTGAACGGCTGGCAGCGCACGGCGTTGGAGAACATCGCGGGCGTGACCGACGGCATCATGGACGAAGTGCATGCGGCGCGCGAAGCGGTGGGCGCGGATCTGGTGAGTCTGGTGGTGGCGCGGCCCGACAGTGGCAGTGCGGGCATCGCCTACATCCTCGAGCGGCTGGGGCACTACAGTGAGCCGTTTTACGCGTATTCGGTGGTTAACTACGATGGGCTCAGCGACGCCACTACGCTCACGCATGAGTTGGGGCACAATCTCGGCTGCGCGCATGACCGCGACAACGCCGGCGACCTGCCGGATCGGGGGCATCACGGCGCGTTTCCGGGGGCCTACGGTTTCCGCGTGAGTGCGCCCGATGTGAACGGGCTCTCGCGGCAGGTGCGCACGATCATGGCGTATTCACCGGGCACGCGGGTGCGGTATTTCTCCAGCCCGACGCGGCAGATCCGTCGTTTCATCAGTGGCGGCAACACGGTGGAGTTCGCCCAGCCGGTCACGCTGGGCGTGGCGGTGGACGCGGTGGCAGATGCGCAACAGGCAGCTGACAACGCCAGCGTGATTCAACGCACGGCGTTTCAGGTGGCGGGTTACCGGTTGTCGCCGGAGCGGGCCTTTGTCGGTCAGTTGATCAATGTCTCCACCCGCGCGTATGTAGGAAGTGGATACCAAGCCCTGATCGGTGGGTTTGTGGTCACGGGAGCGGAGCGGGAGGTGTTGCTGCGGGCGCCAGGGCCGATTCTGGGCACGGACTTTGGGGTGCCGGGCGCGCTGGCGGATCCGGTGTTGCGCGTGAGCCGGCTCGACAACGGCACGGTCACGACCGTGGGCACGAACGACGATTGGGAGTTGCCGGCGGCGAATGGCATCGCGGTGGCCCAGGCGGGTCAGCAAGTGGGGGCGTTTGCCTTCAACAACGGCGGCCGTGATGCGGCGACGGTAGTTACGCTGGGACCGGGCAGTTACACGGCCGAAGTCACGGGCGCGGGCGGCGCGGAAGGCGTTGCGCTGATCGAGGCCTACGATGTGAGCGAACGCAGCGGCGAGGGCGGCGCGCGGTTGGTGAACCTGTCGACGCGCGCTTATGCCTCGACGGCGACGCCGATCGTGGCGGGTTTTGTGGTGGAGGCGGATCCGTTGCAGCCGAATGCGCGCAAGACGATGTTTCTGCGGGTGCGTGGCCCCTCGCTGGCCAACTACGGTCTGCCGGGTGAGGTGGTGATGCCGGATCCGGTGATCGAGATCTACGACGATCAGGCGGGGCTGGTGTTCTACAACGACGACTGGGATTCGCGGTCGGCGATTTTGGGTAGCAGTATCCCGGACTTGCAGCGTGGCGTGGTGGATCGTGTCGAAGAGGAAGAGGTGTTTGCCGCGGCGGCGCAAGTGGGCGCGACGGACATGTTGCCAACCGAACCGGCGGCCGTGATCGAACTCCCGCCGGGGCTCTACACCATGACCGTGCGGCCCTTCACGGATGAGACCGACGACGAGGACGTCGGTGAACCCGGCGTGGCGATCGTGGAAGTGTTTGAGTTGGATCGATAGGCTGCAGGGTGGGGTTATTCACACCAAGGCAGCAAAGGGAGCAAAGGGCGGGGAGGACGTAGGCCAAGAGGCATCCGCCGTCGCTCTGCGAGCTATGGCGGACAAGGGGTTAGCGCGAGTAAACTCGCGGCCTACGAAGTGGGGTGCGAGTGGGAAATGTAGGCTGCGAGTTTACTCGCGCTGCGTTGCCTCGCGGAGTGAGACGAGGGATAGCCACAAAAAGGCACGAAGAAGCACAAAAAGGAGGAACGGAGAGCTGCGTGCGGTGGGGTGGTTTTCTTCACACCAAGGTAGCAAAGGGAGCGAAGAGACGGGCGGGGAGATAGGGTAGCTGCATAATGAAGTAGGCTGGTTTTCGTGAATTTTTGTGCCTTTTCGTGGCTTTCTCTTTCCGGTCTCTCCGCGCGGCGTTCTTCTACGTATCTCGCATCTGTTGGTCGTCGATAGTTGTGCCGTTGCGGCGCGGGGTGGGGCGTGGTGGCGCGGTGGTGTCACACCTCGGGCGGGCGCTCACCTCTGACGCGCGGTTGGCTCGGGGCATGCAAGGGAGGAACGCATGGATATGAACTCACTCACTCAGATGTCGCGCCAGGCGGTCACCGACGCACAGGCGGAAGCGCGGCGTCGTAACCACCACGAGGTCGATACGTGGCATCTGCTGCACGCCTTGCTCGGGCAGGAGGATGGCATCGTGCCGGCCTTGGTGGAGAAACTCGACCTCACCACCAGCGCGATGCAACTCGCGGTGCAGCGCGAACTCGATCGCCTGTCGGCCGTGACGGGCAGCGTCGACGCGTCGAAGATTTATGTGACCCAGGCGGTCAACGAGACCCTCGTCCGCGCCGAGAAAGAGGCGAAGTCGCTCAAGGACGAATTTGTGTCCACCGAGCATCTCTTCCTCGCCGCCGTTGAGGTGGCGAAGCCCGACGCGGTGGCGAAGTTTTTCAAGTCGTTCGGGCTCGATCGCGGTCGCGTGCTTAAAGCCCTGCAGGCCCTGCGCGGCGCGCAACGCGTGACGACCGACAATCCCGAGTCGACTTACAACGCCCTCCAGAAATACGGCACCGATCTCGTGGCGCTGGCCAAGGCCGGTAAGATGGATCCGGTCATCGGCCGCGACGACGAAATTCGTCGCGCGGTGCGCATCCTCTCGCGCAAAACCAAGAACAACCCGGTGCTGATCGGCGAACCCGGCGTGGGCAAAACCGCCATCGTCGAAGGTCTCGCTCAGCGCATCGTGCGCGGCGACGTGCCGGAAGGGTTGAAGGACCGCACCCTCTTCGCGCTCGACATGGGCGCGCTGGTCGCGGGCGCCAAATACCGCGGTGAATTTGAAGAGCGCCTCAAGGCCGTGCTCAACGAGGTGAAGCAGAGCGACGGCCGCATCATCCTCTTCATCGACGAACTCCACACCATCGTGGGCGCGGGTAAAACCGAGGGCGCGATGGACGCGGGCAATCTGCTCAAGCCCATGCTGGCGCGCGGGGAGTTGCACTGTATCGGCGCGACCACGCTCGACGAGTATCGCAAGCACATCGAAAAGGACGCCGCTCTCGAGCGTCGCTTCCAGCCCGTGCTGGTGCAGCCGCCGAGCGTCGAGGACGCCATCTCCATCCTGCGCGGTCTGCGCGAGCGTTTTGAGCTGCACCACGGCGTGCGCATTCTCGACGGCGCGTTGGTGGCGGCGGCGACTTTGTCGGACCGCTACATCTCCGATCGTTTCCTGCCCGACAAGGCCATCGACCTGGTCGACGAAGCCTGCGCGATGATCCGCACCGAAATGGACTCCATGCCGCAGGAACTCGACGCGCTCTCGCGGCGCACGCTGCAGCTCGAGATCGAGGAAGCCGCGCTGAAGAAAGAAAAGGACGCGGCCTCGAAGGAGCGTCTGAAGGCCCTGCAAAGCGAACTCGCCGACACGCGTTCGCAGGCCGCCGCGTTGCGCGCCAAGTGGGACAAGGAAAAGGCCGGCGTCGACAAGGTGCGCAAGGTGCGCGAGCAGCTCGAGGAGGTGCGTCGCGAGATGGAACAGGCCGAGCGCGCCTACGACCTGAACAAGCTGGCCGAGCTGCGCCACGGCAAGTTCCCGCAACTCGAAGCCGAGCTGAAGCGCCTCGAAGCGGAGTCGGCCGAAACCGAGTTGTTCAAAGAAGAGGTCACCGACGAGGAGGTCGCCAGCATCGTCGCAAAGTGGAGCGGCATCCCGGTGACGCGTTTGGTCGAGGGGGAAAAGGAAAAGCTCCTGCGCCTCGACGAGACCTTGCACGAGCGCGTGATCGGTCAGGACGAAGCGGTCACGTTGGCGAGCGAGGCCATCCTGCGCGCGCGGGCCGGCATCAAGGATCCGCGGCGACCGGTGGGCTCGTTCCTCTTCCTCGGTCCGACGGGCGTGGGTAAAACCGAGCTGGCCAAGACGCTGGCGGAGACGCTCTTCGACAGCGAGGCCTCGATGATCCGCATCGACATGTCGGAATACATGGAGAAGCACAGCGTGGCCCGGCTTATCGGCGCGCCTCCCGGTTACGTCGGTTACGACGAGGGTGGTCAGTTGACCGAGGCCGTGCGGCGCAAGCCCTACGCGGTGGTGCTATTCGACGAAATCGAAAAGGCGCATCCGGATGTATTCAATGTGTTGTTACAGGTGCTCGACGATGGTCGCATCACCGACAGTCAGGGCCGCACGATCGATTTCAAAAACACGATCATCATCATGACGTCGAATCTCGGCAGTCGGCACCTCTTGGAGCGGGTGACCGGCAGCGAGATTCCGGAGAGTGTGCGTGAGTCGGTCATGACCGAGTTGCGTCAGGCCTTCCGGCCGGAGTTCCTGAATCGCATCGATGAGACGATCCTCTTCAAGCCGCTCACGCTGGAGGAGATCACCTCGATCGTGGACCTCTTGCTGGCCGATCTGAACCGCCGCCTGGCCGACCGTCGGGTGACGGTGGAGCTGGATGCAGCGGCCAAGACCTGGGCGGCCGAGAAGGGTTACGACCCGGTCTTCGGCGCGCGGCCCCTGAAGCGCTTCCTGCAACGCCAACTCGAGACCAAGCTGGCGCGTGCGCTGGTTGCCGGTGAAATCGGCGAAGGCGCCACAGTGAAGTTCACCGTGCGCGACGACGCGCTGGTGATGGCGTAGGCCTACAACGTGCGTCGGACGGGTTCTGTTTTCTTTTTACAGGAGGAAGCAGAGGGAAACAGAGGCTCGTCCGGCGTGGGTTTTGTTCACAGCAAGGAAGCAAAGGGAGCAAAGCCGGGGGGAGGGGCAGTGCTGGGGCCGAGAGGCATCCGCCGTCGCTCTGCGAGCTATGGCGGACAAGGGGTTGGCGCGAGCGGGCTCGCAGCTTACAAGGTAGGAGTCGTTCGGGAAATGTAGGCTGCGAGTTGCCTCGCGGAGCGGAGGGCGTATCAGTTCACCTCATACACTTCGGCCAGGGCCACGCCGGTGGTGCCGGCCTCGCCTTCGATGTGCACGGTGTAGACGCCGGGGGCGAGGGTGAGCAAGAGGGCCGAGTCTGCGGATCCTTCATCCAGCGCGAACGCTCCGAGGCGGGCCGACTCGGTGCGGATTTCATCGACGTTGGGCGCGGTGGTCCAACCGGTGTTGCTCGCGAGCACTTCGGTGTCGCGGAGCACTTTGAGCACCGGCTTTTCCAGCCGGCCGGTGACGTTGAAACGTTCCAGGGACGGTCCGATGCCGCGCACCAGAATCCGTTTGGGCGCTTCCCCGCCGACGACGAAGCCGGTGATCAGGATGTCTTCGCCGGCGCCCACCTGCGTGCGGGTCGAGATGTTCACCAGTTGGCTGGTCGTTCCTTGGATCGCGTAGATTTCAACCAGGGCCACGCCGGTTTCGCCATCCTGACCGGACACTGTGGCGGTGTAGGCTCCGGGCTGCAGGTCCCAGACCATGGCGGCATCGGCCGAACCTTCTTCGAAGGCGAAGGCTCCGGTCACGGCGGTCGCCGCGCGCACGGCGTCGGCTGTTTCGTGGGTGGACCACCCGGCGTTGTAAGAGAGGATCGTGCCGCCGGCGCTGTAGAGTTGCAGCACGGGGCGAGTCAGCGCACCGGCGACGCCGTTCTGGAGGAGGGCCGGTCCCGCCGCGCGGATGAGCATCCGTTGCGGCTCGTCGCCCTGCACGACAAAGCCCGAGATGATCAGGGAGTCGGCTGAGCCCACGCGCGAGCGCACGGAATTGTTGGTGAAGCGGGCCGTGCCCGATTCCCAAATGAGGCCGCCTTCGCCGATCGCGAGCAACTGGTCGTTCGCGTGCACCAGGTTACGCACCATGCCGCGACCGCTGAAGTCTTCCGCTTCCCACTGTTCACCGTCGGTGCTCACGACCACATGGCCGTAGGCGGTCACGCCGACGAATTGATTGCCGACGGCTTTAAAGGCCGCGACGGGTCCGTGGGCAATCAGCGGGTTTGACCCGGCAGGTTGCCAGCCCGCGCCAAAGGTGGAGACGAGGACGCCGCCCGTCTGGTTGGCTGCGACCATGCGGTCGCCGAAGCCAGCGATGGCGGTGATCGGACTGGAGGAGGTGCCCACCAACGTCCAGTCGAGGCCGTCGGCGGATCGAAGGATGACGCCGCTGTCGTCAGACGCCTTGGCCCCGACGGCGTAAAAGAGGCCCTCGATAAACTCGAATCGGCGCGCCCCGTAGGCGCCCACTCCGGAGGCGGGCGTCCATGTGTATCCGTCGGTGGAGACATACCAACCGCTCGCGCTGCCGGGGGCCGAGACGGAGGCCAGAAAGCGGCCGTTGCCGAAGACGAGTTGGTTCAAGGTGCCCTGCAGTCCGCCGGCCACGGCCCAGGATGTGCCGCCGTCCTCTGAGACCATGATTTGTCCCGCAGGTCCTCCGGCGACAAAACGACCGGCGCCGTAGGCGACTGCGCCGCCATGAAAGGCGGAGGCGTTGGTCATCACCGACCAGTCCTTGCCGTTGATGGAGGTCAGCAAACCCAACTCCGCGGCAACCATCCACCGGCCGTCGCCCCATGCGCCGGACAGCAGGCGGTGGGAGGTCGCCGAACGATTCACCTGCGCCCAGGTCTGCCCATCCGTGCTCGATGCGACGTAGCCGAAACGGCCCACGGCGACCAGGCGGTTTCCGTCCGTCGCCAGGTCATTGATGGTCAGTTGGCCGGGGCCCTGCCGGTCGACGCGCGGGTTGGTGCCGTCGACGGAGGACGAGATCAACTGGTCCTGCGAGCCGAGCAGGTAGGCGCGACCATCAAAGACCTCCAAGTCGTAGACCGGAGCGTTGCCGGCGTTGGGGGAGAACGTGCTGGAGCCGAACAGCCAGGTCGCGCCGTTGTCGTCGGAGGTCAGTAGGGTGCGGCTGAATACGGACGCCTGGCTGGCCTGGTCTTCGTAGATGTCGGTCCCGGCGGCAAGCCACCGGCCGTCCTTGTAAATCGGGCCGGCGGAGATGGTGGCCATGTTATTGAACAAACCGGCGTAGCTCCACGTCTCGCCGCCATCAGTGGAGACCACGGAGCGCACCGTCTGGTAGTTCCACGTCGTGCCGTTGGAGCTGCCGAGGCGACTGGTGGATTGGTCGATGCCCAACAGCACGCCGCCGCCTTCGCTGATCCGCGCGACGTTCATGGCCGAAGCCTGTTCGTGTTTGGTCCAGTGGACGCCGTCGGTGGAGTAGGCGGTGAAGTTGAGGCCGTTGGACATGGCCCAAAACCGACCGGCGACGAAGCGGATCTTCGTCACCTTGCCCCATTCGGCCGCGCCGGACCCGGTCACCGTTGTTTGGGTCCAGACGACGGCGTCGGGCGAGATCATGACTCCGCCTAACCTGGAACCAACCGCCACGTAGCGATCGGCGCCGTAGGCGATACCCGCGATCCATTCCTTGGTGTCGGTGAACGAGGGAGTCCAGGTGACACCATCGGTGGAAGTGGCGACGGCCCCGCCGGCTCCGACCAACACAAACTTCCCGCCGCCATGGATCACGGCTGAGATGTCGTTGCCGTGCGGCAGGGGATTGCGCCAGTTCCAATACGGAATCTCCGCGCTCACCAGTCCGGCGGTCCACGTCGCCAAACCGACTGCTACCGCCAAGGTTCTGAAGATCATCCGGTCCCAGCGGGACAGACTAAACCACTGCATAAAACTCTTTCGCGTTGAGGGGTGACGGCCAGTCGCGAAAGACGTCATGGGAAAACGCCGTAAGCGGCAACCGTCGATTCGGTTTCGCGGGCGGGGCAGGGTGGCTGGGCACGGGCTGGGCGTGGGCGGTGGTGGATTCTTTGTTCACACCAAGGAAGCAAAGGGAGCAAAGAGGCGGCGGAGGGCAGGGCTGCGGCCGGGAGGCGGAGGAGGGATAGCCACAAAAAGGCACGAAGAGGCACGAAAAGGAGGCGCGAAGGGGCAGGCGGGAGCGGCCGAGACGGCCGCTGCTACACCAGGACGGGAGATGTAGCCGCGGCCGTGTCGGCCGCGTGGCGGGGCGGTGGTTTAAGGTAGCAAAGGGAGCGAAGAGGTGGGCTGACGCACTGGAACGACGCGGTCGAGACGCCCGCGTCCACCTTCGGAGTGTGTTTGGGGTGGACCGTGGCCTCCTGATACGGTCGGCGGTGGAGAGGCTCTGTTTTCCTCTGTTCTCTCCTGTAAAACTAAACCTTACCGGCGCGTCACCACGTCACCACGTCACCAGGTGTCCACGGGGCCCTTGGGGACGGGGATGGCGTCGCGTTGGTTGACGGGGTCGTCCTCGGCGCGGAGGAAGCTGGCGATCATGGGGTTGGGGGCATACTTGGCCAGGAGCTCGCCATTCTCGTCGCAGAACTGGGCGCGCCAGGCGACGTAGTCGGTCACCGCTTTCTCGAAGTCGGCGCGGTTGGTGATGCGGATGATGTCGCGCTTGAAGGGTTTGGCCGGACCAAAACGTTTGGCATACCACGGCGCGACTTTGCGGAAGAATTTGGCGCCGCGTTCCTCGCCGTAGAACTCGAGGTAGCGATCGAAGTGGCGGCGCATGACGTGGAGGCGTTCGGCGAAGGTGGGCTCGGGCAATAGCTCACCAGTCGCGAAGAGGTGGGCGGTGCGTTTGAAGATCCACGGATCGTAGAAGGCGCCGCGACCGATGCTCACGCCGGCGCAGCCGGTTTCGTTGCGCATGTGGACCGCAGCCTCGGGCGTGGTGACGTCACCGTTGCCGATTACCGGGATGGTTTGGGCGGCCTCGACGACGGCGCGGATACCGGCGAGGTTGACGCGACCGGAGAAACCCTGGGCGCGGGTGCGGCCGTGCACGAAGACCGCCTTCACGCCGGCGTCCTCGAGCGTGCGGGTGAGGTCAGGGGCGGTGAGGTTTTCCTCGTCCCAGCCCAGGCGCATCTTGGCGGTGACGGGGATCTTGACGGCGTTGACCATGCCGCTGACGAGGGCGGCGGTTTTTTTGAGCTCGGTCATCATGGCGGAGCCGCCGCCGACGTTGACGACTTTGCGCACGGGGCAGCCCATGTTGATGTCGACCGAGTGCGCGCCGAGTTCCTGACAAATGACGGCGGCGTCGCGCATCTCCTCGGGCACGGCGCCGAAGAGCTGGATGGCGAGCGGTTCGTCGCCGGGGGCGGTGGCAACGAGTTTGTGGGCGATGCGGTTGCGCTCGATGAGGGAGCGAGCGTTGACGAGATCGGTGGTGGCCCAGCCGAGTCCGCCGAGTTCACGCACGGTGAGGCGCATGGGCAGGTTGGTGTAACCGGCCAAGGGCGACAGGAAGAGCGGCGAGGAGAGTTCGATGGGACCGATGCGCATGCGGGCGAAGAGCGGAAGGCGTGATGGACGTTGGCGGAAGCGAAAAACAGCCGGGAGGGGAGGGAAACCCTGAAACGGGGGCTGGGTGGCTGGGTGCTGGGGGCTGGGTGCTGGGGGCTGGGGGCTGGGTGCTGGGTGGCTGGTGGCTGGGTGCTGGGTTGCTGGGTTGCTGGGTGGAGGGGAGGTTGGAGCGCGAAGGACGCGAAGGGGCGCGAAGCGGAGGGGCAGGTGTGGAGCAGTCCGAAAGGTAGCCGCGCTTGAGCCGGAGGCGAAAGGGTGGTTCCGGGTGGGCTCCGTAGCAGAGCTGGGCAATTTATGCGGTGGGGTGGGCATTGCGGCGGGGGGCGGAGGTGGGCTAGCGTGGCTTAAACCCCCTCTCGCCATGATCACTCCTCTGCGTCTGTGCCTTGTTTTCCTTGTTTCCAGTCTGTCGGTTTGGGCGGACACCGCGATTTCGTCGCTGCTGTCACGGCCGACGACGAGCCTCGATGGGCTGTGGAGCATCGTGGTCGATCCCTACGACAACGGGTTCTACAACTACCGTTACACGCCGTTTGACGCGACGGGCAAACTGACCGGCGGCTACGGTCAGGATCTGCCGCACGACAACAAGAGCGGCTTGATCGAATACAACTTCGACACCGCGCCGAAGATCCAGGTGCCGGGCGACTGGAATTCGCAGGACGAGAAATTGTATCTCTACGAGGGCAGTGTGTGGTATCGGCGCACCTTTGACGCGCCGGCGGTGGCGGACGGCGAGCGAGTGTTTCTGCATTTTGGCGCGGCCAATTATCGGGCCGATGTTTACCTCAACGGCGCGAAACTCGGCATGCACATCGGTGGGTTCACGCCGTTTGATTTTGAGGTGACGGGCAAGCTGCAGCCGACCGGCAATTCACTGGTGGTGCGGGTGAACAACAACCGCCACCTCGAGGCGGTGCCGACGGTGAACACCGATTGGTGGAACTACGGCGGCATCACGCGCAGTGTGCAGTTGGTGACGGTGCCGGCGGTGTTTGTGCGCGACTATGCGCTGGCGCTGGCGCGCGGGGAGGGCGACGTGTTGCGCATGGCGGTGGACGTGGAGGCTCCCGAAGGGGGCGCGGCGTTGCCGGAAACGGTGACGGTGGCGATCCCCGAACTCGGCGTGCGCGAAAACCTCACGGTGGATGCCGACGGACACGCGAAGGGTGAGGTGACGCTGCGCCGACTCGTGCGGTGGACGCCGGAGATTCCGCGTTTGTATGAGGTGCGGATCGAGGCGGGCGACGACGTCGTGACCGAGCGCATGGGCTTCCGCACGATCGAGACGGCGGGCACGGATATTTTGCTCAACGGCGAGTCGGTGTTTTTCCGCGGCATCTGCATGCACGAGGAGAATCCGTTCCGCGGCGGGCGGGCCTGGTCGGAGGATGACGCGCGTTTGATGTTGGGTTGGGCCAAGGAGCTGGGCTGCAACTTCGTGCGGCTGGCGCACTATCCGCACAACGTGAACATGGCCCGCATCGCCGACGAAATGGGGCTGATGTTGTGGGAGGAGATTCCGGTGTATTGGACGATCCAGTGGGAGAATCCCGACACGCTGGCCAATGCGCGGGCGCAGCTCGCCGACCTGATTGTGCGCGACCGCAATCGCGCCAGCGTGATGGTGTGGTCGGTGGCGAATGAGACGCCGTTGAGCGAGCCGCGTATGCAGTTTCTGGGCACGCTGGTGAAGGACGCGCGGGCGCTCGATCCGACGCGCCTCGTGTCGGCGGCGATGGAGGTGCATCGCGATCCGGAGCATCCGGAGATGCGCATCGTGAACGATCCGTTTGGCGAGCTGACGGACCTGGTGAGTTTCAACCAATACGTCGGCTGGTATGACGGCCTGCCGGAGAACTGCGACCGGGTGAAGTGGCGCGTCGATTACCAGAAGCCGGTATTCATCAGCGAATGGGGCGGCGGCGCGAAGGCCGGTTATCACGCGGATGCGCTCACGCGTTGGAGCGAAGAGTTCCAGGCCGACATTTATCGGCGCGGCATTCCGATGCTCGAATCGATCCCGCAGCTGCGCGGTATGTCGCCGTGGATCCTGGTGGACTTCCGTTCGCCGCGGCGTCCGCTGGCGGACATCCAGGACGGCTGGAACCGCAAGGGGCTCATCAGCGATCGCGGCGAGCGCAAGCAGGCCTTTGCGATCCTGCAGGCGTATTATCAACGCAAGGCGCAGGCAGAGATCGATGCGCAGGCCGGCTCGGGCGTGAAGGCCCCTGCGACGGCGACGACGCCGCAAAAGTAAATGCGACGCGACAGTTGCGTTGCGGGCGCGGCGCGACGAAGTGATGGCGCATGAGCGAAGAACGCGACGCGCCGCAGCTTACGTCGACGTCCGCCGTGGGTGGCTGGGCGGGGCCGTTGCTGTTGTTCGACGGCGAGTGCGGCCTGTGCAACGCGGTAGTGCGTTTCCTGTTGCGGCGCGATGCGGCGGCGGTGCTGCGTTTTGCGCCGCTGCAGGGCGCGACCGGTCAGGCGACGCTGCGGCGGCTGGGGCTACCGACGACGGACTTTGATTCGATCGTGTTTTTGCCGAACGCGACGGGGACGGCGTGCCGGTTGAAATCCGACGGCGTCGCGGCGGTGCTGCAGTGCCTGCCGGGCTGGCCGCGGATCGCGGGGCGATGGCTCGAGCGGGTGCCGACGTGGTTGCGCGACGGCGGTTACACGGTGGTGGCGCGCACGCGCTACGCGTTGTTCGGCGCGTTCGTGCCGCGACCGCTGGAACGCCCGGAGTGGGCGGAGCGGTTTTTTGAATGAGGTGTCGGGTGGAGGTGGACCGTGACCTCCGGGCGCGGTCTGCGTTGGAGTGGCGACGGTGGCGGGGGGGGATCGGGCTGACGCACTGGAACGACGCGGCCGGGGACGTCCGCGTCCACCTTGCGAGGAGTGCGGTGGACCGTGACCTCCGGGCGCGGTCTGCGTTGGAGTGGCGACGGTGGAGGGCCGGGGGATCGGGCTGACGCACTGGAACGACGCGGCCGGGGACGTCCGCGTCCACCTTGTGAGGAGAGGTGGGCCGTGACCTCCGGGCGCGGTCTGCGTTGGAGTGGCGACGGTGGAGGGGGGGCGGGCTGACGCACTGGAGCGACGCGGCCCGGAGGTCCGCGTCCACCTTCTTGAGTTGCGGCCTACGTTCTACGGTGGTGCGGTTTCGGCGTGGATGACGTGAGCCAGAATCGCTTTCCGGGGCGGCTTCACCATCAGGTGCCGGGGTGGGTGACAGCGGGGGCGGTGTTCCACATCCGGGTGAGGGCGGTTGGAACTGTGCTCACGGAACCTGAGATCGCGGAGGCGATGCTGGAGTCCGTGCGGTTTTATCACGAAACGGGTCGTTGGCATGCTGTGCTGGTGCTGCTCATGCCAGATCATCTTCACGCCCTGCTCGCGTTTCCGCCTGATCGGGAAATGTCTAAGGGGATAGGCGCGTGGAAGGCGTTTCAGGCAAAAGAGCTCGGGGTGGTTTGGCAGAGCGGTTTTTTTGATCATCGCATTCGGCGCGAGGAAGAGCTGGCGACGACGTGGGACTACATTCGGCGAAATCCGGTGGTGAAGAAGCTATGCAAGACGGAGGAGGATTGGCGCTGGTGCTGGTCGTCGTCTCGGGGCTGACGGACGGGACGGGTTTGAGGTGGACCGTGACCTCCGGGCGCGGTCTGCGGTGGAGTGGGCTGACGGTGGCGGTGGAGTGGGCTGACGCACTGAAACGACGCGGCCCGGAGGTCCGCGTCCACCTTTGAGCAGCGGTTAATGTCGGCGGCTGAAGCCTCCGCTACGTTACGTGGTCAGGCGGTGGGTGAGGCGGGTTTTGACCTCGGGCCATTCCTCGGGGAGGAGGCTGTAGAAGACGGTGTCGCGTTGGTAGGTGCCGTGGACGACCATGTGGCGGCGGAGGGTGCCTTCCTTGGTCGCGCCGAGGCGCTCGATGGCGCGTTGGGAGGTGAGGTTGCGGGCGTCGGTTTTGAACTGCACGCGGCGGCAGCCGAGCGTTTCAAAACAGTGCGTAAGCAACAGCAGCTTCGTCGCTGTATTCACTTCGCTGCGACAGGCGGCCGGGGCCAGCCAGGTGTAGCCGATCTCCAGGGCGCGCTCCGGGCGACGAAAGTCGTAGAGGCAGGTGAAGCCGGCCACGGTGTCGTCGGCAAGGCGACGGATGACGTAGCAGACGCGCGTGCCGGCGAGCACTTCGTTGAGGCGGTCGGCCACCCAGCGGGCGGCGTCGACGTTGTCGGTGAAAGCCGGTCGCGGCATGTAACGCCACGTGGCTTCGTCCTGGCCGATGGCGAAGAGGTCGGGGCCGTGTTCCGGTCGCAACGGCTCAAGGCGCACCTGCGCGTTGGCCAGCTCGATGGGGCGGACACGAAAGGGCGGCAGGTCGTCGGGAGACAGGTGCATGGTGACAGCAGGTTTTACAGGAGGGAACGGAGGGAAACAGAGCTGTCAGCCTGAGTTTTCACAGAAGGTAACGAAGGCGGTGGAGTGGCTTTGTTCTCTTCGTTTCCTTCTGTAAACGACAGCGGAGGAACTGCTCTGTTAATCTCTGTTTCCTCCTGTAATAGGAATCGCGGCTGTCTCAGCCGCGGGTGGCGTGGACTCCGGTGGCGAAGCGGCGGAGGCCTTCGCGGAGGGTGACTTCGGGGCAGCCGAAGTTGAGGCGCACGTAGCTGCCGGGTTTGGCGCCGAAGAAGGCGCATTCGCTGAGGCCGACGCCGTGGGACTCGAAATGGGCAACAGGATCCGCGAGGCCGAGCTCTTCCACGTTGATCCAGGAGAGGTAGGTCGCTTCCTGCGGGCCGACGAGGCGCACGCCGGGGAGGTCGGCGATGGTTTGCTCGATGAGCTTGGCGTTGCCGCGCAGGGTGGTGAGGAGTTCCTGGCGCCACGGTTCGGAGGAGCCGTCGTAGGCGGCTTCGCAAGCGGCGTAAGCGAGGTTGTTGACCTCGGGGAGGAGGCCGAGCGCGATGTGTTGGAAGCGGCGGCGCAGGGACTCGTTGGAAATGATGGCGAGGGTGCAGCCGAGGCCGGCGATGTTGTAGGTCTTGCTCGGCGCCATGAGCGTGATGGTGCGCTCGGCGAGCTCGGGGCTGATGAGCGAGCTCGGAATGTGCGGCAGCGTGTCGTCGAGGATGAGGTCGCAGTGAATCTCGTCGGAGATGAGCAACAGGTCGTGCTCGAGGCAGAAGGCGCCAAGGCGTTCGAGTTCATCGCGGCGCCAGACGCGGCCGATGGGGTTGTGCGGGTTGCAGAGGTAGAAGAGTTTTGTCTGCGGGGTGAGGGCGGCGGTCATGGCCTCCCAATCGAGTTCCCAGCCGGTGTCGGTGAGGCGCCAGGGGGCGCGCACGGCGCGGCGGTCGAAGTTGCGACCGGCGCTGAGGAAGGGCGGATACACCGGTGTGAGGGTGAGGTAGTTGTCGCCGGGATCGGAGAAGGCGAGGGCGCAGAGGTTGAGGCCGCAGACCATGCCGGGCATCCACACAAACCAGGACGGATCGACCTCCCAGCCGTAGTGCTCGGCGTGGTGTTTGACGATGGCGTCGACCGTGGACGGCACCGGGCGGGCGTAGCCGAAGACACCGTGGTCCACGCGCTGATGGAGCGCCTCCAGGATGGGAGCGGAGGAGAGGAAATCCATGTCGGCCACCCACATCGGGATGATGTCGCGGCCGGCATATTTTTGCCATTTCTGAGAGTCGGTTTCGAGGCGTTGAGGAGGCGTGGTGAAGTCCATGCGATAAAGGGAACGGTTACTAAGGGAGGGAGTGAAAGTGGGGTTGGCCAGCGGGTGCGACGGAATTTCACTCTCAAGGTGTCACACTGGCGGACAGAATTTCCCACCGATTGCAACGGGGTTGGAATTCGGGTGCTGATTATCAATGGGTTAGGCGATCGGGGTGCTCGGCATCGCGTATGCAAGAGTCATGGCATCAACCCAATCTCAACCATCCATAGGAGGAACCAAATCATGAGAATCGTTCGTTATGCTTACCCGACCAACCGCTACGCCCCGGCTTCCGTTTTTGGCCGCAGCCCCTGGGCCGGACTCGAAACGGAAATCGATCGGCTGTTCAGCTCTGCGCTGAGCGACTTCGCTGGCACCCCCGCCGGCAACGACCGCTTTCCGGTCGACCTGTATGAGGACGAAAACAACGCCTACGTGCGGGCCGAACTCCCGGGCTTCGATCGCAAGTCGATCAACGTGGAAGTCGTCGACGGTTACCTGACCATCGATGCCACTCGCGAAGAGAAGCGCGGCGAGAAGACCTCGACCGCGAAGTTCAGCCGCTCCGTGGCGCTGCCCGATGAGGTCAAGACCGACGGCGTGAGCGCCGCCTACACCGACGGTGTGCTCACCGTGACGTTGCCGAAGAAGGAGGAAGCCAAGCCGCGCAAGATCTCCGTGCAGGTGAACTGAGCGCCGGCGACAGCAACCCACCGTCGCAAACCTCACGACACGTTAATCCCGCATTTTAATAACCAAGGAGACATCACCATGAATCTGCTCAATTCGATCATCCCCGCCTTTCATCGCAGCCCGGCCGTGCGCCAGGGCCACCGCGACGAGGACCTCGGTGCGACGATCAAGCCGCACTACGAAATCAAAGAAACCGAAGACGCCTACGGGCTTACCGTGCAGTTGCCGGGCGTGAACAAGGCCGGTCTCGAAATCACCGCCGAAGACACGACCCTGCGCCTCGTGGGCAAGCGCGCCTGGACGCGTCCGGCCGGTTGGACCGCGCTCTATCGCGAGACGACCGACGCGACCTACCTGCTCGAGCTCGATCACGACAACGCGATCGACCTCGACAAGATTCGTGCCGAGCTGAACGACGGCGTGCTGCGCGTCAGCCTGCCGAAGGCCGAAGCGATCAAGCCGCGCAAGATTGCGGTCAGCTAACCTGACATGGCTGAGACTGGGCCGGCTGCCTGCAGCCGGGCCCGACCCGCGACGGTGGTGCGACGTGTAGCGTAACCGCCGCGCGGGGAGGGCGTCTCTTTTCCCGGGCACGCCCCTGCCGACTTTCAAACCCACCAAACCAATCCTGTAACCGCGCCGGTGTCCTCAGCCAGAGGGCCCGGCGCGTTTTCGTTTATCTTGGCGGCATGCCGCTGGGTCGCCACGCTGCAGAGCCATGGACGGTTTGCCGATTCCGACGATCTTGGTGGCGCTCTGGGTGACCGTGGCGGTGGTCTTCGTGTTGTTGGCCAAACGCCATGCGCGGAAGAGCAGTGAAAACACGCGCCGGCTGGCGATTGAGCTGGGGCTTTCGATTGCGGAGCAACCGCCGGTTTTTGGTGTGTTCTCGCGGCGGCCCGAGGTGGCGGGAGAGCGGGAAGGTAAACTCACGCGGTTGGAGCGCTTCTCGACCGGCAGCGGTAAAAATCGGCAACAGTGGGTCGCACTGGCGGTGCGGCCACGTTTGCGGGGGCGGCTGGAGTTTCGACTGAGCCCGGAGAGCTTCGGCAACAAGGTGCGTGGGCTTTTCGGCTACAAGGAGATCAAGGTGGGGGATCCGCGTTTTGATCGGGACTGGTATGTGGAGACCAACCTTGAAGCGTTTTTCCGGGACGCGTTGTTGCCGGAGCTGCGGGAACGTTTGCAGCAGTTGCGGCAAGAGGGACTCAAGGGCCGCTTTGAGACTCACGACGGGGACGTGCGCTACGTGGAGCCTGGTTCACTCGGCAGTGACGGTCAGCGGCGGCGACTGGTGCTGGCGGCCGACATGGTGAGCACGCTGGCTGAGGTGGTCGAGGTCGCGGCGGGATGAGGCTGCCGAGAGGCAGGGTTTTTTAACCACCGTCGGATGGTTCAGGGTGGAGGCGCTCACTCGCCGCGTTCGGCGGCCATGTGGGCTTCGTCGTATTGGGCGAGCTTGTTGGAGCGGATCATCGAGCGGATGATGGCGACGTATTCGTAACCTTTTTCTGAATACCGGGTGAGGCCGCCGGCGAGAACGCTGCCGGAAATGGTGCGGTCCTGGCGGCGGAGGTCGCGGCGCAGGTTGCGCAGCTGGCGGTAGGTGCTGCCAGTATTCAACGTTTGAATATAGTCGGCAAGACCTTCGCGCACGGTGTCGTAGGCGGCGACTTCCCAGGTGGCGCCGGCGGCGCGGCGCTTGGGCACGATGCCGGTGCCGGGTTCGTAGGTGCGCATGCCGAAGAGGTTGTTGCCCTGGCGGGCGAAGCGCGAAGTGCCCCAGGCGGACTCGTTGGCGGCCTGCGCCATGATGAGCGAGGGCGGGATGATGTCGACGCGACGCAGCAGTTGGTCGACGAAAGCGAGGGTCGGTTTTTCCGGGATGTCCTCAAACTCGTAGCGCTCGGCGAGGTGGGTGATCCAGCGGCGATCGATCCAACCCGGCGCATCGCCTTCGGCGGCGTCGGCGCGGATGGCTTCGAGGCGACGGCGGTCTTTAAGAATGCCCTGATTCACCGCCTCGATGTGGGGGGCGAGGAAGTCGAAGAAGGCCGTCTTCTTTTCGTTTACGTCGGTGTAGTCGGCGAAGTCGGGCAGGTGTTCCGGCACGAAGGGCAGGAAGGACGGCGCGTGGCGCGAGCACTGGCTCCAGATGAGAATGGCCACGACCACGATGCCGGCGATGCCCAGTTTGCGGGCGGCGGCGCGGCGACGCGGATCGGACACGGGGTCCGAGGGGATCATTCTCGACCGGAGCGTCATGGTTGCAGGCGATGTAAGTGGAGGATGAGGCGGCCGTTCATCCAATACTCCACGTAGTTGGCGGAGGTCTCCACCCAGTCGCTCCAGCCGTTGGGCGCGTGGCCGGCGTGGGCGGGGGAGACGAGGTCGAGCGAGCCGTTGAACCACGGGCGGTAGGCGTCGCGGTAGAGGGTGGAGTTGCGCAGGGTGATGGCCTCGTCGATGTAGGTCACGTGTCGCTTGAGGTAGATGCGGCCGTTCTCGACCTTCACGTCCTGCAGCACGGCGTGGTCGAACACGAGGGCTTCGAATGGACCGAAGCGCGGAGTTTGGGCGGGCCCTTGCGGAGGCGGCGGTGGGGCGGTGTCCCCGTCGGCGAAGAGCGGGGATATCGCCGGGAGACCGGCCAGCAGCAAGCCACTGATCATGCGCCAAGTTTTCATGATGCGCGGACCCTATGCGGATTGCCAAGAATCTGCAAGTGAAGCCGTTGGTTGCGCCATGGGTTGACCTGGAGGGGGGCGCCGGAATGCTGCGGGGATGAAACTGCCCCTTCGATCCGCCCCGCTGCTGGGCGCTCTGCTGGCTCTGGTTTTCGGCAACGCGGCACTGGCCGCCGAGCCGCTCAACCCGCATTGGGAAGAGGAGGTGGCGGGGATTGAAGCGCGGGAGCAAAAGGCGCCGGTGCCGGCGGGCGGGATCCTGTTCACGGGCAGTTCCAGCATCCGCTTGTGGAAAACGCTGGCGGCGGACTATCCGGAGTTGCCGGTCATCAACCGTGGCTTCGGCGGATCGCAGATCTCGGATCTGATCGCTTACTTTGACCGGCTGGTGCTGCCGTGGAAACCGCGCCAGATCGTGGTGTATTCAGGAACCAATGACATCAGTGACGGTGAGGCGGCCGAGCAGGTGTTGGCGGACTGGGCGATGTTATGCGGCATGATCGAGCGGGAGCTGCCCGGCACCAGGATCGCCCTGATCGCGGCGGCGCCGAATCCGGCGCGTTGGGCGCAGCGGGAAACGCAGGAGCGGTTCAATACGCTCGCGGCGGCGTTTTGTGCGCGCAACGGGTATGATTTTATCGACGTCTGGACGCCGATGCTCGGGCCGGATGGTGAGCCCTCGCGCGACATTTACGTCGAGGACAAGCTGCACATGAACGCGGCCGGTTACGCGATGTGGCGCGAGATCGTGGCGCCGTATTTGCAGTAGGCGAGACGGTGGCGGCTTAGTTCCAGCTGGAGCCCCAGCGGGTGTTGATCTCGAGGACCTTGATGTCGGTGGGGGATTTGGCTTCGAGCAGGATCTCGATGCCGCGGCTGCGGCGGTGGAAGGCTCCGCCGACACTTTCGTAGTAGCTGTAGAAGCTGTCGCCTTCGACGCGGTAGCGTTGGGACCAGCCGCGGACGGGTTCGGGGGCGCGCAGATCGAGATCGACGTCGGTCACGGTGGTGTAGCCCGAGCCGAGTTTGAGTTTGTAACGCAGGTGGCGCAGGGCGGCCTCGCGGGCTTTGGTGGCAACGGCGGCGCGGAGGGCTTCCTCGCGGGCGGCGTAGTCGGGGGGCTGGGACTGGGACTGAGGCGCGGACGCGTTGGTGGGCGCGGCGGGCGACGCGGGCGGCACAGATTTGGCGGAGGGCTCGGGATGTTCGGCAGCGCGGGCGTCGATGCGATCGGTCACGAAGCCGGGAAAGAGGGCGACGGGATAGGGTTTGAGTTGGTGGTCTTCGAGGACGTAGATGAGCCCGGCTTCGCGGTTGAAGCTGCGCAGGGTGGCGTCTTTGAGGACGCGGCCGTTGGCGAGGGAGAGGCGGGGGTAGCGCAGGTTGAGCGGCACGAGGTCGGCGAGGGCGCTGCTCGCCGTGAGCAGAACGGCGGCGAGCGAGCAGACCAAGGCGCGGGGCAGGCGAGTCATGATGAAGAGGTGGGACCGGTGGCGGGCGGTGGGGTTCCGGTGGGGGCGGATCCGCGGTCGAAGAGGGCTGAGGGGCAACGTTTACGCGGCCCGGAGGTCCGCGTCCACCTTGAGAATGCGGGGCGGGTGGACCGTGACCTCTGGGCGCGGTCTGCGGTGGAGTGGGCGCGGGCTGACGCATCGACGTGACGTGGCCCGGATCGCCGCGGTCGCGGGACAGGGGTCCGCGTCCACCTTGGGAGCGCGTTTCGTTTATGGACAGGGCGGGGGGAGGTTGTCCATGTTGCGCGCGGCTGCGGCCCTTACCCCTACCTTTATGCACCCCCTCTTGATCGCTTTCCTGGCGGGCGTCGGTTTCGTCGTCGCCTATCACACCTATGGCCGCTGGCTCGGTGGCAAAATTTTCAAACTCTCGGCCAATGCGGTGTGTCCGTCGCGCCGCCTGGCCGATGGCAACGACTACGTGGAGACGCCGAAGAGCGTGGTGTTTGGGCATCACTTTGCGTCGATCGCGGGCACGGGGCCGATCGTGGGGCCGGCGGTGGCGATCATCTGGGGATGGGTGCCGGCGCTGTTGTGGGTGATCTTTGGCTCGATCTTCATCGGGGCGGTGCACGACTTCGGCGCGCTGGTGGTGTCGTTGCGCAACAACGGACAGACGGTGGGCGACATCGCGGGGCGAGTGCTGAATCGGCGAGTGCGGGTGTTGTTCCTGTGCATCCTCTTTCTCGCGCTGATGATCGTGCTGGCGATCTTCGGCCTGGTGATCGCATCGGTGTTTCGGATGTTCCCGAGCGCGATCGTGCCGTGCGTGATTCAGATTCCCATCGCGGTGGCGATCGGGGCGTGGCTCAACCGTCACGGCAAGAGCCTGTTGCTGCCGTCGTTGGTGGCGCTGGGGGTCATGTATGTGACGGTGATCTACGGTGACGTGGGTTTCCTGCACGCGCTGAACGCGGCGATGGCAGACTGGTCGCTGCTGCAGTGGGTCGTGCTCCTGCTGGGCTATTCCTACGTGGCGTCGGTGCTGCCGGTTTGGACGCTGTTGCAGCCGCGGGACTACATCAACTCGCTGCAACTCATCTCGGTGCTGGCGCTCTTGGTGTTGGGCGTGCTGGCGGCGACGTTTGTGGGCGGTGGCGCGGAAGCGGCGGCGGCCGGGGCGGGCTTCGAGATGGTGGCGCCGGCGTTTAACCTGAGTCCGGCGGGGGCGCCGGCGATGTTTCCGTTTTTGTTCATCACCATCGCGTGTGGGGCGATCAGCGGGTTTCACTGCTTGGTTTCGTCGGGCACGAGCAGCAAGCAACTCAAGCAGGAGCCCGATGCGCGGATGGTGGGTTATGGGGCGATGTTGACCGAAGGCTTTTTGGCCACGCTGGTCATCCTCGCGTGTGGCGCGGGCGTGGGGCTCGGGCTGACCGAGGCGGGGGGCGAAGTGTTCACGGGTGCGGCGGCGTGGTCGCATCATTATGCGCAGTGGAGCTCCGGGCTCGGTCCGGCGCTGGGCGCGTTTGTGGGTGGCTCGGCCAACTTCCTCGAAGCGCTCGGTATTCCGGCGGCGGTCGCGGTGGCGCTGATGGGCGTGTTTGTGGCGTCCTTTGCGGGGACGACCTTGGATACGGCCTGTCGCTTGCAGCGCTACATCGTGCAGGAGTTGGCGAATGCGGTGGTGCCGAAACCGGCGGAGGGCGCGGGCGGTGTTGATTGGCTGGGGGCGCTGCGCGGCAAACATGGCGCGACGATCTTTGCGGTGGTCACGGCGGTGGTGATGGCGGCGATTCCGCCGGCGGGGGCGGAGTGGACCTGGGCCAATGCCGGGCGGGGTGGTTTGATCCTGTGGCCGATCTTTGGCGCGACCAATCAGTTGTTGGGCGGCCTGTCGTTTCTGGTGATCGCATTCTATCTCTGGCGGCGATCGGTGCCGGTGTGGTTTTTGATTGTGCCGATGATCCTGATGCTGGTGTTGCCGGCTTGGGCGATGACGCTGAATGCCTTCGTGGGCGAGGCGAGTTGGTGGGCGCAGGGCAACTGGCTGCTGGTGGGCGTGGCGGTGATCACCATGGGGCTCGAAGCGTGGATGGTGGTCGAGGCGGTGCAGCTCTTCCCGCGCGTGAAAGGCGTGGTCGAGGCTGGCGCGTTGGACGCAGCAGGGAACGCGGTCGATCCGGCGCGTTGAGGCCTCCGGCCGGCCTGAGTCGAATCAGTTGAGCGACGCGACGAGCGTCGCACCGACGAGGGTGCGGGAGCGGTCCTGCCAGCGGTCGAGTTTGGCGACCTGTTCGTCGGTGAGCTGGGCGCGCAGGCGACGCTCAAGCAGGTTCTGGGCGTGGCGTAGTTGCACTTCGGCGAGGGCGGCCTCGCGATCGCGGCGCAGCGCAGCGCGATCGTCGTCGCGGGAGAACTGAGCGGCCATGCGGGCGGACAAAGCTTGATCGGAGAGTTCGTCGAGCTCGGGAGCGCTGGCCTCGATCATAGCGCGGCAGGCCAGTTCCTGAGCCTCGCTGAGGTCGAGCGACCACTGCAGGGCGTGCAGCGGCGGCGGAAGTTTTTCATGCTGCAGCGCGAGCAGCGGGGCTTCGCTGAGCGCCACCACCGACTCGCGGGCGGAGTGCACCCAGAACGGCAGGGCGGCAGCGGCGATGAGGGTGATGAATTTGAGACGCAGGCGGGACATCAGAGTCGTGCAATCGACCCTCGTGCGAATTCCTTGAGCCCAACGGGACAGAATGAGGGATCCACCGGATGCGCTTCCCAGGATTAGCCTCGGCTAATTGTGTCACCTAATAGGTGACAAGGGCGCATATCCGTATGATGGGTAGGGGGATGGGGAGTGGGTTTTGGGGGTGGGGGAGGGTGGGTTTGGGTGGGGGGAGAGGTGGTGGGGGATTGACCTGGGGGGGGCGGTGCGGGATGCAAGGGGGGTGCGTTTTGCGATTCGATTTATTCGGCGTAGTCGGCGGTCCCAGCGGCAGGTGTCGGTGAATATTGCGGATGAGTTGGCCAAGCAGGGGCGGTGGATTGCGTGGCTGAGTCAGGAGACCGGGCAGGGGGTGCGGCGGCGGTTGTATATCGATGCGCGGAAGTGGTTGGTCCTGTTCGGGGTGTTGGCGGTGCTGGGCTACGTGGCGGCCGGGGTGGGGCTGCAGTGGTGGCTGGATCGGCGGCCGCACAACCAGGTGGAGGTGACGGATCTGCTGTTGCCGTGGCGGTGGAGCGGAGTGCCGGAGAAGCGGGCGGAGGGGTATGCGCTGCGCGGTCAGGACGAGTTGGCGGTGGGCAACGTGCAGGCGGGGTTGTTTTTGTTGCGGCGGGCGCTGGCGGGGAAGCCGGACTTCGATGCGGCGCGGGTGACGCTGGCGAAGGTGTATTCGGAAGGTGGTTACTATGAGGGGGTGCGGCGCACGGTGGAGCCGCAGTTGGCATTCGGGGCTTCGCGGGAGTTGCTGGAGCTGTGGTGGCGGGCGGCAATGGCGGCGGACGATCCGGCGGCGGTGTTGACGGGCGTGGAAGATCAGCTGGCGCGCGCCGACCTGGATGCGGAACGGCGTTGGTGGTTGCAGCGTTGGCAGGTGCGGGCGCTGGCGGCGACGGAGGCGTGGCCGGAGGTATGGGCGGTGATGGATCAGGCGGAGATGCGGGATGATCGGGAGTTGGCGCCGTTGGCGTTGAGGGCGTTGGTGGAGATGGGGCGCGTGGAGGAGGCGCAGGGCTGGGCGGAGCGGTTTCCGACGTCGGATTTGGAGGCGGCGCCGTTGCCGCGGGTCTTGGCGGCGCGGGCGGCGATCGCGGCGGAGGATGCGGTGAAACTGCGGGAGGTCCTGGCGGCGTTGCTGGCCGAGCGAGCGACCGCGCCGGCGGCGTGGGTGACGGCATTGCGCTTGGCGACCGAGGGCGAGCAACGCGATTTGGCGGTGCAATACGGGCGTGGTTTTCTGGCGCGGTGGGGCGGCAAGCAGTCGTCGGTGCGGTTTCTGTTGAGGGAGGTGGTGGCGACGGAGGACGTGGTGTTGGCGAGGGCGTTGTTTGACGAGGCAGAGCTGTATCAGTCCTTGGGCGGCGAGGATCTGTTGGGTCTCGCGTTGGTGCAGGTGAAGGCGGCGGCGTGGACGGAGGTCGCGGCGACTTTGGCGAAGGTGGAACGTTGGCACGAAAGCTCCGGCGCGGCCTGGCCGGACTGGGTGCGGTGGCTGGCGCGGGTGGGGGACACCGCGATGGAGCCGACCCGGCGGAGTGAGTTGGAGGCGGTGGTGGCGGCCGGGCGTCTGCATCTGAATTTGTTTGAGGTGATGCTTACCGGATTCGAGCGCAGTGGTGATTGGGAGACGGTGGCGATGATCACCGCAGTGGGACAGCGGCAGCATCCGCACAGCCGGACGCTGCGGCAGTGGGCGGAGCGGGTGGCGGCGTGGCGCGAGAGCGAGCGTATTCAGAATCCGGATGCAGAGGTGGCCGTGGGGTCCGCGCCGGCGAGGACGCTGCCGAAGAATGCCGCGGCGCTGGACGCCGAGGTGGCGGCGCTGGCGGACGCGGAGCGTTACGAGGAGTTGGGACGGTTGGCGCGCCACGTGCGGCGAGCGGCGCCCGACTGGGTCGGTGAGGCGAAAGGCACTTTGGCGGCGGCGGAGATTTGGGCCGCCGCAGGGGTGGACGACTGGCTGCTGGTGCGGCGGTTGTTGGCACCGCAACTGCAGGAGGAGGCGAAGACGTGGTTACCGTGGACCTGGGGTCGCGTGGAGCGACTGACGCAGGAAGGCCGTTGGGCGGCCGCCCGGCAGTTGGTGGACCTGTTGATGGTCGTGGATCCGGAAGCGGCGGCGGCGTGGACTGCCGAACATCCGGAGGGTTGATGGTCAGTGCACGGTGGTTTCGCGCTGGAGCAGTTCCAGGGTGCGGGGGTCGGGTTCGCTGTCGAAGTAGCGGGTGAGGAGTTGGTGGAACGGGGAGTCGGGCGGGCTGACCTGGGCGAAAAGCGTGGCGCTGGAGTGGAGCTTGAGGTCGTCGGGTTCGCCCATGATTTCCCGGGCGGATTTGTTTTCGTGGGTGAGCAAGGCGGCGGCACAGGCGTGCAGGCGGGCGCCGAGGGTCTTGTGGGCGAGGTAGGCGGCGGCTTCGTCGCGGGATTGGATGGCAAAACGTTCGGCCATGGGGCTGGTGCCGAGACCGGCGAGCTGGGGGAAGATGAACCACATCCAGTGGCTGGTTTTCTTGCCGGCGCGCAGTTCGCGCAGAGCGATTTTGTAGGGGCCTTCCTGGGCGTAGAGGAAGCGTTGCAGGTCGAAGGGATCCGCGGCGGAGGAGGGTTGGTTGTCGTCGGAGGCCATGGGAGAAGGTAATCGTTTTTGAGAGAAACCAAAACCTCGGGGGCAATTGGCAGGGAATGCGGCGCAAAACCGAGCCGAGGTCCGGTAGCTTGGCGAAGCCGAACTGGCTCAGCGCACAACCCTTACCCCCCCTTACCCCGCCATGAACCGAGGACTGTTTCTGAAACTCGCCCGAGAAGGACACTGCATGCCGATTGGCACCCATCTGGTGCTGCATGAACGTCCGGATGCGGAGGACGTGATGTTGGATGGAACGGCGCTTGGCGAAGTGGTGGTGGAGTCGGCCCGGCGTTTTGGCACGCCGTTGGCGGTTCCGCTGATGGACCTCACTTTGGAAAAGGAGGCGATGTTGCGGGCCATGGGCGTCGAGGCGGAGGAGTTGGCCAAGTTTCATTTCGAGTCGTTGCCCGAACGGGAAATGGGGCGGGTGGAGCTCACGCCGCGGATGCGGGCGACCTGTGATGCGATCGCGCATGTGACGCAGTTGCCGGAGTTGCTGCCGATGGGAATGGCGATCGGGCCGTATTCGTTGCTGACGAAGCTGGTGCGGGATCCGATTACGCCGGTGTATATGACGGGCATGGGCATGACGGCAGAACAGGAGCCGGACATAGCCCTGATGGAGACGCTGCTGGAGCTCGGGGAGCGAGTGATCCTGCGCTACGTGAATGCGCAGATCGATGCAGGGGCCAAGGCGATCGTGATCTGTGAGCCGGCGGCCAACCTGGTGTATTTCTCGCCGCTGCAGATGGAGGACAATCCGGGTCCGTTTGAGCATTTTGTGATGGAGCCGATGCAGCGGCTGGCGGCGGTGTTGGAGGCGCGGGACGTGGATCTGGTGTTCCATGATTGCGGCGAATTGACCGATGACATGGTCGAGCGGTTTGGTCAGCTCGGTGCGGCGATGCTGAGTTTTGGCAGCTCGCGTGACATGGTGGAGGATGCCGATCTGGTGCCGGACGACGTGGTGCTCTATGGCAATCTGCCGTCGAAGAATTTTTATGCGACGGAGCTGACGACGGATGAAGTCGAAGCCCGCGGGCGTGAGTTGGTGGAGCGGATGGCGAAGACGAAGCATCCGTTCATTCTGGGCACGGAGTGCGACGTGTTGAGCGTGCCGGGCAAGGAAGGTGAGATCACCAGCAAGGTCACCGCGCTGATGCGCTGCGGCTGTAAGGTCGCAGTGGATACGGCACCGAACGGGCCGCGGTGTGAAGGGGTGTGAGCGGTGGGAGCAGGGGCGTGTCGGGCGTAAAGCCCGACCCACATACGCTAGTCAGCGGCGGCCGTCATACCAGAGGTGGCAGTGGTCGCGGTTGCGCATGACCTTGAATGGTTGGGTGAAGGTGCGCAGGGCGAAGGTGAGGTTCTCGCGCAGGCTGTAGAGTTCCACCTTACGCGGTGAGGTGAGCAGGGGGTGGCGGGTGAGGATGCGGATGTGTTGGGCGGGGTAGCGGTCGCGGCCGAGGTGTTGGAGGCGGCGGGAGAGCTCGAGTTCTTCGCCGACGTAGAGGTCGGTGGGAAAGCCGCCGACTTCGCGAAAGGCCTGGGTTTCCACGGCGACGAAGGAGCCAGCCATGTGGCGCAGGAGTCGGCTCCAGGTTTGCCAGGCGGCGGCGCCGAGCCGGAGCAGCGGGTGGCTGGTGGGGAAGCGCAGGGTGGAGCCGCAGGCGATGACGGTGTCGGTCGCGATGGCGGCGGCGAGATCGGTCAGGAGCGCGGCCGAGGGGCGGGAATCGGCGTCGATGAAGAGGAGCCAACGACCGCGGGCGACGGACGTGCCGGTGTTGCGGGCGCGGGCGATTTGGTTGATGGGCTCGAAGACGACGTGGGCGCCGTGGTCGGCCGCGATGGCGGCAGTGCGATCGGTGGAGTTGTTGTCGCAGACGATGAGTTCGTGGTCCCAGCCGAGTGGGGTCCACGCGGTGGTGGCCGCGGTCTGGATGGCGGCGAGGTTGGGGCCGAGAAGTTTTTCTTCGTTGAAGGCGGGGACGACGATGGAGACGAGCATGGAGGGCGACGGGCCCTTTCAGGAAGCGTCGGCGCGGGTGGTTTTCAAGCGGGTCGGGCGTTCCGGGTGGCGCGCAGCGGGTGCGAAGGAGGCGAAGAAATGGGCGAGGCCGGTGTAGTGCAGGCGCAGGTCGAGGGCGGTGTCGGTTCCGGCGGTTTCGGCGTCGGCGGCAGTGGTGTCGTCGAGCTGAGGCAGGTGGGTGGATTGGAAGAGGGTGGTTTCCATGACGGAGGAGAGTGTAGCCGAAAGTCGTCGCCGTTGGATGGGCCGGAGGTCATGGCCGATGGTCATGGTGGCCGACGGAGGAGAACGGTTGGTTAGGTGGAGACACACGGTGAGCTGGATGATGGTTACACTTTTTTGGGGAAAAGTTAGGCAAAGGACGGTTGGAGAGTGGCGACTTGAGCTGGAGTTGGAGGAGATTTGGCCGATCTTAGCCGTTCATGGGGTCCACTTTGATTCACTGCTTGCGACGTTGTCGGGTGATCCGGCGGTGGGGAGCGTGGGTGGGTGGTGCGGTTGTGCTGGCGATCGCGGGGCAGAGCGAAGGACGGGCGCAGGAGGACTTGGCGGGGGAGACCGCTCCGCTGCGTTTTGCGTTTTCGCGGGAGATGTTCTGGGGCGTGAACGTGAACGATGCGCAGGCGGCGATTCGGGTCTGGGCGAATTCCTTTCTGGAGAATCAGCAGTTCCAGCTCTCCACCGACATCTCGATTCTGGACGGAGTGCCGAAGGTGCTGGAGGCGCTGCGGGCGCGCGAAATCGATGCGATCTCGGTCACGACAAGGGAGTTTTGGGAGCTGCGCCCGCAGATCGAGATCGGACAAATCCTGCTGGGCACGACGGAGGGAATCGACCGGCAGACGTTTGCGGTCTGGGTGCGGCGTGACCGGGGAATTGAAAACTTGGCGGACCTGCGGGGAGGGCATCTGAAGGTATGGCGTTCTTCGCGCACGGGTCTGGCAGAGCCGTGGCTGGAGGTGGAGCTGGAGACGGCAGGGCTGGGCGGGGGGGCGGGTTTTTGGGGGCACCGCAGTGAAACGGCCAAACTCTCGCAGGCGGTTTTGCCGGTGTTTTTTGGTCAGGCGGAGGCGTGTTTGGTGACGCGGCGCGGGATGGAATTGATGACCGAGTTGAATCCGCAATTGGGGCGCGATCTGGTGGAGGTGGTGGTCTCAGAACCGATGGTGGCGTCGCTGATGTTCTTCCGGGCTTCGTTTGAGCGGGAAGATTTTCCGGCTATGGTCGAGGCGCTCAACCGGGTGGCGGATACGCCGGAGGGAGCGCAATTGTTTATGCTATTTCAGCAGACGGGTTTGACTGAAGGGGAGGAGTCGGATCTGGCGACGGGTCTCGATCTGTTGGATCGTTATGAGGCGTTGCGAACGAAGCGGGAAGCGGCTGCCGCGGCACCGATGATGACGGGGGAGGACAATTCGTAAGCGGTTGAGCTGGAGTTTGTAGCCATCGTGACGATGCTACTGGTCTTCGTGATTCGAAATCGGCTCCAATGCGCTTGGTTGGGTTGTGGTGAAGCGGTGGGCTGGTGCCTGACGGGACGACGTCTCCGGTTGATCGGGTTGGGCCTTTGCGTGGCGTTGGTGGGTGTGCGGGGTGAGGGCGAGGAGGCGGGAGAGGGCGAGAAAGACTTGGTGCGGTTTGGGTTTTCGCAGCGGCTGTTTCGCACGGTGAATTCCAATGATGCGCATGCGGCGGTGCGGGTGTGGTCGAATGCGATTTTGGATGGGTGGGGGTTCCAGGTTTCGACGAATATCTACCTGTTCGATACCTTGGACGACTTGGTGGGGCGGGTGCGGAACGGGCAGGTGGAAGGCATTGCGGTGACGTTGGAGGAGTTTTGGGAAGTGCGGGACCAGATCGAGGTGGGGCCGGTGTTGTTGGGCACGGACGGGGAGGTGGAGTGGCAGGAGTTTGTGGTGGTGGCGCGGCGGGACCGCGGGTGGACGGAGCTCGCGGATCTGCGCGGGCGGACGTTGCGGGGGTGGGATGCGCCGCGCACGGGCTTGGCGGTGCGCTGGTTGACCCTGGAGTTGGACGCGATGGGGGTGGAGGGAGGGCCGGAGGCGTTTTTTGAGGGGGAGCCTTCGATGCAGCCGAAGGTGTCGCAGGTGCTATTGCCGGTGTTCTTCGGGCAGGTGGACGTGGGACTGGTGACGCGGCGTTCGCTGGAGTTGATGGCGGAACTCAACCCCCAGATCGGGCGCGATTTGGTGGTGCTGGCGTCGTCGGAGCCCTACATCGCGACGCTGTGTTTTCTGCGGAAGGACTTTGATCGGCCGTATTTGCCGAAGCTCTTGGAGGCGCTGGAGTCGATCGGCGATACGGTGGCGGGGGAGCAGATCGTGACGCTTTTTCAGCAATCGGGTCTGACCGTGGTGGATGCGTCGGAGCTGGATAGCAGTCTCGCGTTGATGGACCGCTACGAGGCTTGGCGAGAGCGCGAGGCTAAGCGTCGAGCGTCTGCCGAATCGTTTTAAGCAAGCGCTGCGACGTGACGGGTTTGGGGAGCAGGAGGGACACGCCGGCGTCGATGATGACCTGAGGGGGGAGGGTGCCGATAAGCCCACTGGTGAGCACAATGGGGAGGTCGGCGCGGATGGCTTTGACCCGGCGGGTGAGTTCCAAGCCGTCGAGTTCCGGCATGGCGTAGTCCGTGAGCATGAGGTCGAAGCGGTCGGGAGCGTCTTGGAAGATGTCCAGCGCGGCACTGGGGTTGAGGCAGACGACGACGTGGTAGTGAGCCATCTCCAGCAGGTGTTGCACGGGGCGGGCGACGGAGGATTCGTCTTCGACGAGGAGGATGGTTTCGCCGCGGCCGGCGTGGGACTCGAGGGCGTCGGTGGCGGGGTCGGTGTCGGAGATGGCGAGGTCGGCGTGGCCGCCGCCGGAGGCCGTGCCCGGGGGGGAGGAGGAGGCTGGGAGGTGGAGGTGGAAAGTGGTGCCGAGGCCGGGTTCGGATTCCACGGCGATGGAGCCGCCGTGGCTGCGGATAATGGAGTGGGTGACGGCGAGGCCGAGGCCGGTGCCTTCCTGGCGCTTTTTGGTGGTGAAGAACGGTTCGAAGATGCGCGCGCGGGTGGTTTCGTCCATGCCGTGACCGGTGTCGGAGACCTGGATGTGGAGGTAGGTGCCGGCGGAGAGGACGGATTGGGCGTCGGGGGGCGGGGTCAAGTCTACGGTGTCGGCGGAGTAGGTGAGGGTGCCGGGCTCCGCGCCCATGGCGTGGATGGCGTTGGTGCCGAGGTTGAGCAGGACTTGTTGGAGTTGGGTGGGGTCGGCGAGGGTGGCGGGGAGTTCCGGGGGCAGCTGGATATCGAGGCGGATATTGTGCGGGATGGAGGCGCGGAGGAAGGCGCTGGTCTCGGTGATGATCTGGTGGAGATCGACGGGGATGCGTTGGGCGGGCGTCTCTTCGTCGGCGCGGCGGGAGAAGTCGAGGAGTTGGCGGACCAGTTGAGAGGCGCGCTTGGTGGCCTTTTTGACTTGGGTGAGGTTTTCCTCGGCTTCGGCGCGGTCGTCGAGGCAGTAGGCGGCGAGTTCGGTGTGGCCGACGATGGCGGAGAGGAGGTTGTTGAAGTCGTGGGCGATGCCGCCGGAGAGGGTGCCCATGGCTTCCATTTTCTGGGCTTGGAGGACGGACTCGCTGAGTTGGGTGCGTTCGATGAAGAAGCCAAACTGGGTGCCGAGGCCGGCGAGGAAGTTAAGCAAGTCGGTGCGGGCGGCGGGGGGCTGTTGGCTATAGAACTCGAAGACGCCGAGGGTCTTGCCGCGGAGGTTGACCGGCACGGCGAGGCGGGCGCGAAGTTTGAGCTGGGAGACGAGTTCGGGAGGGATGTCGTCGTCGGCGAGGTCTACGGTGCAATCGTCCCAGCGGCTGCGGCCCTCGTCCCAGATGCAGCCGGCGAAACCCTGGCCGCGAGTGAGCGGGGCCTGGCGGTGGTGATCGGCGAGGTCGCAATAATCGGAACTCCCGGGATACCAATGGGCGGTGTAGTGGAGGTGGGTGCCGGGGCCGTTGACGCGCCAGAATACGCCGTAGTCCCAGTCGAGGTATTCGCAGAACAGTTCGATGACGCGTTCGGCACTTTCGCCGACGTGGTGGGCGTGGGCGAGGGCTTCGGTGACGGCGACGTGGAGGGCGGAGCGGCGTTCGGCTTGGCGGCGGCGGGTGAGGTCGCGCACGATGCAGACGAGGCGGTCGTTGGTGAGGCGACGGATACCGATTTCGGAGTCCACGGCGTGGCCGTCGGCGTGTTGGAGTTGAACTTCCAGCAGGTCGGTGGCGCCGGTGTCGATGGCGAGGAGACGGCGGCGAACGCTTTCGCGGTCGGCCGGCAAAATGATGGCGTCCAGCGGGGTGTTGATGAGGTTTTCGCCGTCCTGGCCGAGCAGATCGAGCAGGTGCTGGTTGGCCTTGTTCATCCGGTGGTCCTTGGTGAGGAGGATGATACCGTCGGCGGCTTCTTCGAAGAGGAGGCGGAACTGGGCTTCGCTGGTGGCGATGCGTTGGTGGGCCAGTTTGCGTTCGGTGATGTCCTGAATCGTGCCGCGGAGGCGGACAACATCGCCGTCTTCGAGCACGGGGAAGCCGAGGGCACGCACCCATTTTTTGTTGCCGGCGGGGGTGACCATGAAGAGGTCGAGTTCGTAGGGGCGGGCGTGTTCGATGGCGTCGCGAATGGCGGCTTGGATGCGGGAGAGCCAGGGCTCGGGGTAGACGCTCAGGCCGATTCGCCGGGAGGTGTATTCATCGGGGGCAAGATCGTGAATACGGGCGACTTCGTCGCTCCAGTAGCCATCGCCGGTGGCGGGGTCGAAGGACCAAGTGCCGATATGGGCGAGTTCACTGACGGCTTTGAGGTCGGCGTCGATCTGGAGGTGGGCGAGTTCATGCTGGCGCTGTTCGGTGATGTCGGCGCAGATGCCGTCCCATTGGTAGACCCCATCGGCGAGGCGTTGGGGGCGGGCGCGGAGGATGAGTTGACGGTGGGCACCGTCGGCCCGGCGGAAGGACAATTCGATCTCGAGGGGGGAGAGGCTTTGGGCGTGGGTGTCCTCGGCTTCGAGGAGGCGTTGGCGCACATTTCCTTCGAGTTGGCTGAGGACGAGATTGGCATCGGCGAGGGCCTCGGCGCGGGGGACACCGTGCACGTTTTCGACGCCGCGAGAGAGGTAGGTGAAGCGAGGGGGGGCATCGTGGGCCCGGTGCCATTGGTAGACGTAGGCTTGGGGCAGGTTGTCGCCGATGCTGGCGAGCAGGAGTTCACTTTGGCGAAGCTCGTTGGCGTCGGCTTTGAAACGGCGCAGCAGCAAAAAGGCCCCGCCGAGGACGCTGCAGAGCATGGCGACGATGATGGAGGCGGTGGCGAGGATCCCCCGTTCCCAGCCGCGGCCGGATTCCAGCAGTTGATGATGGTGAAGGTTCTCGGCCTCGACCAGAAAGTCGGACAGCCGCCGGAAGGATTCCTCCAACTCGCGGCGGAGGGTGTTGGATAAGTCGTGACGGTCCCGCGGGAGGTCTTCGACCAGGCTGCGGAAGAGTTCGAGGTCGGCGGTGAAGGCGCGGTAATCGTCGGGGTGAAGGGATTCGCCGTCGGCGAGGAGTTCCGGCTGCAAGGAGTCCAGAAGTTCCAAGCATTGGGAAAAGTGGGTCAAACCGGCGGCGCGGTCGAAACCGGTGGCGTCTGACGCCGCGAGAGTGACATGGAGCATGCCTTGCCCGAGATGGACGTGAGCGCTGCGGATCCTGTTCAGGTGCTGCTGGTGAGTGATGACTTCCTCGCGCAGCTGGATTTCGGAATAGAGCAGGAAGGCACAGGCGATGATGAGGGTGGGCACCGCCAGCCACACCGTGCGGGACGACGTGAGGAAGGAAATGAACGACGGGGAGCGGGGAGAGAGGGAGCGCATGCCGACAAGTCACGCCGGTGGGGGCGGGAGAGGGGTCGCGGAGGGGCGGGGGGCAAAGGAGCCGGGTGTTCTCACCAGTGGGGAAACCAGAAAGACTTGGTAGTGGGGATAGACCCTGAGGTGCCTGGCCAGGCGGCGACCGCAGGAATTCCGTCCCGGAAAATGGGGCGTAGAACCAGCGTTCACGAGGGGCTTCTTTTACGTTAAATGGGGGGCAAACCTCAAGGACCGTTAGCATCCTTAATGTAAATAGTTGCCATTACCCTTTTCCCTCGGGGGTAACCCCAGGGCCTACACGGGTCCATTTGGGGGTGGGTGGCGGAGGGTGTCCCCAGTCTACGCCCTCGGTGGGGTTAGGTGCTGGTGCGACGGGCGAGCACCATGAGCCAGGGGAAGGGGTTGAGCCAGCGTTCAACGGTGAAACCTTGGGTGGCGAGCAGGCGGCCGAAGGCGGCGCCGGTCCAGTGGTTGAGGTGACCGGGGGTGTTGCCGAGGTCGCCCCAGTATTTGCCGCGCGCCATGTTGAGAACGCGCCAGATGGGTTCGTGGGGGACGGACAGCACGTAGTAGCGCGCGCCGAGGGCATGCATGCGGGCGAGGCCGATGGCGGGCTCTTCGAGGTGTTCGAGGACTTCGCAGCAGACCACCACGTCGCGGGCGTGGGCGGTGCGGCTCAGCTCGTAGGCGCTGGCTTGGGCGAAGTGGAGGCGCTCGGTGGCGAGGGGAGCGTTGCCGGCGATGAGCGCGGTGGAAAAATCGGTGGCGAGGATATCGACGGGGTGTTGCTCGGCCATGAGGGTGGCGAGGCGACCTTCGCCGCAACCGACCTCGAGGATGGAGCGGGGGGCAGCGGCGGCGAGGGCGGCGAGGAAGGCGCGGTCGAAACCTTGCACGAGGGCGCGCGAGATCGGGTTGGACAGGTTGGCCTTGTCCTCCTGGTTGCCGATGTAGATGCCGGCTTCCTGTTCCCGGACGTGATTGCGCGCTGTCGACATAGTAGGTCTGACAGGTCGGCGGCGGGCTGGGTTGAAGTCAAATCTTCAGGGGGCGCGGCAGTGGGTTAACCCGGGCGCGGGGAACATTGGGAAATTCCGGCGGACTCATCCCCTTTGGGCGTAGTGCTGGCCTGCTTTCGCCATACCCCTCCCCCTCATCGCCAACCCCTCGTTCCGTTTGTATCATGAAACGCACTACATCCCTCCTGCTGGGCAGCCTGACCCTGTGTCTGGGCGCCAGCCTGCTCACGGCTGAAACGGCCAAACTTGTCACCTATGCCAAGACGCATGGCAGTTATCAACGAACGCCGGTCGAGGCGGGTCCGGAGTATGCGGAGTCGTTTGTGATCAACATGGGCCAATACAACCTGAGCGGGACCGATGATGAGGCCCTCGAGGCGGTGAGCTTTGCCGACATCGAGGAGGAGCTCGGGGCGGTCTTGGAAAACGAAGGGTTCAAGCCGGCCGAAAACCGCGAGGCGGCGGATTTGCTGATCGTGGTGCATCGCGGACGCACGGCGCCGGAGCGCGGGCGGAACGCGGCGCCGGTGTATCTGGATCAAAACCATCGCGGTTCGGTGTCGAAGGTGAATTCGCCGGCCGGCAACCTGATCGAGGTGGCCAAGGTGTTGGGCTACTACGAGGAGCTGGCGGGGCTGATGATTGAGAACCGGGTGAGTTCGACGGATTTTAAGTTGGCCGATCTCCGGACCGAGCTGGAGCAGGAGCGGTATTATCTGGTCATCGCGGCTTATGATTATCCGACGATGCAGCGCTCGGGGCGGCGGGTATTGTTGTGGGAGACGCGGTTGAGTTTTGCGGCTGAGAACAAATCCTTCGCGGATCGGTTTGCGGCGATGCTGCAGGCGAGCGCGTCCTACTTCGGGCGCAACACGCCTTACGGTCTCCAGCGGGAGTTCGTGCGGCTCGATGCCGCGGGTGAGGGGCCGGACGCTCGGCGGCTGGCGCTGGGGCAGTATTGACGCCAGTGCTCAGTCGGTGGTCTTGAAGCCGACGAGGCGCCAGGGCGTGAGTTCGAGGATGTTCTGGCGCCAGTTGTCGATGCGCGGATCCACCAGGCGCGTGACGGCGTAGTAGGCGTAGGGGATGACCGGCATCTCTTCGGCGAGGATGGCGTCCATCTGGTGGTAGAGCGCTTCGCGGGCGGCGGGGTCGACGGTGCGGCGGGCCTCTTCGTAGAGGGCGTCGTAGTCGGCGTGGACCCAGCCGGAATTGTTGGTGCCGCTGTCGCCCTTCATGAGTTCGTAGAGCTCGATGGGTTCGGGGGTCCACGGCAGCCAGGAACCGCGGGCGAGGTCGAAGGCCTGTTGCTGGCGGGAGTCGAGGAAGACCTTCCACTCCTGGTTGTGCAGGGTGACGTCGACGCCGAGGTTTACCTTCCACATTTGCTGAATGGCTTCGCCGATCTGTCGGTTGCGCTCGTTGGTGTTGTAGAGGTATTCGACGGAGGGAAAACCGGCCCCGTCGGGGTAGCCAGCCTCGGCGAGAAGACGGCGGGCCTCGGTCACGGATTCGGTGAGCACGGTGCCCGGGGTGTGACCGGGGACGGGACCGACGAAAGCGTAGGACGGCGGGGCGCCGGTGCGGATGACGGCGTCGGCGAGTTGGCGGCGATCGAGGGCGAGGGAAAAGGCCTGACGCACGCGCACATCGTCGAAGGGTGGGCGGGTGGTGTTGAAGGAAATGTAACTGGTGGCGACACGCGGCGTGATGCGCAGGGCGGGATCGTTGGCCTCGCGATAGATGGCGATCTTGTGGCTGGGCACGCCGTTGGTGAGGTGGAGTTGGCCGGTGCGGAAGGCGCGCTCCTCGGCGTCGAGGCTGTCGATGGCGAAGAAGCGAATCGAGTCGGCTTCCACCTCGCGCGGGTAGTGCGGGTTGCGCGTGACTTCGACGTATTGGTTGGGCCGCCAATCGGTGAGTTTGTAGGGGCCGTTGGTGACGAGTTCGCCGGGGCGGGTGAAGTTGGTGCTCAGGCTGTAGGGATCGCCGGCGGCGCGCACGCTGGGAAAGTGCACGGGCAACCACGGGTAGGCGGTGAGCATGCCGAGGAATCCGGCGGTGGGTTCGCGCAGGGTGAGCACGAGCGTGTGGTCGTCGGGCGCGTGGATGCCGAGGGTGGAAGGGTCGGTGGTGCGACCGTTGAAATAGTCCTCCACGCCGACGATGGGGTAAGCTTTGACGGCGAGTTCGGCGGCGAGGGATGGGGTGACAAAACGGATGAGCGACTCGACCCACTGTTGGGCGGTGACGGGATCGCCGTTGGACCAGCGGTTGCGCGGGTCGAGGTGGAAGGTGTAGGTGCGGCCGTCGGGCGAGATCTCCCAACTCTGGGCGGCGGCGGGCTCGACGGCGGAGATGTCGGCGTTCCAATCGACGAGCGGATCCCAAAGCGCGCTGATGATGGAGGATTCGGACGAGCCGGTGTTGCGATGCGGATCGAGCGAGGATGGTTCGAGGCCAACGCTGATGAGAATTTGATTTTCGGCGCGGGCGGTGTCGGCGGGCGCGGTGCGGGAACAAGCGGTGAGGGCGCAGGCCACTGCGAGCAGGCCGAGTCCGGTGAGAAGCCCGCGAGTGGGCAGCGACGGCGAAGGCATGCGGGGGACGCTGCAGAGTCGTCCCGCGCTGGCAAGAAATCAGCCGTGGATGCGGCTGGCCTGGCGCGCGGTGTCGAGGGCCTTGCGCAGCTCGGCGACTTTGACGGGTTTGGCCACGTAGTCATTCATGCCGGCGGCGAGGCAACGCTCGCGGTCGCCGTGGAGGGCGTGCGCGGTCATGGCGATGATGTGCAACGGGGTGGGCCAGGTGGCGCTGCCGTCGGCTTCGCGGCGGCGGATTTCGCGGGCGGCTTCGTAGCCGTCCATTTCGGGCATCTGGCAATCGAGAAACACGATCTCGTGGCGGCTGCCGGCGAGCAGACGGAGCAGCTCCCGGCCGTCTTCGGCGACGGACACGCGGTGACCGAGGCGGCGTAGTTGTGCGACCGCTACACGGCGGTTGACGGGGTTGTCTTCGGCGAGGGCGAGGTGGAGGCTGCCGGTGGGGCCGGTGGGGTCGGTGTCGAGCGAGGAGGGGCGGCGCGCGTCGGCGCTGGCGGAGTCGTCGTCGGGCGCATCGGCGGCGGGTTGCGAGAGGTCGCCGAGCACGGACACGAGGGTGTCGAGCAGTTGCGCCTGTTTGACGGGTTTAACGAGGTGGGCGCTGATCTGGGCCTCGGCCTCGGCGTCGGGATCGTAGTCGTGGTTGAGCGACGAAAGGATGATGAGGCGCAGGTCGGCGAGGGCGGGGTCGCGGCGGATGTGATGGGCGAGCTCGAGTCCGTCCATATTGGGCATCTGCATGTCGAGCAGCGCGAGATGGTAGGGACGGTTTTGGGCGGCGGCCTGGCGCAGTTGGTAGAGGGCCTCCTCGCCGTTCTCGGCGCAGTCGCGGTGGATCTTCCAGGCGTGCAGTTGATGGCGGAGGATCTGGCGGTTGGTGGCGTTGTCGTCGACGATGAGGACGCGCAGATCGAAGAGGTGGCGGTGATAGAGCGCGGGGGGCGTTTTGGCGGGGCCCTGCTGTTTCTCGAAGCGGGCGGTGAAGCCAAAGGTGGAGCCTTCGCCGACGCGGCTGCGGAGGGAAACGGCGCCGCCCATCATTTCGACCAATTGGCGCACGATGGCGAGGCCGAGGCCGGTGCCGCCGAAGCGGCGGGTGGTGGAACTGTCGGCCTGCACGAAGGGTTGGAACAACACGGCCTGTTGTTCGGGGCTGATGCCCAGGCCGGTGTCGCTCACCATGCAGCCGAGAGTGACGTGGGTGTCGTCTGCGGACTCGGCGGTGAAGCGCACGACGACCTCGCCCTGGGCGGTGAACTTGATGGCGTTGTTGATGAGGTTGGAGAGGATCTGGCGCAGGCGCACGGGGTCGCCGCGGAGGGCGCGCGGAACGTCGGCCGGGACCTCGCAGGCGAGTTCGATGCCCTTGCGGGAGGCGGCCTCGATAAACATGTCGATGGTGGACTCGGCGGTCTCCACGAGGTCGAAGTCGATGGTCTCGAAACGAAGTTTGCCGGACTCGATTTTGGAGAAATCGAGGATCTCGTTGATGACGTGCAGCAGGGCGTCGGCGGAGGATTGGATGGTCTCGGCGAACTCGCGTTGGCGGGGTTGCAGGTCGGTATCGAGGAGGAGCTCGCTCATGCCGATGACGCCGTTCATGGGCGTGCGTAGCTCGTGGCTCATGTTGGCGAGGAATTCGCTCTTGGCCTTGCTGGCTTTGAGGGCTTCGTCGCGGGCCTGGCCGAGTTGTTCCTCGGTTTTCTTGAGTTGGGTGACGTCCTTGGTGATGCCGCAGGTGCCGATGACGTTGCCCACGTCGTCGTAGAGGGGGATCTTGGTGGTGAGGCCCCAGGTGGGTTCGCCGCCGGTCCAGGTTTCTTTCTCGATCTGCCCGCGCACGGCTTCGCCGGTTTCCATGATGCGGCGTTCGTCGTCGAAGGCGCGTTGGGCGTGATCGGTGTCGAAGAAATCGAAGTCGGTTTTGCCGATGGCGGCGAAGGACGATTTGAGGCCGAAGGCGCGGGCGAGGGAGCGGCTGACGAGGACGAAGCGCGAGTCGCGGTCTTTGAAGTAGATGCGATCGTCGACGTGTTGGAGCAGGCCGAGGAGCATGTCGCGCTCGCGGGTGGTGAGCGTGGTGGGTTGCTCGGAAACGTTGTCGGTGGTGGCGGTGGTTGTATGGCGATCACGCCGCACGGCCCAGACCACGGCGGCGGCGGTGACGGCGGCGCTGCCGAGCGCGGTGAGCACGATGCCGACGGCGGACGTCTGGTTTAGGCCACTGAGGACTGCACCCACGGCACCGCCAACGCCGGCCGCGATGAGGGCAGACGCGAGGAGTGAGGACCGCGCACGGTCGGCGGCAGGAGGGGTTGCAGACATGTCGTTCGGGGTAAGGGTGCTACAGCGATAGTGCTATCGGCACCGGATGCAAAAACGTAAATCGGAACGGTGCGGCTGCGCTGGCCGAAATCAATCGGTGGGCAGGGCGGCTCGGACGCGGAAAAAGAGCTGCGTCTCGACGTTCATCGCGTAGGCGCGCGTGGTGGTGTAGTCTTGGGCGATGAAGGTGCCGAGGGACTGCCACTCGCCGGTGAGGTCGGTGGTGAACTGTGTTTCGTAAGTGTGGGCCGGAATGGTGGGCACGGTGAAACGCGCGATGCCGTCGATGTAGGTGAAGTCTTGGATTTCGAACTCCTCCGGCAGATCCGGCCAAGGCGGAGTGGCATCGGTGATGGTGAACTCGCGGGAGGAGACCGTGCCGTGCTCGGTGGTGATCTCGAAGCGGTAGGTGCCGCCGATGTAGGGCTGCGCAGAGTCCACCGAAAGCCCATACGCACCGCGGATTTTTTGACCGTTGTAATACCACGCGTAGGCGATCGCGCCGGTGCCGACCCCGGGATCGAAGGGGACTTGAATCACGAACTGCGAGCCAGCCAGGCGGATTTGGTCGGCCGGTTCGGCGAGCAGTCGCGGTGGGGATGACGGAGCGTCGAGCCAACTGAGGGTCGCGGTGTCGCTGGTGGCCTCTCCGAATGTATTGGTCGCGACGACGGAGTAGTTGCCGAGGTCGGCGGCGGTGATGTTCGTGATCGGCAGAGCGTTCGCGGTGGGAGAGTCGATGGGCTGTCCGTCTTTGAACCATTGCCAGGTGAGGCCGCCGCCGGAGGCAAAGGCGGACAGCACGATGGATTTACCGGGTTCGACCCATTGGCTGACCGGTGAATGGGTCATGAGGGGTGTGGCGCTTGCGGGGACAGGACGGATGATCCCGATGAGGTATTCGGGTCGTTCGAAGGACGGCTGTTGCAGTAGGAGCGCGACTTCGCCGTCCTGGGCATCGGCGTCGGTCGCGATCACTTCGCCGGTCGCGCCTAAGTAAGAGCCACCGCGGGACACCACCGGAACGGAGGCCGAGCCCGCGTGAAGCTCGATGTTGCGGGAGCCGATGCGCAGGTAGCGGCCGGGCGAGAGGATGGCGAGCCGTTGGGTGTCGTTGTAGAGTGGCCCATCGGTTACACCGAGGAGTTCGCCGGCGGCGTTAAAGCGAAAGTCCGGGCGGCCATTCCACCACGTGCTGGCGATCACTTCATCGCCTTCGACGTCCGTCATGCTGAGCACGCTGCCGTAGTCGGTTGAGGTGAAGTCGAGAAAGGTCTGAATCTGGCCGAACGAGCTGAGGGCGAATAGACCGCCGTTGCCGGCCGCGTCCTGCATCCACGCGACAAAGTGTTCGCCGTCGAAGCTCGGCGGGTAATCCCAAAGAATCGTGGCGAAAGGGCCGGTCGGGCCCGGCAGCTCGGTGCCGGCGGCGAGCAGCGTATGGACGGGGCCGCCGTTGATCTGCCGGAATACATGGGTGGAGTTACCGTTCGGACCGGAGGTCTCACCGACAAACAGAAGGGTGCCATCGCGGGCGGCCACGTGGCTGAAGGAAGCGTAGGTCTCACCGTTGGGCGCGAGGTCGCCGGTGCGAGCAATCGTGTCGACCGCGCCGGCCCGCCAGCGATGGACCGCCATGACGGACGCGCTCGGGTTGGCGATGAAATAGACGTCGCCGTTGTCTGGTTCCGACCAAGCGTGCAGGTCTTCCACGGCGAGGCCGGCAGGGTCAGCGTCGTAGCGGGTGGCGAGGACGGAGAGCTGATCGTTCGACCACATCATCAAGCTCGGACCGGCTTGGAAAACGAGCGACCTATCGCGCAAGCGGAGCGGGCCATTCAGGTCGCCGATCGACTGCTCCGGATAGATTGGGTGGGGCATCTCGCTGTGCACCACCAAGGTGGCGGGGTGCCCCAGCACGTTGAGTGGAATGGCTGGAACGACGGTGATGTTGCAGAGGTTTAGGAGGGCGCTGCCGTGGGCGTTGGTGGCGCGAACCTGATAGAGTCCCTGATCGGAGCGCGTCACGCTGCTTTTGCTGTAACTGGAACTGGTGGCGCCGGGGATCTCTGTCCCGTTTTTCAACCACTGGTAGGTGAAGGGCGGTTCACCGCGGGCGCCGCCGACGAGGGAGAGTCGGCCACCTTCGCGAAGTTCGATCGAGTAGGAGGGGGAGATGGTGTAGGGCAGGACTCCCGTCAGCACATCGACGTGGGCGGCGGGGTGATGGAGTTCCTCGCCGTCACTCGTGGTGACCACACAATCGTAGCTGCCGGCATCGGTCGGCTGGATCGCGGAGACGGTGAGGCTGGAGCGGGTCGCGCCTTCGATCGCGATGCCGTCTTTGCGCCATTGGTAGCCACTGGCGTAGACAAAGGGCGGCAGCGATACGGACAGACGGAGGCTGGTGCCGGCGATGACCGATTGGTTGGCCGGGTAGGCGACGATCCGAGGGACGATGGGGTCCTCCTGGGCGATGGCGACTTGGGGCGCAGCCAAGCCGATGCACAGGAGCAGCAGGGGGAGCAGGCCGGAGGCCTTGGTGGGGAACATGGGTGCACGCGAGCATGCCTTTGCGGATCGACCGTCCAATCCAAAACAAAGGCCACCCTGCGGAAGGGTGGCCTCTTGGTGGTTTGACCGTGGGAAACGGGGGCGGTTGAGCGCGATCAGTTCCCGTGGTTCTGGCGTCGACCGGTCTCGCGGTCGCGGGGCTTGGCTTTGCGATAGCCGAGGTCCCTGAGCAGTGCTTTGCGTTGGCCGCGGTTGAGGTCGGCGAGGGCTTCGGCGAGGACCGCGAGTTTCTCATCGGCGGTGTCGCCGGGGATGACGAAGTCGGCGGCGATGCGATATGACAGCGCCTCCTCGATCGAGGTGACGGCGGCGGCCACGGCGGCGGCGTCGTCCTCCATGTCGCTGATGCGGGTCTGGGCGGTGGCGAGGGCGGATTGGAGGTCGGCGATTTCCGCGAGGGCAGTGTTGTGAGTGGCGACGAGCGCGGCGTGCGTGTCGTTGAGCGACTGCAACCGTTGGTCGAGCTGCGTGAGATTGGTATTGGCGGAGGCGAGCTCGGCGAGGGTGTCGGTATGGTTGGCCTGCAATGCGGTGTGGTCGGCGTTAAGAGCGTCGAGTTCGGCGGTGACTTGGGCGAGGGTGCTCTGGGCGGCGGCGAGTTGGGCGGTGAGGTCCGTGTTGTCGGCATCCGCCGCGGCGAGCTGCTGGTTGAGCGCGGCGATTTGATCGGTGGCGAGGGTGAGCATCGCGTCGAGATCGGTGAGCTCGGCCATGAGTTCTTCGACGAGGTCTTCGCAGCGCACCGGCGGCTCGACCAGGTTGTCGCCGAAGAAAATCGCGGTGTAGCTGCCGTAGCCGAAGTAGTCGAGTTGGCCGTCGTCATCGAGGTCGACGAGGTATTGCGAACGCATGACCGGCACGAGGCTCACGCCGTCGATCGGAGCGGTCGATTCCCACACTTTGGTGAAGTTGCCCTGGCCGTCGTTGACGAAGGCGTCGGAGGGGGTGTTGTCGCCGCTGGCGACGAAGTCGATGTCGCCGTCGCCGTCGAGGTCGCCCGCGGCGACATACCAGTAGGGGCGGGTTTCGCCGGGAATGAAACCTTCGCGAGCCCGGCCGGTGGTGGCCAGGTGGCGGGTGAAGGTGTTGAGGTCCCCGGTGTTTTCATACCACGCAATGCCCACCGGTTGGAGCGGGTCGTTGGCGTAGTTGTCTTCGGCGACGATCAAGTCCAACCGGCCGTCGCCATTGAGGTCGGCGATGTCGAGCGACCCTTGGGTGATTCCCGGGAACCACGTGGTAGTGGTGCCGTTGATGGCGTAGCCGGGGTCGAAGGTGCCGTCGCCGTTGTTGATCCAGACGTTGGCGTAACGGTTGCCGCCGACGGCGACGAAGTCGGGGTCGCCGTCGTTGTCGAGGTCGGCAAACTTCACGGCATTGGCCTGCTCACCCGGAATGAAGTAGGACTGCCAACCGACGGTGAAGTTGCCGGTGCCGTCGTTGAGGAGCAGGTGGTATCGCTGATTGTAGCGATAGCTGGTGATCATCAGGTCGAGATCACCGTCGCCATCGACGTCGGCCGCGGCGCCGCGTTGGGAACGAATCTCCGGGGTGAACGCGGTGTTGGGCAGCGTCTGGGTTTTGGTGAAGGTGCCGTTGCCGTTGTTGGCATGCACCTCCACGCCGGTGGTGCGGCCAATGGCAATCACATCAGGTGAGCCGTCGCCGGTGACATCGGCGAGGAGACCGAGGCGGTCGAAGCCGAAGCTTTGCGCGCTCCACTTCTCGGGGCTGGTCTGGCGGTTGAGGCGGAGTTCATTGCCAGCGATGATGGTGCCGAGGGTATCGAAGTCGCCGTCGCCATCGACGTCGGCCACGGTGGTGTCGTAGCCGGCCCACGGAATGGACGCGGGCGTAGCAAACTCCACCGGGGAGCTACTCTGGGCGAGGAGGGGGCGGGCGAGGATTACGAGCAAGGCGGCGGCGCCGAGGCGGACCGCAAGCGGGGTGGCGCGTCGCTGGGGCGCCGAGGTGACGAGGGAGGGCATGGGATCAGGGGCATTAAGGTTGCGAGCGCGCGACCGCAGCAGGCGGGGGCGTTCGGCCTCCAATGCGAAACCGACGTTTCGCAGGTGCCATGCAGTTACAGAAAAACCTATCCGCCCTCGCGGAGGCTACGGTGGGCCGGGGTCGGCGACCCCGACTACAGTGGGGGAGGAACGCGCTGGCTCAGAAGCGCAGGGTGAGTTCGCCGAAGATGCTGCGGGGGGCGCCGGGGGTGCCGTGGAAGGTGCCGGGGGTGATGGCGCTGTAGTAATCCTCGTCACCGAGGTTGGTGCCCACAATCTGAATACGGTAGCGGGCGGTGGCGTAGCCGAGGCGCGCGCCGATGAGGGTGTAGCGGTCCTGGGCGAAGGTGGGATCTTCGGCCTCGGTGTAGTAGGTCTTGCCGGTGGCGGTGAGGCTGGCGCCGACGAAGACGCCGCTGGCGTGACGGTAGTCGAGGCGCAGGGAGGCGTCGTAGGTGGGCACGTAGGGCACGCGGTTGTCGTCGTAGACGTCGCCGGCGTAGGGATCGGTAAAGCCGGTGAGGGTGGCGTCGGTGCGGCCGTAGGCGGCGGTCAGGTCGAGGCCCTCGAGCGGGTGCCAGGCGAGTTCGATTTCGCCGCCGATGGATCGGGCGGTGTCGGCGTTGACCACGAGGTAGTCGTCGGCCTGGTTGGTGCCGGTGGCGAAGGAGCGTTCGATCTGGTAATCGTCGATGTCGTAGAGGTAGGCGCGGAGGGTGGCGGAAAATTTGCCGTCGGCGGTGGTGGTGGTGAGGCCGGCTTCGTAGGCGGTGGTGTATTCGGCGTCGTAGGGGGCGAGCACGGCGTTGCCGGTGAAGGCGGAGAAGCCGCCGGTCTTGTAGCCCATGGCGACGTTGGCGAAGGCGGTGGTGTTGGCGCCGAGGTCGTAGCGCAGGTCGAGGTGGGGCAGGATGGCGTCGGACTTGTGTTCGGCCGGGGTGACCTGCGGCACGGGGATGACTTCGGTGCGGACGCTGTCCATCTCGGTCTTCACGAGGCGCAGGCCGACGGTGATGGCGAGGGCGTCGCTGGTTTGGAAGGTGGCTTCGCCAAAGGCGGCGAGGTCGAGGGTGTCGAATTGGTAGCTGGACTCTTCAAAAATCTGCGGGCCGAAGGCGCGGATGAAGGAGCCGTTGGTGCGACCGTCGTTGGCGAAGAGACCGACGCGCCAGGCGGCAGGGCTGTCGGCGCCGGCGGTGTAGATGATCTCCTCGGAGAGGTTACGCTGTTTGAGGGTGGAGCCGTTGCCGAGCTCGGCGAAACCGAAGTCGAGGGTGTTGTTGTAGGGGCCCATGTCCCAGTGGCTGAAGCCGGTGGTGGCGGTGAGGCGACCGGTGGGCAGCTCGAAGGCGGCGGTGAGGGCGGTGTTGAAGGTGTCGACCTCGGTCACGCCCTCGGCGGAGCGTTGCACGGTGTCGAAGGGGCCGAAGAGCGGCACGAGCGGCTGGGCGCCGTCGCGGGCGCGCAAGGCGTTGAGAAAGAGGGTGAGTTCGGTGGTGTCGGTCGGACGGTAGCGGAAGCGGGCGAGGGCGCTGAGGGTTTCCTGCGGATCGACGTCCTGGTCGATGGTGGTGTTGCGCACGTAGCCGTCGCGTTCGCTCCAGGTGGCGGCGGCGTAGGCGTCGGTCGTGCCGCCAGCGGCGGAAGCGCCGGTGAGGGTGGCGGTGCGGCGGCCGTGTTCACCGGCGGCGAGGGTGAGGCTGCCGGTGGCGGTGGCGGGCGAGGCCGGGGTGGAGAGGAGCAGGATGCCGCCGGGACCGGAGCGGCCGAAGCGGGTGCCGGCGCCGGGGCCGCGGAGGAGTTCGGCGCGGGCGAAGCCGGTGAGGTCGGACGGGAAGGTGAAGCCTGCGCCGAGGGGCAGGTCGTCGAGGTAGACGGTGACTGCGGGGGCGCCGAAGATGGGGGTGTTGGTGAGGCCGCGGATGGAGAAATTGTCGGTGAAGGAACGGGCCTGGTTGGACGCGACGGAGAAGCCGGCGAATTGCTCGGCGAGGGCCGGGAGGGCGAACTCGGCGGGCGCAGCGGTGGCGTCGAGGAAGACGTCGGTCGTGGGACTGGCGTTGGTGGTGGTGAGCCGGGTGGTGACCACTTCGTAGGCCGGCACCTCGATGACGGGCTCGGTCGTCTGCCCGGACAGGAGCGCGGGCGAGGCGAGGATCGCAACTAAGGGGAAGATGCGGGAGAGGGTTTTCATGGGCGCAAAGGAACCCATTGAAAGGGAATGAAGGGTGGCGCAAACGTGGAGCGTTAGTTGCCAAGGATTTGCGCGGGGAATGTGGCGGGATGCCGGATGGGGGGCGGGGATGCGGGATGCGAGATGCGGGATACGGGATGCGGGATGCGGGATGCGGGATGCGGGATACGGGATGCGGGTTGGGGGATGGGGATGGGGATCTTTCTCTTTATTCTTTATCTTTCTCTTTCTCCTCGCCGACCGAAACCCGCCCACTGCCCCGCCCAACCGCAGGGAGAAAGAGAAAGATAAAGAGAAAGAGGAAAGAGGGTTTCGGCGGGGCATGAAAAAGGCCGCCCTGAATTCGGGCGGCCTGAGCGGGTTTGGGGGAGCTTGTTTAAGCTCAGAGCTCGTAGGTCTCGAGGAGGCGCTGGACGCGGACCTTGTCGAGCTTGGCGAAGGTCGGGAGACCGTTGTCGTGGGGGACCTTGGTTTCGCCTTGGATGAGCGGGGTGGCGTAGCGCACGAACTGGTAGTTCATGCTGATGCCGTCCTCGTTGATCCACTCCTTGGGGAGCTTCTTCACGCCGTTGGCGATGTCGGCGAGGGGAGCCAGGCCGGTTTCACAGGTGTAGTGGTCGGCGTCGCCACGGAGCAGGGTCACCATCTTGTCGGTCTCGCCGTCGATGGCGGCCTCGACGGCGGCCTGACCGGCGAGGAAGGCCTCGTCGGCGTCGGCTTGGGAACCGTTGGTGACGGCGGCGCGCTGCGGGATGCCGAGCTTGGCGGTGCGGGCCTTGATGCCGGGGAGGTTGGCCTCGACGAGGCGCTGGAGGAAGTCGGCAGCGCCACCGAGTTGGGCGTGACCGAAGGCGTCGGTGGCCTCGGCGGCGGCGACGTAGTTGCCGTCGGCGTCGACCAGACCTTCACCCACGACGATGAGGCAGAACTTGTCCCGTTTGAGGGCGCGCTGGACATCGGCGATGAACTTCTCGGCGGAGAAGGCGACCTCGGGGAGGAGAATGATGTGGGGGGGATCGTGCGGGTGGTCGCGGCGTTTGGCGAGGGAGGCGCCAGCGGCGATCCAGCCGGCGTTGCGGCCCATGACCTCGAGGATGGAGACGAGGTCGCTCTGGCCCATGGCGGCGTGGTCGCAGGCCATCTGGCGCACGGTGGTGGCGACGTGCTTGATCACGGAACCGTAGCCGGGGCAGTGGTCGGTGACGGGCAGATCGTTGTCGATGGTCTTCGGAATGCCGATGACGCGCAGCGCGTAACCCTGCTCCTGGGCGAGCTTGGAGATCTTGTCGGCAGTGTCCTGGGAGTCGTTGCCGCCGGCGTAGAAGAAGTAACGGATGTTGTGGGCCTTGAAGACCTCGAGCACGCGCTCGAAATCGGCCTGCTTCTTGAGCTTGTAGCGGCAGGTGCCGAGGGCGGCGCCGGGGGTGTGGCGCAGGCCGCGGATGGTCTGCTGGGACTCCGAGGCGAGGTCGATGAAGTCCTCATTGAGGATGCCGAGCACGCCATTGAGGGTGCCGTAGATCTCCTCGATGCAGTCGTGGTTCAGCGCTTCGGAGACGACGCCTTCGATGCTGGCATTGATGACGGCGGTGGGGCCACCGGATTGGCCCACCAAAATATTACCTACGAGTTCTTCGGCCATGGTGTTGGGTCTATAAAGATCGGGAAAGGGATTTGCGTATGAGAACGGTGAAGGTGGCGGGGCGGCTGACCGGCTGGCAAATGTAATTTTAGAGATAGCGGGAGCGCTGGGACGGGGTGTTGGGGAGGGGAAGGTTCCCTACAGGGGAAGGTTGGGCTAAATGCAATGCCACCTGTGGCGATAAGGGGGGGAGATGCGAACCACCTCTTCTGTTTCCAGCAAGGAAGCTGCCCGTGCGGCAGAGGGGCGGCGCGTGCTCGTGGTCGACGACCATGTCTTCATCGCCGAGTTGTTGCGCAACTTTCTTAAAGTCATGCCGGGTTTCACCTGTGTGGGCATCGCCGGCGACGGGAAGGAAGCAATCGAGCTGATTTCGGCGGAGCGACCCGACATCGTGGTGCTGGACTTGGACCTGCCGGGTTGTGGCGGGTTGGAGGTCGTGCAGGCCTTGTCCAAGGCGTCGGTCGAGACGCGGATCATCATTTTCAGCGGTCTGAGCAACGCCGAGGCGGTGCGTCACGCGCTGCAATACGGGGTGCAGGGGTTTCTGGAGAAGAACATCCAGCTGGAGGATTTTTCGGCGGCGGTGAATGCCGTGGCCCAGGGCGATTTTTACGTGAGCCCGGCGATCAATCGGTCGCTGCGCACGATCGTGCAGCGCTCGCTGCGTGACCCGGTGCTGGACGGGACGGACCTGCACATCCTGCGCTTGTTTGTGGACGGCGTGCCGCCCAAGGCGATCGCCGAGGAAGTGGGCATGTCCCAATCGGGCGTCTACAAAGTCGTGACCCGTCTGCGCGCCAAGAGCGGCGCGGGCGACGACCATGAGTTGCGCCGTTATGCGGTGAAGCTCGGCCTGGTGCGCCGCGCTGAGGATTGACCTGAGCGCGGCGGCGGTTGGCCGACGCGTGCCGGACCCGTGCGACTGCTCAGAGCAGTTTGCCCGGCTTGATCTGGCTGGCGCCTTTGACGCGTCGGGCGGTGGCGCGGGCGGTTTCGACGAAGGTATCGACCTGGGCCGGAGCGGCGCCGACGAAGCGTTCGGTGTCCTGGAGGATGTTGTAGATCGTGGCTTCCTTGAGGCCGAGGCGTTCATCGGCGGCGAGGCGCTCGACCATGCCGGGCTCGCGGCCCTCGCGGATGGCGGCGGCGGCGGCGAGGGCGTGCTCTTTGATGGCAGCGTGGGCGGTCTCGCGTCCGGCGCCCTGTTTCACGGCGGCCATCATGATGGTGGTGGTGGCGAGGAAGGGCAGGTTGCGGGCGGACTCGGCGGCGATGACCTTGGGGAACACGGTCATCTGGTTGAGCACGTTGAGCAGGGTCTCGAGCAGACCGTCGATGGCGTAGAACGCATCGGGCAGCGCGACGCGGCGCACGACGGAACAGGACACGTCGCCCTCGTTCCACTGATCGCCGGCGAGCGCGCCGGTCATGGCCACGTAGCCGGAGAGGATGGTGGAGAAACCGCAGATGCGCTCGCAGTTGCGGGCGTTCATCTTGTGCGGCATGGCGGAGGAACCGACTTGGCCCTTTTGGAAACCCTCGGTGAGCAGGCCTTGGCCGGCCATGAGGCGCAGCGTGGTGGCAAAGCTGGCGGCGGCGGCACCGACCTGGTGGAGGGCGGAGACGACCTCGAAGTCGAGTGAGCGCGGGTAAACCTGGCCGACGGCGTTGAGGGCGGCGCTGAAGCCGAGGTGTTTGAGGACCTTGGCCTCGAGGCGGGCGACTTTTTTGGCGTCGCCGCCGAGCAAAGTGAATTGGTCGAGCTGGGTGCCGACGGCGCCCTTGAGGCCGCGGGCCGGGTAGCGGGCGGCGAGCTCGTCGAGGTGGGTGAAGGCCGCGAGCATTTCACCGCCGAACATGGCGATGCGTTTGCCGAGCGTGGTGGGCTGGGCCGGCACGTTGTGAGTGCGGCCGGTGAGGAGCAGGTTGCGGAATTGTTTGGCGCGTTTGGCGTAGCCGAGCAGGGCGGCGGCGGCCTTTTGGCGGATGACGGCGAGCGAGCGGTGGATCTGGAGCTGCTCGACGTTTTCGGTGAGGTCGCGGGAAGTGAGGCCGAGGTGGATGGTCTCGTAGCCAGCGAGGCCGTTAAACTCCTCGATGCGGGCCTTCACGTCGTGGAGGGTGACGCGCTCGCGGGCGTCGATGGAGGCGAGGTCGATCTGATCCTTCACCTTTTCGTAGGACGCGATCGCCTTGGCCGGGATGTCGATGCCGAGGTCGCGCTGCGCCTTCATGATCGCGATCCAATAATCGCGTTCGATGCCCACGCGGCCGGTGGGCGACCAGATCGCCTTGATGGCGGACGAGGCGTAACGCTCGGCCAACACGTTGGTGATGGCCGGGGCGGACGAGGAGGAGGAGGCCGGAGCGGACTTTTTGGCTTGGGACTTCGACATGGCGGGACCGGCGAGCGTGAAGCGACGGCGCGCCGGGTGCCAAGGTCGAAAGCGCTCTGGTCACACGGCGGTGGGCGCGGCGGCACGGCGACGGCGCCAGAGCACGAAGCCGAACATCAGTCCGCCCGCGATGGCCGCATAGGTGGAGGGCTCGGGGACCGCGGAGAGTCCCTGCGCGCCGTAGTTTCCGGAAATGGTCACGGGGAAGCCCGCCGGCTCCAGGAGGTAAGTGACGTAGCCGCCGGTGGGACCGGTGTAGAACGACGATCCGGCACTGTTGGTCCATTGGGAGCTCGCGCCGAATTCGAGCACGGGATCGCCAGCGAAATAGAAGGAGCCTTCGTATACCCCGACCAGAAAGTTGGTCGTGGGCGTGACGATATCGGCCTCGGTGAAGAGCAAGGATGGCTCGTCGACAAAGTTGATGGTGACGCTCAGATCAGAGAAATCGCCCCAACTGTAGAGTCCGTCGTCGAGCGCCGGGCCGCTGAACGAGAGGGTGCCGGTGCCGAAAATCTCGTCGGCGTCGGCCTCAGGGATGAAGCGTTCATCGAAGTGATTATCGAAGTAGCTGGTGAGGGTGGTGGTGCCGTTGGCGCGGAGCGGATTGGCGCTGGTCGCGAGCAGGACGAGGGCGAGGGAGGAGAGGGCGAGAAGGCGGTTGGCAGATTTCATGAGCTGGCAGGGCGTTGCATAAAGGTGTGGGTGGCAGGCCCGTCATCGGTCCGATGGTGGGCTGGAGCGGGCTTGCGCGGAGTCGGTCGAAACGGGGCCAAACTTTTTTTGGCGGGCGGCGAATGCAGTGCGGTCGAATCGGGTTTGACCGGTCCGGACTCTCCGGCCTGCCTGTGTGCCAGCGTGCGCGCCCGATGATGAATGAGAGTGAGCTGACTTTGCTTTTCCGCCGGATTGAGGCGGGCGACCGTGCGGCCACCGAGGAGCTGCTGCCGCTGGTCTATCAGGAACTGCGGCGTTTGGCGGCGCGGCACCTGACCCACGAACGCGATGCGCGCACCTTGCAGGCGACCGCCCTGGTGCATGAGGCATGGCTGCGGCTGGGGGGCGACGAGCAACCGGATTGGAAGGGGCGCGGGCATTTTTTCTCGGCGGCGGGTGAGGCGATGCGGCGTATCCTGGTCGATCGGGCGCGCCGCAAACAGGCGGCGCGGCGCGGTGCCCGGGCGGTGCATGTCTCGTGGGAGAAGACCGGCTTCGAGATGGGCGCGGAGGAAACGCCGGACGAAGAATTGTTGCAGCTCAACGAAGCGTTGGAGGCGCTGGCCGAGGCGGATCCGCGCCGTGCCGATTTGGTGAAGCAGCGCTTTTTTGTCGGGCTCACGGTGGAGCAGACGGCGGAGGTCATGGGCGTGTCGGTGCGCACGGTGAAACGCGACTGGGCCTACGCGCGGGCGTGGCTGATGGAAAAGATTCGCGAGATGCGCGAGGCGGGCGATTGAGCGGCGTGCCCCGCATTTGGTTTGGCCCCCTTTGCGGCGGGGCCGCGCAAGCAGAACGACACCGGCTTTACCCTTCACGATGAAATCCGAAGACGAAATCTTTCTGCATGCGCTCGACCTGCCCCCGGCGGAGCGGACGGCCTACCTCGATGAAGCGTGCGCCGATTCACCGGCACTGCGGCAGCGCATCGAACGCCTGCTCACGGCGAGCGAAAGCACGGCCGGGCTCATCGACCGGGGGCTGGATGAAGTGCGTGCGGCCGCGGCGGCGGAGGGCGAGGCGGGGCCGGGCGACGTGATTGGTGGTTACACCCTGGTGCGGCGTTTGGGCGATGGCGGTTGCGGGGTGGTGTGGCTGGCCGAGCAAACTCAACCCATGCGCCGGCAGGTGGCGTTGAAAGTCATCCGGCTGGGCATGGACACGACGGAAGTCATTCGCCGCTTTGAAGCCGAGCGGCAGGCGCTGGCGTTGATGGATCACGCCGATATCGCGCGGGTGTTTGATGCAGGCACGACGCCCACCGGGCGGCCGTTTTTCGTGATGGAGTTCGTGGATGGTCGGCCGATCACGACCTATTGCGATGAGCACCGGCTGAGCGTGGCGGAGCGTTTGAGTCTCTTTTGCCGCGTCTGCGACGCGATCCAGCATGCGCATCACAAGGGCATCATTCACCGCGACGTAAAACCGTCCAACGTGCTCGTGGCGCCGCCGGCGGGTGGGAGCGGTGCGCCGGTGCTCAAGGTCATCGATTTCGGCATCGCGAAGGCGATCGAGCAGCGCCTGACGGATACGACTCTGGTCACGCAGATCGGTCAGTTCATGGGCACGCCGGCCTACATGAGCCCGGAGCAACTCGATCAGGCCGGCAGCGACGTCGATACCCGCACCGATGTCTACAGTCTGGGGGTGTTGCTTTATGAAATGTTGGCCGGGGCGCCGCCCTTTGAGCCGAAGGCGTTGATGGCTGCGGGGCTGGAAGCGATGTGGAAACAGATCCGCGAGATCGATCCGCCGCGGCCGTCGACGCGCCTGCAAACATTGTCGCCGGAGCAGCTGCAGACCACCGCCACCAGTCGGGTGATGGATCCGGTCAAGTTGGTGCATCGTATCACGGGCGACTTGGACTGGATCGTGATGCGCTGTCTGGAAAAGCAACGCACTCGACGCTACGCCACGCCGGCGGGTTTGGCGGCGGACATCGGCCGTTATCTGGCCAACGAACCGATCGAGGCGCGACCGGCGGGTGCGGGCTACCGGTTCGCAAAATTGGTGCGGCGCAACCGTTTGGTGTTTGGCGCGGCGGCGGCGGTGAGCGTGGCGGCGTTGACCGGCACGGCGGTCAGCACCTGGCAGGCGGTTCGCGCGAATCGCGCCGAAGTCGCGGCGCGCGCGGCCGAAGCGACGGCGCGTGAAGAGGCGGCCATTGCCGGCGCGGTGCGCGATTTTTTGCAGACGGATCTGTTGCGGCAGGCCGATCCCAATTGGCAGGCCGACAGTCTGGAGACGGTCGATCCCGACCTGAAGGTGCGCGACGCGCTGGAGCGGGCGGCGGCGCAGGTGGGTGAACGTTTTGCCGCGCAACCCCTGCTTGAGGCGGAGGTTCGGCAAAGCATCGGCGAGGCGTATCAGGGCTTGGGGCTCACCGCCGAAGCGGCGGTGCAGTTGGAACGGGCGCTGGAATTGCGGCGGACGCACCTCGGTCACCAACATGTGGATACGCTGCGCACGCAGCGGGATCTCGGTCGCGCCTGGATGGACATCAATCGCGCGGCCGACGCGGTGACTTTGTTGCGTGAGTTGGGCGAGCTGGTGACGCCGGAGATGCCGGCTGCGCTGCGCATCGATGCCCAGACGGGTCTGGGTTTGGCGCTGCAAAAGACGGGCGATTTTGTCGCCGCCGAGCCGCTGCTGGTGGCGGCCTTGGCCGACTGGGAAGCGTTGGCGGGGCCCGAGGATCCACGGACGTTGATGGCGGTGCGCAACCTCGGGGCGCTCTACCATGAGCAGGGCCGTTTGGCGGAGGCCGAGCAGATGCAGCGGCGGGCCTTGGCGGTGTATCGTCGCGACCTGGGCATCGAGCATCCGGCCACCCTCGCGATGCTCAACAACGTGGCCACGGTGACGAAGGACCGGGGCGATGTGGCCGCGGCGGTGGGGTTGTTGGAGGAGATGCTGGAGGGTTACCGGCGCGTGCTGGGCGCCGAGCACCAGGACACGATCGTGGCGATGATCAATCTCGCCGGTGCCTACCACGACCAGAGCCGGCTGGAGGATGCGTTGGCGCTGGAGACGGAGGCGCTGGACATCGCGCGGCGCGTGCTGGGCGGCGACCATCAACTCTCGCTCACGCTGATGAACAACATGGCGAGTCAGCTCAACCGTCTGGGGCGGGTCGATGAGTCCATCGCCATGCGGGAGCAGATGCAGGAGGGCTTGGAGAAGGCCTTCGGGCCCGATCATCCCAATACGATGATGGCGATGGCCAATTTGGGTTCGGACTACACGCGGGCGGGTCGTCTGGCTGAGGCGGGGCCGGTGTTGCGCGAGTCGTCTCGCCGACTGAACGCGAAGCTGGGCGAGGAGCATCCGGCCGCCATTTCGGTGCTGGCGCTGGTGGCGATGAACACCCTGCAGGAAGGGAATCTGCCCGAGGCGCTGACCTTGTGGCAGCACGTGCGCGACCTGCGTCTGCGCACGGCTGGTCCTTCTCATCGTCAGACCTTCATCGCGACCGAACGGCTGAGTCAGACGCTGCTGAGCATGGAGCGTGCGGCCGAGGCAGAACCTCTGTTGCAAGAACTGGTGGCGGCGCGGGCGGAAGCGGAGCCGGGCAAGGGCGCGACCTTCGTGTCGCAGGCGATGTTGGGGGACGCGCTGTTGCGGATGGAGCGGGCGGTCGAGGCGGAACCGTGGTTACTTTCTGGATACGAAGGGCTGTCGGCGTTGGCCGCGCCGGTGCCGCCGGAATTTGGGCGCACGCGTCGCGAGGTGATGCAGAACCTCGTGCGGTGCTATGCCGCGTTGGGGCGGCCCGAAGAAGCGGCCGTTTGGCAGGCGCGGTTGGACGCCGAGCCGGTCAGCCCCTGATGGTGTAGTGGTGTGTTCCCGTCGCGGCGACGGCGGGAGCGTCGGGCAAGTGCAGGGTGGCGGTGATTCCGGCCGGGACGTTGAGTTCGCCGCGGATGGTGTCGCCGTCGCGTTGCCATTGGCTGCGGATGGGGCCGTGGGGCGTGGGCACGGTGACGTCGACGCCGTCGCCGTGGAAAGTCGGGGTGATGTCGACCTCGCGCCACGCCGGGGCGGTTTGGCGGACGCCGCCGAGGATCTGCATGAGATGAAAGAGCGGATGGGCGGACCACGCGTGGGAGAAACTGAACTCGCCGCGCGGTGGATCGAAGGTCTCCCAAGTGGAGCCGTGCTCGGCCATCGCGGCCCAGCGCTGGCGAATGTCATCGACGACGGCAGCGCCGTGGCCGCGCTGGCCGAGTTCGCTGTAAACGTAGGTGAGCCAATAGGCCGAGGGTTGCACGACGTCGGGCGTGCCGCCGGACGCGGCGGGCAGGAGGCGTTGAGCGAGCATCACGGCGGTGTGTTCCGGCGCGAGGCCGGTGATGAGCGCGAGGGTTTGAGCGTGGACGGAGGTGGTGGTGAGGGCGGAGCCGTCGGGGGCGAAACCATCGGTGAGCAGGCCGTCGGTGTTGAGCCGCGCGCGCAGGGCTGCACGCAGGGCGGTGGCCCAGTCGCGGCAGGTTTGGGCGGCGGCAGCATCGGCGGTGGCTTCGTGCAGGGCGGTGAGGCGATCGAGGGTGTGCAGCAGCCAGAGCGAATACACGACGGGTTGGCCGTTTTTCGGTAGGTCGGCCCAATCGAGGAACAGCCAGTGGCGTTCGTCGTAGCGCAGCAGGCCGGTCGTCGGATCGGTCCACGTGCGGAAGTAGTGGAGCGCACGATCGATGGCGGGACGTTGTTCGCGGAAAAGGTCGAGGTCGCCGGTCTGCCAATAGTGGTCCCAGATCGTCAGGATCCAGATCAGGGTGAAGTCCGGCAGGATGCAGTGGTGGGCGATGGTGGGTGCGTGGCCGTAGGTGACGCCGTCGGGGGTGGTCTGGCTGGCGATGAGGCGAATACCGTGGGCGAGCAGGCGAGGGTCGCCGTCGAGGTGAAACGTGTTCCAAGCCTGCACGCGGGCGTCGCCCCACCATTGCGCCTGTTCGCGGCTGGGGGTGTCGACGTAGGTATCCATGCTGCAGATACGCTGGGTCCAGGCGCAGGCCTGCCAGATGGCTTCGAGGGTCGGCTCGGTGGGGCAGGCGAAGGACCCGTGCGCGGCGAGCGGGTAGAGGGTGGAGCGCAGTTGGAAACGGAGCTCGATCGGGGCGAGGTTGTCGCGCACGACCAGCACGACGTAGCGTGCGCCGTAGGGATGGTAGAAGGCGTGGTGGTTGCTGCCGGGGCGGCAGGTCAGGCGATGGGCAAAAGTGAGGCGACCGTGGGAGTCGGGTTTGAAGTCGGGCGTGATCGAGGAGTCGGTCGCGGTGCAGGTTTCGAAGTGGTGCACCTCGATGATTTCGCCGCCGGCGGCGCCGGTGAGTTCGAGGACGGCGGCGCCGAGGTGGGGTTTGCCGAGATCGATGAGCACGCTGCGCCAATGGCCGGCGGGAGAGGGCGCGAAGGTGAGGCGGTCGGGGGAGGCGTCGGTGGGTTGGTGGGCCAGGCCCTCACGGTGGCGTAGGTGACCGAGCTGACGTTCGGTCGCGTAGTCGGGGGCGGCTGGACCGGTGGCGGTGCCGATCACGTGATGAAAGGTGGCGATGGGCTCCTCCAGCCGAGCGGTGCCGCGGGGGCGCAGGTGATGCCAGGGCGGGGCGTTCCACGGCACGGACATGATGCGCACGGGCGGCCAGACTGAGTCGTCGAATTCGGGCGTCATCCAGTCGGGGGCCTCGACGCGCAGGTCGATGTGCTCCTGGCGAAAGAGCTGCAGGCTGGCGGTGACGGTGTCGCGGCGCACGCCGGACTGGCGGCGGCAGCGCCAGTGTTCGCCGGTGGCGATCTGCACCTCGCCCCAATCGGCGGCGACGAGCAGGCCGGCGTAGTCCTCGCAGTGGTATTGGTAGTTGCCGGTGCCGGGGTGGTGGGCGCGCACGGCGATCGCGTTGCGGCCGGGACGCAGCCAGGAGGCGACATCGATTTCATCGCAGGGCCAGTCGGATTGAAAACCGCGTCCGGGGCCGCGGCCGACGTATTGGCCGTTTACATACAGTTGGTAGGACTGATCGGCGGTGATGAAAAGGGGGGCGGACGACGGGGGCGTCGGCAGGTCGAAGGCGTGGCGGAACAGCGCGTAGCAATTGACCAGGTCCCAGTGCAGGCTCTCGGGCCAGATCCAGCGGGCGCGGGTGAGGCAAGGGGCCAGAGGCGAGGGCGAGGGCGGAGGCGTGACGGAGGGGCGGCGGTCGGCGGCGGTCATGGAGGCAGACGGCCACCGTGGGGGCGGGGGGGAGGCGCTGCCAACCCGTTTCGAGCAACAGGACGTTTCTGAAAAAGAGTTAAGGGGGGAGAGTGGACCAATACTCTCCCCCCTTCGGGTCTCCTATCCTATTTTTGCTGCCTGCAAAAAGTCGGTGAATGATGGGGCGGCGACCGAGGATGCGAACTCGGCCGCCGCCGGTATTCATGCGCTTGCTAGCGAGCGCACAAAGGGTTGTTCGAGCGAGGCGCTCACATCGCGGCGAAGTAGGTGCTGCGGATTTCCTTGGCGGAGAGTTCGATCTCCTCGCCGGTCTGCGGCTCGATGAAAATGCGACCGCGCTCGGTGACGGCTTGGACGAGGGCATGGCGGGTGCCGGTGCTGTCGCGGACATACCAGATGGAGCCGATGGCGATGGCCTCCGCGTTCACGCTGGAGTGGAAGTTGGAGCGGTAGTAATCGGCCTGGGCGAGCGAGCGGTAGAGGTCGGTGAAGCGGTTGCAGTCGAACTTGCGGTCCCACTTGGTGATGCCGAGGCGGTTGAGCTCGCTGCGGAAGCGCTTGTTGAACTGGGCGAGCCAGGCGCTGTTGACTTGGGCGTAGCTGTTGTCGCCGAGGACGATCTTGCGATCGAAGGCCCGCAGGTCGTCGGAGGTCAGGACCCGACCGGTGACGGTTTGCGTGGCGGAGATAGTCCTGTTCACAGACGCCGCCGGAGGCGCGATCGTGTTACAGCCCGTGGTGCCAAGCGCGATGAGTCCCATCGTGGCAGCGACAAGAGCGCGCAGGCCAGTGGCGGCGCGGAACAGGGGTTTAAAGTGGAGGGGTCGCATCAATTTCATGGCATCCACCTTAGCGAGCGACCCGGTTTTAAGGTATCGGGCGGCACCTTCATTCTGCAGCCCTTAGATCGGACGGCCTCGGGTAAAACGCGGTCGACGGGCGCGTGGATTTGGCGGGCTGATACGCCCCCGAAAAGAAGGGGGTTTCAGAGGTAAAACGCCGTTTTTCGCGGGGCTGAAATCCGTAGGGGGAATTCCCGGGGCGAAAATGGTAACGCCCTTTTGGGCGCAAAAAAAACGCGGCGAAGGCGCCACGTTTTTTGCGAAAGAAAAGAGGGTGTTTTCGGGGGCTGTTACCGCTGCTCGAGCGGTTTCACCTTTTCCATCTGGTAAAGCAGACTCACGAGGGCCTGATGCACGAGGCGCTCGCCGGCACCAAACTCGAGGAAGGTGCCCCAGGTCGCACCGTAGCCGCCTTGGCAGGCGGCGTGCATGGTGGGGATGTAGCCGGAGGAGCCGTAGGCGTTGGCCATGACCCAAGTGGAGGCGGCCGGGCTGCGCTCACGGAGGTCCATGCCGAGCTCGACGAAGAGTTCGCCGGGGATGGTCACGATGGCGTGGCGCTGGCCGAGGAGGAAGGTGGCGAGTTCGACCTCATGGGACTTTTCGCCGTGCGGACCGTCGCGGCGCAGGCCGAGCGGCAGGGTGTAGGAATCGTAGGCGAGGGTGGCGTCGGCGGAGAGATCGGCCGGCTCGAGGGAGGCGTGGGTGCGGACCACTTCGGCGGCGACGCGCGAGGCGACCTCCTCAATTTTGGCAAAGGTTTCGGCCGGGGTGGCGTAGCGGAACATGTCGGCCTCGTAGGGGTTGATGTCGCCGGCGGCGCCGAGGAGGAAGATGCAATGGCCGCCGAGCTCGGCCTCGACCTTGCGGGCCATCGCGCCGGGCCAATCGGCCGAGATGATGAGCTCCTCGAAGTTCATGCTGATGACCGGATGCACGGCGTAGTTGACCAGCGTGGCGATGGGTTGGCCGTCGGCGGCACGGCGGATGGAGAGCACGCCGAGGGTGTCGTCGACCGGGTGCGAGGGGATGTGGTCCTTGTTGTTCCACATCATCTCGACGGTGCCGTCGGGTTGCACGATGCGGCGGTTGTAGCCCTCGTTGAGCTCGCCATTGGCGTGGCCGACAATGGCGGGTTCGAGGGCGGCGATGGCGTCGGCGGCGGCCTGCAGGGTGAGTGAAACGAGGCGCTCGTGTTGGCCGTCGGTGGGGCGGCCCGAGCCGTGAGTGTGGGTCACGGCGCAGAGGGTTTGGGTGATGCCGTGATCGCGCTCGAGGCCGGCGCGAATGTCATCGAAGACGGCGGGGTTGACGGCGATGAGGTCGAGCGAAACGAGCGCGACGCGGGCGTCGGCCTGTTCAAACACCACCACGTTGGCGGTGAGCGGATCGTGGATGTTTTCGACCACGACCTCCTTGCCGCCCATGGCGATGGCGCGGTCGATACCGGCGCGCGGGGTGATGTCGGCGCGGCCCACGCCGACGCGCAGCGATGAGGATGTGGTGGCGGAGGCAGCGGAGAGGGTGGCCGCCAAGAAGACGGCGCACAGCGAGAGCAGAAGGGGGCGTTTCATGATCCGGGGGTAAGGCGGCGATCATGCAACGACCCTCCGGGGGCCGGCCAGCGCGAACACGGGGAGGCGTAGTGACCGTTCAGGGCGCGGTGTAGAACTCGATTTCAAAGACGCCGAATTCGCCGTCGCCCACGCCCTCTTCGCCGGTGGTGGCGTTGCCTTGATCGACGAGCTCGGTGAGTTCGCCGAAGGCCTCGCGGGCTTCACTGCCGGAGAGCGGGGTAAGGGTGACGGTTTGGCCGTGCACCGCAGCGGTGAGATCGAGGGTGATGTAGCCGAGGCTGCGTGCGGTGGCGCCGCGCCAGACTTCCTGACCATCGACGGTGATGCTGAGCGGGTAGCTGCGGGCGCGGAAACCGGCGACCTTCATCACGATCTGGGTGAGCGTGGCGGGGTCCGCGAGTTGGAAGGTAAGCGGCTCGCGGCTGGACCAGGCAGTGGTCTCGTCGTCGTCGATGGCCAAGCCCGGGTCGCCGGCGCCGGTCGAGGTGACCTGGGCGACGGGCACGGCGACGCGGGAGACGGTGTAGGCCGGGCCGGAGGGCGTGGGGCCGCGGTCGAGTTGACTGGCGAGGTGGTCGCTGGCGAAGTCGCGACTCCAGCCGTCGGTGACGGGCACGGCGTGGGAAGTGAGCTCAACCTTGGCGGGGGAGAGGCCCTCGGCGGTGGCGGTGAGCACGATGGGGCCGGGCGTGGTGGTGGAGCGGACGAGCACGCGGTTGACGCCGCCTTCGACGGGGAGGGTGGTGGCGAGGATGTAGTTGTCGGGACCCTGGGCGATGCCGCCGCGCCATTCAGCGGGGCCGTCGAGGGTGAAGCTGATGTCGTTGAGGGCGGTGGGGCAGCGGCGGCCGGCGGCGTCGACCACCTCGATCTGGGCGAGAACGACATCGGCGCCGTCGGCGCGGAGTCCGCCGGGGCCGGTGCGGGTGGTGAGTTTGAGGGCGGCGGGTGGACCGGCGGTGACGTGGCGGGCTTCGCAGACGGGCTCGCCCATGGCGTCGTAGCCGACGGCGCGCAGGGTGCCGGGCTCCCAGGCCACGGCGGGGAAGGTGAAGCGGAAGCGGTCGTGTTGTTCACCGAAGCCGAGGGAACGGTCGTTGAGGAAGAGTTCCACGCGGTCGGCGCTGGAGATGACGTGGACGGGTTTTGTGACGTCGGGCGCGTAGTTCCAGTGGCCGAGGATGTGGGCGGAGGGTTGGGCGATGTCGACCCAGCCGTCCCACATCACCTGGTGGGTGAAAAAGCCGTCCTTGGGGATGCGCATGGGATCGACCTCGCCGCTGCGGCGGTAGTTCTCGGCGCCGCGGTGGTGGGTGTTGGTGTCGGAGAAAATGATGTTGAGGGCGCCGGCGTTGACGCGGGTGCCGGTGCCGGGGCGTTCGCGCCAGAACTCGACCCAGCGGGTCACGTTTTCGATGGCGTGGGAGTCCTGGTTGCGGTTGTAGGAACGGGCGGGGAAGCCTTTGTAGAGCGGGCCGTCTCCATCTTTATGATACGGCGGGGAGAATTCGTCCCAGTATTTCCGCAGGCCCTCGTCGCGGGAGTATTCGTTTTGGAAGAGCGGTTGGTCGGCGCTCTTGTTGACGTAGAGCATCTCGCCGCCCCATTCGGCGAGGTCGCTGCCGAGCATTTCGCGGGAGCCCATGGCGCGGCCGCCGTGGGGGTCGTAGAAGTCGCGCAAGCGGACGAGTTCGCGCATGTGTTCCTCGTCGATGCCCTTGTTGCCGCCCTCGTAGAAGACGACGCTGGGGCTGTTGCGGTTGTAGATGATGGCGTCGCGCATGAGTTCGACGCGGGCGGCCCAGGTGCGGCCTTGGGCGTCGTTTTCGGCGTCGCCGGCGGGCATGAGCTGCATGAGGCCAACGCGGTCGGCGGATTCGACGTCCTGCTTCCACGGGGTGACATGCATCCAGCGCACGGTGTTGGCTCCGCTGGTGACCATGAGGCCGTTGCTGTAGTCGCTGAGCCAGGGCGGCACGGAGAGGCCGAGGGCGGGCCACTCGTTGGAGGTGCGCTGGGCATAGCCCTTGAGGTGGATGGGGCGGTCGTTGAGGCGGAGCATGCCGTCGGCGAACTCCGTTTTGCGGAAGCCGGTGCGGGTCTGCACGGAGTCGACAACTTCGCCGTCGATTTTGAGGGTGGTGGTGACGGTGTAGAGGTAGCCGTAGCCCCAGCTCCAGAATTTGAGGCCATCGACGCGGGCGGAGGCGCGAGCGAAGACGCGGCCGCGGGGCGGGGCGGTGAACTCGCCGCCGGAGAAGTGTTTCACGACCTGGCCGTCGGCGTCGGCGATGGTGACCTCGTAGGTAAAGGGGCGATGCTCGCGGGGTTCGAAACGGACCTCGGACTCGGCGTGGATGGTGGCGCTGCCGGCGGCGATATCGAAGTCGGTGGCGTAGATATAGACGCCGAGGCCGCCGAGGTGGGAGTAGAGCGGGAGCGTCTGGTAGAGCTGGCCGGTGAGGTGCAGCTTCACGTTCTTGGGGATGCCGCCGTAGTTGGCGTTGAAGTTGCGGTCGGCCCACTGGAAGCGGTTGCCCGAGAGGGCTTCGCGCACGTCCCAAGCGTTGTTGGTGCGCACGGCGAGCACATTGACGGCGGGGGCAGGTTTGACGAGACGGGTGAGATCGAAACCGAAGGCCATGACGCCGTTTTCGTGGCGACCCACGCGCTCGCCGTTGAGCCAGACCTCGCCGGTGTGGCGGATGCCCTCAAACTCGATGAACACCTTGCCGGCCGGATCGCGGGGCGGGAGCACGAAGTGTTTGCGATACCACGCGATGCCGGTCGAGTGATCGCGGATGTCCTGGCGAAAGGCGTCGTCCTCGTTCCAGGCGTGGGGCAGGGTGACGGCTGCCCACGCGGAGTCGTCGAAGTCCGGGGCGGCGGCATCGGCAGGATCGCCCACGAACAGGTGCCAGTCGGGGTTAAAATTGAGGGTCTCGCGGTGGGGCGGTGCGGCGGTCAACCACGAGCAGGCAACGCAGACGACGAGCGCGAGCGCGCTCAGAGGGCGGAGTTTAAGGGGCATCCCACCACGTTGCAGCAATGGCGAGGCGGTGGTCCACCGGATCCGCGGGAGGACAGTTTGACGGCGGGACCCTGGGGGGTGCGGGTCAGGCCGCGAGGCAGTTCACCGCCATCTCGCGCAGGACGTCCTCCTGCTCGTTGGGGCGGCGGATGATTTCCTCGAAGGCGGTGATGAAGGCCTGCTGGTTGTCGATGAGGCGGCGGGTGGAGGGCAACTGGCCGCTGCGGGCGAGTTTGCCGACATACCAAGCGTTCTGGGTGAAGAGGTTGTATCCGCTTTTGCCTGACACGCCGGTGAAGTGGTGGCCGTAGGTGGACTCGGCGCTCTTGAGGCCGTCGAGACCGCGGGCGCCGAGGCGGGCGTCACCGGCGTCGACGAGGGCCCGCACCTGCAGGAGGATGCGGTTGCGGTTTTGCAGGGCGCTGATGATGGGGCGGGCGTCGCCGCCGTTGAAGAAATGGCGATGGAGCGCGGCGAGGGTCCACTTGATGTCGCCGCTGAAGAAGGCCTCGGCGGCTTCGAAGAAATCTCCCTCGGCCACGTTGGGGGTGAGTTCGGCGACGAGTTCCTCGGTGATGGTGGCCCCTTCGTCGATGGCGGTGGCGAGCTTGCGGGTTTCCTCGATGAGCAGGCGGGTGTTGGCGCCGATCTTGGTGAGGAGCAGCTCGATGGCGCCGGGATCGAAGGACGTTTCGAGCTTCTGGGCTTCGGCCAGCACGATGCTGGCGAGGGCGGAGGCATCGCCGTCGCCGCCGATGAGGGCGAAGTCGGCGGTCTTTTCGCACCACTTGGGGAAGGCACGGCGGCGGTCGACCGGAGCGGCGGTGATGAGCACGGCGACGTTGGCGGGGTCGTTGGCCTCGAGCAGGCGCTGGATCTCCTCGACCTGTTTGAGGGTGCTCTCGGCGCGACCGGTGACGGAGTCGGCGAGGAAATTGACGTCTTTGAACCAGACGAGGCGGCGGCCGCCGAACATGGAGATGGTCTGCAGGGCCTCGCGGAACTGGTTCACGGCGGTCTCAACCTCGGCGACGTTGTTGGCGAAGCCGCTGATGGTTTCGCGGGAAAACTCGTCGTCGATCTCCTTGGCGAGCTCGTCGTAACGCTCACGGCCGAGGCGGCCGACGAGGAAATCGTCGGGACCACAGACAAAAATGAACGGTTTGGGATCGGCCATCGGAAGGAAAACGGAGCGGGAAAGGGGATAGGAGAAGGAGCGCGGGGATGACGAGAACGGAATGGGGGGCGGGATGCGGGATACGGGATACGGGATGCGGGATATGGGATGCGGGGATACGGGATGGGGTGGGGGGCTCGGATTACAGAGAATTCATGTTTCGTTCACCTTGCGCTCATTTGTGGGGCGTAGGCTGGGCGCCGATTTGATGAAAACTCCGGCTTGGTTCTCCCGCTGCATCACCCATCGCTTCGGCGGTTTGGTGCTTTTTGTGATCCTCTTTGTCGCGGTGGCGACGTTCACCCGCATTGGGCTGCTGCTGCACGAGATGTGGGCGGTGGACTGGAATGCCTCGCTCTTGGCCAGTTTCGCCTGGGGGCTGGTCTTCGACGTGGGCGCGGCGCTGCTCTTCTCGCTGCCGGGTTGGCTGGTGCTGACCCTCTTGCCGAAGCGTTTCTTCGAGCGACGCTGGGCCCGGGCGCTGGGGCACCTCGCGCTCATGGGCGGGCTGGCGGTGCTGCTGTTCACGGCGGTGTCGGAGCGGGTGTTCTGGGATGAGTTCAGCGTGCGCTTCAACTTCATCGCGGTGGATTACCTCGTCTACACGACCGAGGTGCTGGCCAACATCAATGAGTCCTACCCGATGCCGGCCATCTTCGCGGGGCTGGCGATCGCGACCGTGGGGCTCTACCTGCTCTTCGTGCGCACGGGCTGGGTGGACCAGTGGCTGGAGCATGCCGCCGACGGTTGGCAAAAGCGTTACGCGGCGGGCGCCGCGTGGCTGGCGCTGACGGTGCTGGCGGGTTGGGGGCTCAACCAGGGGCAGCTGCCGTCCTACCAGAACAACTACAACCGCGAGCTGGCCAAGGACGGCGTATGGTCGCTCTTCGCGGCCTTCCGCAACAACGAACTGGCCTACGACGAATTCTACGCGACCTTGCCGCTGGACGAAGCCTTTGCCGAAGCGCGCAAGGAAGTCGCTTTTGACGGCAGTCGTTTCCTCACCGACAATCCGCGCGACCTGTTGCGCTGGATCGACAACCCGGGGGAGGAGCAGCGCCTCAATGTGATTCAGATAACGGTGGAGAGTCTCAGCGCGGACTTCCTCGGGGTGTTTAACTCCGAGTCGACGCTCACGCCGGAGCTCGACGCCTTGGCGGAGAAGAGCCTCCTCTTCACCAACTTCTACGCGACCGGCACGCGCACGACGCGCGGCATGGAGGCGCTCTCGCTGAGCCTGCCGCCGACGCCCGGGCGTTCGCTCATCAAACGTCCGCGTAACGACGGGTTGTTCACCCTCGGCTCGGTCTTCCAGAGCCGCGATTACGACACGGCCTTCATCTACGGCGGTTACGGGTATTTCGATAACATGAACGCCTTCTTCAGCGGCAACGGTTACCGCATCGTCGACCGCGGTTCGGTGGGCGATGACGACGTGACCTTTGCCAATGCCTGGGGCGCCTGCGACGGCGATCTCTATCGCTGGACGATGCGCGAAGCCGACGCCGATTACGCGGCGGGCAAACCGTTTCACTACTTCGTCATGACGACGTCGAATCACAGGCCCTACACCTTTCCCGACGGCAAGATCGACCTGCCCTCCAAGGAATCCGGTCGCGCCGGTGCGGTGAAATACACCGACCAGGCCATCGGCGAATTCATCCGCGAAGCGTCGAGCAAACCCTGGTTCAAAAACACCGTGTTTGTCGTCGTGGCCGACCATTGCGCTTCGGTCGCCGGTCGCAGTGAATTGCCGGTGAAGTCGTATCACATTCCGCTCATGGTCTACGCGCCGGGCGGTCAGATTGAGGCGGGCCGGATCGACGATCTCATGAGTCAGGTGGATTATGCGCCGACCCTGTTGGGACTGCTGAATTGGAGCTACGCCTCCCGGTTTTACGGTTGGGACGTGCGCCGCGCGGTGGGTGACCGCCGGGCGTTGGTGGGCAACTACCAAAAGCTGGGCCTCTTCGAAGAAGGTCGCCTCGACATCCTTTCGCCGCGCAGCGAGTGCTCCAGCTACAAGGTGGATCACACCACGCTGGTCCAGACCCGACGAGGCGAACCCTCGCCGGAACCCAACGAAGTGGTGGGTTATTACCAGACGGCCGCCTGGCTGTATCAGAATGATGGTTACAAGGCGCTGACCCCGGCGGAGCAGCGACGCTATGCCGAGCAGGCGAACGCAGCGTCGGGCGACGGGATGGCCGCCAACTACTGATCGCGCCTCAGCGCGAAGACCCCTTGCTGTCATGACCCCACCCCGCCTCCTCCGTCATCGCGGTTGTTATCTGAGTCTGTTGGCGCTGGTGCCGGGATTGGCGCTGGCGGGATCCGGCCCCGATGGCGCGAACGGCGGCGCGGTGGCGGATGAGGAGGTGCAGATCAAAGGCGTGTTCGACACCGAGTTGCCGCGCACGGAGCGCAAACACTACCTGCGGCTCATCGTGCACCCGCATTTCGGTGATTTGCACCGCAAGGACCACCTGCGGGCGCCGGTTGGCGTGCGTTACGGATTGACTGAAAACTGGGAAGTCTCGGCGGCGGTGGAGGGTTACTTCTCCCACGGTCTGGGCGGCATCGATCCCTTTGCCGAAGCGGGCCTGAGTGAGTTGCAGTTTGGCACCAAATACCGGCCGGACTGGACCTTGCTGGCAGGGTGGGAGATGGCGCTCGGTCTGGACTATAGCCACCCGTTGGATCATCCGCCGGTGGAGCTCACGGACGGGCTGGAGCACATGAAGCCCTACGTGACCTTTGCCCGGGACTTTCCGGATTGGCACGGCGTGCGGTGGTTCTGGGGCACCGGCGTGGATTACGTGAGCACCACCTCCGTGGCGGGGCGGCTGGAGAAAAATGAGTTTGGGCAGAGCGCCAACACTTTCACCACGGGCTTCGTTCTGCCGCGCGAGGGCCACGCTTACACCTTTGAAACGACGTGGGCGACCAACGCGCTGATGGGCGACGGAGACCGCAACCTTAACCGGATCACGGCCCGTCCCGGTTTTGTGTTGGAGTTGCCCGATTCCTGGACCTTCGGATCGAAGGGCAACTGGGTGATGGGCGTGGCGACTCCCGTCACGTGGGGGCCCGATGGCTGGGAGTTCGGCCTATCGGTAAAATTCCGCGGCAACTTCGATCTGAAGAAGATGCTGCGACGTTAGCGGAGACTTGATTTTATTATGCCGGACGCGACCCGCTCCTCCTGGAACCTGCAACGCACGCTCTGGCCGGCGCTCGTCGCGCTGGCGGGGGTGATTCTCCTCTTCGAATTCACGAACCTGGACCTGTGGGTGCAGGATCACTTTTTCGACTTCGCCACCGGGCAATGGTGGGTGGACCGACGCGCGCCGTTGCCGAGGGCGTTTTTCTACAACGGGCCGAAGTATGTGATCATTCTGTTGGCCGTGACCTTGCTCACGCTGCTGGTCGGTCCGGCCCGCTGGCGGGCGCGCTGGGGCCTCGAACGCAAACGGATCGGCGCGGTGCTGCTCACGTTGGCGTTGGTGCCGATCCTGATCGGGCAACTCAAGGCGCACACCAACGTGTTTTGTCCCTACGAAATCACCCGCTACGGCGGTGACGTCGCTTATGTGAAAGCCTGGGCGCCGCATCCGCCGGAACTGCAGCCGGAGCGCTGCGGGAGGTGTTATCCGGCCGGGCATGCGAGTGGCGGTTTCGCGCTCTTCGCCTTGGCCGGACTGGGGGCGACTGCCGGTTGGCGACGCTGGGGCATCGGGCTGGGCCTCGGCCTCGGCTGGATGATGGGCGGTTACCAGATGCTCAAAGGCGCGCACTACCTGAGCCACACGCTGGTGACGATGTTGGTGGCGTGGGTCATGTTCCTGCTCATCCAACGCGCGTTTCGTTTGGCGCCAGCGAATGGCGAAAATGAATAAATGTTCACGGCGGGTTCACCTTTGATTCATGCGCCTCGGTTAGGGTGGTCCTGATGAAACGCACCTTTCTTGTCGCCCTGAGTCTTTGGTTGGTCGGTGTCGCGAGCGTCTCGGCCGCGACCAAATCACTGAGCGTCGACCACAAACAGTCCCGTATCGAAGTGGATGTGAAGGCGACCATGGGGTCCTTTGTTGGTCATCTCGCCGATTACGATGCGACCATCGCAGTCGACGAAAGCGGCTCCGCGGTGAAATCGGCCGTCATCGCCTTCAAATTTGCCGATGTGAAGACCGGCGAGGACAAGCGCGATCACCACATGCACGACTGGCAGGAGACGGAGAAATATCCGGACGCGCGCTTTGAGTTGGTGAAGCTGGCCCCCGCGGAGGGCGGTGCGTTCGACGCGACGGGCAAACTGACCCTGCACGGCCAGACGCAGGAACTGAGCTTTCCGGTGCAGATCACCACGGAGGGCGACACGCTGGTGATCGACGGTGAAGCCGTCGTGAACACCGAGCGCTTCGGCCTGCCGATCATCCGCAAGTTTCTCGCGCTTAAAGTGAACCCGGATGTGACCGTGCGTTTTCACCTGCAGGGCAAACTTGCCCCGGCGGCGGACTGATCCGCGCCCTGACCCTCTCCTTGCCGAAACCCACCCTCAACCCTGTCCCAAACCATGGTTGCTCCTGTCCTGTCTCTGCCCTCTGCCGATCCCATCGTAGTCGCCATGCGTGAACACACGCCGGCGGGCGCGATGACCGAGCCGCGTCTCGCGGCTGCGCTGGATCAGGCGATTGGCAATCCCGGTAAACTTGTCCGCGCCCGCCTCGTTCACGCCGCCGCCATGACCCATGGCCTCGACGAGGACCTGGCGCTGCAACTGGCCTGCGCGGTCGAGTTCTACCACATCGCCTCCCTGCTGCTCGACGACCTGCCCTGCATGGACGACGCGCAGGAGCGGCGCGGTCTGCCGTGTGTCCATCTCGTCCATGGCGAGTCCACCACGGTGTTGGCGTCGCTGGCTCTCATCAATCGCGCCTATGCGCTGGCCGGTTTTGCCCTGGCCGGGCAACCGATGCAGGTGCGTCTCGCGGCCATGGGTTGTCTCGATGCCTGTCTCGGCGTGCCGGGGCTGGTGGGCGGACAGGCCCGCGATCTGGCCTTCGCCGACAGCGACCGCAGTGCCCGCGAAATCGGCCGCATCGCCGCGGCGAAGACGGGCGCGCTCTTCTGGCTCGCGATCTATTTTCCGGCGCTGCTGGCGCAGCCCGATGCCGAGGAAGGCCGCCGCCTCAAGGCGCTGTGCCTTTATTGGGGCCTCGCGTTCCAGGCCATCGATGACCTGGGCGACGTGGGCGTGGCCGGAGCGGCCGATGCGTTGGGCAAGACGGCGGGGCGCGACGAAGCACTCACCCGGCCCAATCTCGCGCACGTGCTCGGCGTGCCCGCGACCGTGCGTCGTATCACCCGTCTGATCGGCCAGGCCGACCGGGCGCTGGAGGAACTGGTCGAGCGTCGCCCGGCGTGGCGCTATCTTGAAACGTTTCACCGCGAATATTTCGTGGCGAACGCCAGCCGCATCGTCCGTTATACGGGGATGGTCAAGGTCCCGGCTCCGCAGGCCGTGGCGGTCTGATCTTCCCCTTTCATGCGCTTCCTGAGTCTTGTATTCGTAAACCTGTTACGCCATCGCCTGCGGGCGCTCATCGGCGTGGCGGGCATCAGTTTCGGCGTCGCCGCGATGCTCACGATCCTCGCGATCGTGACCGGGGCGATCGGCATGTTCCAACGCATCCTGTCGTCGGACAGCCACTACCTGGTGTTTGAGAAAAACGTGTCGGACCTGTTCTTCAGCTCGGTGACGACGGAGCAGGTCGAGGCGATCCGCGCGCGTCCCGAGGTCGAGGCGGCGCACCCGATGCTGTTTGGCATCGTGTCGGCGCCCGATCATCCGGTGATCACCTGCTTTGGCATCGAGGCGAGCGATCCGCGGCTGGCCAAGGGCGACTGGCTCTCCGGCGAGGCGACGGAGTTTGGCCGACACGACGACGAGGTGTATCTCGGCGCGCGGGCGGCGGAGTTTTTGGAGGTGAGTTACGGTGACGAAATCGAAGTCGGTCGTGGCACCTTCAAAGTCGGCGGCGTGTTCAAAAACGAAAACGGTTTCGAAGACGGCGGCGTGTTCATGCCGCTGGCGACGGCACAGGAGTTTTTCCATCGCGGCAGTGCATCGTCGGTCGTGGCGGTGAAGCTGCGCGACAAGGATGAAGGTGATGCCTTCAAGGCCGGACTGGAGACGGCGCATCCGGGCATCATCGCGCTGGAGAACCGCGAGTTCAGCCAGAGTTACAACAGCTTCAAAATCCTCAATTTCACGGCCTGGGCGGTGGGCATCTGCGCCTTCTGTTTGGGCGGGCTCGGCGTGGCCAACACCATGTTGTTGTCGGTCTTTTCCCGCATTCGCGAAATCGCGGTGCTGCGGGTGTGTGGTTTCTCCGACAAGCAGGTCGCGGTGTTGATCTTCGGCGAAGCGTCGATGATCGCGGTGGCGGGCGTGGCGATCGGTTTTGCGATCGGTTTCACGGTGCTGGCGATCATGGAAGCGACGCCGCAGTTCCAAGGTTATGTGCAGGCCACGATCTCGGCGCCCGTGTTGGGTGGCATCGTGGCGACGGCGATCGTGACCGCGGTGGCCGGAGCGATTTATCCCGCGCGATATGCTTCGCGCATCCAACCGGCGGAGGCGTTGCGTTATGAGTGAGAGCCGTGGAGAAGTCATCGCGATGGCGCGCGAGGTGGTGAAGTCCTACGACAAGGGCCGCATCACGGTGCTGCGCGGCGTGAGCCTCGAGGTGCGGGCGGGCGAGCTCGTGTCGTTGTGGGGCGCGTCGGGCTCGGGCAAGAGCACGCTGTTGCATTTGCTGGGCGGACTCGATCTGCCGGACTCGGGCGACCTGAAGGTCTGTGGACTCGATCCGCGGCTGGAGGCCGACCGGCTGGAGCTGCGGCGGCGTCACCTCGGTTATGTGTTTCAGCTGCACAACCTCATCCCCGATCTCACGGTGGAGGAGAACGTGCGGGTGCCGGCCTTGGCGGTGGGGCGTTCGCCCAAAGAAACCGCGGCGCGGGTGCGTCAGCTGGCCGAGGAGGTGGGCATCGCGCATCGGCTCGATCACCGCATCCAGGACCTTTCCGGTGGCGAGCGGCAACGCACGGCGATCTGTCGCGCGCTGTTGAACGCTCCGCGCCTGTTGTTGGCCGACGAACCGACCGGTTCGTTGGACGAGCAGACAGGCGAGACGGTGTTTGGCCTGCTCAAAACCCTGGCCGAACGCGAAAAGATCGCGGTGGTGCTGGCGACGCACGAACGGCGTTTCGCCGAGCAATGTCACCGCATCGTGCGCGTGCGCAACGGGCTGTTGAGCGAAGTCTGAGACGGCGCGGGTGCGTCGAAATCCCAATGGTGAAAATCCCAAATCCCAACGGGGCGGTCGCGCGCGTGGTGCGAGGGCATGCGTTGGGTTGGCTGGTGGCGGCGAACGCGGTCGGCCTGTGGCTGGCGGCGCTGCTGTTGTGGCCGACGCTGGGGGATGTGATCGCGCCGCTGAGTTATGGGCGGTGGATGCCGGTGCACATGAACTGGCAGCTCTACGGCTGGTGTGCGCTGCCGCTGGTGGGGCTGTTGTTCCGCTGGATACTCGTCGCGGAGCATCCCGGCGTGGTGCGGCACGTGCATGTCGCCCTGTGCGCGTGGTCGCTGGCGTTGGGGTTGGGCGGCGTGTCGTGGTTGGGCGGCACGGTGAGCGGGAAACTGTTTTTGGACTGGCATGGCTGGGCGCGACCGGTGTTGGCGCTGGCGATGTTGGTCTTGTGGACCGTGCTGGCGGCGCACCTCTGGTGGGGCTGGCGGAGCGAGGCGGGGTGGCAACGCTGGGCGAAGTTGGCGGTGCTGGGCGGACTCGTGGCCGTGCCGCCGCTCATGTGGTGGGTGGCGGGGCGTGACGTGTATCCGGCGGTGAATCGGGACAGCGGCGGCGCGACCGGCGCGGCGCTGCTGGGGTCGACCCTCGGCATCGTGGGCATCTTCGGCTTCATGCCACGCCTGCTGGGCGTCTCACAACGCGCTGCGAGCAAACAGGATGGGAGCACTTGTCACGTATTACGTGACAAGTGGTGGCGGGGGGGCGAGGGGTGGTTTTGGGGGGCGTATGGGGTTTCGATCGGGGCGTGGCTGGCGATCGAGCGGGGGGATTCGAGTCATCACGACGTCGAGCAGATCGTGGGGCTGGGGGTATTGTTGGCGTGGATACCCTTGTTGATCTGGTGGTGGCGGCGGCAGGCGTGGTGCGCAGGCGCACGGCCGTGGATTCTGGCGGCGCTGGCGTGGTGGGCGCTGCTGGTGTTGACCGGCTGGCTGACCTTTTTGCCGGAACTTTCGGAGCGGTTGAAGTTCACCAACGGGCTGGTGGCGCATGCGCATCTGGCGATGGCGGGGCTGGTGACGAGTGTGAATGCCGCGATTTTGAATCAACTGGATCCGGCGCGACCGCTGCGGCGGGGCTTCGGGCTATGGCAGGGCGGTGCGGCCGTGATGGTGGTGGTGTTGCTGGTGATGGGCTGGTTTGAGCGCGATCACGCGGCGGCCTTTTTCTACGGTGACGCCTGGTGGGTGGACGCCGGCTACGGGGTGAGGTTGGCGGCGGGGGTGGCGATGGCCCTTGCCTCAGTGCAATTGCTCAGAGAGACCACCCGGCGATGATGACTTCCGCTCAAACCCTGCAACGTGCCCGGGTGCTCGCCGTGTTGGCGGGCGCGATGGATTTTGGCACGGGTCTCGGGATGGTGTTTCTGCCGAGCTTCACGTTGAAGCTGATGATGGTGCCGGTGCCGGAGGGCGACGGGCTGCTGTATGCGCGCTTCGTGGGGGCGTTTGTGGGTGCGGTGGGGTTCTCGTATTTGTGGGCGCTGCTGAGCGGGGTGGGAGCGGAGCGCGGGCGGGCGTTGCGGGCGGTGTTGCGCTTTACGATTCCGTTCCGGGTGGCGGCCGGGTCGTTTTGTCTGGCGGCGGTGATCGGTGGGGCGTTGGCGCCGATGTGGCTGAGCGTGACCTTGGCGGACTACGGGCTGGTGGCGTTGCAGACCTGGTTGCTGCGCGGTAGCTGGGAGGAGGGCGCGGTATGAAGTATGTGGCACAAGTGCGGCCCGGTCCGAAGTCGGGCGTGACGGAGTTTACGCCGGAGAAGTCGGCCCTGATCGCGGCGGGGGCGGTGATCGCGGCGACGTATTTCTATTTCCTGATCTATGCGGAGTTCGCGTTGTTGGAGTTGGCCAAACCGGTGGTGGGCGACGAAGCGTGGCGTTTGCGCGGGCTGATGTTTGCGCTGGGGGCGGGTGGCTTGATCGGCAGCATTTGGGCGGCGAAGCGTTTTAATGTGCTGAGTCTGCAGGCGCGGTTGAGCTGGTCGTTGCGCGGCTGTGCGGTGGGCGCGGCGCTGGCGCTGGGGAGTCAGAACTGGGCGCTGTTGCTCGTCTCGGCGTTGGTGAGTGGCGGAGCGCTGGGGGCGCTGACAGTGAACCTGGCGACGAGTCTGCGACCGGTGATCGGGACGAGTAAACTCGGCTGGGTGATCGGCTGGGGCACGGGCCTGGCTTACCTGCTGTGCAACGTGCCGTGGGTGTTTGAAGCGAGTCCGCGGTTGCAGACGATCATGGCGGCGGTGGTGGCGGCTTCGGCTTCGGTGTTTTCCCCGTTTTTGGCGCCACAGGAACCGTCGGTGTCACCGGAACGTGAATACGCGCCCAGCGGTTTGCTGCGTTGGGTGGGCGTGCTGCTGATGCTGGTGTGGCTGGATTCGGCGGCGTTTTTTGTGATTCAGCACGAAGCCGGTTTGAAGGAGCAGACCTGGGTGGGAGCGGCTCAGCTGTGGGGCAATGGCGTGGTGCATCTGGGGCTGGCTTTGCTGGCCGGGCGCTTGCTGGACCGCGGCGTGCGGGTGGCGTTGCCGGTGGTGGCGTTTGCGCTGCTGGCGGCGGGGTGTCTGCTGTTGGGCGATGGCGGCAGCGGACTGGCGGCGTGGTTTTATGCGGCGGGGGTGTCGCTGTATTCGGTGGTGCTGGTATATTATCCGGCGCGCGGTGGCCGGGCGTGGCAGGCGGCGGTGGTGTATGGTCTGGCCGGCTGGGTGGGATCGGCACTGGGCATCGGTATGGCGCAGGATTTGGCGCGGGTGCCGGGGGCGTTTCTGGTGGTCGCCGGGGTGGTGATCGCGGTGATGGTGGGCTGGCGGTGGAAGGCGCTGCGCGCGGCGGCGATGGTGGCGGTGATTGTGGTGGGGATGGGCGTGGTGGGGGCGGAGGTGCGGGCGGAGGTGATCGGGGATAAAGAGAAAGAAGTGGCGGTGGCGTTGGGGCGGGAGGTGTATATCGCGGAGGGGTGCATTCATTGTCATTCGCAGTATTTGCGGCCGAGTGTGCCGGCGGAGCGGGCGGAGGCGGCGGGGCTCACGGTGGAACCGGGCGAGCCGCCGTTGTTTGGGAATCGGCGGCAGGGGCCGGACCTGATGGCGATCGGGCGCCGGCTGCCGAGTGCGGACTGGCACCGGGAGCATTTGCGGGATCCGCGCAAGGTGCGTCCGGGCTCGCGTATGCCGGCTTATGCCTACTTGTTTGCGGAAGGTGATGAACGTGGCCCTGCGTTGGTCGCTTATCTGATGAGCCTGGGCAGCCCTGTTACCCCATGAAAATTTTGGTCGTCGAAGATGAGCGCAAGGTGGGTCAGTTCGTGGCTCAGGCGCTGAGCGAGCAGTCCTACACGAGTCGGTTGGTGGGCACGGCGGCGGCGGCGCGGGATGCGTTGGCGGACTCGCCGTATGACGCGGTGGTGCTCGATCTGGGACTGCCGGATGGTGATGGGCTGGAGCTGTTGCGGGAGTGGCGGATGAGTGGGTTCAACGAGCCGGTGTTGATCCTGAGTGCGCGGGATGCGGTGAGTGATCGGATTCAGGGGCTCAATCTGGGGGCGGACGATTACCTGCCGAAACCGTTCAGTGTGGATGAGCTGGTGGCGCGGGTGCGGTCGTTGTTGCGGCGGCATAGCAGTGCGCCGCGGGCGACGGTGCTGGAGCGCAATGGGGTGCGGATGGATTTGCTGGGGCGCAACGTGACCCTGGAAGGGGCGGCGGTGGAATTCACCAATCGCGAGTATGCTTTGCTGGAGCTGTTCATGCAGAACGCGGGTCGGGTGCTCACGCGCACGCTCATCGCGGAGAAGGTGTGGGAGGCGTCCTACGACATGGAGACCAATTTGATCGACGTGTATGTGCGGCGGCTGCGGCGGAAGCTGGAGCCGGACGGGAGCGCGCCGCGTTTCAAGACGGTGCGCGGGTCGGGGTATCAGATGTTATGATACGCACCTTCACCTTTCGCACGACGCTATGGTTTGCGGGCTTGGTGACGGGCATCCTCGTGGCGGTGCTGGCGGTGGGCGGCTGGTTGCTGAACCGGCAGATGATTGCGGGGTTGGAGTTGTTGCACGAAGTGGAGGCGGAGGAGCTGGGCGAGCTCTTGGGCAGTGATGGCGCGCTGAGTGCGGCGGAGATTCAGGATCGCATCGCGCATGATGCGGACAGCGATGCCGAATTGTTTTTCATCCAAGTGCGGGGGCGCGACGGGGTGGTGCGGTTTCGTTCCGACAATTTGGAGGAGGCCGTGCTGCCGGATTGGTCGCAGCGCGGAGTGCACTGGACGTATCAATTGCCGGGGGTGGGGCCGGTGCGGGTGACCAGTATGACGGAAGGCCCGTGGCACCTGCAGCTCGCGAGTCGCCTGGAGCCCAATCGGCGGGTGTTGAACGACTATTTGCGAGTGGCGGGATTGTTGGTGTTGGGCGGTGCGTTGGTGTCGGTCGGCTTGGGCTGGGGATTCACGCGGGTGACGCTGGCGCCGATCCGTTCGATCGAACGCACGGCGCGACGGATCGGGGCGGACAACTTGAGCGAACGCATTCCGGTGCCGGCGGGGCGGGACGAGTTGGCGGCGCTGTCGCGGTTGTTGAACGAAACCTTTGCGCGCATCGAGGCGGCGTTTGGGCAGGTGCGGCGGTTTACGGCGGATGCCTCGCACGAGCTGAAGACGCCGTTGGCGTTGATCAAGTTGAACGCGGAGAAGCTGCGACCGCATCTGGCCGACGACGAGGAAGGCGAGGCGACGCTGAACAACGTGCTCGAGGAGATCGAGCGGCTGCATCAGATCATCGAGCACCTGTTGTTTCTATCGAAGGCGGAGAGCGGCGTGTTGCGGCTCGAATACGAAGCGCTGCGCATGCCGGATTGGCTGAGGGATTGGGAGGAGGACGCCGGCGTTTTGGCGGAGGATGTCGGCGTGCGTTTTGAGTTGGTGGAGGAGGGGGCGGCGACGGTGCGCGGGGTGCCGAGTTTGTTGCGGCAGTTGCTGTTTAATCTGCTGAGCAACGCGTTGAAATTTAGCGAGGCGGGTGGCCGGGTGACGCTGCGGGTGCAGGTGCGCGGGGGACGTTGCTGGTGGTCGCTGGAAGATGAGGGGCCGGGTCTCCCGGAGGATCAACTGGCGCGCGTATTTGATCGTTTTGCGCGGTATGTGCCGAGTGCCGGCAACGGGCGCGCGGACAGTGACGTAGAGGCGAAACCTGGTCACGGTCTCGGGCTGGCGATCTGCAAGAGCATCGTCGAGCTGCACGGTGGGGTGATCCGCGCGGAGAACCGGCGGGAGCGCAAGGGGCTGCGCGTGGTGGTGGAGCTGCCGGTGGTGGGGTGAGCCGGGCAGTGCGAGGGGAGGGAGTGGCGGGGAGCCACTCGCTCACGCTCGTAGCCACGGGGGCGGCCGGGCGGAGTGGCTGTGCTTACTTCGCGAAGAGCTGGTCGAGCTCGTCGTCGGGATCGAGGAAGCGGATGGCGGCGATGGTGCCGTCGGCGTTGAAGTCGAAGACGGTGAGTTTGCCCTTCTGCTCGGGGTAGCGATCGAGGAGGTGTTCGTCGTCACCGAGGAGGATGCGGTGGGGATACTTTTTCATCTTGGGCAGGGCGAACATGCGGCCGATGCCGGGCATGCCGTAGATGTTGGCGAGGAAGACGGCGTCGTGTTTCTCGAGCCAGGTGGCGCCCTGCTTTTCGAAGTAGCGGTTGGCGTCTTTGCCGGTGCCCATGACGAAGCTGACGATGAGGTGGCGCGTGTCGCCGCCGGGGGCGACGGTCACGTCCTTCTCGTGCTGGTCTTTGACGGCGATGGTTTCGAACTTGTCGCCGACCTCATAGGTGTCGGTCGGGGTGTCGGCGGCGCCGAGGGCGGCGGCGAACAGGGGCAGGAAAACGAGGGTAAGCAGATTGCGAGCGACGTGGGTAATCATGGGAGGAGATGCAAACGAAGTTGCGGGTAAGAAGCGCAAGGTGGCGTTTCAGGCAAGCTGGGGGGACGAAGTCAGTTCCAGCAAGCGGTCGCTGTTTTGGGCGATGAGATCGGCCGCCTCCCAGCGCGACCACGGCGAATAGTCGGCAAACTCACCGAGGTGAGGCAGTTGCGTGTCGATACAGGCGTCGGCGAAGAGGTGCCAGTCGACCCAGCGGGTGGCGGCGACTTCGGCGGGGTTGGGCGCGACGGGACCGGCGTAGCGACCGATGAAGACCGGGCAGATCTCGTTTTCCCAGAGCTCGGCCCATTGGGCGCGGTAGCGGAAATGGGGCAGGGCGAGAGTGAGCTCGATGCGGGCGGTGATGCCGAGCTCGTAGGCGAGGCGGCGATGGGCGGCGGCCTCGAAGGACTCGCCGGGCAGCGGGTGACCGCAACAGGCGTTGGACCAGACGCCGGGCCAGGTGGGCTTGTGCAGGGCGCGTTGTTGGAAGAGGGCGCGGCCTTGGTCGTCGAAGAGGAAGACGGAAAAGGCGAGGTGCAGGGGCGTGTGGGCGTGATGCACGGTGGCCTTGGGCGCGGTGCCGATGGGCTGGCCGGCGTCATCGACGAGAATGACCTGTTCGGGAAGGGGATTCACGCGGCGCAGCCTAGGCGGCGTGCGTGAACTTGGGGTGAATGGCGGATGAATTTTTGTTCATGCGCTGCCGGGATGCGGGATGCGGGATGCGGGGTGGCGGGGTGGCGGAGAGGCAGGGAGGTTTTAACGCAAAGTCGCAAAGACCGCAAAGCAGGGCGGGACGAGGTGGAATTGGGGGCCACGGATCACGCGGAAAGACACGGATGGGGGGGCGTCGGCGGTCCCAGGCGGGGATAAAGAGAAAGATAAAGAGAAAGAGGAAAGATTGAGGTTAGAGTCCTAGGTCGAATTGGGCGCCGGGGGATTGGCCGCGGGGGGTGAGGCAGGCGGGGTCGTCGCGGGCGGGGGAGTTGACGTAGGGGTCGAGGGCGGTGGCGCTCATGCGGTCGGCGTCAAAGGGGCGCAGGAGCGTGGCGGCGGCGTTGTCGTCGAGTTGAGCGTCGAGCCAGGTGGCGGCGCTGGTTTCGTCGAGGAGGACCGGCATGCGATCGTGGATGCGGTTGAGCAGCCGGTTCGGCACGGTGGTGAGCACGGTGCAACTTTCGATGACGGTGCCGTCGATGGGATCGGTCCAGCGGTCCCAGAGTCCGGCGAAGGCGAGCGGACCGCGGTCGGCACGGGCGAAGAGCCACGGCAGGCGCTCGCGGCCCTGTTTTTCCCATTCGTAAAACCCGCTGCAGGGCAGGACGCAGCGTTGACGGTCGCGCCAGGCGGTGCGGAAGGACGGTTTTTGAGCGACGGTTTCGGCGCGGGCGTTGATCAGGGGGGCGGAAGGGGCGGATCCCTCGCGGGCCCAGTGGGGAATGAGGCCCCAACGCAGGGTGGTGGCTTCGGTGAGGTCGAGTCCGCCGGCGTTGGGCGCGCGGCGCAGCGCGGTGACGGGTGTGGCCGGGGCGATGTTGTAGCGGTCGCGGCCATCGGCCATCTGACCGAGCGGAATGCCGAGGCGTTTGGAAAGGTTGATGGCGTCGCCGAGCTTAAGGGTGAAGCGGGAGCACATGAGGGCGAATGGTGAAAAATGAAGGGAGAGTGGTGAAATGCTACAGCAGGTCGAGCTGGGTGCCGCCGGGGGGGCGGAAGGCGGTGGTGTTGAGCTCGGGGAGGTCGGGGGCGAGGCCGGCGCGGCGGCGGGAGACTTCGAAGAGGTGGTGAATGCTCTCGGCGTGGGGGCCTTCGCCGCGCATGCGGGTGCGCCATTGGGTGACGTTGAGTTCGCCGCCGCGGATTTCGCGGATGCGTGAGAGCACGCGGTCTTTTTTACCCGGATAGTGGGTGTCGAGCCAGTCGGTGAAGAGGGTTTTTACGTCGTGGGGCAGGCGCAGGACGATGCGGCTGGCGGAGCGGGCGCCGGCATTGGCGGCGGCTTGGAGGATCGCCGGAATTTCGTGGTCGGTGAGGCCGGGCACGATGGGGGCGATCATGACACCCACGGGCACGCCGGCGCCGGCGAGTCGGGAAATGGCGTCGAGTCGAGCGGAGGGGCGGGCGGCGCGGGGTTCGAGGCGGCCAGCGAGGTCGGGGTCGAGGCTCGTCATGGTGATGAGCACGGCGGCGCCGTTCCAGGCGGCGAAGTCGGTGAAGAGGTCGAGGTCGCGGGTGATCAGGCGGTTTTTGGTGATGAGGGCGACGGGGTTGCGCAGCTCGAGGGCGACCTCGAGGCATTGGCGGGTGAGGCGGAAGTGGCGCTCGCAGGGTTGGTAGCAGTCGGTCGCACCGCTGAAGGCGACGGGCTCGGGTTGCCAGGAGGGTTTGCTGAGGGCGTCGCGGAGCAGGGCGGGGGCGCGGCGTTTGACGAGAATTTTGGTCTCAAAATCCAGTCCGCTGCTCCAGCCGAGGTAGTTGTGGTAGGGGCGGGCGAAGCAGTAGGCGCAGCCGTGTTCGCAGCCGCGGTAGGGGTTGAGACCAAAGGTGTAGGGGACGTCGGGGCTGTCGTTGCGGGAGAGGATGGAGGCCGAGTCGTCGAAGAAAAACTGGGTGCTGGGGGCGGGGCGTTCGGTGGGATCGTCGCCCCAGTCGGTGGCGGAGGCGGCGGGGTCGAGCTCGACGTGCACGCGCTCAAAGCGACTGGGTGGATTGATCGCGGTGCCGCGGCCGCGCGTGGTGTGGCGCGGGAGGTGGGCGGCGGACGGATCGGACATGGGGTAAGTTGGAAGTAAGACGTAGGAAGTAAGAAGTAAGAAATCCCAGACACGTCCTAAGGTGAGAAGCGGGGTTGCGATGGCACTTGGGGCGGGGCACGGTGTCGGCTTTGTCGTGATGCCGAAACGTTTATTGGGTTGTTTTATCCTGGTGCTGGGGCTGCTGCCGTGCGGAGCGCGGGCGCAGGGGCGTGATGCCGAGGCGGAGCTCAATGAGCTGGTGGCGCTGCAACAAGAGTTGCTGGGGCGGGCAGCGATGGCGGCTTACCAGGAGGAAGTGGAGTCGCTGCGGCCGCGGTTGCAGTCGCTGGTGTTCGACTACGAGCAATACCTGCGGCGCTATCCGAAGAAGGCCGAGGGCTATATCGCCTACTCGATGCTGCTGGGCAGCTCGTTGGTGGATGAGCGCGAACGGGCGAAGGCTTTGTTGTTGAAGGCCAACAACCTCGATCCGGATCTCGCCATCGTGAAGAACCAGCTGGGGAAGTATCTGGCGGAAGAGGGCAAACCGCTGGAGGCATTGAACTATTTTCTGTCGGCGGTGCAGTTGGAGCCGGAGCAGGCGCTGTATCATTTCCAGATTGGGCAGCTGCTGGGCGCGGCGCGCGGGGACTTCCTCGCCAGTGGCGAGTGGACGGCGGAGCAGGTCGACGCGGCGCTGGTGCATGCCTTGCAGGAGGCGGTGCGGCTGGATCCGGACAATTTCGCGTATGCCTACCGCTTGGCGGAGTCGCACTACGACGTGGCGGAGCCGGACTGGCCGGAGGCACTGGCGGCGTGGCAGGCCTTGGCGGCGCGAGCGACGGATCCGCTGCAGCAGCAGATGGTGCAACTGCACGAGGCCAACGTGCTGCTGGCGATGGAGCGGCTGGACGACGCCGAGACGGTTTTGGCGGGAGACTTTGATGCGCCCATGCAGGAGCAGCGGGCGGCGCTGTCGGCGAAGTTGGAGCGGCTGCGCAATCCGCCGCCGGCCCCGGCCGAAGTGACCGCAGCCGAAGCCGGGGCGGTCGCATCGATGAGCGGCAAACCGGCGGCTAAGACGCCCGCGCGGCCGCGGGTGGAGGTGCCGACCTTCCAAGCCGGGGAGCTGCAGGGCGTGGAGACGGTGAACAGCGAGGCGGTGGTGGAGCTGGCCCGCGAGCTGCCGGCTGAGCTGCCGATCGCGCCGCTGGTGGATGACAGTGTGCAGGAGAAGGCGCGGGATGCGAACGCCGCCCTGCGCCCGACGCTCCGGCCGGAAGAGCAGCCCACTCCGCTCGCGCCGCCCGCTCCAGCTCCGCAACCCCAGCCCTGATGCGTGGGTCTTTGATGTTTCCTCACCGCGGGATGCCCGCCTAATTTTGCCGATTCATGCCGTCTCCCTTGAACAAGCTTGAGCGTTGGTTGGAGCCCTTCGCGATCCGCAACATCACGCTCTATCTGGTCATCGCGCAGACCTTCATCTTCCTGTCGCTGGTTTTGCAGCGTTTGGACATGGTCCAGATCGGCTTCATGCCGGCGCTGTTTTTCCAAGGTGAGTGGTGGCGAATCTTCACCTTTGCGGTGATGCCGGCGGGCGACGGGATTTTTACGGTTTTCGCGATCTACCTGTTCTACCTCTACGGCAACGCGCTGGAGCACTACTTCGGGCCGCTGCGCTACAACCTCTTCCTGCTGGTGGGTTACCTGCTGACGGTGGGGCTGGCGTTTCTATCCCCGATGTCGTGGTCGAACAACCTGTTCCTGGGCGGCTCGGTGTTCCTGGCCTTTGCATTCCTGAATCCGGATTTTGTGCTGCACCTGTTCTTCATTCTGCCGGTGAAAATCAAGTGGTTGGCGTGGTTCACCTGGGGGCTTTACGGCATGCAGGTGGTGGCGGGTGACATGGGGTCGCGTTTGGCGGTGTTGGCGGCGACAGGGAACTTCTTCCTCTTTTTTGGCCGCGACATCATTGAGCGCATCCGCACGGGGCGACGTCAGTCGGTGCAGCAGGCCAAGCGCGCCAAACGGAAGGCCGAACTGGCCGCGCCGATGCACACGTGCTCGGTGTGTGGGCGCAACAGCAACGACGATGTCGACCTCGGGTTCCGCTACCGCACCGAAGGCGACAAGGAAGTGTGCTACTGCGAAGATCACCTACCGCCGCGGGAGTGAGATTTTATTAACACCAAGGCAGCAAAGATCGCCAAGCATGAGGGCATCCCAAAGCAGAACATGTTGGGCTCTGACACGCCGTTTCCCCTGTGAATAAGAACGCCGCCAAATTGATCGCTGAGACGGCTTCCCTGCGCACGCCGGGGGACTGGCTGCGCTGGGCCGAAAAGGCGTATGCGCGGCACGATATCGTGACGGCGCAGGTGGCGGACAATGCGCATGACGAGGCGTTGTATCTGATCCTGCGCACGCTGGGGCTGTCGCTGGACAGCAAACCCAAGGTGATGAAGCGGCCGGTGTCGCCGCTGCAGGCGAAGGCGCTGCAGGAGGTGTTTGTCCGGCGGATTCTGGAGCGGGTGCCGGCGGGCTACCTGACGCAGGAAGCCTGGCTGGGACCGTATCGGTTTTTCTGTGACGAGCGCGTGCTGATTCCGCGGAGCTATTTTCTGGAGCTCATTCCGACCCTGGCCGAGCACCTGCCGCCCGGCACGCCGGTGCGCGAGGTGGTGGATGTGTGCACCGGGTCGGCCTGTCTGGCGATCCTGCTGGCGCACGAGTTTCCCGAGGCGCGGGTGGATGGCGTGGACCTTTCGCCGGAGGCGCTGGAGGTGGCGAAGATCAACGTGCGCGATCACGGGGTGGGCGACCGGCTCACGCTGTGGCAGAGCGACGTCTTCGATGCGGTGCCGGTGCGCCAATACGATATCCTGCTGAGCAATCCGCCGTATGAACCGAGCGACCTCTGCGACGACCTGCCGCCGGAGTTTGAGCATGAGCCGCGGCTCGCACTCGATGGAGGGGCGGATGGCTTGGTGATCATCCGCAAACTGCTGCGGCAGGCGGTGGAGCGGCTGCAGCCGCACGGCATCGTGGTGCTGGAAGTCGGCGAGCTGCGGGAGGCGATGGAGCGGACGTGGCCGAAGCTGCGCATGGAGTGGCTCGAGACTTTTGATGGCAGTGATTGTTGCTGCCTGATCCATGCACGGGATCTGGCGCGGGGGCTTTGACGCGTAGTCGCGTGGGGGGACGTAGTGATCGTGCGTCCGTGGGGTGACTGCCCGCAGGCGGGGCCACGCTTTCGCTTTGCTCAAGCGCAGCTACGTCGGGCGGCGGATCTTCATTTTCTCCAATTGGGTAACTCGTGGAGACTCGGCGCATTCGCGGTTTGAATTACGGGATTTGACCCGCTCTGATCGCGGCCATGCACACCACTCCGGAGGATGAGGCCATTCTGGCGATCGAGCGTCCGCATCGCGACCTGCAGAAGTATTATGTCGTAGCGTCCTTCGTGTTGGGACCGCTGTTTTTCATCCCGCTCATCTACGGGCTGATCCGGTTTCAGACCATGCGTTACCGGTTCACCAGCGAGGGCATCTCGATGAGCTGGGGCATCCTCTTTCGGCGCGAGATCATCATCCAGTATTCAAGAATTCAGGACATTCACCTGCGGTCCAATGTGGTCGAGCGTTGGCTGGGTCTGGCGCGGGTGTTGGTGCAGACCGCGAGTGGCAGTGCCAGCGCGGAGATGACGCTGGAGGGGCTCAAGGAATTTGAGGCGGTGCGGGACTTTCTCTACAGCCGCATGCGCGGGGTGAAGGACGACGTGAAGCCGGCGTCGACGCGGCAACCGCCGCCGATGCCGGGAGACGCGACGGTCGGCGCCGGCGCGAGGGTTGGCGGCGCGGGGGGGAGCGCGGAGCTCACGTTGGCGCTGCAGGACGTGGCGGCGGAATTGCGCGGGTTGCGGGCCGATCTGGCGCGGGCGCGCGGTGAGGAGGAGCCGTCATGATGGCGCGGCTCGAAGCGCTGTTGATGCGCATCCTGAAGGTGCCGCACGAACCGGCGCCGCCGGCGGGCGCACCGGGATCGTTGCGCGTCTTTCGCGCGGGCAAAAACTACGTGCGGCTGAAGTTTTTAGGCTGGATGGGCACGCAGGCGGCGGCGGTCTGGGGTATCCTGGTGTCGATCTATTTTATCCGCGAAGTGGAGTATCAGATGCAGCTCGAGCAGGTGGCGGCCGAGCAGGCGGACGTCATTGGCGATAGCCTCGAGCCCGTGTTGGAAGAAGTGGAGCCGGGGGTCTACGTGACCAAGCAGGCGGGCGAGGAGCTGAGTCGGGAGGAGGTATTGCGCAAGTTGGCGGGCGATGAAGTGGAGCGCCGGGATATGATCCACCGCCTGTTGGAGCGTTTTGTGCCGGAGGGGGTGTATCAACTCGCGCGGCGGACGCCGCCGAAGGTGCTGTTTTGGATCAAGATTGGTGAAGCGATCGGTATCGTGGTGTTTGTGGTGCAGTTCTTCTGGTCGCTCGGCTCGCTGTGGCTCGAATACACGCAGCGCTGGTATATGGTGACGGATCGCAGTCTGCGGCTGCGGTGGGGCATCATGAAGATCAACGAAACCACCATGAGTTTTGCCAACCTGCAGCAGGTGACGGTGAAGCAAGGTCCGTTGCAGCGGCTGTTGCGGCTGGCCGATGTGGAGGTGCGTTCGGCGGGGGGGGGCGGCAGCGCGGAGGAGCAGCAGCAATGGGGCGGTGAATCGATGCACCGCAGTGTCTTTCACGCAGTGGAGAATGCCTCGGAGATTCGCGACCTGATCCTGGAGCGCCTGAAGCGGTTTCGACAGGCCGGGCTCGGTGAGCCGGATGACCACAATCAGAATGAGGACGACGAACCGGCGGTGGCGGTGGTGGCGACCGAGCATGTCGGCGGCGATGGCGCGGTGGATGCGGCGACGCTGGTGGCGGCCCGGAGTGTTTTGGCCGAAGTGCGTGCGCTGCGGGAGGCCTTGCGCTAGGTTTCGCGCCGAATGGAAACAGCGGCGTCGACCCGGTTGTTTGGGAGCATCGAGCGGTTTGGCGCGCGGTTGGCGTTGCTGCGGCCGGGCGGGGAGGCGTGGACGCATGCGGAGTTGGCGGTCGCGGCGGATCGTTGGGCGGCGTTGCATCTGAGCGGCCCGGACTGCGGGCGGCGTGGTTTGGTGGCGATCGAGATGGCGCCGGAGTTTGAAGCGATCGTCGCGCTGGTGGGCGCGTGTCGGGCGGGGTGGCCGGTGCTCTTGCTGGGCGAGGGCAAGCTCGCGAGTGAACAGCGCCTGCGGCGGCAGTTTAAACCGGAGGTGGAGTGGACGCGGGAGGCGACCGGATGGCGGGTGCGGCGGGACGCTTGGCAGGCGTTGCCACCCGAGCCGGTGAGCCTGCCGGTGGAGCCGCCGCCGTTGCCGGGGGAGTTGCCGGCGATGGAGCTGGAGTTGGCGGTGAGGGAAGAGGCGCCGGCAGAGCCGCACGAGGAGCTGGCGATGTTGCTCACGACCTCGGGCTCGACCGGGGAGCCGAAGCTGGTGCGGCTGTCGACGCGCAATCTGGTGAGCAACGCGATGTCGATCGCGTGGTATTTGGGCATCGAACCGGACGAGCGGGCGATCACCTCGCTGCCGCTGCATTACTCGTATGGGCTGTCGGTGTTGACCTCGCACCTGTTGCATGGGGCGGCGCTGGTGCTGTCAGCGCACAGCGTGAGTGAGCGGGCGTTTTGGGAGGACTTTGAGCTGGGCGGGGCAACGAGTTTCGCCGGCGTGCCGCTGATGTATGAAACGCTGGCGCATCTCGGCATGCTGGAGCGGCCGTTATCGGGATTGCGCACGCTGACGCAGGCGGGCGGGCGGCTGGAGCCGGTGTTGGTGAAACGTTTCGCGGACTGGGCGGCGGCGCAGGGCACGCGGTTTTATGTGATGTATGGGCAGACGGAGGCGGCGCCGCGCATGGCGTTTTTGCCGCCGGAGCAGGTGGCGGCACATCCCGACTGCATCGGGCAGGCGGTTCCGGGTGGGGAGCTGAGGGTCGAGAATGAGGCGGGCGAGGTGATCGACGAGGATGGCGTGGCGGGAGAGCTGGTTTATCGCGGGCCCAATGTGATGATGGGTTACGCGACGGCGCGGGCGGATCTGGCGCGGGGAGCGGAGGTGGCCGAGCTGCGCACGGGGGACATCGCGGAGCGCACGCGGGACGGACTGTGGCGGATCGTGGGGCGGTCGAGTCGGTTTGTGAAAATCGCGGGGTTGCGGGTGTCGTTGGACGGCATTGAAAGCGACCTGCGCGAGGTCGGCGTGCGGGCGAAGGTGGCGGGCGATGATCGGCGCATCGTGATCGGCGTGGTGGAGCCGGGGGTGCCGCCGGCAGGTTTGGCGGGGGTGTGGTCGCGGCGGTTGGGGGTGCCGGCGCGGGCGGTGCGGGTGGTGGCCTTGCGCGAGGTGCCGGTGTTGGCCAATGGCAAGACGGACCATGCGGCAATTTTGGCGCGCGGTGGGCCGGTGGAACAGCCGGGGGCGGATTCGGCGCTGCGGCGGGAGTTGGCGTCGATTCTGGGTCGGGAGCGGCTGGATGATGAGGAGAGTTTTGTGAGTGCCGGCGGGGACTCGCTGAATCTGGTGGAAGGGGCGATCGCGGTGGAGCGTTTTTACGGGGAGCGGGTGCCGGGCTGGGAGTGTCTGCCGATGGCGGAGTTGTGTCGGGAAAATCCGGATACGCTGCCGGAACGCGGACGGGATGATCCGTTGCTGGTGGCGCGGTCGATCGCGCTGTGGCTGGCGATGAGCGCGCACGTGGTGTTCAAGTTCGACCTGTGGCAGTGGATTCCGAAGACGCTGGTGGCGACGGCGTTTGCGACGCCGTTGCTGTTGGTGGTGTTTGGGTGGGGACTGGCGCGGAAGTTTGCGCGAGACGGCGTGCGGCTGTGGCCGTGGACGGCGGCGGCGAAGCGTCACGCGGCGGTCGGGGGGCGGTTGCGTTTTCGGGAGGTGAGCCGTTGGTGCTGGCCGTTGGCGGGCACGTATTACGGGGCGATTGTGATCACGATGTTGGCGCAGGGAGTGGGCGGTGAGATGACGTGGGAGCAGGTCGGGCGGGCGTTGTATTTTAACGAGGAAGGCATCTACGCGGGCATCTGGATGACGTATTTCTGGATGGTGTTGGTGGCGCCGTTTTTGGTCTGGCCGGTGAAGCGGTGGGGCGTGTTGGGGGTCTTGGTGGTGACGGTGCCGCCGTGGTGGGTGTGGCAGGACCTGACGAGGGCCCCGGAGGTGAATTATTTCTGGGGGCACGTGTTTGGCTGGGGCGGGGTGACCGGGCCGAGCGTGCTGCACGCGACCAGCTTTGTGGTGTTTGGCTTTTTACTGGGCGGGCTGCTGAGCCGCTGGTGGAAGGCGCTACTGGTCGTGGGCGTGTTGGTTTGGACGGGTTGGCTGTTTAACCAGCATCTGAATCGGCTGGGCTTGGAGACGGTGTGGCAGTTGCTGGCTTACCAGGAATACCGGCGGCTCACGCATCCGGTTTACATGGCCTTTGGCGCGACCGGGGCGCTGTTGTTCACCAGCATTGGTTGGGTGATGGCGCGGGTGCCGCGCTCGCCGGCGTCGTTGCGCGACATCTTCTACAGCTTTGGGCGGAGCTCGGTGTTCGCCTACGTATTCGGAAACATAATACTGGTGTTCACGCCGCAGCGGTTCACCGACGCGGCGGTCCGTCTCGTCGCCACGATGGTCCCGCCGGGGTGGTCGCCGGAGCTCGTCTTCGGGTTGGTTTACGGCGTGGTGTTTCTGCTGGGACTGGCGCTGATCACGGACGACGTGACGCGGTGGCGGCCGCGGATGTTTGGGCGGCTGGCGCGGGGCTTGCGGGCGGGCAACCTGTGGCTGATGCGAGTGATCCGTCCGCGACGGCGGGCGGCGGTGCGAGGTTAACCGCGCACTGGGAGGATCACGGCGAGAATCAGGATGATGGCCGCGGCGGAGCCGAGGCCGAGCCCGAGGAGCCACGGACGGCGCATCGCGGCGATGCGTTTGAGCCAAGCGGTGTGCAGCGCCAGGTGGGCGAGCACCATGGCGCCCATGGCGTAACCGACCCAGGTGTGGATCCCGCCCCAACCGTGGCGGCTGAGACCGAGAATGGTGAGGTCGTGGTAGGCGCGCCCTTGGGGCAGGCGTTCGGCCATGATCCAGCCGGAGCCCATCATGAAAGCGCCCGCCAGCAGCAGCGCGAGGTTGAGGGTGCGATTGAGGAGGGTGCGGGTAGGGGCAGTCACAACCGTAAGATGACGGTGGTGAACCGGCGGGTGACGTGCGAAGGGGCGGAGTGGTGGGGAGCGGGGGCGAGCGGGGGACCACTCGCTCACGCTTGTAGCCACGGGGGGCGGGACGAAATCAGGCGGAGGGGCGTTGGCCGTGGAGTTGGAGGACGGCGGCGCGGCCGGTGTGGCCGGTGCCTTCGACGACGTCGCGCTCGATTTCCTGGGCGGTGAGCCAGGTGAGGCCGGGGAACTCAGTCACGATCTCGGCCCGGCGCATGAGCAGGGGCGGGTTGTTGATGGGGCCGCCGGTGCGGTGGTTCAGCTGCTCCGGGGTGTAGGCTTCGAGAATGAGGTGGCCCCCGGGGCGCAGGCCGGCGGCGGCGCGGGCGTGAACCTGGCGGCGCAGGTCGGGCGGCAGGTGGCAGAAGATGGAGACCACGGCGTCCCAAGCGCCGGGGGCGATGGTGAAGGTGGCGAGGTCGGCGGTGAGGGTGGTGATGCTCACACCATGTTGGGCGGCGAGTTCGCGGGCCTTGGCGAGGCCGGTGGCGCTTTGGTCGACGGCGGTGACAGTGTGGCCGAGGCGGGCGAGGTGGACGGCGTTGCGACCTTCGCCCTCAGCCAAGCAGAGCACCTTGGATTGGGGCGGCAGTGACGACGCGCAGGCAGCGAGGAAATCGTTGGGGGCGGTGCCAAACACGTAGTCGGTGCCGGCGGTGCCGTAGCGGTTGTCCCAAAAGTCGGAGCCGTAGGACGGAGGAGGCGTGGAATCGGAGTCGGACATTAAGGAGTGGATTTAGCGGGTGGTTCGTCGGCGGCGCGGGTGGGGAGATCGGCGGCTTGCCAGTCGCGGAAACCGCCGACGTTGGCGACGGTGAAGCCCTCGGCGGCGAGCGCGGCGGCGGCCTGGCCGGAGCGGTTGCCAGAGCGGCAGTAGAGGAGCAGCGGGGTGTGGTGGGCCTTGGCGTCGGCGAGGGTTTCGGCCCAGGCGGAGCGGTCGCCGCGGAGATTGCTGAGGGCGTGCAGGCGGGCGGGGGCGGCGACGCCGGTGTCGGCCCATTCGGCGGCTTCGCGGACGTCGATGAGGATGGCTTCACCGGCGGCGACTTGGGCGGCAGCTTCAGTCGGGGAGATGCGCGGGATGTTGGATTGGGCGCAGGCGGTGAGGGCGAGGCAGCAGAGGCCGAGCAGGGCGGTGAAAAGGGAGTGACGGCGTGGGTGTGGGGTCATGCTCGCACGGTGGGCCACGCTTTCGCTTTGCTCAAGCGCAGCTACGAATTGCGGGGCGTGGTGGGGAAACCGCAGCTACGGGGTGGTGGGCTCGGGGAGGGGGACGGTTTGGGGGCCGTGGGTATCGGTGCCGAGGTTTTGCAGGGCGAGGTCCACGAGCACGGGAAAAGGCGTGGGCGGATCGCCGGCGGGTTGGTCGCTCATGGCTTCCACGAGCCAGAGTTCGCCGTCGTCGTCGGCGTGGGCGGGGGAGGTCGTGCGGGTGGCCCAGAGGGCGAGCACGTTGCGTTGGCGGAGGACGGTGCGCTGAGGGATGTTGGAATCGAAGCGGGCTTCGTCGGTCACGTTGTCACCGAGGTTGCCGGTCATGATGACTTCGCCTTCCGGCCCGAGGATCATCTCGCCGGAACCGTGGCGGTCGTCGTGCATGAGACGGTTGTAGCGGCCGATCATGCCAGCGGCGTTTTTGTAGCGCAGGGAGTCGGGGTTGTCGGCGGCGGGTGGACCTTCGAGGGAGCCGACTTGTTGTTCCTGGTGCAGGTCGGTAATGGCGGCGATCCAAACGATGGCATCCGGGGACGCGTCGGCGACGGCGGGGGTGAAGCCTTGGCGGGCGAGGGTGGCGAAGAGCGCGGAGAGGTCGGGCTGGATGAGGTCGCGGCTCTTGGCGTTGACGTAGCGCAGGGTGTAGGTGCGCGGCTCGGTCGCGGCTGGCGTCGGTGTATCCGTGGTAGCCATACGCGGGGCGCGGGCGGCTTGGACGGTGAGGGAGGACGCGGTGTGGGAGGTTGTCGTCTCGCAGCCGGCGAGCAGGAAGGCGATGCCGGTCAGGGCGAGGAGGAGGGGCTGGACGCGCGGGGTGGGGTGTGGCATGGCGGCGGGGCGACCGGGGTCGACGACCCCGGCTACAGCGGTGGAGTGGCTTTGGGGGAGGGAGCGGAGCGGAAGGGGGTGAGGGCGCTGCGGGCGATGTTGGCGGCGTAGTTGCGCAGGTCGTCGAGCAGGAGGTAGAAGAGCGGCACCACGACGAGGGTGAGCACGGTCGACATGATGAGCCCGCCGATCATGGCGCGGCCCATGGGGGAGTAGGGCATGCCGATCATCTGGGAGTTGCCGAGGGCCATGGGGATGAGGCCGCAGACAGTCGTGCAGGTCGTCATGAGGATGGGACGCAGGCGTTGCTGGCCGGCTTGGACGAGGGCATCGAGGCGGGAGACACCTTCTTCGCGGAGGCGGTTGGTGAGATCGACGAGCACGATGGCGTTGTTCACAACGACGCCGATGAGGATGACCATGCCGATCATGGCCATCATGTTCATTTCGGTGCCGGTGATGAAGAGGGCCCAGTAGACGCCGAGGAAGGAGAAGGGCACGGCGATGATGACGGCGAGTGGCAGGATGAAGGACTCAAAGAGCACGCCCATGAGCAGGAAGACGAAGGTGATCGAAAGCAGCATGGCGAACTGCTGGGCCTGGTTGCTTTCCTGCAGGCGGACCCAGCGCAGGCCCTTGTCCCAGCGGTAGCCGCGGGGCATGGGGAAGTCTGCCATGACCTCGTCGACCTGGGCCATGACCTTTTGGTATTGGGGCATGGTGGTGCGGGCGGTGACGTTGAGGGTGGTGAGGCGGTTTTGGCGGGAGATTTGGCCGAGGGTTTTTTCGACGGTGAGATCGGCGACGGATTCGAGCGGCACCTCGCGTCCGTTTTCGGTGAAGAAGGTCATGGATTTGAGGTCGTCGATGCGCTGGTTTTCGGCGTCTTCGAGCTGCACCTGGATGCGCACATCGCGGCCGTCGGGGGCGTAGTAGCGGCCGACCTCCATGCCGCGCATGGAGTAGGAAATGGAACCGGAGACCTGGCGCGGGTCGACGCCGAGTTCGCGGGAGCGATCGCGGTTGATTTGGACCTGCAGCTCGTTGCCGCCGCGTTCCATGGAGGTCTCGACGCCGAGGACGCCGTCGATGGAGCGGAGGCGGTCGGCGGCTTGTTCGGCGAGGCCCATGAGGGTGGAGGTGTCGTCGCCGTAGAGGGTGATGGTGATGCGGCCCACGCCGCCGGAGTCGCCCCAGCGGCGGGTGCGGAACTCCACGCCGGGCGGGGTCTCGAAGTTGTCGCGGAAGTGTTTTTCAATCTCCGGCTTGGTCATTTGGGGTTTTCGCAGGCCGAGGCCGACGAGGGAGTTGTGCCAGACGACCTCATACCACTCGGACGGTTCGTTGTCCTGGAAGCGGGCTTGGACGCGGCCGTTGGAGCGACCGAAGCGGGTTTCGATGCTGGAGAAGTTGTAGGTGTCCTTGTTGGCCTGGAGGTAGTCCTCGACCGTTTTCATGAAGGCGTCGGATTCGGCGAACTCGTTGCCGGAGGGCAGTTCGAAGAAGAAACGCATGTTGTTCTCTTCGTCGCCGCCCTGGTCGCGGGCCTGTTTCACCTGGCTGATGGGAATCGCGATGGTGCAGAAGGTGGCGAGCACGATGAGGCTGGCTTCGATGCGGTGGTGAAGGGTCCAACGCAGCACCGAGGTGTAGTGACGGCGCATCCAACCGATGGTCTTGGGCTCGTGGTGGCGGTGACCGCGGGACAGGCGTTTGGACGCGAGCGGCACGAAGACGAGCGCGATGAAAAGGGATGCGAGGAGCGAGGCGATGACCGGCATGCCGATGCGCAGCATCCAGAAGGAAAACTCGGCGTCGTCGCTCATGAGGATGAGCGGCAGGAACACGACAACGGTGGTGAGCGTGGCCATGGTCACGGCGAGACCGACCTCGCCGGCGCCGCTGATGGCGGCCTGGGTGGCTTCGCCGCCGAGCTGCCGTTTGCGGTAGATGTTTTCGGTGATGACGATGGCGTTATCGACCACGAGGCCGACGCTGAGGAGCAGGCCCATCATGGTGGCGAGGTTGAGCGTCCAACCCATGAAGTAGACCACCACGAGCGTGCACAGCAGGGAGAGCGGGATGGCGAGGGTGAGGATGCCGGTCATGCGCGGGGCGCGCAGGAAGGCATAGATGACGAGGGCGGCGAAGAATCCGCCCCACAGGCCGGTGGATTTGAGATTGTCGATGGACTCACGCACGTGCGTGCCCTGATCCCAGAAAACCTCGTAGCGCAGGCCGGCGAGTTGGGGGTCGGCGGTGAGTTCGTCGAGGGCGGCGCGGACACCGCGGGAGATGGCCTCGATGTTGCCGGTGGATTCGCGGGTGACCTCCATGCCGATGGCGGGGCGGCCGTCGATGCGGTAGGCCCAGTCGCGTTCGCTGGAGCGGTAGCGCACGTCGGCGATGTCGCCGAGGGTGAGGCGGTGGGCGGGGTCGACGATAAGGGCGCGCATCTCTTCGACGGTGCGCAGGCGGCCGAGGGAGCGCACGTAGACCTTGCTGCCGCCCTCCATGATCCAGCCGCTGGAGAGGTCGAAGTTCTGATTGCGGAGGAGTTGGATGAGGGTGTTGGGATCGATGCGGTGGGAGCGGAGGCGCTCGTCGATGAGGTCGATGCGGATCTCCTTGTTTTCGACGCCCCAGGTATCGACGTTGCCCACGCCATCGACGCGTTGCACGGCGGGTTCGATGACGGTTTCAAGGACGTAGGCCTTGTCGACGATCTGCTCGGGCAGATCGAGGATGAGATACATGATGGGAATGTCGTTCTCGTCCCAGCGGCGCAGGCGGATGCGGTCGACGTCCTCGGGCATCTCGGGCATGAGGCGGTCCATGCGGTCCTGCAGGTCGGCGTAGGCGAGCTGCATATCGACGTCGTTTTGGAAGGTGATGCGGCTGAAGGTGCGGCCGGAGTTAACGAAGCTGTTGATCTCGCGAACGCCGCTGATGGTGCCGATGGCTTCCTCGATGGGGCGGGTGATCTTCTCTTCGATGTCGCGGGCGGAGGCGTTGCCGTAGCTCACATGCACGCCGAGGCTCTTGCCCTCCATGCCGGCGGGGAAGAGTTCGACGGGGATGCGTTGGTTGGCGATGAAGCCGACCACGAGGATGGCGCAGAGGATCATCAACACCGTCACCGGGCGGGTGACGGAGAAGCGCGGCAGGGAATAGGCGATGGGTTCGCGGGGGCGCATCTCGATGTAAGATGTTGGATGTTCGAGGTAAGAGGTGGACCTAGCTGTTTACCTTCCGGTGGCCGCCGAATTGGGCGTAGAGGGTGGGGACGATGACGAGGGTGAGCACGGTGGAGAGGGCCAGACCGGCGATGACGGTGATGGCCATGGGCGTGCGGATCTCGGAGCCCTCACCGAGACCGAGGGCCATGGGCGCGAGGCCGAGCACGGTGGTGAGGGTGGTCATGAGGATGGGGCGGAGGCGGGCGCGACCGGCTTCGATGATGGCTTCGGTGCGCTCGATGCCGCGGTCCTGCAGGGTGTTGATGTAGTCGATGAGCACGATGGCGTTGTTGACCACGATGCCGGCGAGGATGATGAGGCCGATGAAGACCATGATGCTCACGGAGGTGCCGGTGAGGTAGAGCGCGCCGATGACGCCGATGAGGGCGAGGGGCACGGTCATCATGATGAGGAAGGGCTGGATGAGCGACTCGAACTGGCTCGCCATGACGATGTAGACGAGGAACAGGGCGAGGGCGAAGGCGAGGAGCAGGCTGTTGATGGAGGTCTGCATTTCCTCGTTCTGGCCGGAGACGGCGTAGTCAAAGCCGGTGGGGAAATCGATGCTCTCCATCACGGACACGATTTCGCGCGAGACGGTGGCGAGGTCGGCGCCGGAGAGGTTGGCGTAGATGACGGCGGTGCGGGTCTGATCGATGCGGCGGATCTCGCTGGGACCTTCGGACACGCGCAGGTCGGCAACGGCGGAGAGCGGGATAGGGATCTCGCCGCCGGGATTGACGATGAGTTGGGAGAGTTCGGCGAGACCGAGACGGTCGTCTTCCTGGAGGCGCACGAGGATGTCGATGAGGCGCTCGGCCTGGCGGTATTCGGTGGCGACGTCGCCCTGAACCTTGTTGCGCACGAGTTCGGCGACGGTGCGCAGGGAGAGGCCGTATTCGGCGAGGCGGTCGCGGTGGTAGATGATGCGAATCTCGGGGTTGCCGGATTGGAGCGAGGAACGCACGTCGACGAGGCCGGGGATTTCGGCGAGGCGGGCCTCGGCGGTGCGGGAGAGGTTTTTGAGGGTCTCCAACTCGTGTCCGCGCACTTCGACTTCGACCGGGCTCTTGAAAGAGAAGAGCGCGGGGTAGGTGACCTCGAGTTTGAGTTCGGGGAAGTCGCGGAACTTTTGGCGAATGCGTTCGATGACGGCCTCCTCGGCGGAGAGGGGCGTGCCGGTCTTGAGACGCACGGTGAGGCGGGCGGTGTGTTCGCCGGCTTCGGAGGCGCGGGTGGCGTTGTCTTCGGCGCCGGCGGTGAGGGCGGTGAGGGCGACCTCGGGTTCCACGCGGACGGCCTCGTCGATCAGGTTGGTGACCTCGTAAGTGCGTTCGAGCGGCGTGCCGACGGGCAGGGTGATATCGAGGTTAAACTCGCCCTGGTGGACTTGGGGAATGAGTTCGCGGCCGAGGCGCGGTAGGAGGAGCAACCAGCAGGCGGCGAAGAGCGCGGCGGCGGTGCCCATGACAGCCCAGCGTTGATCGAGGGCGCGGCGGAGGATGCGCGGGTAGGTGTTTTGCAGGAGGTCGAAGCCGCGGTTGAAGGTGGCGAGACCGGGGGCGACGAGCGGCTGGAGGACGAGCGCACCGAGGCGGATGATGAGCAGGACGGTGGCGGCGATCCAGAGGGCGATGGCCTGCAGAACGGTGCTGGCGGTGCGGATGAAGAGGGTGAAGACGAAACGCAGCAGCAAGAAGGGCAGCACGAACACAACGAAGAGCGCGCGGATAGCTTTGAAGAACAGGTTGCGCCCGCGACTGATCCACGCGGCGAAGGTTGCGCAGCCGGAGCCGAACGCGGTGGCGGCGGTGAAGCGCAACAAGCCGGGCCAGATGACCTCACCCGCAAACGGACCGCAGCTGTCGTCGGCCAGCCAGCTGGTCAGGCGAGTCCAGAGCGAAGTGCCGGGGGCGGCTTTGCGGCCGAGGAGCCAGAGCAGGGGACTGAGGACGACGGCCAGCAGCGATATCAGAATTTTGGATACGAGGGCGACGGGCAGCAGGAGCACCCAGAGGGTGCGCACGAGGTAGAGGCCGATGCCGGTGACGGTGTCGCGCAGACGTTGGCCCCAGGACTCGTTGGCGGTGGCGCGGGGGAATTGGAGGAACTGCCCCTGGGCGAGTTTTTCGCCGACGGCCTGGCTGTTGCCGGTGAAGTCGCGCGAGGCGAGCATGGGGATGAAGAACAGCGCGGCGAAGAGGGAGGCCAGCAGGGAGAAGACGACGGTGAGGGCCATGTCGCCGAAGACCTGGCCGGCGACCCCTTCGACGAACACGATCGGGAAAAAGACGGCGACGGTGGTGGCGGTGGACGCGGTGACGGCCATGCCGACCTCGCTGACGCCGCGGACGACGGCGGTCTGCAGGTCGTCGCCCTCCTCGCGACAACGGTAGATGCTCTCGAGGACGACGATGGCGTTGTCGACAAGCATGCCGACGCCGAGGGCGAGACCGCCGAGCGAGATGATGTTGAGGGAAACCCCGGTCATGAACATCGGCGCGAAGGTGGCGACGATGGAAATGGGGATGCAGATACCGATGATGAGGGTCTGGCCGAGGTTGCGCAGGAAGACGAAGAGCACGCCGACGGCGATGATGGCGCCGAAGATGGCGTTGTTCTTCACCTCATCGATGGAGTTGCGGATGAAGATGGATTGGTCGGCGAGGGTCTGGATGCTCGAGTCGGCCGGGAGCTGGAAGGCCACGAAGTCGGTGTTGGCGCGGTGGCGGAGGACGCGCTGGGCCTCGGCTTGGCGGGCGGCGAAACCGGCGCCGCCGGGGCCACCCCGACCGCCGGGGGCGCGGGCGGAAGCGGCGGCGGCCTGCATCTGTTTGCGCTCTTCGGCGGTGGGCGGGGGCAAGGAACCGTCGGGCGGGAGCGTGGCGACGTAGGCCTGTTGGGCGGGGGTGCCGTAGATGGCTTCGGTCACGCGGCGGGCGACCTCGACGATGTTGGCGTCGGCTTCCTTGTAGATCTCGATCTCGATGCTCTCGTGGCCATCGACGGCGGTGATGACCTCGCGGTCCTTGTGGTAGCGGGAGACCTCGGCGATGTCGCGCAGGCGGATATCGACGCCGTTTTGGCGGGTGACGATGAGGGCCTCGACCTCGGCGAGGGACTGGAACTCGTTCATCGTGCGGATGAGGTATTCCGTCTGGCCCTCGCGCAGGTTGCCGCCGGGGAGGTTCACGTTGCCCTGGGAAAGGCGTTGGCTGACCTGGTTGATGTTGAGGTTGAGGGTGGAGAGACGGGATTCGTCGATGGCGACGAGGTAGAGTTCCTCGAGACCGCCCTTGATCTTGGCGGCGGCGACGCCGTCGAGGGCTTCGAGGCGGCGCTTGATGTCATACTCGGCGAGGTAGCGCAGGTCGTAGAGGTCCTGCGGGCCGGCGAGGCCGAGGCGCATGATGGGATCGAGGGTGGGATCGTAGCGCAGGAGGAGGGGGCGCTCGGCGTCGTCGGGGAGGCGGACCTGGTCGACCTTTTCGCGGATGTCGGCGGCAGCGACGTTCATGTCGGTTTCCCATTGGAACTCGAGGATGACGTCGGACTGGCCGGCTTTGGAGATGGAGGAGATGGAGGTGAGGCCCGGGACGATGCCGAGCTCCTGTTCGAGGCGCTGGGAGATGGTGGTCTCAATTTCCTCGGGGGCGCTGCCGGGGTATTCGGTGCGCACGGTCAGGGACGGGTAGCTCATGTCGGGCATGAGCGTGAGGGCGAGGCGGTTGTAGGAAACCCAGCCAAAGACGGCGACCGCCATGACGACCATGAGGATGGCGACAGGGCGGCGGGTGGTGAAAGCGAAGCGCGAGTCCTCGGGACGGAACGACATGGAATGTAAGAAGTCCGAAGTAAGAAGTATGAAGTGGGGGGACCGAGAGCGGCGGCTTCAGGAGTCGGTGGAGGCGGCTTCGCCTTCGGGGCGCTTTTTGCGGTTGGGGTTTTCGCGGTCGACCGGGGGCTTTTTGGTGGTGGCGACGTCGGGATCGACGACCTTGACGGTGGCGCCGTCCTTCAGGCCGGCCTGGCCGAGCACGATGATGGGATCACCGACGGAGAGACCGGAGCGGACCTCGACGGTGGAGGGTGTTTCGAAACCGGCTTCGAGCGGGATTCGAACGGCTTTGTTGTCGCGGACGGTGAAGAGGTATTGGCCGCCGCCGTCGTAAACGATGGCGCGTTTGGGGGCGAGGAGGGCGTTGGGGCGCTCTTCGGTGGTGATGGCGACTTTAACGAACAGGCCGGGAAGGACTTCGCGGGTCGGGTTGCTTACGCCGACGGTGACTTTGAAGGTGCCGCTTTGCGGATCGATGACCGGGCTGATGCGCTTGACCCAGCCGGAGTAGGTTTGGCCGGGGAGAAACTCGGAGGTGACGGCGGCGGGTTGGTTCTTGGCAACCTCGGTGAGGTAGCGGCCGGGCGCGTAAACGACGGCGACCATGTCCTGGAGGGAAACGAGGGAGAACAACTTGGTGCCGGTGCCGACGCGGGCGCCGACTTGGACCTCACGTTCGGAGACGACGCCGTCGAAGGGGGCTTTGACGGTGGCGTGGTCGAGGCGGATCTGGGCGCGTTCGAAGGCAAGCTGGCGTTGGGTGAGGGAGTAGCGGGCGTTTTCGAACTCCTGCTGGTTCACGAGGCCGCGTTTGAAGAGCTCCTGGATGCGATCGAAGTTGGCCTTTTCGAGGTCGAGGTTGGCTTGGGCTTCGTTGGCGTCGACGCGGAGTTCGCGGTCGTCGATTTGGAGGAGCGGATCGCCGGTTTTGACGAAGTCGCCCTCCTCCACGAGCAGCTCCTCTACCTGGCCGGAGATCTGGGGGAAGAGCTCGACGGTGGATTCGGTTTCGAGGGTGGAGTTGAAAGAGAGGGTGGCGGCAATGGGGCCGCGGGTGATGGGCGCGGTTTGCACGGCGACGGCCTCCTCCTGGCCACCGCCGCCCCAGGGACCGGCGCGATTGGGGCCGGGTTTTTTGTCGCCGGCGGCGTCGGTTTTGGCGGCGTCGGTCGTGGCGGATTTTTCGGCGGCGGGTTTACCGTCGGCTTGGCCGGAGGCGGGGTCCTCCTTTTTGCCGCAAGCCGTCAGCACGAGGGCGGCGGCGAGGATGAGGGCGCTGGGTCCGAGGGGGGCCGAGCGGCGAAACATGGATGCGGTGAGGGGGGAGGGCTGGTTGCGCACGATGGAAGCGGAATGAAAAAGGGGAGGGGAAGAGGGGCAGGCTGCGGGGGAATGGCGTCGCGGTCTATAATACTCCTGTAGGGCCGGAAAGTTGCGGAAGGCGCGTCAAAAGGGGAAATACCGTCAGAATCGGGTCAAAAAGGGGGAAGCGGGCCGGGAAAAAGGAGGTGCGTTGACGGAGGCATTCCCCTCAATGACGCGCGATGGCCGACACAGGTGACGATTTGCGTAAATTTGTTTCGCGGGTGCGATTGGTGGGCGATGCCGGCGAAGGCGCGGTGAAGGCGTTGCCGGGTTTCAAGAAAGGACGGCATGCGGTGCCGGATGCGGTGACGCCGGCGACGCAGGCGTTTTTTGCGCGGCTGGTGGAGGACGTGTTGGCGGAGGAAGCGGAGGGCTGGTTTCAGCGGGCGCGGGCGGAACTGCGTTACAAGCGTAAGGAGCTGACGCTCGAAGTGACGAGTCCGCTGGCGGTGCTGACGGCGAAGGATTTCACCTTCGAGCTGGAGTATGGACTCGGGGAGCGAGATCCGGGCACGTATAGCGGCAAACGCACACTGCACGAGTTGCAGGCGGGACGATTGGGGGCGCCGGCGTTTGAGGCGTTGTTTGCGGGGCAGTTCAGTGAGATCGCCTTTGATCTGAAGAAAGGCGTGCAGGTGGAGGCGGTGATCGACGCGGTGGAGGATCTGGACGGGGCGGGTGGGCTGGCGGTGGATTATCCGTCGGACTACCGCTCCTGCACCCTGCGCGTGGAGGACGTGGAGGCGGAAGTGGTGTGCGACGGCGTATCGCTGGCGATGGTGTTCCCGCGGGCGGGTGCGCCGATGGAGCTGGTGGAGGCGTTTGTGGCCGTGCGGCGAGCGTTCGCGCTGAGCAAGCGGAGCGCGCTGGCGGGGCTATTGTGAGGCGTGATGCGTGATACGGGATGCGGGATGCGGAGAGGGTCGTGCCGCGAGCGAAGGTGATCACTTCTCGGGGAAGAGGCCTTCGTGGACGGCGGTGGGGTTGCCTTCGGCGTCGCGGATGGCGAAGCCGCCCATGTAGTCCCAGACCGTCCAGCCGAAGCCGGCTTCTTCACAGAGTTCCACGTTGGCGCGGATCCAGTTGAGGGTGGAGGCACGGTCGGCGGCGCGGTAGACACCAAATTCGGTGATGACCACATTGACGTTGTGCTCCTTGGCCCAGGCGATGACCGGGGCGTAGTGGTTCTGCACAAAAGCGAGGTCGAGCTGCATGGTGCGGCTGCCGTGGTCGGCGATCACGTCGGCGGCGAGGGGGCTGTCGGAGGCGACGGTGTAGCTCCCCGGGAACGGCACGTCGCCGGGAGGGATATCTTTGAGGTCGGACCACGGGGTGCTCTGGTGAGTGAAAAAGAAGGGCTCGTAGGTGTGGAGGGCGTAGTGGACGTTTGGGTCGTCGAAGAGGCGCAGGTCGGGCACGGTCTGGAACTGGCCCCAGCGGTTGGAAGAGACGTAGAGCACGCGATCGGCGTCGACCTCGCGAATGGCGTCGACGAGGAGTTGGTTAAGGATGTTGAGGTCCTCGTTGGCGGGGGCGACGGCTTCATTGAGGAGTTCGAAGCGGAGCCAGGGGCCGTGCTCGCGGTATTTGGTGGCGATCTGGCGCCAGAGGGAGGCGGCGGCGGCGCGGAGGGCGGGGTCGGTCCAGAGGGCGTTGTCGGCGGCGTCGTTTAGGAACTCGTTGCCGGGCAGGTAGTGCATGTCGACGATAACGCCGAGGTTTTGGTCCTGGCACCACGTGAGGGCTTCGTCGAGGGGCTCGAGGAGTTCGGCGATGAGGTTGCCCTCGAGGCTGATGAGGATGCGGCCGTCGATGGGAATGCGCACGTGGTCGTAGCCGTGGGCGGCGATCCAAGCGGCGTCTTCGGCGTCGAAACGATCGGGCGTGGCGTAGCGGCCGGGGAAGTGTTGGGCCATCCAGTGGCTGATGTTGACGCCGCGTTTGAAGGTGGGCTCGGCCGCCGCGGTGGTGAGAGGTAGGAGGGTGGCGGCGAGCGTGAGAAGGAGGAGTCGGCGGAGGGGGGTCATGGGGAAGTGGAGGACGATGGGGGTTGGGGGAAAAAGAAAACGGCGGCCCCGGGAAGGAGCCGCCGTGCGGAAGAAGAAGAAACGAATAACGGAAAGGTCGGACGGCGACTCGCGGGATCAACCGAGCATCTCGGCGACCATCTCGCGCTCGCCGACGAGCTCGGCGTTGGTGGCGGCGATCTTCTCCTGGGAGAAGGCGTCGCTGAGGTCGTAGTCCTTGAGGATCTCGTAGGAGCCTGGCGTGGTGGTGCGCACCGGCATGCCGGCCCAGACGTTGGGATCGAAACCGTAGGCACCTTCGGACTTCACGGCGATGGAGTGCACCTTGCCGGGGGTCATGAGGTCGTGCACGTGGTCGACGAGGGCGTTGGCGGCGGAAGCGGCGGAGGAGAGGCCGCGGGCGGCGATGATGGCGGCGCCGCGCTTGCCGACGACCGGGCAGAATTCGTTTTCGAGCCAGGCGTTGTCGTTGATGACGTCGACGGCGGGCTTGCCACCGATGGTGGCGTGGCGGAAGGCCGGATACATGGACGGGCTGTGGTTACCCCAGATGTAGATGTCCTCGACGGTGGTGAGGTCGACCCCGGCCTTCTTGGCGAGCTGGGCCTGGGCGCGGTTTTGGTCGAGGCGGACCATGGCGGTGAAGCGGTCCGGGGTGAGTCGCTTGGCCTTGGAGGCGGCGATCATGGTGTTGGTGTTGGCGGGGTTGCCCACGACGGCGACGCGGGCGTCCTCGGCGGCGACGCGGTCGATGATCTCACCTTGAGCGGTGAAGATCACGCCGTTGCCCTTGAGGAGGTCGGCGCGCTCCATGCCGGGGCCGCGGGGCTTGGCGCCGACGAGCAGCGACCAGTTGGCGTCCTTGAAGCCTACTTCACCGGAATCGGTGAGGACCATGCCCTTGAGGAGCGGGAAAGCGCAGTCATCGAGTTCCATGGCCACGCCTTCGAGGGCTTTCATGGCCTTTTCGTTGGGGATTTCGATGAGTTGAAGAATCACCGGTTGGTCGGGGCCGAACATGGCGCCGGAGGCGATACGGAAGAGGAGGGCGTAGCCGATCTGGCCGGCTGCACCCGTGACAGCAACACGGATGGGAGAATTCATAGCAAAGAAGGTTCAGGTAATCAGAAAACGTGAGGTGGGGACACGCACGAATTGCGAAAAATTAATCGCCGGAGTGTCGGATCGTTCGGGGGACAGCTTCGGAGCGGGGCGGGAGCGACGCAAGCCGGGCACGGTTACAGAAAGGCGGCGGCCCAGCGCGGGATCTCGAGCGGGCGGTGGTAGAGGTGGTCCTCGATGAGGGCCTGAAGCCAGGGTCGTGAACAGGTGCAGTCGAGCACGCGCAGATGCACGGTGTCGGCGGTGCGATCGAGTTCGTAGCGATCGATGACGAGGGTGACGGGTTCGGCTTCGCCGTGCGGGGTGCCGGTGACTTCGAGGCGGCGGTTGCGGGAGTCGAGGTGCAGGGCCTCGACCGAACCGTAGCGGGCGAGGTGTTGGTTGAGCAGGCGGCGGGCGGTGCTGGCGGCGACGGAGTCTTTGAGGGCGCGAAACATGGGCGGGGGGAGTCTTCTGGATAGGCTCTGAGTCGGAGGACGGGCGAGAGGTTCCGGGGATCGTAAGTTGGTTGGGCGAGGGAGCGGGTGCGAACCGGTGCGGCGGTTTGCGGTCCGTGCCGAGGGCGTAGGTCCAACTCCGCTTCAATTTATCACGCCATGAAACTGTCTCACCTTTCCCGCTACAGCGAAATCCTCGGTCTGCTCTGGAAGTATGGCCGCTCCGACTGGGTGCGTCGGCTCGACGACTCGTTTGAACCGCAGTCGGCGGACGAGGTGGATCCGGACAGCGCGCCGGAGCAGTTGGCCGACGATTTGGAGGCGATGGGGCCGACCTACATCAAACTCGGGCAGGTCTTGGCGGGGCGGCCGGATCTGTTGCCGCCGCCGTATGTGAAGGCGCTGTCGCGTCTGCAGGACAACGTGAAGCCGTTTGAGTTCGCCGAGGTGCAGCAGGCGGTGGAGGAAGGACTGGGCGTGCGGCTGTCGAAGGCGTTTGCTTCGTTTGAAGAGGAGCCGATGGCGGCGGCGTCGCTGGGCCAGGTGCATGCGGCAGTGTTACGCGATGGCCGGGAGGTCGTGGTGAAGGTGCAGCGACCGGGCATCCGGGAACGCATCGCGGAAGATTTTGAGGCGCTGGAGGGGCTGGCGGAGTTTTTGGACGCGCACACCGAGATGGGCCGGAAGGTGCAGTTTGGCGCGGTGTTGGAGGAGTTTCGGCAGACGATCCGGCGCGAGCTGAACTACGAGCGGGAAGCGCAGAACCTGCGAGTGGTGGGCGCGAACCTGAAGCGTTTTGACCGCATCTACGTGCCGCAGCCGATCGATGATTACTGCGCGCGGGAGGTGTTGACGATGGAGCGCGTGCAGGGGCGCAAGGTGACGGAGCTGAGTCCGTTGGCGTCACTCGACATGGAGTTGGAGCCGTTGATCGAACAACTCTTCGAGAGCTACCTGCAGCAGGTGCTGATCGACGGGCTGTTCCATGCGGATCCGCACCCGGGAAATATTTTTGTGACCGATGACGGGCGCTTGGCGCTGCTGGATCTGGGCATGGTGGGTTACGTGTCGATCCGGCAGCAGGGGCAGTTGTTGAAAGTGCTGATGGGCGTGAGCGAAGGTCGCGGTGAGGAGGCGGCGGAGGCCGTCGTGCAGATGAGCGAACGAGTGGAGGCAGCCAACCCGCGGGAGTTTCGGCGAGAGGTGGGGAAACTCATTTCGCGACGCCACGATCAGGACCTGCGATCGCTGGATGTGGGCAGGTCGTTGCTGGATTTGAGCAAGTTGGCGCGGGATTCGGGCCTGCGGGTGCCGAGCGAACTGACGGTGCTGGGCAAGACGCTGATGCAACTCGAGTCAGTCGGGCGGACGTTGGAGCCGGAGTTTAATCCGGCGGCCTCGATCCAGCGTCATGTCGATGACCTGATGACAAAGCGGATGAAGTCCGATTTGGCGAAGGGCAACGTGTTCGCCTCGTTGCTGGAGGCGAAGGAGTTTGCGGCGAAGTTACCGGGGCGCCTGAACCGGATTTTGGATGTGGTCGCGAGTTCGGACCTGCAGGTGAAGGTGAAGTCGCAGGATGCGAAGCCGTTTTTGGAGGGGCTGCAGAAAATCGCCAACCGGATCACGGCCGGCATGGTGTTGGGCGCGTTGATCGTGGGCGCGGCGCTGATGATGCGGGTGAGTTCCAGTTTCCAGCTCTTCGGGTATCCCGGGCTGGCGATCCTGTGTTTCCTCGCGGCGGCGGCCGGAGGCTTTTACCTCGTGCTCAGCATTTTTGTGCAGGACTACCGCACCAAGCGGGACTTGGAGCGGTAGGGCGGCGAGGTGGGGACGGGGCGGAGGCGGCTGAAAGAAGCCGGCGCCTCAGCTGAAACGTGGCGCGAGCGCGGCGTAGGTATCGCGCACGAGCTGTTCGGTGGTGGCCCAGTCGATGCAGCCGTCGGTGATGGAAACGCCGTAGCGCAGGTCGGACTTGGGCTGGGGGAAGGGTTGGCTGCCGGCGGCCAGGTTGGACTCGACCATGGCTCCGATGATGGAGGTGCTGCCGGCGGTGACCTGCTCCACTACGGCGCGCATGACGTCGGGTTGGAGCTCGGGCTTTTTGGCGGAATTGGCGTGGGAGCAATCGACCAAGATCGAGGGCAGGAGGCCGGCTTTGGTGAGCACGGCTTCGGTTTCGGCGATGTGCTCGGGAGAGTAGTTGGGGCCAGCGGAGCCGCCGCGCAGGACGATGTGGCAGTTGGGGTTGCCGCGGGTGACGATGGCGGAGGCGCGACCGTCGACTGAAACGCCCATGAAGGTCTGGGGTTGGGAGGCGGCTTTGATGGCGTTGATGGCTGCGCCGAGGGTGCCATCGGTGCCGTTTTTGAAGCCGAGCGGCATGGAGAGGCCGGAGGCCATCTGCCGGTGGGTTTGCGACTCGGTGGTGCGGGCGCCGACGGCGGACCAGCAAATGAGATCGGCAATGTATTGCGGCGTGATCGGGTCGAGCAGCTCGGTGGCGGTCGGCAGACCGAGGTCGAGCACCTCGCGCAGGAAGGCGCGGGCGGTGCGGAGGCCGGTCTCGATGTCGTGGGAGCCGTCGAGTTGCGGATCCATGATGAGGCCCTTCCAGCCGACGGTGGTGCGGGGTTTCTCGAAATAGACCCGCATCACGATGAGGATGCGGTCGGAAACCTCGGCGGCGAGGGCGGCGAGGCGGCGGGCGTAGTCGCGGCCGGCTTCGAGGTCGTGAATGGAGCAGGGACCGATCACGAGGAGGAAACGTTTGTCCTCGGTGAAGATCACGCGGTGGATGTCGCCGCGCACGCGGGTGATGAAGTCGGACTGGGATTCCGTCTTGGGGAGCTCGGCGAAGAGGGTTTCCGGAGCGGGCAGGACCCGGGTCTCGACGACATTGATATCGGACGTGCGTTGCATGAACCGGCCAAAGTGGAGGATTGGCTCCCCGTTGGGCAAGACTGCGGGTGGGCGAGTATCAGGCGAGGGGGTGGGGGCGAAGTCGCGCTTGGCGCGTCGAGAAATCCGGATAAAAAGTTGGCCGGCCACCTACCCCTAAGTGACCGGCCATTTGCTTTCTTAGTTACCCCAAAACTCCCGCTAGGCGGGAGAAGTAGAAATCTGATGTTGCGAACATCGGTGATGTGAGGACGTTCGTCAATAAAAGTTTTCAAAAACTATCACAAAAAACCCTAAGTAGTTGAAATGAAGAATTTTAAAGAATGCAACGATATTGCAAAAAATGTTTCCTGGGCTCCGTTGCAATGGGGTTGTGTGGTTGATGTGAGGGGCGAAGACGCGGCGGAATTCCTGCAAGGGCAGTTTTCGCAGGATTTACGGGGACTGGCGTCGGGCGGGGTAGCCTATGGGTTTTGGCTGGGGCGGACGGGCAAGGTCGAGGGCGACAGTTGGATCGTGGCGGCGGGGGAAGATGCGTTTCGCGTGTTTAGCCGCAGCCTGCTGGCGGGGGCGCTGATTGAACGGCTGGAGCGATTCATCATCGCGGATGACGTGGAGCTGGCGGACGAGACGGCCGCATGGGAGGCGTCGTGGTGGAGTGAGGCGGCGGCGGTGGAGCCGGGGGACTCGGAAACGTCGACCTACGTGCTGCGGGAGGGCGGCGGTTTGTTGGACGGGAGCGTGATCCGGCTGGTGAAGCGGCGCGAAGGGCTGTCGGCGGCGGAGCTGGGGGCGGATGCGGGCGCGTCGCAGGTGAGTGAAGCCGAGGTGGAAGCGGCGCGGATTGCGGGAGGCGTGCCGCGGGTGCCGGTAGATATCGGGCCAAACGATTTGCCGCAGGAAGGCGGTCTGGAGACGATCGGAGTGAGTTTTAACAAAGGCTGTTACCTGGGGCAGGAAGTGATGGCGCGGCTAAAGACGACGGGGCGGGTGCGTCGGCGGCTTGTGGTGGTGAGCGGTGACGGCGAAGTGCCGGCGGCAGCGGCGTCGGAATTGAAGGACGGTGACAAGGTGGTGGCGGAGCTGCGGTCCCGGGTCGGTTTGGCAAAGGGCGGTTGGGTCGGTCTGGCGATGGCGGGCGCGGCGTTGGCCGGACAGGAGGCGGGGGAACTGCAACGGGCGGACGGTGGAGGCGTCGTTTCTTGGCGATCGCGCGGCGTCTCGGGGTGAGGCGTTGACGGTCGGGCAGCGGGTGGGCATGCCCCGGGATGCAATGATGCAAGATCGAGTTGTTTCCCTCTTTCAGGAAAGCTTTGGTCGGGTCCCGACGGCAGTGTGCCGTGCGCCGGGCCGGATCGAATTTATCGGCAACCACACCGACTATAATGGTGGCGAGGTGATGGGGGCGGCGATCGATCGTGGTTTGTGGGTGGCGGTTGCGCCGCGGGAGGATGGGGAGCGGCGGTTTTGCAGCGATCTCGCGCCGGGGCGGGTGGTACTTCAGAGCGGGGTGCTGGAGCCGAAGGAGGGGGACGAGAGTTGGATCAATTATCCGTTGGGCGTGCTGGCGGGCATGCCGGAGTTTGGGCTCACGGCGCCGAGTGGGTTTGATTTTGCGGTGGCTTCGGATCTGCCGACGGGGGCGGGGTTAAGCAGCAGTGCGGCGATCGAGCTGTCGTCGGGTTTGGCGTTTTTGGCGCTGACGGAGCAGAGCCTGCCGCGGGAGGAGCTCGTGAAACTCGGCCGCTGGGCGGAAAACCACTTCGTGGGCGTGCCGTGCGGCATTCTCGACCAGGGGGTGTCGGGGTTTGGGGCGGAGAACAGTTTGGTGCACATCGACTGTGCGACGACGGCGTTCTCGACCGTGCCGATGCCGGAGGGAGCGCACTTCTGGATCTTTAACACGCCGGGCGGGCATGCGCTGGTCGACGGCGCTTACGCGTCGCGGCATCGCGAGTGTATGGCGGCGGCTGGGGTTTTGGGCGTGAAACTGCTGGCAGATACGACGCTGGAAGCGTTGGTGGCGGCAAAAGCGCAGATGGAGCCGACCGTCTTCAAGCGGGCGCACCATGTGTTGTCGGAGATCGAGCGGGTGAATGGCGTGCAGGCGGCGCTGGCGGAGGGCGATTTGGCGACCGTGGGTAAGCTGTTGGTGGCCTCACACCGCAGTTCTCAGCATGATTTTGAAAACAGCACGGTACAGCTCGATGACGTCGTGGATCGGTTGGTTGAATGCGAAGGCGTTTGGGGCGCGCGTCTGACCGGCGGCGGTTTTGGCGGCGCGGTGATGGCGTTGACCGATGAGCGCTTCGATGCCGCGGCGGCGGCAGAAGTCAGTGCGGCCTTTGCGGAGAAGTGGGGCGCGCCGGCGACACCGTTGCATCTGCAGGCGGCGCGGGGCGCCGAGCGAATCTGTTGAGGCGGTCGCGCTGCCGGGCGCGGCCTACCAGATCTGCAAAAACTGATCGAGGTAGGCGTTGAAGGGGCGGTAGCCGCCGAGCAGGTAGGTGCCGGCGGCGATGGCCAGCATCGGGCCGAAGGGCACGTGGGCGCCAAAACCGACCTCGGTCTCCTCGCCCTCGGGGGTTTCGGCGCGGAGGGCGGCGGATTGTTTTTGGCGGGTGACAGCTTGGATGAGCAGGGCGATGGCGAACCAAGCTGTGCCTACGATCGCGCCGCCAAACATGGCGAAAACGGCGCCCTTCCAGCCAAGAAAGGCTCCGATCACGCCCATGAACTTCACGTCGCCGAAGCCCATCGCTTCTTTTTTGAGTAGCGCCTCGGCAATGAGGGCGATCCATAGGATCAGGCCGGAACCGACAAATACGCCGAGAATGGCGTGGGTCGCGGAGCGCATGCCATCGAGCACGAAGATTCCGGAGCCGCCGAAGCCGTGGAGGGACGGGATAAGGAAGGAGACCATGACGCCGACGACCGTTCCTCCGATCGTGATGCCGTCGGGGATGATCATGTGATCGAGGTCGATGAACATGGCCGGGATGAGCAGTCCGAGGAGGACGAGTCCGGCGAAAGCGACCAGCGGCGGGTGGGTGAGCCAGCAGAGGAGGAAGAGTCCGCCGGTGAAGGCCTCGATGGCCGGGTAACGGAACGAGTAGGGGGCGCCGCAGCAGCGGGCGCGGCCGCGGAGGATGAACCAGCTCAGGATTGGTAGATTGTCATACCACTTGATCGGCTGGCCGCAGGCGCAGTGGGAGGGCGGCGAGACGATCGATTCGCCCTTGGGCACGCGGTAGATGACCACGTTGAGAAAACTGCCGATGAGGGCGCCGAAGATAAAAACAGCCGTGGGAAACAACGCCGGGAAGAGCGCGTCGATCTGCTGCAGGTCGCTCAGCATGGGTGGGCGGGATGGATGGGGCGCGTCGAGCGGTGGCCGGTGAAGTGTCGGCCTGCGACCGTTGAAGCGGCGGATCAGAAGCCCGGATCGGACGGAATCACGCCGACCACTTTGATCTCGATGGGGCCGATCTCGGAGGTGAGGCCGAGGTTTTCGCGGTAGATCTCGGTGATTTCCTGGGTCAGGTAGCCTTGGATCGCGTCGAGTTTGGCCTCGGGGCGCACTTTGAGCCGGAGCCGGGTGGTGAAGCGTTCCTTGCGGATCTTGATGGACGCGTTGGCTGAGGCGACGCCTTTGACCTGCTCGCAGCAGGCTTCCACCATGCGATGGAGGGCGCGGCGGGAGATGAGGAGCTGGCCGCTTTCGTTGGAGGCGAGCGGGAGGGCACGCGGGCGGCGCAGGAAGAGCAGCACCAAGAGCAGGGCTAGACCTCCGCCGATGACGATGGTCATGACCGGCGTGGTGGAAAGATAGTCGGTGATCGGGCTCACGATGAAAGGGAGGGAATGCGAAGGGGCGGCGGGCGCGGTGTGGCGGTGGGCTCAGTCGGTGGCACCGCCAGCTTCCGGCCAGAGATCGTCTTCGGGCGTGGATTTGTCGGACGGGAGGCGGACGCCTTCGATGATGACGTCGACCTTGCGCACCTCTTTGCCGGTCATGGCGATGACCTGTTTGCGCACATCGAGTTGGACTTCGTAGGCCGTGCGACCGATCTCGGACCCGTAAGCGACGATGAGGCGGACCTCGATGTCGTATTCGTTGTCGTCGTTTTCAAGGACGCGGACGCCGCGATGGTCGGCTTCCTTCTTGGTGAAGATCTCGCCAATGCCGTCGACGATGCCGCCACCGACGCCGGCCACACCCTTAACTTGGAGGGCGGCGAGGCGCACGATGCCCGCGATCACGTTGTGGTTGATCTTGATGTCACCCAGGTCGGGCTGGTCGTCGTAACGGGGAGGCGGGGGAAATTCCTGAGAGTGCATGGTCGGGGGCAGCTAAGGCGGCGCTCGGGTGTGTGGCAAGGCTCCCGATGGGACGGGCGCGACAGAAAGAAAAACCGCCCGGCGGTGAGCGCGGGCGGTTTGAAAAGGGCGGGGCGGTGATGCGTGACCGAGGCGGATCCGTTTAGGAGAACAGGTCGGTCGGCGTGCGGGCGAGGAAGTCCTCCATGTAGGCGGTGGTGGCCTTACCCTCCATGAAGGTTGGGTCGGACATGATGGCCTTGTGGATGGGAATCGTGGTCTTGATGCCGCGGATGAGGTATTCGTTGAGGGCGCGGTAGGCGCGCTCGAGGGCGGTCTTCCTGTCGGCGCCGTAGCAGATCAGTTTGCCGATCATGGAATCGTAGTAGGGCGGAATCTGGTAGCCGGAGTAAACGTGGCTGTCGACGCGCACGCCGTGGCCGCCGGGGGCGTAGTAGAGTCCGATCGTGCCCGGGGAGGGCGTGAAGTTGCGCGCCGGGTCCTCGGCATTGATGCGGCACTCGATGGCGTGGCGGTTGAAGGTGATGTCCTTCTGGTCGAAGGGGAGCGGTTCACCGTTGGCGATGAGGATCTGCTGTTTGATCAGGTCGATGCCGGTGAGCTCCTCGGTCACCGGGTGTTCCACCTGAATGCGGGTGTTCATCTCGATGAAGTAGAAGTTACCCGTAGCATCGACGAGGAACTCGATGGTGCCGGCATTCTCGTAGTTGGCGGCCTCGGTGGCTTTGATGGCAGCCTTGCCCATGGCCTTGCGCAGGCTGGGGTTGGCGAGGAGGAAAGGGGAGGGCGCCTCTTCGATGAGTTTCTGGTGGCGACGCTGGACAGAGCAGTCGCGTTCGCCGAGGTGGACGACCTTGCCATGGGAGTCGGCCAGCACCTGAAACTCGATGTGACGGGGCTTCTCGATGTATTTCTCGATGTAGACATCGCCGTTGCCGAAGGCCTTTTCGGCCTCGTTTTTCGCGACGTGGAGTTCCTTGGCGAAGGAAACGTCGTTGTGGGCGATACGCATACCACGTCCGCCGCCGCCGGCCACGGCCTTAATGATGACCGGATAACCGATCTTGCGGGCCAGTTTGAGGGCTTCGGCTTCGTTGGCGATAGGGCCATCGGAGCCCGGGACGATTGGCACGCCGGCTTTGCGCACGGTTTCCTTGGCGACGGCCTTGTCGCCCATGCGGCGGATGGACTCGGCACGGGGGCCGATGAATTTGATGTTACAGGATTCGCACTGTTCGGCGAATTTGGCGTTCTCGGATAGGAAGCCGTAACCGGGGTGGATGGCGTCCACATCGGCAATTTCGGCGGCGGCGATGATGCGATCGGCCTTGAGATAGCTCTCGTCGCTGCGCGGACCACCGATGCAGATGGCCTCGTCGGCCAGTTGGACGTGGAGGGACTGGACGTCAGCCTCCGAGTAGACCGCCAAGGTTTTGATGCCGAGTTCGCGACAGGCGCGGACAATACGGAGGGCGATTTCACCGCGGTTCGCGATGAGGACTTTTTGAATCATACGTCGAGTGGATTGGTGCGAGGGCACCGGGAAGGCCTTAGAAGGCGGCATGAATGGTGCTGGCCTTCAAGTTGCTGAATCGATTCGGGCCTGAATCAGGCCGATTTCACTTTGAAGAGGCGCTGGCCGTATTCCACGGGCTCGCCGTTTTCGACCAAGACATCGAGGATCGTGCCCTTCACTTCGGCTTGGATCTCGTTCATGATCTTCATGGCCTCAATAATGCAGACCACCGAACTTTCGGTCACCTTGGTGCCGGCTTCGGCGAAGGGTTTGGAGTCCGGGGAGGGTGAGCGGTAGAAGGTGCCCACCATCGGAGACTTAATGTAAGTCACGCCGGCTTCTTCAGCGGGTTCGGCTGCGGCGGCCCCGATGGCGGTGGGGGCGGGCGCTGGGGCCGGGGAGCTCACG